>CAXXPK010000008.1:0-157930 GCA_963678075.2 Rhodospirillaceae bacterium | reverse complement strand
CGACCGCCGTGAAGGCGTCGGCTTGCAGGGTGGCGGCCTCGGCCGCCGTCGCCGTGCTGGCCGCGACCAGGGCCTCGACCTCGACCAGGGCCTGCCGCGCCGCGTCGCGCGCCGCCGTCGCTTCGTTCCAGTTGCGACGGGTCAGGGCGATTTCCAGGGCGCGGATTTTCTCGGACAGGGTACGATAGCGCGCCGCCTGCTTGACCTGCCGATCCAGGCCCTGTTTTTGCGTGGCCATGGCGTTCAGCACGTCGTCCAGGCGGGTCAGGTTGTTTTCGGCGCCGCGCAGTCGCAACTCCGCCTCGTTCCGTCGGGAATAGAGGCCGGAGATTCCCGCCGCCTCTTCCAACAGGGCGCGGCGTTCCGCCGGGGCGGCGGCGATCAGCGCGCCGATTCGGCCCTGCGAGACGATCGCCGTGGAGCGCGCGCCGGTTGCCGCGTCGGCGAACAGCAACTGCACGTCGCGGGCGCGGACTTCCTTGCCGTTGACGCGATAGGTGGAGCCACCGCCGCGTTCGATGCGGCGGCTGACCTCCAGTTCGTCGGCGGTGTTAAGGGGGGCGGGCGCGGTACGCGCGTGGTTGTCCAGGGTCAGCAGGGCTTCGGCGACGTTGCGGGCGGGGCGGGCGCGGGTGCCGGAGAAGATCACGTCGTCCATTTCGCCGCCGCGCATCTGCTTGGCGGAGGTTTCGCCCATCACCCAGCGCATCGCTTCGACCAGATTCGACTTGCCGCAGCCGTTCGGGCCGACCACGCCGGTCAACCCCGGTTCGACCAGGAGTTCCGTTGGCTCGACGAAGGATTTGAAACCGGACAGGCGCAACTTGTTGAACTGGATCATCCGGCGATTATGCGCGGAACCGCGCGTTTGCCAAGAGGGCATCGGCGCGTCCGCCGCGGCGGACGGTCAATGCCGGACTTTTGCCTCGGCCTCGGCGGCCTCGATCATCTCGGTCAGTTCCCGGCGCGAGCTGTTGGCGGCGATCTTGTGGCCGTTGATGACCAGGGCCGGGGTCGAATCGACGCCGTGTTCTTGCGACGCGGCGGCGCGTTGGTCCAGAAGCGCCTGGAACAACGTCTGGTCGGCCGGGGCGGCATCGATCGCCTGCGGCGACATTCCGGCCAGGGCCGCGATGCCGGACAAAGCTTGACGCGGGTTCTGGGCGGTGGCCCATCGCTGTTGTTCGCTGAACAGAGCCTCGGACAAGGCCTCGGCGGTTTCCTTCGGCGCGCTGTGCACCAGCAACGAGGCCGCCATCGCCAGGCCATCCAGCGGATAGTCCAAGAACACCATCCGGGCGCGGCCGCTGTCAACGAAGGTCTCGATCAGCCAGGGGCGGGTTTCCTGGTGAAAGGTGGCGCAGTGCGGGCAGGTGTAGGACGAGTATTCCACGATCGTCACCGGCGCGTTCGCCCGCCCGCCCGACTGGTCGTGCAGAAGGGTATCCTTTGCCTCGGCGGGGCCCGTGGCGAACAGGGCGGCAAGGGTCAAAAGGATGGCGGCAAGGCGGCGGAAGGACACGGTGGAAACTCCTGCGGTTGGGACTTCGGTCTTCTGAGATAAAGCGGCGTTCTTCGCTTGTCATCTCCCGTCGCTTTGGCGTTGGTGCAACGACCGTCCCAGCCGTTCCAGCGCCTCGCGCAAATCGGGGTCGCCGATCCGCGCCACCTCCGCCGCTTCCTCGGCCGACAACGGCGGCGGTTCGCGGGGCGGCGGCAGCAGCGGTTTTGGCGGCGGCAGGCTGCCGACCGTCAGCTTGACGTGGGTCACCGCCGGGAAGCCGAAGTAGCGGTTGACGCGGGCGCAGAGCTCCAGCTCTTGGTATTTCAGCAGCGTGGCGAAGGCGGAGGAGCCGACCCGCACGTGCAGGGTGGAGCCGTCGGCGGAGCCGGAGCGCGCCTTGGCGATGCGCAGAGGCAGGGATTGTTGCGCGATCTCCGGCCCGACGATTTCCCCCCAGCGGGTCAGAATATCGACATCGACGAAGCCCTTCTTGCCGACCAGGGGCCGCACCACCGAGGCCACCGCCATTCCCAGAGGATGCGGGCGACGACGACGCGGGGCCTCGGGTTTGACGGGCTTGGCGGACGGGGCGGCGGTTTTTTTCATGGCGGCCATCATAGGCGATTTCGCGGCGGTCGCCCACCCTTGCCAAAGGATGCCGGTTTCGGTCCGGTCTTGACGCGGCGGCATGGGCGGGGCATGGACAGAACATGTCGCACGCTACCGCCGACCAAGTCCTGCCCGCCGCTCCCGCCGTTCTGGCGGCGCGGTTGCTGGATTGGTACGACGCCGGGCATCGCGATCTGCCCTGGCGTCCGGCCTTGGGGGGCTTGGGCGATCCCTATCGCGTCTGGCTGTCCGAGGTGATGCTGCAGCAGACCACGGTCGCCGCCGTCATTCCTTATTTCCATAAGTTCCTGGGCCTGTGGCCGACCCTGGCCGATCTGGCCGCCGCCGATGACGCGGCGGTGATGGCGGTGTGGGCGGGGCTGGGATACTACAGCCGGGCGCGCCACCTGCTGGCCTGCGCGCGGGCGGTGACGGCGGAACACGGCGGAGCCTTTCCAAAGGACGAGGCCGCCTTGCGTGCCTTGCCGGGGATAGGCGCCTATACTGCGGCGGCGATCGCCGCCATCGCCTTCGGTCGTCCGGCGGCGGCGGTGGACGGCAACGTCGAACGCATTCTCGCCCGTCTGAGCGACGACGCGACGCCCTTGCCCGCCTTCAAGCCGGTGGCGCGGCGATTGGCGCGGTCCCTGGTCCCGGCGAATCGCCCCGGCGACTTCGCGCAGGCGGCGATTGACTTGGGCGCCGTGGTTTGCCGTCCCCGCGATCCGGCCTGTCCGGTTTGCCCGTGGGGCGAACATTGCCGCGCGCGGGTGGCGGGCAGTATCGCCCAGCGCCCGTTCCGCCCGCCAAAGGCGGCGCGCCCGCACCGGACCGGTTTCGCCTATTGGGCGGAAAGCGAGGCGGGGGTCTGGCTGATTCGTCGTCTGCCAAAAGGACTCTTGGGCGGCATGCTGGCGCTGCCCTGCGGCGATTGGGCGACCGGAACGGCGTTGAATATTCCGTCCGAATGGCGCGCCGTGCCCCTCAACGCCTCGGTGCGGCACGTCTTTACCCATTTTTCGTTGACGTTGACGGTGGTGAGGCTGTCTCCGCCAGGCGATCCCTCGCCGGTGCTGGGGGGCGGATTTTGGGGCCGCCGCGCCGACCTCGACGGCTTGCCGACGGTGATGCAAAAGGCGCGGAAGCTGGCCGAGGACGATCGCCGCTGATCGTCGTTTCAGCGCGTTTTTCGTTGCCGTGGCAAAAACGCCGTGATAGCATCGAATCATAATGACTCGCTTCGCTTTCGCATCGCAAAAGGGTTATTGGCGCTTCCGTTAGGAAGCGGCAGGATGTCATCGTTTGTGACCATCGCCGCCGTGTTTCGGCAGGCATAGTTACATCAGCGATGCATTTTCGACACGGCGGCCTTCAAGAAAGAAGGCCCATGTTCCCGTTATCCAGAGACATCGAAATGCGACGTTGCCGCATCGCGGCGCTGCGTCCGGAGGATGCGCCGTCGCTGCAAGCGATCACCGACGCGTCCGTCACCTCTCGGGTCCACTTTCTCGCCGAACCGTTCCTGCTTGCGGATGCCGAGGCGCTGATCCGTGGCGGCGAGGACGGGCATCGCTTCCTTGGCGTGTGGAGTCGCGAAACGTCGCACCTTCTTGGCGTCGTCGGTGCCAATCCCAAAACCCCCTATGAGACCGAGGTCGGGTACTGGTTCGCCGCCCCGGCGCGCGGGCGGGGCCTGGCGGCGGAGGCGGTCGGAGCGGTGATCGCGGCGTTGGCGGACGAAAATCCCCTGTGCCGGATCGTCGCGGAATGCCGCCCGGACAATCGACCGTCGTGGACCCTCCTCGAACGCATCGGCTTTAGGAAAACCGGACGAAAAGGCGACCGACCGGGCCGCGAAGTGCTGTTCTGGCGCGCCTGCACCGCCAGCTTAGCAGGGTGTTGAAGAAGTCAGAGTGGCTCGCAGACGAAGCCTGATTCATCGCTGCCATGGATGTAGATGTGGCCAACCAATCGGCCAGCAGTGCCGAGGGCGACCCATCCTCTCCCGCAAGCAATATCGGCGTCGTTGTGGCCTTCCCACGAGAATTCGGCGCAGACGGCACCATCCCGGCTCCCGTAACGCACGTCGAGCCATCTCTTGACCGCGCCGAACACCCGTTCGCCATCAGAGGCGCCACCAAAGGTAATGTGGGCGGGCTCCAGAAGGTCGAGATGATCATCTGGCCAAGTGTCCATCTCGACGATGCTCCAGCGGCCTTCGAAGACTTTGGCAAAGGCGGGCGGGCGCTTCATGTGGGCATCTCCCCTGCCAGCAGTTTGGGTGGTCGCAGCAGATTGTAGGCGGCTGCCGAGAAGGCGAATGCCCAATCCACCTTATCAAGGCCGCGCAGTTTGGTTTTCCGCATCCCTGTGACTGTCTTGATCCAGCCAAAGGCTTCCTCGATCCGCTTGCGGATGCGAATGGAGGCGGTATAGCCGGGATGGCGGGTGGTGCGCTTATCTATGGCCGAGCGACGTCGGCTAGGTTCAGGACCCATTAAATTATTGTCAGGCAGATCGGCGGCTAATTCACTCATGGGAGGGAGGACCCTATCCATGAGTGATCTGTTTTGGTTGTCAGAGAGGCAGTTGGCGAAGATCGAGCCGCATTTCCCACTATCGCATGGCGTGCCGCGGGTTGATGATCGATGCAACCCACCTGAAAGCTCATCGGACCGCCACGAGCCTCCATAAAAAGGGGCTCTTCCCCGATGTATCGGACGCACAAAAGGCGGGCTGAACTCCAAGCTTCATGCGGTTTGCGACGGACAAGGAAGGCCCCTCATCCTGCTGCTCAGCGAGGGGCAAATGAGCGATCACAAAGGCGCGATGCTGTTGCTCGACCTATTTCCCAAGGCCAACGTCCTGATCGCCGACAAGGGCTATGACGGTGATCCTCTTCGAGAGGCTTTGACACAGTGAGGTTTCGCTACATGCATCCCGCCAATGCGTCATCGCAAAACCCAGTACGCTTACGACAAAACCCTCTATCGCCAGCGTCATAGGATCGAGAACCTCTTCGCTCGCCTCAAGGATTGGCGGCGTATCCAAACCCGATATGACCGATGCGCGGATATCTTCTTTGCCGCCGTCATCATCGCGGTACTCCTCCTCTTCTGGGTTGAACCTTAATGAGTCCTGGGCCTAATGGGTCCTGAGCCTAGAGGGGGGAGATCGGACCTGGGCTCCGCCCAGACCCGCCGGGGCCTGGAGGCCCCGGACCCCCATTCCTTATGCCGAGGCCGCTAACTTTACGCTATCGCGCGTGTGGCGCAGGAAAATTCTCAGTTAAATGCTGACGCAAGAGAATCGCTGAAGTTGAATCCGGATATAATCCACCCATCTTTTGATTTATAGAACGTAAAAACCCATGTTATGCAGGATTTTTACACTTTTCTATCTGAATTGTTCGTATAAGAGAATCTCCAGCTTTGTCTTCCCTTATGAATTCGCATCCAATATTTTCGCCGAGCCGGTCTTTTAGGGCGATCATGAGAGATTTTGAGCGGTCTGCCATTCTATCCACTTCTTGGGCGGACACAGACATGTAAGGCTTTATCAGACTTATTCCACCAATCCAGTCGCCGGCGGACACCTTCATCATTACCTTGTCGGATAATTCGCGGACGGCTTCTGCGGAAGGTAGCGTTTTTGCCATTGCAGACGAAGACCAGAGAGCTGAGATTAGAGCAAGTAAAAACAGTATTCTCATTTCCACGTTTTCTCCAGAATAACGGATAAAACTAACCCCGATCAATCGATCGATTGGAATGGAAATTTCTGATCAACGGATGATATTGGGAATATTTTTTTGTCTGTTTTTTGGGCGATAATTTTTATTAAATTAGCTAATGTTGCGCCCTACGACAGGCCGACCATTTCCGAACGGATGCGTTGGCGCAGCAGGTCAATCGGCATCAATTGGCCCTGGCGTTTGAAGTACCAGAAGGTCCAGCCATTGCACGACGGCAGTCCCTGCACGGCGGCCCCAACCTGATGGATCGAGCCATGGGCGTCGGCGGCGACCAGGGTTCCGTCGGAGCGGACCTTGGCGGCATAGCGTTGGCGTGAGTCGGTCAACAGGTCGCCGGGGGTGATCAGGCCGCGTTCCAGGACCGCGCCGAAGGGGACGCGGGGTTCGGTTTTCTTGTTGAACAGCTTGATCGCGTCCAGGTCGGCGACCGGCTCGATCTCCTTGATCCGGGCCAGGGCGCCCGCGATATAGGTATCGTCCCGTTCCAGGCCGATGAAACGGCGGCCCAGGCGTTTCGCCGCCGCGCCGGTGGTGCCGGTGCCGAAGAAGGGATCGACGATCGTATCGCCGGGTTTGGTGGCGGCCAGGATGATGCGGTACAGCAGGGCTTCCGGCTTTTGCGTCGGGTGCAGCTTGGCGCCGTCCTCGCCCTTCAGGCGTTCGGCGCCGGTGCACAGAGGCAGCAGCCAGTCGCTGCGCATTTGCAGGCCTTCGTTGAGTTCCTTCAAGGCGTCGTAATTGAAAGTATAGCGCGCGTCCTCGTCCTTGGCGCACCAGATCAGGGTCTCGTGCGCATTGGTAAAGCGCGTGCCCTTGAAGTTCGGCATCGGGTTGGACTTGCGCCAGACGATGTCGTTCAGGATCCAATAGCCCAGGTTCTGCAATGCCGCGCCGACGCGGAAGATGTTGTGATAGCTGCCGATCACCCACAGGGTGCCGTCGTCCTTCAAGACGCGGCGCGCCGCCTTTAGCCAGTCGGCGGTGAAGCGGTCGTAGGCGGCGAAGCTTTTGAACTGGTCCCAGGCGTCATCGATGCCATCGACGCGCGAATTGTCGGGGCGCAGCAGTTCGCCACCCAACTGCATGTTGTAGGGCGGGTCGGCGAAAACCATGTCCACCGACTTCTCCGGCATCGCGTTCATCAACGCGACGCAATCCCCCTGATAGACCGTGTCTGGTGCGAAAGTTATCATCGGGGCACCATGCCGCGCCCCCGAGTCGCCGTCAAGAAGTGTTTTGAGTCAGCATCTTGCGGATGGGGGCGAAGGACTTTCTATGATGCTTTGTGACGCCAGATGTCAAGAGACCGGCCTGATGTTCCGGGGTGCCGTAACCGGCGTTATGGCACCACCCGTAGTTGGGGTAGTTCTGATCCAGCTCCAACATGATGCGGTCGCGGTGAACCTTGGCGATGATCGACGCGGCGGCGATCGAGGCCGATTTGCCGTCTCCCTTGACGATCGCGGTGGCCGGGCAGGGGAGCCCGGGCGGTACCTTGTTGCCGTCGATCAGGGCATGCGCCGGGACAAAAGGCAGCGACGCGGCGGCGCGTCGCATCGCCAAAAAGGTGGCTTGAAGGATGTTCAGCTCGTCGATTTCGGCGACCGAGGCCTCGCCCAGCGCCCAGACGATGCCGGAGCAGGCGATCAGGCGCGCGCACAGATCGTCGCGTCGTTTTGCCGACAGTTTCTTGGAATCGTTCAAGGCGGCCAACAGGTCGGCGGCGGCGGCGGCGCCGTCGATGATGACGGCGGCAGCCATTACCGGACCCGCCCAGGGGCCGCGTCCGACTTCGTCGATGCCGACGACCGGATGGGGACAGAGATCCTCGCTGGAAAAGTCGGGCATGAGCGGCGGTTCGTTCCTAGTTCCCCTTGGCTCGCATCGCGAGGCGGGCCTCGGGGCGATCCTGCGGACTATAGACCGGCCACTGGCCCGAGGCCACCGCGTCCAGTGACGGCGTACCCTGGCCGAGGCGCAGGCGATAGATCCACAGGTTGGCCATGATCCGTTCGATGAAGCGGCGGGATTCGCGGCAGGCCAGGGATTCGATGAACAGCAGCGGATCGTCCCTGGCGTTGGCCTTGCGTCCCCAAGTCGCCAGATTGCCGGGGCCGCCGTTGTAGGCGACGGCCAGGAAGAACAGGTTGCCGCCGACCGCCGGTTCGCTCAGCAGGTGGGAAAGATAGCGCTGCCCCAGCGACAGGTTGACGGCGGGATTGAACAGGGAGTCCTTGTCGTGGACCGTTCCCGCCGAAATGAAGCGCGCGGTGGCGGGCATCAGCTGCATCAGGCCGCGCGCTCCGGCGCGGCTTTTCGCGTTGGGGTCGAAGCCGGATTCCTGTCGTGCGAAGGCATAGACCAGGGCGCGGTCGAGCTTCCAACCGTCGGTGGGGGTCCATCCCGGCACCGGATAGCGCGCGTTGTCATGGATCACTCCCTCGCGTCGCTGCGTTTCCGAGGAGAGGCGGATCGACAGGGCGGCCAGTCCTCCGGCGACGGCGACGGCGACGATCGCCTGTTGCGTCGGCGGATCGACCGCCGGGAACAGAAGCCGCAACTCGGCCTCGGCGCGGTTCGGTTGGTCCGTCTGCAGCAGCGCCATGGCGCGCCGCCCTCCGGGATACTGGGCCAGGGTGTCGTGATCGTCGCGGGAAATGGTTTCCGCATCCCCGCCGAAGCCGACCGGCAGGCCGAGAACGCGGCGCGAAATCAGGCCGTAAAAGGTGCGCGGATGCTCGGCCGCCTGCGATAGCCAGCCGGTGACGCTTTGCGGGTGGCGGGCGTGCAGGGCGGCGCGCGCCGCCCAAAAGCCGCCCGCGGCCTGGGTCCAGGGGTCCGCCTGACGGGATCTGGCGACAATCCCGAAATAGTCCTCGGCGGCGGCGAACTGTTTGCCGCGCCAGCTGGATAGTCCGGCGGTCCAGGCCGCCTGTGGCGCGCGTTCGCCGGATCGTTTGGCTGCGGGGATGGCCCAGGCGAGGGCAAGGTCGTCGCGCCCGTCGAGAAAATAGGAAAAGCCCAACGCGCCGCGTAGGCGGTCGCTATCGGTGGCGGTCAACAATCGCGCCAATGCCGTGTCGGTGAGCAGGTGCTTCGCGGTCAGGGTGGAACCGCGGCGCAAAGCGCGCCGGAAGTTGCGCAGAAGGGCGTTCGCGGTTTTGGCGTCGCCGCGTTTCAGGTGGGTCAGCGACAGGCCGCGCAGCCACAATTCGCCGCCGTCGATGCCGCCCGCGCCACGCAGCGGCTGCATGTCCTCGGGCGAAGGAATGTCCTCCGTTCTTCCGGATTTTGCCTTGGCCAAGGTGTGCATGGCGGCGGCGTCGGGGTGGTCGGCATAGTCCGCCAGCCATTGCCGGGCGTCCGCGCCACCCGTGCGGCTGTGCGGATGCAGGTAGCGTTGGGCGAGCAGGGTGCCCAACAGAACGTAGTCGTCGAGGCGCGCGATCAACGCGTCGGCGCCACGCCAATCGCCGTCCTGTTGCAGGGCGAAGATGCGGCGGTAAAGGTTGGCGTCGGTTTCCGAGAGGCCGCCGTCGAAGACGGGGGACGTCACCATCGGCGAACGGGCCGAGGGGATGGAGTCGGCGGGAGAGTCGGCGGGAGAGTCGGCGGCGCCCGCCGCGCTCCCGGAAAGGGCGCCGAGCAGTCCAATTATCCCGGCCAAGATACGGACACGCCGGCATGGGCGCGCCTTTCCGAATGTCACGTCAAGATCCCTCTCGGTTTCGGGAACGGGCGTCGCGTTCGTGGTCGGATCGAGACTAGCGGGCGGTGGCGGGGGGCGCAAGGCGGGTGTGACCGCGCTCACACCTTGGTGGGGGAGCCGGGGGTGCCGATGCGGGCCTTGATGTCCATTAGGTCGCGCCAGGCAAAGGCCTTTTTGTCGGGGAAGCGCAACAGAAAGGCGGGGTGGAAGGTGGCGATGATGGGGATCGACAGACCCGTCTCGGGGCGTTGCAGGGTGTGCCAGCGACCGCGAATCCGGGTGATCCCGGCGTGACTGTCGAGAATGGCGCTCGCCGCCGATGCTCCCAGCAGCAGAATCGCCTGGGGCGCGATCAGGTCGATGGCGTTAAAGACGAAAGGACGGCAGAGGGTAACCTCTTCCGGCGTCGGGTTGCGGTTGCCGGGGGGGCGCCAGGGAACCACGTTGGTAATGTAAACCGCCTCGCGCGGCCAACCGATCGACGCCAGCATCTTGTTCAGCAATTGACCGGCGCGACCGACGAAGGGAACGCCGGTGCGGTCTTCCTCCGCCCCCGGGGCCTCGCCGATCACCATCAGGCGGGCATCGGTGGGACCGTCGCCGAACACCGTGCGGGTGGCGGTGCGGCGCAGCAGGCAGCCGTCGAAGGATTCGACGCGGGCGCGCAGGTCGTCCAGGGAAGTGGCGGCGGTATCCGGAATCGTCGCGGCTGGAATCGCGGCGGACGGCGTGACACTGGTGGCGGTGGCGGTGGTCGTGGCGGTGCGGACCGCGGGTTCGGCTGGCTGCAGGGTCCGGTCGATCGGGGCTTCGCCGACCGCGACATCGACGCCGGCGGCGACGTACCAACGCAGCACCGCCGCCGCGTCAAGCGGCGCGCCGCCGGAAAGGCCGGGGTCTGGGACGTGGAAATCGATCATGGGCGGCATGCTAGCATGCGTTCCCATGGATCGCCACGACGTCGGCGTGGCAGGGGCGCGCGACTGTGCTATAAATGCGATCCGCCGCGCGCCATCCCGGCGCGGCGCTGGCTTGGCGGCGACTTCTCAAGGACGGTTCGAGATGCAGGACGCGGACATCGAGCGCGAGGTCATGGACTTTGATGTGCTGGTCGTCGGCGGCGGGCCGGCGGGGCTGAGCGCCGCGATTCGTTTGCGCCAGAAGGCTCTTGCGGCGGGGACGGAACTGTCCGTCTGCGTCGTCGAGAAAGGGTCCGAAATCGGCGCCCACATTCTGTCCGGCGCGGTGATTGAAACCGTGGCCCTGGATGAACTGATCCCGGATTGGAAGGCCAAGGGCGCGCCGTTGGATGCCCCGGTCAGCGAGGATCGCTTCCTGTTCCTGACCCGTGGCCACGGGTTGCCGCTGCCGACCCCGCCCGCGATGCACAATGCTGGGAATTACGTGGTCAGTCTGGGTAGCCTGTGCCGTTGGCTGGCCGGTCAGGCCGAGGGACTGGGGGTGGATGTCTTCCCCGGTTTCGCCGCCGCCCAACCCTTGATCGAGGACGATCGCGTCGTTGGCGTCGTCACCGGCGACATGGGGCGGTTGTCCGACGGTTCGCCGGGGCCGAACTTTCAGCCCGGCGTGGAATTGCGCGCCCGCATCACCCTGGTGGCGGAAGGGTGCCGCGGTTCGCTGGCGGAAACCCTGATCGAACGCTTTGCCCTGGACAAGGACAGTCAGCCGCAGACCTGTGGCCTGGGGATCAAGGAACTGTGGGACATCGATCCGGCGCGTCACAAACCCGGCTTGGTCATGCACAGCGTCGGCTGGCCGTTGACGGCGGACGTTTACGGTGGGTCGTTCGTCTATCACGCCGCCGACAATCAGGTGGCGATTGGCTTCGTGGTCGGGCTTGATTATCGCAACCCGCACCTGTCGCCATTCGATGAATTTCAGCGGTTCAAGACCCATCCGGCGATTCGCGGCATGCTGGAAGGTGGTCGCCGCGTCGGCTTCGGCGCGCGCACCCTGGCCGAGGGCGGCTATCAGTCGCTGCCGAAACTGGTCTTTCCCGGCGGAGCGTTGATCGGCGATTGCGCCGGGTTCGTCAACGTCCCCAAGATCAAGGGCACCCACACCGCGATGATGAGCGGTATTCTGGCCGCCGACGCCGCGATCGCGGCGCTGGCCGATGCCCCCGCCGAGGCGCGCGGCGTCACGCCGACCCTCTATCCGGTGAAGGTTCAGGACTCCTGGGTGACGGAGGAATTACGGACGGTGCGCAACATTCGGCCGGGGTTCCGCTTTGGCCTTTACGCGGGTATGGCGTATGCCGCGCTGGATTCCTATGTCTTGCGGGGCGCCGCGCTCTGGACCTTCGCGCATCACGCCGATCGCGCGCGTTTGCTGCCGTCGGCCAAGACGCGGTCGATCGTCTATCCGAAGCCCGATGGCGTTCTGACCTTCGACAAGGCGTCGTCGGTTTACCTTGCCAACACCACCCACGACGAGGCGCAGCCGGTACATCTGGTGCTCGCCGATCAGGAGATTCCCGTTGCCCACAACCTCGCCGTTTATGGCGGCCCCGAGGAAAAGTATTGTCCGGTGGGGGTTTACGAGTTCGTCAAGGATGGCGATGATGGCCCGGTCCTGCGGATCAATGCCTCTAATTGCGTGCACTGCAAGACCTGCGATATCAAGGATCCTTGCCGCAATATCCGGTGGACGGTTCCGGAAGGCGGCAGCGGTCCCAATTATCCCAACATGTAAGGCGAAAAAACCGATGGCGGAGGGTGGCTCTGGGGTGTGGCGGGGGCTGGCGTTCGGGTGCGCCCTGATCCTGGCCGGATGCGCCGCGACCGACAGCGGCGCCGAGGACGGTCATCCCAATCTGGGCGAGAGTGGTGGCTTTGGGGCCTATCTGGCGGCGCATGCGGCACGTCTGCGCGATGACGTCGGCGGCGCCTCGGGCTATTTGCAGCGGTCGCTGGAAAACGATCCCGGCAACATGGACGTGCTGCGGCTGACCTTGGTCTACGCCACTGCCGACGGGCGTTTCGAGGTGGCGGCGAATGCCGCCCGCGCCATCGCCACGGCCAAGCCCGGCGACATGCTGGCGGGGTATGTCCTGGCGGTGGAGGCGGCGCGCGTCGGTGACTGGGCCGGCGCGGCGCAGGCGCTGGAGCCGATTCAAAGAAACAATCTGAACGGATTGCTCGGTCCTTTGCTGAAGGCGTGGATCGCGGCTGGAGCCCACGATATCGATGGCGCCCTGGCGCGGTTGAAGCCGCTGGCCGAAAAGAAACCGTTCCTGCCGGTCTATTACTTCCATTCCGCCCTGCTGCTCGACTTTGCCGGGCGCGACGCGGAGGCGGAGGCCGCCTATGAAAGCACCCTCGCGGACGATGGCGGGCGCTCGATCCACGCGGTGCAGGCGGCTGGGCAGTTCTTCAATCGCATCGGCAAGCCCGAACGCACCAAGGCGTTGATCGACGCCCATGGTGGCGGACGTGGCGATGCGCCGCTGACCGAGGCGCTGGCCGATCGGTTGTTGGTCAAGAAGACGATGACGCCGTTGGTCGCCGATCCCGCCGCCGGCATGGGCGAGGCGCTGTTCAGCGTCGCCACGTCTCTGACCAATGCCGATACCTGGGAAGTGACCCTGGCGCTGACGCAGTTGGCGATCCGCGCCAATCCCGATCTTGACTTGGCACGGGTTCTGGTCGGCGATCTGTTCGAGAGTCATGAGGACTATACCCGCGCCAATCAGGCGTACGAGGCGGTCTCGCCGGATGCCGATGTCGCCTATTCGGTCCGTTTGCGCATCGCCAGGAATCTGGAGCGGATGGACAAGAAGGACGAGGCGGCGTCGTGCTTGAGCGCGCTGGCGGCACGGTTCCCCACCCGGCCCGAACCTTTGATCGAACTGGGCGATTTGTATCGTGGCGGCAACCGTTACGAAGAGGCGGTGGCGGCCTATGACGGCGCGATGGCGCGCCTGGGCCCCATCGAGCGGCGGCATTGGGTGCTGTTCTATACGCGGGGCATTTCGCTGGAGCGGTCCAAGCAGTGGGCGCGGGCCGAGGCCGACTTTTTGAAGGCTCTGGAATTGGAGCCGGATCAGCCGCTGGTCTTGAACTATCTGGGGTATTCCTGGCTTGAACAGGGGATACACCTGGATCGCGCGCAGGCGATGATCGAAAACGCGGCGGCGCAGCGTCCGCGCGACGGCTATATCGTCGATAGCCTGGGTTGGGCGTACTACCTGCGGGGCGATTTCGTCGAGGCGGTGAAGCAGTTGGAGCAGGCGGTGGTCCTGGTTGCGGACGACCCCACGATCAACGATCATCTGGGGGACGCCTATTGGCGGATCGGGCGACGGTTGGAGGCGCGCTATCAGTGGGAACGCGCGTTGGGTCTGAACCCCGAGGAGCCGCAAGCGGACACGATCCGTGGTAAACTTTTCAAGGGATTGGTCCCCTGATCCCGGGGACGAAAGGACGCAGATGGCATATCCCCCCGCCCGCGCGCCGAAGGCGATCTCCGCCTCTCAGGCTTTCGAAACCGAGGCTCCGGCGAAGATCAATTTGTACCTGCATGTGCCGGGGCGGCGGTCCGATGGCTATCACGATCTGGCCAGTTTGGTCGGTTTCGCCGATATCGCGGATACGGTGCATGTCGCGCCGTCGCCCGAGTTTCGTTTCATCGCGCGCGGCCCGATGGCGGCGGCCCTGGGCGAGGACGACGAAAGCAATCTGTGCGTTCGCGCCGCCCGCGGCTTGGCCGCTCGCCTGGGGCGCGACCCCGCCGTCGTATTGACCCTGATCAAGCGGTTGCCGGTGGCGTCCGGCATCGGCGGCGGATCGTCCGATGCGGCGGCGACGATCCGGGTGCTGGTGCGCTTTTGGGGGGTGGAGGTTCCGCCCGCCGATCTGTCGCCGCTGGCCTTGTCGCTGGGAGCCGACGTTCCGGTCTGCCTGGGGGGCGTGGCCGCCGAGATTCGTGGCGTTGGCGACGATATGCGGCCGCTGCCGCCGTTGCCCGAAGCCGCCCTGGTGCTGGTCAATCCGGGGGTGGAGCTGCCCACCGCCCGCGTTTTTCGCGGTTGGCGCGGTCCGGGACCGGAAGCCCCGGCCTGGGTGCCGCCGCCGCATGCCTCCGCCCTGGCCGCCAGCCTGATGAAGCGCCGCAACGATCTGACCGAGGCGGCGCTGGCGCAGGTTCCCGCGATCGCCGATGTGCTGTCGGCCCTGTCCGCGCGCCCCGATTGCCTGTTGGCGCGGATGTCGGGGTCGGGGGCGACCTGTTTCGGTCTGTTCGAGGATCACGCGGTGGCGGCTTCCGCCGCCGAGATCATGCAGGCGACCCATCCCACGTGGTGGGTGCGTGCCGCCCGGCTTTTGTCCGCGCCGCCGCCGGTGCGCTTGGCCGGGGCGGAGGCGCCGGAGCTCTGACACGGTGGGTGCGTTGCCCACTTGTCTCCGTTTGCGAACTGGCGTAAAAGGGGCCTCCCTCCGCCGGGGGCGGCGTTCTCGCCGCATTGGTCTCCGGCCTTGTTGGGGCGTCGCCAAGCGGTAAGGCAGCGGTTTTTGGTACCGCCATACGCAGGTTCGAATCCTGCCGCCCCAGCCAAATTTCCTTGATTATCGCGTCCGGCAAGTGACCGGCCAGACCGTGGCGCGTTCCCCTGGGATGGCGTGTCCGTCCGTCGTCCTGACCGGGATGGGGACGCGCTTGGCGTTCTCCGCCAGGGCCTTCACCGTGGTGTTGTCGAAAGGCGTGGGCGGAGTGCGCAAATACAGAACGAGCGGGTCGAGAAAGCGGAAATTCTCCGGCACGAGCATCGGGCCGTGCGTCGTGAATGCGGCGGCGTCGGAAGCGATCAACAGCAGGTGCAGGTGGGCGTATCCCTCTTGCCTGTAGTGGCCGCCGGTGGTGCCGGTCTTGCCGGAGCGCGCGATCTCCTGTCCGGTGGCGACGTGGGTGCCGATGGATAGCGGCGATGGCGCGTCGAGGTGCTGATAGCGCAAGAACAGGTGAATCGGCAGGCCGCTGTCCTCCGGCGAGGCATGCAGCCAGACGTAGTCGCCGACCATTCGTCCGGCGGAACTGCCGTGAACCACCGTGCCGCAGACCACCGCCAGCAGGGGCGTGCCGACGGGCAGCGTGATGTCGATGGCGGAATGCACGCCGCCCAGTTCGTTCTTGCGGGGGCTGCCGTCATAGCGGGTGGGCGAGGCGAACGGCGAGGAAATGCCGGGGCAATCGGTTGCCGCCGGAAAGACCGGGGAAAGGCCGGTGGCGAACAATCCCTTGGTCGCCGCGCCGGTTTCGGCGGCGGCGCCCGTCCAGCTTCCCAGAAGCAGAGCGAGTCCCAACGGAATTATGCGTGGCTTCGACATCGGCGGCCTCTCCACGGGAACGCGTTGTCGTCAGCATGGTGAAGCCAGGGGGTTCCGTCGAGTGCCGCCGCGATCGGGCCGCGCGCGGAGGTCAGGGTTTCCGCTGTTTGCCGCAGCGTTTGCAGCAGCCGTGCTTGTCGGTCTTGCCACAGGGGCCGTTTTTCAGGCAGACGGTCCTGTTCCCGTCGTTTTTCTTGGTGTTCTTGCCCATCGGTGGCCGCCCCTTGAGTTGAGAAACAGTCTCAATTCACAGATGGGGATGCGCGCTCGCCGCGTCACCCCACGATCAAGCTGCGCGCCCGCGCCAGACTGTCGGCCAGGACCTCGGGGTCCTGGTGGCGGGGCATGATCTCCAGGGTGATCGCGGTGCCGGGGCGAACCGGCAGGCCGTTCAGCAGGCCATCGAAGTCCAGGGTTCCCCAATCCAGCGGCAGATGGGTGTCGCCGATGCCGAAGGTGGCGGCTTCGTCGGCGGTCCACAGGAACAGGCCAGATGGTTGGGCGAACGAATTGTGCAGGTGGATATGGCCGATCTCTGGGGTCATGGCGTGGATATCGGTGGCAAGGTCGGCGCCGCGCGCGGTAGCGGCGATGGCGGCGTGGCTGAGGTCCAGGCAACCGGTCAGCGCCGGGTGGCCGACGGCGCGGATCTGCGCCGCCACCGTCGCCGGGTCGATGCCATGGCTGATGCGCCCGTCGGATTGACGGGCTGAAACCTCGGGCATGTTTTCCAGGGCGACGATCAGGCCATGCCGTTCCGCCTCCTCGGCGAGGGCGGTAAGGCGGGACGCCTCTTGCCGCAGCGGTCCCTGCCCCACCGTCAGATCCGGGCCGGGTGGCAGCCAGCCGGGGTGAAGCACCAGGACTCCGGCGCCGACCTCGGCGGCGATCCGCACGGTCGCCCGCGCCACCGCTTCGTGAAGGCCGGCGTTGTCCTCGTCCATCAAGTTCAGGCTCAACGGGGCGTGCAGGCTGACCGTAAGTCCGGAGGCCGCGACTTCGCGGGCCAGACGCGCGCAGGCGTTTTCCCGGACTTGGCCGCCGATCACCACGTTCAACGATGGCAACGACAATTCGATGCCGTCGAATCCCACGGCCTTGGCCTCGGCGAGGGTGTGGCTGAGTTTCGCCCCGGAATCCGGCCGCAGCGCCAAGTGAATGCGTGGAAAGGGGTGGTCCATGCGTGTTCTCTCCTTGCGGCGGGGCCGGGGGCGGGCGTGATGATAAGCCCGAATGCGGTGCGCCGGGGTGAGCTTTTTTGACGGGATGTATGGGTTTTTGCCGGACGATGGTATCATGATCGGGTTGAAACGGTTCAAAACGTCGGTGTTTCCGCCGATGGTTGTTCCCCACCGGAGATGAGGAGCCGCCGTGCCCTACACAATAATGCTGACCTCGGTCGGGGTCGAAATGGCCGCCGATATGATTATGCGTTTGCGCGAAAGCGCGGTCCACGACGTGCGGTTGATCGCGGTCGATCGCCGCACCGATGTCAATGCTCGCCATTTCGCCGACGTTTTCGCCTGCGTCGATTCCTGGGATCCGGAAACCTTTGCTCGTGCCGTCGCCGATCTGGCCGATGCCCATCATGCCGACATGGTTCTGCCGCTGGTCGATGGCGACGTGCTGGCGTTGGCGCCGCACCGCGCCCTGTTCGAGGAACGGGGATGCCTGTTGGCCTGCAACCGCGTCGAGATCGTCGATGTTTTGGCCAACAAGTTGCGGGCTTATGAGCTTTTTACCCGGGTCGGCCTGTCGGTTCCGGATTGGCGCGCCGCCAATGACCGCGAGCATCTGGTGACGGCGGTGGAGCAGATGTTCGGCCTTTACGGCGAGGTCGTGGTCAAGCCCGCCAGCGCGCAGTCCAGCCGTGGGGTGAGCGTCATTCGCAACGCCATTCACGGCGCCCAGGAATACCTGGGCAGTCGCGAGGTGCACATGGACTACGACACCTTCATGACGCGCTTCGTCGATGTTTGCGACTCGCTGTTTCCGGTGGTGGTGATGAAATGCCTGCGGGAACCGGTGCACGATCTGGATGTGCTGGCCTGGAATGGCGAGGCCCGCCGCGTCGTGCCGCGCCGCCGCCGCAACATCGCCCTGCCCAACGAAGGACACGAGATCGTGGATTCGCCGATTCTGCGCGATCTGGGGCGTGATGTCGCGCGCTCCCTGGGGTTGTCCTGTCTGGTCGATTGCGATGTGATGTTCGACGAGGCGGGGACGCCCTGCCTGTTGGAAATCAACCCCAGGCCCAGCCTGTCGGCGGTGGTTTCGATGGCGGCCGGGGTGCCGTTGATGGACGATCTGATTTCGCTCGCCCGCGGCATGGTTCTGCCGACGTTGCCGGATCCAAAGGCCTCCCTGATGGTACCGTACCGCACGATGGCGACGACACGCTATTGATTCCGTTCGTAAAGGGAGTGACCAGCCATTGACTCTTCGTTGTTTCCGGCCGGTGCGGCCGATCTTTCTGGTGGCGCTGATCCCGGCCTTCGGCGTCGCCGCCGCGCGTGCCGAGATTTCGGCGGGACCGCAGTCCCTGAAACCGCATCAGGCGTGGTCGAAGATCGAGCGTAACGAATCGATTCTGATCGATGTACGGACCCCTGCCGAGTGGCGGCAGACCGGCGTGCCGAGGGAGGCACAGCGCATCATCCTCTCCGATCCGCGCGGCGCGGCGGGTTTCGTCGCGGCGGTGATGAAGGCGGTGCGCGGCGATGTGCGCACCCCGGTGGCGGTGATCTGCCGCACCGGCAATCGCTCGGCGAAGGCGGCAGCGTTGCTCAGCCGGGCCGGGTTCAAGACCGTCTATGACGTTGTCGAGGGCGTGGTCGGCAACGGCAACGACACCGGTTGGGCGATGCGGGGGTTGCCGATGGTTGCCTGTGGCGTCTGCGCGGCGGAAAACTGAGTTCCCATGATTGACAGGCCGAGACGACTGGGCTAGCCCTCACCGTTTGCCGCAGCCTGGGAACGCCGAAGATGCGCGTCGATGCCTTTGATTTTGACTTGCCGCGCGCCTGTATCGCCGACCGTCCGGCGGTGCCGCGCGATGCGTCGCGCCTGCTGCATGTGTGTGCCGGTGGCCTGTTCGATCGTGGCGTCCGCGACCTCTCCGAACTGCTGGCTCCCGGCGACGTTCTGGTGGTCAACGACAGCCGGGTGATTCCGGCGCGCCTGTACGGGCTGCGCCGTTGTCCCGGGGTCGAGTCCTTGCGGGTCGAGATCATGCTGCACAAGGCCGAGGGCGGCGCCCGCTGGCGGGCCTTTGCCCGTCCCGGCAAACGGATCAAGGTTGGCGATGTCGTCGATTTCGGTGGCGGTTTCCGCGCCGAAATCGCGGAAAAGTCGGCGGATGGCGATCTTGCGGTGGTTTTCGACCGTGACGGCGCGTCGTTGTTCCAGGCGCTCGGTCGCCATGGGGAAATGCCCCTGCCGCCTTATATCCCGCGCCCCGATGGCGCCGACGATCGCGACCGCGTCGATTACCAGACCGTCTATGCGCGCGAGGACGGGTCGGTGGCGGCGCCCACCGCCGGGCTGCACTTCACGCCGGAACTGCTGTCCTCCCTGGATGCGAAGGGGGTGATCCGTCTGTCGGTGACCCTGCACGTCGGTTCCGGAACCTTCCTGCCGGTGAAGGCCGAGGATACCGCCGATCACGTCATGCACAGCGAGGTCGGGACCATCCCGGCCGAGGTCGCGGCGCGGATCAATGCCGCCCGTACCTCTGGCGGGCGTCTGCTGGCGGTGGGGACCACCGCTTGCCGCATTCTGGAAAGCGCGACGACGGAAGATGGCGAAGTCCGTCCGTTTCATGGCGAAACCGCGATTTTCATGACTCCGGGGTATCGTTTTCGCGCGGTGGACCGGCTGATGACCAATTTTCATCTGCCAAAATCGACGTTGTTCATGTTGGTTTCCGCGTTCTCGGGGTTGGAGCGGATGAAGTCCGCCTATGCCCATGCCATTGCCTCGGGGTATCGTTTTTACTCGTACGGCGATGCTTGTCTTCTCGAGCCCATGAAGGACGGCGAATGAGCGACTTCGGCTTCACGGTTTTGGCCACCGACGGCGCGGCGCGGCGCGGGCGTCTCTCCACCACCCACGGTGTGGTCGAAACCCCGGCCTTCATGCCGGTTGGCACCGCCGCCACCGTCAAGGCGATGATGCCGGACTCGGTGGCTGCCACCGGCGCGCAGATCCTGCTGGGCAACACCTATCACCTGATGCTGCGCCCCGGCGCCGAGCGCATCGGCGAATTGGGCGGTTTGCATCGCTTCATGGGGTGGGACGGGCCGATCCTGACCGATTCCGGCGGCTTCCAGGTGATGTCGTTGGCGCAGTTACGGAAAATCACCGAAGAGGGCGTGACCTTCCGCTCCCACGTCGATGGCTCGGCGCACCACCTGTCGCCAGAACGCTCCATGGAGATTCAGAACCTGCTGGATGCCGACGTCACCATGTCCTTCGACGAGTGCACCCCCTTTCCGGCGGAGAAAGAGGTCGCCGAGGCCTCGATGCGGCTGTCGATGCGCTGGGCCGAACGCTCCAAGGCGGCCTTCGTGCCGCGCCCCGGCTATGGCCTGTTTGGTATCGTGCAGGGCAGCATCTTCCCCGATCTGCGTCTGGAATCCGCTGCCCGCCTGCGCGAGATCGGCTTCGACGGTTACGCGGTCGGCGGTCTGGCGGTCGGCGAGGGGCAGGCCGCGATGTTTGAGACCTTGGAAATCACCACCCCGGCCTTGCCGCAGGGGCAACCCCGTTACCTGATGGGGGTGGGCAAGCCCCTGGATATGGTGGGCGCGGTCTTGCGCGGAATCGACATGTTCGACTGCGTGATGCCGACCCGCTCCGGCCGTACCGCCCAGGCCTTTACCCATCGCGGCACCGTCAATCTGCGCAATGCCCGCCATGCCGACGATCCGCGTCCGTTGGACGAGGCCTGCGATTGCCCGGCCTGTACGCAATTTTCCCGCGCCTACCTGCACCACCTGATCCGGTGCGAGGAAATTCTGGGCGCGATGCTGCTGACCTGGCACAACCTGCGTTTCTATCAGTTGCTGATGGCGCGTCTGCGTGCCGCGATCGAGGCCGGGCGGTTGGAAGAAACCGCCGCCGTCATTGCCGACGAACTGGTGCGGGGCGACATCGCGACGCGGTAAAACTAGGCCGGGCTCCGCCCGGACCCGCAAAGAGCCGGGGGCCCTTTGAACTTGACCTTGCTTTTCGCCGCGCAGCGGCAATCGTTTTTCACGTGGCGCGAAGGTTCCACGGCGCTTCGCGCGAAAAACCAGGAAGGGGGTCCAGGGGGCCGAGCCCCCTGGTGGGAGCGGGCGAAGCCCGTGGGCTTTTGGGACGCAACGATGACCGAACAGGCCAAGGCGAAAATCCGGGCATGGGCGGCGGCGGCGGGGTTCGACGTCTGCGGCTTTACCGGCGCGGGCGCGGTGGCGGGCGCGGCGGAGTCCTTGTCCCTGTATCTGGCCGAGGGACGCCACGGCACCATGGATTGGATGACGGAGCGGGTGGCGGAGCGCGCCGCCCTGGATGTTCTGTGGCCAGGGGCGAAAAGCGCGGTGGTTTGCGGCATGAATTATGGGCCTGGGGACGATCCCCGGACCGTGGCTGCGGATCGCGGGGCGATCAGCGTTTATGCCCGCAATCGCGATTATCACGATGTTCTGAAGGGCAAGCTGAAACAGGTAGCGGGGCGCATTCACGGCGCGATGGGAGCGGAGGTCAAGGTCTTCGTCGATACCGCGCCGGTGATGGAAAAGCCGCTGGCGGAACGCGCCGGTCTGGGTTGGATCGGCAAACACGGCAATCTGGTGTCGCGCGGTTTCGGGTCGTGGCTGTTTCTGGGGGTGATCGCGACCGCGCTGGCCTTGCCTCCCGACCCGCCGCACGCGGGGCGTTGTGGGCGGTGTCGCCGCTGTCTCGACGCTTGTCCGACGCGTGCCTTCGATGGGGCGGGACGGTTGGATGCCCGGCGCTGCGTGTCGTACCTGACGATCGAACACAAGGGACCGATCCCGCGCGACCTGCGCCCTCTGATCGGTAACCGCATCTATGGTTGCGACGATTGCCTGGCGGTCTGTCCGTGGAATCGGTTCGCCCAGGTGGCGTCCGAGATTAAGTTGCGGGCGCGGCCCGAAATGGCGCAGCCATCGCTTCGCGACCTTGTAGCGCTTGACGGTGGCGGGTTCCGGGCGTTGTTTTCGGGGTCGCCGGTGAAGCGCATCGGGCGCGGCCGTTTCGTTTGCAATGTGTTGATTGCAATCGGCAATGGTGGCGATGTAACGGATGCGACGGCGGTGACGGCGCGGTTGGCGGATGCCGATCCCCTGGTGCGCGGCGCGGCGGTTTGGGCGCTGTCGCGGTTGATGAATGTGGATGAATTCCGCCGTCTGGCCGCCCATATGGAAGAGAACGAAAGTGACCCGGCGGTGCGTGCCGAGTGGAAAACGGATCGCTGGTTAAGAGGAAAACGCCCCGATGTCGAACGGTGAACCGGAAGAACCGCCTTGCTGCCCCGAGGTTCTGTAGCCCGCGATGCTGGCGCATGAGTTGCGGTCGCCGTTGGGCGCCATTCAGGGCTTTGCCACCTGGATCGCGGATCAGGCGTATGGTCCCTTGGGCGATTCCCGGTATGTCGAGGCGGCGTTGCAGGTGGTGCGCGCTTGCGCCCATATTGAAGATCTGGTCGCCGGAATTCTGGATGATGCGCGGGGACATCTTGGCGTGGATCGTCTGAACGAAGCGGAGGTCGATCTGTCCGAGCTTGTCGCCACCGCCATGGTTTGGTTGCGGAAGGATATCGTCGATGCGGGTGTGGTGGTGTGTGCCCGTGTCGAGGTTTGTTCCACCCGGGTTCGCGGCGATCAGCGCCGTCTGCGTCAGGCGGTTTTGAACGTCATCGACAATGCCATTCGCTATACGCCACGCGGCGGACACATCGACGTTGAGACGGGAATCGCCGTGGATGGTGGTGTGGAGATCGTGGTTCGCAACGACATGGGGCCAGACCGCAACAGGGGCGGTGAACGGAAAGATGGCTGCGGGCTGGGGCTTTACATCACCCGCTGCCAGATGCGCCGCTCCGTCGAGGAAGGGGCCACCGTGGTTTTGCATCTTCCCGCCGCGCGCAGGTTGCCCGGAAAATGAAGGTCTCTGTCGCCGTTCTGGGGATTTTTTTGTCGCCAGCCGTCGCGGTGGCGGAACCGGTGACGGTTTTCCGCGATCATCCGTTGGCGCCTGAGATGGTGGTTCTGCCGGTGGCGGCGGGGCGGGCCAATGTGATGGCGCGCACCGAAACCACCTTTGCCGCGTGGGATGCCTGTGTCGCGGCGGGGGGATGTCCGGCAATCGCCGATGACCATGGCTGGGGGCGAGGCGATCGCCCGGTGATCAATGTGTCCTGGAATGATGCGGTTGCCTATGCGGCGTGGCTGTCGGCCCTGACCGGGCGAAGCTATCGCCTGCCGTCCGATGCCGAATGGGGGCGCGCGGCGCGCGGCGGCGGCGCCACGGCGTACTGGTGGGGGGATGCGATGGCCCCCGGCATGGCGCGCTGCCGTGGTTGTAATCCAGGGGTTGCCGATTACGGCACCATGCCTGCGGCCAGCTATCCGGCCAATCCCTTTGGTCTTTACGACATGAACGGGAATCTGTGGGAGTGGGTGGCCGACGGTGCCGTGGCGGCGGACATCTGTCCGTCGCGGCTGACCCGTGGTGGCGCCTGGTATTACTTTTCCAGGTAGTCGCGCGCCGATGCAACGGCGGCGCGCCCGCCGGACGAGCGCAGCTTCACCGTCGGTTTTCGCGTGGTGTCGGACCGCTAGAAACGAAGCCGCGGACGGAAAATGGCGGCCTGTTCGGCGGCCATCGCGGTGGCCAGTGCGCGGGCCATCTGACTGAGCGCCTCTTGATGCTTTTCGTTGGGGATCGCCGCGAAATTGCGGGCGAGTTCCAGGCACATCTGCTGGCGGTCGTTGAGTTCCGGCGCGCGTTCCTCGGCCTGTCCGTTGAAGAAGAAACTGACCGGAACCCCCAGGGCCTGGGGGATTTCGTAAAGCCGTCCCGCCGAAATCCGGCTGATGCCGCGTTCGTATTTGTGGGCCTGCTGGTAGGTCACGCCGATCATGTTGGCCATCTGCTGCTGGCTCAATCCCAGCATGATGCGCCGTTCCCGAATGCGGGCGCCGACATGCTTGTCGGTGGCATTGGCGCGATTGACGGGGGTCTCGCTCATAGGATCATCATTCCTCAAGGGTCCAGGTCGCGGGCGAACCCCCGGTTCGCATGCGACCGTGTGTCGGCGGCGTTGTTGTTGTGATTCACCGCCGTCATTCCGGGGTATGCTTATTGAAATCCAAATCGGCGTGCAAGCGTAATCATGAGGTGTTTCGTGGCCTGGGCTCTGAACGCTGGGTTGGGGCGGGGTTTGGCGCCGGGGGTGGGCCGCCGAGGAAGGGGGAGGCCCCCGTTTCATGACGACTTGATGACGTTTTTTTGCAGCGATTCCGACTCGCGGCTGACTCCGGCGTGGGAATGCTCGCGCGGAGGGTGGGGGCGGGGACGGTGCTGGCGAAAAACCCCGATATGGGCGATCCGTGCTGGAATGGCGGGGCGCGATCGCATAGGCTTGGCCGACGAGTGGTTGGATGAATGCGGTCGCCCTCCGGGGTGGGTTTGAGGTTTGGTTTTTGGTACGGGAAGGGGTGAATCATGAGCAAGGAGCGCGTTGCACTGATGACCGGGGGGGGCACGGGGAATTGGCCGCGCCATTTGCGAGGGGTTGATGAACGGTGGCTATCGTGTCGTCGCCTCTTACCGCGCCAATGACGAAGCCGCGGCCGACTTCGCCGAGGAAACCGGCATCCCGGTCTATAAGTTCGATGTCGCCGATTTCGATCAATGCGTCGAAGCGGTGGAGAAGGTCGTCAAGGAGGTCGGCCCCATCGAGGTCCTGGTCAACAATGCCGGGATCACCCGCTACACCACCTTGCACCGCATGGACCGCGATCAGTGGGGGGCGGTGGTCGACGGCATGCGGGACAAGGGTTTTGGCCGCATCGTCAGCATCAGTTCGATCAACGGTCAGGTTGGGCAGTACGGTCAGGCGAACTATGCGGCGGCGAAGGCCGGAGTGTTGGGATTCACCCAGGCCTTGGCGCTGGAAAGCGCGGCGAAGGGGGTCACCGTCAACGCCATCGCGCCGGGATACGTGGACACCGAAATGGTGCGTCAGGTGCCGCCCGTGGTTCTGGAAAAGATCGTGGCGCGGATTCCGATGGGCCGCCTGGGCCGGGCCGAGGACATTGCGCGCGGCGTCCTGTTCCTGGTGGCCGATGGGGCCGACTACATCACCGGCACCACCCTGGACATCAATGGCGGGCAACTGATGGCGTAAAGGCGCCATCCGCGTTTCCCAATCAGAATACGTCCTTGCGGCGGCGGATTTCGGCGAATACCTCTTCGGCGGAGGAACCTTCCATCCCCATCCGCGCGGCCAATTCGGGATCGTCGGCGCGCAGGAAGGGGTTGGTCGTCCTTTCCAGCCCCAGCGGCGACGGCACGGTTGGACGCCTGGCGATGGTGTCCGCGGTAACGGCCTCGGCGCGCGCCTTGAGTTCGGCGTTGTCGCGATCGATGGACAGCGCGAAGCGGGCGTTGGCGGCGGTGTATTCGTGGCCGCAATAGACCAGCGTTTCGTCGGGAAGGGCGCGCAGGCGGGAAAGGCTTTGCCACATCTGGGCGGGCGTGCCTTCGAACAGACGCCCGCAGCCGAGGGCGAACAAGGTGTCGCCGGAAAACAGCGCGTCGTCGGCCATGAACCAATAGGCGACATGCCCCGAGGTATGCCCAGGCACCTCGAAGACAGCGCCATGGGCTTCCCCCAGGATGACGGTCTCTCCGTCGCTGACCGCGACGTCGATATCGGGGATGCGGGAAAGATCGGTGGCGGCGGCGATGACGCGGCAACCGGTGGCGGCCTTGATCGCGGCCATGCTGCCGATATGGTCGGCATGGTGGTGGGTGATCAGGATGTGGCTGATCGTCAAGCCCAGGGCTTCGGCGGCGGACAGGATCGGTTCCGCTTCGCTGGGGTCGACGACGGCGGTGGCGCCGGTCTGCGGTTCATGCAGCAGATAGGCGTAATTGTCGCAAAGAACGCGGACCTGTTTGATTTCCAGCACGGCGGCACCTCCAGCGGGATGTCCCTCTCTTTCCGCATCACGATACCCTCATGACCTGGGCGGTGCAAACCGCTATCATCCGTGATGGACCGCCGGGACGGCGGGAAAGGACGGACGCGAAGCGCGATGTGGCCGCATGTCAGGGATTTTCGGGATTTCTATGCGACGACCGAGGGGGGTCTGGTCCGTCGCGCCGTGAGCGTGCGTTTGCGCGAGGCCCTGGGCGACGTGCGTGGCAAGCGGATTCTCGCGATCGGCTTCGGCGCGCCCTATCTGCGGCCCTTTCTTGACGCGGCGGAGTGCGTGGTCTCGGTGATGAGCGGGCGGACCGGCGCCATCGTCTGGCCGCGTCAGGGGCCGTGCCGGGTGACGATCGCCGACGAGGCGGAACTCCCGTTCAAGGATCGTTCCTTCGATCGCGTCGTTCTGGTTCATGGCCTGGAATGGTCGCCCAACCCCCATGCCCTGCTGCGCGATGTCTGGCGCACCCTGGTCGATGATGGGCGTCTGGTGGTGGTGGCGCCCAATTGCCGCAGTATCTGGGCGCGGTTGGACAAGATGCCGTTCGGTCATGGCCGTCTCTATAGCCGTGGGCGATTGAACGCCCTGCTGCGCGAGGCGATGTTCACGCCGGTCTGGAACGGTGCCGCGTTGATCGTGCCGCCGGGGAGCACCCGCGTCTCCCTGGCCTTCGCCAGGCTGGTCGAGGCGGTTGCCGGTCGTTGGCTGGACGGTGTCGCGGCGATTTTGATGGCGACCGCGAACAAGGAAATCTATGGCGTCACGCCGGTCGGCAAGACGGCGACGGCGGTCTCCTTCGCCGAGGTGGTGACCGGTGGGCCGACGCCTATTTTTCCAGAAGAAACACCGCGTCAACGCCGAACAGATTGGCCCAGCGACCATCGGCGGTGAAGCGCTGCACCTCGCCCGCCGCGCCCAGCGACAGGCTGGTCTTGACCCGCACCCCAAGAACCCGGCACAGGTCGGTGAAGTCGCGCACCGTGCAAAAGTGGATGTTCGGGGTTTCGTGCCACGAATAGGGCAAAAGCTCGTTGACCGGCATTCGTCCGTGGATTGCCAGATCCAGTCGGGTGCGCCAGTGCGCGAAGTTGGGGAACGAGACGATGGCGTGCCGCCCGATGCGCAGCATCTGTTCGACCACGGCGCGCGGGTTGCGGGTGGCCTGCAAGGTCTTGCTGAGGATCACGTAATCGAAGGCGTCATCGGGGTAATCGACGAGATCGGCGTCGGCATCGCCCTGGATCACCGCCAGTCCCTTGGATACCGCTTTCTGCACCCCGGACATCGACAATTCCATGCCGCGCCCATCGACGTTGTGGTGTTTTTGCAGATAGGCCAGAAGCTCGCCGTCGCCGCAGCCGACGTCCAGCACGCGGCTGCCGTCGTCGATCATCTCGGCGATGATCTTCAAATCGATGCGGATGCCGGTGGCGGAATGATTGGCGGCGGCGACCATCAGCGAGCCCCCGTCGTGAAGGACAGGCCGCGGCGTTCCGCCATGCCTGCCAGGAAGCCCCGCACCGTGTCGTGAAACTCCGGCTCGTCCAGCAGGAAGGCGTCGTGGCCCTTGTCGGACTGCACCTCGACGAAGCTGACCGAGGCCGCCGCCGCGTTCAAGGCGCGCACGATCGCCTGGCTGTCGCGGGTCGGGAACAGCCAGTCGCTGGAGAACGAAATCACGCAGAAATGCACGGGCGTGTCGCGGAAGGCGCGCGTCAGGTGTCCGCCGTGTTCGCCCGGCATGTCGAAATAGTCCATGGCGCGGGTGATGTAGAGGTACGAATTGGCGTCGAATCGCGCGACGAAGGTGGACCCCTGATGCCGCAGGTAGTTTTCGACTTCGAAGTCCGCCTCGAAGCCAAAGCCGATGCGGTCCTTGCCTTGCAATTTCCGCCCGAATTTCCGGGTCAGCGCGGTTTCCGACAAATAGGTGATGTGCGCCGCCATCCGCGCCACCGCCAATCCCTTGTGAGGGGTCTTGTCCTCCAGCAGATAGCATCCGCCGCACCAGTCGAGATCGGCCATGATCGCCTGCCGTCCGACTTCGTCGAAGGCGATGTTCTGCGCCGAATAGCGGGCGCAGGTGGCGATCGGAAGGGCGCAGAAGACCCGCTCGGGATAGGCGGAGGCCCATTGCAGCACCTGCATGCCGCCCATCGAGCCGCCGATCACCGCGAACGCCTGGTCGATGCCCAGATAATCCAACAGCATCACCTGCGCGCGCACCATGTCGCCGACCGTGATCACCGGGAAGTCGAGCATGTAGGGCTGGCCGGTCGCCGGGTTGATGCTGCGCGGCCCGGTGGAGCCCATGCACCCCCCCAGCACGTTGGCACAGATTACGAAATAGGCGTCGGTATCGATCACTTGGCCGGGGCCGATCAGGTTGCTCCACCAGCCGGGTTTGCCGGTCACCGGATGCGGCAGCGCCACGTACTGGTCGCCGGTCAGGGCGTGGCAGACCACGACGGCGTTGGACTTGTCGGCGTTGAGGCGGCCATAGGTATGATAGGCGATCTCCACCGGGCCGAGGGTCGCGCCGCTATCCAGGGCGAGCGGCACCGCGCCGCACAGCGTGACGGTGGCTTCGACGGCATTCCGGCGTTGCCGCAGGTCGTCCATGGGGGTGCTGGTGCTCATCCGTGGAATATGACCCCATTTTCTGGAAAAATCTTGCGTAAATGAAGGACACAGCTAAGTTGGTATGCTCTGTCTGTCAACGCCTAGTTTCGCGCTTTAGCGCCCATGCATGCGCCGACGACGGGGTCCGCCGCGCGGGCGTAGAGTTTTGTCGCATGGAAGTACCCCTGGAATGCGTGAAGAAGAACCGGAACTGGCAGTCTTGCGTCGTGATATCGATCGTATCGACGATGCGATGCACGACCTGCTGATGCAGCGGACCGAAATCGTCCTGCGCATCGGTGCGGCGAAGCGGGATGCGCCGGACCCGGCGCGGGGCTTTTTCGTGGCGACCCGCCCGGGGCGCGAGGCGGTGATCGTTCGTTGTTGGCGGTGGAAACCAATTTCAGCGTCAGCCGCACGCAGCTGTCCACCAAGCTTGCCAACGCCGGTCTGACCATGCTGGCCTATTGGGATATGCGGTCCTTCGCGCCGGAGGCACGGGTGCATCTGGTCGAGGTCGATGGCTTTGTCACCGATACCGACCCGCGGGTCGTGCAATTGGGCCGCGGCAACGACGAATCCGTGCGCGACGCACGCTGCATCGGGGCTTATCCGACGCCGCTGCATTGCGCGCGCTGACGGCTGCCGGGGCCGTTCACGGCGGTTCCGAATCCCGGCGTTTCCAATCTTCAAGTCAACCTTTGCCAGACTGAAAGCGAGTAGAAAGATGACGGCTCCTCTTCCGCGTCCCGGCGTTCTGGACATCAATCCCTATCAGGGTGGTCGCAGCAAGCTGGATGGCGTGGCGCATGTCGCGAAGTTGTCCTCGAACGAGGGGGCGCTTGGCGCCAGCCCGCGCGCCCGGGCGGCCTATCAGGCCCTGGCCGGAGAGCTGCATCGATACCCCGGCGGCGGTTGCGAGGAATTGCGCGCCGCGTTGGCCAAGCGTCACGGCCTGGATGCCCGGCACATCGTTTGCGGCTGCGGGTCGGATGAACTGATCGGACTTTTGGTTCACGCCTATGTCGGGCCGGGGGACGAAGTGCTCTTCAGCCAGTACGGCTTCGCCATGTACCCGATCTATGCCAAGGGCTATGGCGCGGTGCCGGTGAAGGCGCCGGAAACCGACCTGACCACCGATATCGATGCGGTGCTGGCTTCGGTCACCGAGAAGACCCGCATGGTGTTCATCGCCAACCCCAACAATCCGACCGGCACGATGATTCCGGCTTCGGAAATGAAATGCCTGCGCGATGGCCTGCGCGACGACATCGTCCTGGTGATCGATGCCGCCTATGCCGAATACGTCACCCGTAACGACTATTCGGCGGGCGCCGAGCTGGTCGAGGCGACCAACAACACGGTGATGACCCGGACCTTCTCGAAGATTTATGGCCTGGGCGGCATGCGGATTGGTTGGTGCTACGCGCCGGCGGCGATCGCCGACGTTCTGAACCGGGTGCGGTCGCCGTTCAACGTTTCGGCGGCGGCGCAGGTGGCTGCGGTGGCGGCGATCGAGGATACCCAGTTCTTCGATCTGTGCCTTGCCCACAACCAGATGTGGCTGCCCTGGCTGACCGAACAGGCGCGCGCCCTGGGCTTCCGGGTGACGGATTCCTGCGGCAATTTCCTTCTGGTGCACTTTGCCCCGGGCGAAGTGGCGCGGGCCGAGGCGGCGTTCGCCCGTCAGGCGGTGATCGTGCGTCCGGTGGCGGGGTACGGTCTGCCCGATGCCTTGCGCATCTCGGTCGGAATCGAGGAGGAGAATCGCCGGGTCATCGCGGCGCTGACCGAACTGAAAGAGGGGACCGCATGACCCCATCCGATCCCTCGAAGGCGCCGTTGTTCGATACCGTCGCCTTCATCGGCATTGGCCACATCGGGTCGTCGTTGTCCCTGGCGCTGAAGTGCCACGGGTTGGCGCGACGGACGGTGGCGGTGTCGCGACGGCAAGAGACTCTCGATGCCGCGTTGAAGCTTGGCATCGTCGATGCCGTTTCGACCGACATCGGTGAAATGGTCAAGGACGCCGATCTGGTGATGATCTGCACCCCGGTTGGGGTTTGCGGCGCGATGGCGGCCGCGGCGGCGCCCTTTTTGAAGCCGGGGGCCATCGTCAGCGATGTCGGATCGGTCAAAAGCGTGGTGATTCGCGACGTTAAACCCAACCTGCCCGTAGGCGTCGCCTTCGTGCCGGGGCATCCCCTGGCCGGGACCGAGTTTTCGGGGCCGGAATCGGGCTTCGCCGAACTGTTCGAGAATCGTTGGTGCGTGTTGACGCCATTGCCGGAAACGCCGGCGGCGGCATTGGACGCGGTGACTGCGATGTGGCGTGGCGTGGGGTCCAACGTGGATTGCATGGACCCCGAGCATCATGACCAGACGTTGGCTATCACGTCGCATCTGCCGCATCTGATCGCCTATACCATCGTCGGAACGGCGGCGGATTTGGCCACCGACATCAAGCAGGAAGTGATCAAGTATTCCGCGTCCGGTTTTCGCGACTTCACCCGCATCGCCGCCTCCGACCCGGTGATGTGGCGGGATATTTTCTTGAACAATCGCGAAGCGGTGTTGGGCATTCTGCAACGCTTCACCGAGGATCTGACCGCGATGCAGCGGGCGATCCGGCGGGGCGAGGGCGATTTCCTGGAGGAAACCTTCATCCGCACCCGGGCGATCCGGCGAGGCATCATCGACGCCAAGCAGGCGTGAACGAAAAGGGCCGGGGTTTTCCCCGGCTTTTTTCTCGACCCTCGCCGCGTTTGGTGACGACGCCATCCCTGCCGATGTCGATGCCTGGTTGCATCAACGGTGCGCCGTTGGGGGTTAGGTGGCGCGGCTTGCCGTCGTCGGCGGGACGTTCCCAATCGATGGCGGGAACCCACACCAGGGCCAGGGCTCCGGCATAGACCAAACCGTCGTGCAGCGACAGCGACAGATTCCCGGGGCCGATTCTTGGCATCTGGCGGCCAATCACCAGACGCGCCAGAGTGGCGCCGCTGGCGCGGATCAGGTCCGCTTCCTGCAGGACGTCAACCAATGGCACGAAGCCTTCGATCCGCGCGGTCAGGGAGGCGGCGGGTTGCAATGCCTCGTCCATGACCAGGGTGCCGTACCCGGCCAGCGAGGATGGTCCCCACTTCAGGGCGATCTGATCGACCGAGGCCTTGCCTCCGGCGTCGCGCCAGCGGGACAGGGCATCGAACGGTTCGCTGTCGCGGGTGATCGGTCCGGCCACTCGCGCGGCAAAGTCGAATCCGGCCAGATCGCTTCCCAGGCCATAGCTCAGGTTGGAAGGCCAGCGCAGGTTGCGCAGGGTTGTCTCGAACCGTGCCGAGACCGGTGGCTCGCCGTCGTGGAGGTTTGGCCTCAGCCGCAGGTGGAATAGCCGCAGTTCAGGCACTTCTTGCACCCTTCCTGTCGGAACAGGGTGGCCGCGTCGTCCGGCGCATCCTCGGTTTCGACCAGCCCGAGGTTGGCCAGATGGCGGCGCATCACGTCGGCGATCAAGGCGACGATGCCGTTGACGTAGCGTCCGTTGACCCAGGCGCCTTGCGCGCCGCGCACGGTTTGCAGATCCTCGATCAGGAACGACGGATCCTCGGTTCGGCGCATGGTCGCCGACAGGGTGATGGTCAGCGCGGACAGCAGTTCCACATGTTCCGAGGAACGCGACGCGGTGAAGATCTCGAACGGGCGGCGGCGACCATCGGCGGTTTCGATGTCGTTGATGGTGACATAGAAGTTTTCGTCGGTCAGCGGCCACTTCAGCTTGTAGGTGGTGCCGGACAGGGCTTCGGGCCGGGGTGACAAGGGTGGCGCTGCGGCGGGCGGGACGGCGGAGAATTCGGTGGAAAGGACCGGCTTTCTGAGTGGCGACGGGCGATAGGTGGTGCAGCCCTTGCACCCCAGTTCATAGGCGCGGGCATAAACCGCCTTGAATGTGTCGAAGTCCATGTCCGCCGGGCAGTTGATGGTCTTGCTGATGCTGGCGTCGATGAAGCGCTGACAAATCGCCTGGGTGCGCAGGTGTTCCTCGACCGTCAATTCCAGGGTGGTGACCATGGTCGGCGGCAGGTCGGTCAGCGATGCGGTTTCGGGGTCGAGGCCGTTGACGCGGCAATAGGCCAGGAATCCGGCGTCGAGCACCGCGAACTCCCGCTGGCTGCCGTCGAGTTGCAGCACCTTGCGGAAATAGCGCCAACCGAAGGTCGGTTCCAGGCCCGAGGAAACGTTGGTGTTATAGATCGCGGTGGTGCCGGTCGGCGCGATCGTCAGCAGCACGCCGTTGCGGATGCCGTGCTTCGCGATGTCGTCGCGGATCGGCTTCGGCAGGGCATGGACGAACGGTCGGTCGAGGAATGCGTCCTTGTCGAACAGCGAGAAGGGACCGCGTTCGCGCGCCAATTCGATCGAAGCGGCATAACAGGCGTCGCGCAGGACTTCCATGATCCGCGTGGTCATCGCCTCGGCGTCGTCGGAGCCATAGCGCAGCATTAGCATCTGCAGGGCGGTTCCCAGCCCCATGATGCCCGATGCCGGTGCGCCGCTTGGCTTGGGCCTCGGCGGCTTGTTCCGGCACCGGGAACGGGGTGGCGTCCAGCACGTTGTCAAGGAAGCGCACGCCGATCGCCGCGACCTCGACCAGTCGCGCGAAATCGAAGCGCGAGGTCTCGGTGAAGGGGTCCTTGACCAGCGCCGCCAGATTGACGCAGCCCAGGTTGCAGGCGCCGTTGGGTGGCAGGGGCTGCTCGCCGCAGGGATTGGTGCAGTGGATGGTTTCGGTGTGGGCCAGATTGTTGGCCGCGTTCACCCGGTCGATGAAAATCACCCCCGGCTCGGCCGTGTCATAGGTGGCGCGGATGATGCGGTCCCACAGGGCGCGGGCGGGCAGACGGTCGTACACGTACCATGGGCGTCCGTCCCGTTCCTTGATCGCGACGATTCGCGTCGCGTCGGCGGGTGGCGCCGAAAATCCCAGGTCCCAGTCGGCATCGGTATCGACCGCGCGCATCAGGGCGTCGCTGACTAGAACGCTGACGTTGAAATTGGTCAGACGGCCGGGCTCCTGTTTGGCGGTGATGAAGTCCAACAGGTCGGGGTGGTCGTCGGTCAGGGTTCCCATCATCGCGCCACGGCGGGTGCCGCCCGACATGATGGTGCCGCACATCGCTTGCCAGATTTCCATGAAGGAGATCGGCCCCGAGGCGATCGATCCGGTTTTTTCGACCAGGGCGCCCTTCGGTCGGATCGTCGAGAAATCGGTGCCGATGCCGCCGCCCTGCTGCATGGTCAGCGCGGCGCGGGTGTTGGCGGCCATGATTCCGGCCATCGAATCCGGAACCGTATTGTTGACGAAACAGTTGATCATCGTCACCTGCCGTCCGGTTCCGGCCCCGGCCAGGATGCGCCCGCCCGGACACCATTCCATCGCGTCCATCGCCGCCGCCGCGCGCAGCGCGTGAATGGCGGCCTGCGGGTCCTTGGCGTAGACCCCGGCGCAAACGCGGGCATGGGTGTCGGCGGGGGTTTCCTCGGCGGAGGCCCCGCTGGGGGAAACCGCGCGGTATTTCTCGCGCCAGATCATCTCGGAAATCGCCTGGCGGAGGTCGCCAAACGAGAAGGGGGCGGTCACGGTCATGGCGGTGCGGCTCCGGTGATGGGACGCGGACCGGTAACACCGGAACCCGAACCAAACATTTGTAAAGAGGAGTTGTCCACAGGTCCAGCACGAAGTGGAACGCCTTGGGATTCCATGACAGTTCCGAAGGCGTTGGGGTACGGATGGGACGTCCGGCGTCCCCCCGATTCGCGGCGGGGATTCCAGCGGTTATTTTTTCTGGACGCCAACAGTCTGATAAACAACCATTTTAATGGCGCCGCAACGATACCGAGAAGACTCTGCCGGCGGTTTCGGCGTTTCCGGGCGGAAGCGAGTCGTTGATCGTGGCGGTACCGATGTGGTGGCAATCGACTCGGCAAAAGTCGCTGTGGATGCAGAAAGCCTTATGGATCGTTTTTCTGCCCACAGAGTTATCCACAGAAAAGATTCAGGCGCGCGACAATTCCTCGCGGCCCTCGGCTTCCAGGGCGCGAGTCGCCATTTCGATGCGGCTTTGCAGCTCGTTGAGGAACATCCGGCGGTCGAGTCCGCGCGGCATCGGCGGCAGGAATTCGACGGTGATCGTTCCGGCATGCTTGAAGAAGGCGTTGCGCCCCCAGAACAGGCCGGAGTTCAGCGCCACCGGCACCACCGGCACATCGACCGAGGCGGCCATCATCGCCAGCCCCGGCATGTAGTGGACCGAGGCGCCGGGCGCGGTGCGGGTGCCTTCGGGAAAGATCACGATCTGGCGTCCGGCGTCCAGCGTCGCCTTGGTCTTGTCCAGCAGCAGGTGCATCGATTTGATGCCGGCCGTGCGGTCAAGGGCGATCATCTCGGTCTTGCGCATGTGCCAACCGACGAAGGGGATATCCAGCAGCTCTTTTTTCAGGACGTAAACCGCGTCCGGCAGAACGCTGTCGAAGAAGAAGGTATCCCACGCCGACTGATGCTTGACCGCCAGGATCACCGGTCCCTTGGGCAAGTTCTCAAGGCCGCGCACCCGGTGGCGGATGCCCGCGATCCAGCGCGCCCAGAACACGATGCCTCCGGTCCAGAGGCGCTTACCCTCGACCATCCAACCGCGCGGCGCGGGCAGAATCAGGGTCAGGAACACCGAGACGACGATGGCCCACAGGAGGTAGACGATATTGAACAGAATCGAACGGATCAGCGTCACTTCACGAAAATTCCTCGGTGGTCAGACCGAACATGTGCACCAAGCTGGCGACCAGGAATTTGGTATATTCTCGGGTCAACAGCAACAGGGTTCCGGGGTACTTCCACCATTCGCCCTGTTTTACCGTTCCGGGAAAGACCGGGTGGGCGAAGATTCGCACCTTCGGCATGACGCGTTGGAACTCCAGCAGGCTGCGCTTCATGTGATAGGCGGCGGTGACCAGGCGGATCGAACGGATCCCTTCCTGGCGGCACCAGTCGGCGGTTTCGGTGGCGTTCTGCACGGTATTGGTGGCCTTGTGGCCAAGGGCGATCTGGGCCCGCAACGGAGTTGGGTAGTCCGGCATCCCCAACTGTTCCAGCAGGCGGTCGGTGGACAGGCCTTCCGCCACCCCGGAGATCAGCAGGTGGCTGGCATAGTCCTCGCGCAGCAATCGCAGGCCGGTGGCCAGACGGTCGCTGCCTCCGGTCAGGACGACGATGGCGTCGGTGCGGGTGCGGTCGCCGCCGACGTCTTCGGGCAGGGTGCCGATGAAGCGCACCAAGCCGATTGCCCAGACCAGGAAGGCGATCGACAGGCCGATCAGCAGGGTGTTCAGCAGGCGTCTCATAGCATCCGTGACAGGGTTTTCAGGACGGTCAGGAAGGCGGCGGCCATGGCCAGCAGAGTGGCCACCACGGGTACCATGCCAAGGATCGCCCAGTGCGATGGGGAGAGGCCGACCTCGGCCAGCAGGCCGCCTTCCAAGGTCTTGGCCATGGACCCCAGGCCCAGCAGAATCGGCGCCGCGATGCCGAAGCCGATGGCCGCCCCCTCGGTTCCCAGGAACAGCGCGCGAAGGGCGTACTGCCGCGCGATATAGCCGTCGCGGGCGCCGACCAAGTGCAGAATTTCAATGCTTTGGCGGTGAATCGCCATGCCCGCGCGGGTGGCGAAGACGACGGCGATGGCGGCGGCCAAGGTGACCATGGTCATGACCGCCTTGGCCAGCATTTCCAGGCCGTCGGCCAGTCGGATGACGCGGAACAACCAGACCCGATGATCATCGACCGAGGCGCCCTTGACCTCCGCCTTCAGGTGCGCGGACAATTGGGCAAGGTCGGGCGGACGGGTGTCGCTGATCACGACGTCGATCAACAGCGGCAGGGGCAGGTCGGCGATCAGATCGGTGTCGCCGAGCCAGGGTTCGATCAGTGCCGTCAGTTCGGTGGCGGTGAGGGCGCGGGCGCGGATCACGCCCGGCGTTTCCTCAAGAATACGGATGGTCTTTTCGACGCGTTGGGCGGTGACCTTCGATCGCGGGTTGGAATCCGACGGGATCACCTGCACGGTCAGGGTCCCCTTGATGTCGCGGTTCCAGCGCGTCAGCAGATTGTCCAACACCAGCGCGCCGGACAGCGCCAGGGCCGCCAGGAACACCATCATCGCGATCATCGCCGGCAGAAAGGCGGCGGCGGCATCGTGGTCGAAGGGCAGGTCGGCGCGGCGGCGGAAGATCATGGCGGCATCTCCGCCGGGTCGGGCCAGGTCTCGGAATCGAGGCACTCCACCCCGCCGTCCCGCAGATGCAGGCGCGGAAAGCCGAAGCGGCGAATCAGGGGTTCGTTGTGAGTGGCGATCACCACCGTGGTGCCCAGGCGGTTGAGTTCGATGAACAGGTGCATCAGGCGCTGCGCGATGCGGTCATCGACGTTGCCGGTGGGTTCGTCGGCCAGCAGCAGGTCGGGGCGATTGATTACCGCACGGGCGATCGCGATGCGCTGTTTCTCGCCGCCCGACAGAAAGGGCGGTTTGATCTTCAGGGAGTCGCCCAATCCCACCCAATGCAGCAGTTCCGGCACGTGGCGGGCGATTTCGGATTCGCGCACGCCGGCGACACGCAGGGGCAGCGCGACGTTGTCCAGGGTCGTCAGGTGGTCGAGCAGGCGAAAGTCCTGGAACACCACGCCAATTCGGCGTCGCACCCGGGGCAGCATGGTGTGCGACATCCGCGTTGCGTCGATCCCGAACATTTCGATGCGACCGCGGGTGGGGCGACGGGCCAGACACATCAGGCTCAAAAGCGAGGACTTGCCCGCGCCGCTGTCGCCGGTGAGGAAATGAAACGATCCGGGGGCCAGGGCCAGGGAAATGTCCTGCAAGACCTCGGTTCCCTGCCCATAGCGCAGTCCGACATTGTCGAAGCGCATGATCGCGGCGTCGGCAGCGTCCTGTCGTCCGGAGCGGAGGCGGTCGGTTTTCATGGGGCACACAATGCCACGCGGCGGCGCCGCGGTCCAGACTTGGCCGCCGTCCTTCGCGTGCGAAGGCTTGAGTTCCGGTCGGTTCTCCCATATAAGTGAAAAACCATAGTCCAGCCAATCGCTAAAGAAAGTCTGGCAGCATGATCATCTCCTGCCCCGAATGCACGACAAAGTTCTCGATCGCCGACGCGGTCCTGGGTGAGCGCGGGCGCAAGGTTCGTTGCTACAAGTGCGGGCATACGTGGCATCAGACCCCGGAAAACGCCGCTCCGGCGGCGCCGCCGCCGCCGCTTGTCGTCGAGCCGATGGAGGTGGCGCCCCGGCGTCCGGCGCAGCCTTTGATGCCGCCGACCTCGACGGCGGGCGAGACCTCCGTGCCGCTCGAATCCGAACCGTCTGGCGGGGTGGAACGAGCTCCCGTGCCGCCGATGGCTTCGGGGGAACTGCCGATGGACAGCGAAGTCCCGGGAGCCGCCGCGAAGCCCGCCGACGATTTCGAGATTCCCAATATCGCGCCGCCCGACGATCCGTTTGCGATTGCCGCGACGCCCAGCGCCGACGACGCATCCTCGTTCAACACCGTCGATGTCGATTCTTTGCTCAACAGAAGCGCCGAGGACATTCCCAAAGTCTTCGCCAAGCGGATGCGGGCCGAGGAAAAGAAGAGCGGCTTTGGCGGCATCATTTTCCTGTTGCTGGGGGGTCTTGTCGCCGCGCTTTGGTTCGGGCGGATGCAGGTCGTCGAACGCTTCCCCGAGGCGGCGCGCCTGTACAAGGCGGTCGGCGTGCCGATCGAGGTTCTGGGCGATGGCCTGGAATTCCGTGGCGTCGCTTCGGAAATGGTCAAGGAAGGCAAGACTTCGGTGCTGCTGGTCCGGGGCGTCATCGCCAACGTGGTGACCGGGGACCGACCGGTGCCGTTGCTGCGTTTGGTGCTGCTGGATACCGGCGGCGGGGTGATTCAAGAGGCCTTCGCCAAACCGCGCAAGGACAGCTTGGCGGGCGGCGCGCAGATCGGTTTCCAGGTTCGGATGGAAGATCCCTCGGCGGCGGCGGTACGCTACGAGATCACCTTCGCCGAGGCCCCGGCCAAGGCCTCCGCCGCGCCCGCGGCCCCGTCCGCGCCGCCGACGGCTCCACCGTCCGGCGATGCCGCGAAATGACGAAAGAGAAAGGGGCGCCCGGTGGCGCCCCTTCGTTTTTCTAAAGCCAGTTGGGCAGGGTTTCCAGGGCCGCCATTTCGTCATAGTCGAGACGGCGGCGGGTGACGCAGCACCTGTCGCCGTTGACCAGGACTTCCGGCGCCAAGGGACGACCGTTATAGGTGGACGACATCACCGCGCCATAGGCGCCCGCCGAGCCGAAGGCGATCAAGTCCCCGGCCTTCAGGGGCGGCAGCGGCATGTCGCGGCCGAAGGTGTCGCCGGTCTCGCAGATCGGGCCGACCACGTCCACCGCCACCGATGGCGTGCCGGGGGCCGGTTCGGCGACCGGGATGACCTCGTGGTGGCCGCTGTACATCGACGGACGGATCAGGTCGTTCATCGCCGCATCGACGATTACGAAGGTCTTGGCTCCGGTTTCCTTGACATAGATCACCTTGGCAACCAGCACCCCGGCGTTGCCGACCAGCATCCGTCCGGGCTCGAAGACCAATCCGCAGCCCAGATCGCCGACCGCCTCGCGCACCATCGCGGCATAGGCGACGGGGGAGGGCGGTTGCTCGCCCGGGGCGTAGGGAATGCCCAGGCCGCCGCCCAGATCGAGGTGGCCGACCGGGGTTCCCTCGGCGCGCAGGGACGTGACCAGGCCGCGCACCTTGTTGAATGCGGCGGCGAAAGGGGCTAGATCGGTCAATTGCGAACCGATGTGGACGGCGATGCCGCGAAAGTCGATGCCCGGCAGATCGTGGGCGCGGCGGCAAACCGTGGGCGCCTGGGTCCAGGCAATGCCGAACTTGTGCTCGGCGGAGCCGGTGGAGATCTTGGCGTGGGTGTAGGCGTCGATGTCGGGGTTGACCCGAATCGCCACCGGCGCGGTCTTGCCCAGGCGCAGGGCCAGGGCGTTCAGGGCCTCCAGTTCGGGTAGCGATTCGACGTTGATCTGGCGAATGCCGGAAACCAGGGCGAGGCTGAGTTCGCGCTCGGTCTTGCCGACCCCGGAGAAGACGATCTTGTCCGCCGGGATCCCGGCGCGCAGGGCCTGCCGCAGTTCTCCTTCGCTAACCACGTCGGCGCCGCAGTCGCGTTCCGCCAGCGTCTTGATCACGGCCAGGCTGGCATTGGACTTAAGCGCGAAGCAGATCAGGGCGCCCAGGTCGGCGACCGTCTCGGCCAGGACGTCGTAGTGCCGCGCCAGGGTGGCGGTGGAATAGCAATAGAACGGCGTGCCGACTTCGGCGGCAATGGCGGCCAATGGCCGGTCCTCGGCATGCAGCTGGCCGTTCCGATAGAGGAAATGGTTCATCCTGGGGACTCGCTCAACGTGACGGATAGGTGGTTGGGTACTGGCCGCCCGGCATGGTTTCCGGCGGTCCCTTTTTGCCGCAGGCGGCCAGTGACAGGACGGCGGCCAACAGGGCGGTCAGAATCAGGGATGGGCGGCGGGTCATCGGGGCGGCTCCTTGGCTGGTGTCACAGGCCGAAACGGCGGCGCGCCTCGGCGCACTGGAAACGGACCTGATCGGGCGCGGTGCCGCCGAAGCTGACCCGGCTGGCCGCCGAGCTTTCGACGGTCAGTACCGAATACACGGCGTCGGTGATGCGGGGTTCCACCGCTTGCATCGCGGTCAGTGGCAGATCGATCAGATAGCAGCGCTTGGACTCGGCCGCCTTGACCAGGGTGCCGGTGACGTGATGCGCCTCGCGGAAGGGCATTCCCAGCACCCGCACCAGCCAGTCGGCCAGATCGGTGGCGGTGGAGAACGCCTGTCCCGCCGCCGTTTTGCAGGTGTCGCGGTTGACGGTCAGGTCGGCGATCATGCCGGTCATCGCGGCAAGGCAAAGTCCCAAGGTGTCGAAGGCCTCGAAGGTGGGTTCCTTGTCGTCCTGCATGTCCTTGGAATAGGCCAGCGGCAGTCCCTTCATCACGATCAGCAGGGCGTTCAGGTCGGCGATCAGGCGTCCGGCCTTGGCGCGGCAAAGTTCGGCGGCGTCGGGGTTGCGTTTCTGCGGCATGATCGAACTGCCGGTGGAGAACGAGTCCGGCAGCCGCACGAAGGCGAACGGCGCCGAGGTCCAGATCACCAGTTCCTCGGCCAGACGCGACAGGTGGATGCCGGCGATGGCGATGGCGGACAGGGCTTCCAGAGCGAAATCGCGGTCGGACACCGAATCCAGGGAATTGCGGGTCGGCGCCGCGAAGCCAAGCGCCGTCGCGGTCATCGCGCGGTCGATCGGGAACGAGGTTCCGGCGAGGGCCGCAGCGCCCAGCGGGCATTCGTTGGCGCGGGCGCGGGCATCGGCCACGCGACCGCGGTCGCGCCCGAACATCTCGACGTAGGCCAGCATGTGGTGGCCAAAGGTCACCGGCTGCGCCGTTTGCAGGTGGGTGAATCCCGGCATCACCGCGTCGGCATGGGTTTCCGCCTGTGACAGCAGCGCGGTCTGCAGGGCGGCAAGGCCGCGGTCGGCCCCGGAAAGCGCGTCGCGCACCCACAGTTTGAAATCGGTCGCCACCTGGTCGTTGCGCGACCGCGCGGTGTGCAGGCGCCCGGCGGCGTCGCCGATCAGCTCCTTCAGGCGGGCCTCGACATTCATGTGAATGTCCTCGAAGGCGACACGGAACGGGAAGGCTCCGGCCTCGATCTCCGCCAGGATCGTTTGTAAACCGGAAGTGATGGCGTTTGCGTCGGCTTCGGATATGATGCCGCACGCCGCCAGCATCGCGCAGTGCGCCGTAGAGCCCACGATATCCTGACGGTAGAGACGCTTGTCGAAGCCGATCGAGGCATTGATTTCCTGCATCACCGCAGCGGGACCGGAGGCGAATCGTCCGCCCCAAATGCTGCTGGGGGTGTCGGAATCGGTGGTCTGGTTCATCGAAAATACTCTGGCTAGGTTCGCGCCCGTTACACGAAGGATTAGGAACGATGGACTTGGAGCCTTCCACGCCGCAGGAAAATCCGCAAGACGAAATGCCGCCGATCGACAAGCGCTCCCTGCGAAAGGCGATTCTGGTGGCGGTCGGCGTGATCGTCTTGATCGGCGGAGTGTTCCTGACCCTCCGCTAGCAGTTCGAGCCTCAGGAAGACAACGCCTATCATACCATGGCCGACGCCGCGTCGCGGGTCACTGCCTTCAAGGTGCCGCAGCCGCCGCCGACCAAAAGCTTTACCCAATACATTCCCGACGGCGATCGTTCCTATCGCAGGATCGAGGCAACGATCAAGGATTTCCGGGGGCAGCCGGTGCTTCTGGTGTTCTGGGCTTCGTGGTGCCGTCCCTGTCGTCCCGAATTGCAGGCGCTGGACAAGATGCTGCCCGATCTGACCCGTGCCGGGCTGACGGTGCTGCCGGTGATGACTGCGGATCGGTCGGGTGTTTCCGGCGCGCGCTTTTTCTTCCGGGGAGCGGATATCGTCAACCTGCCCTATTTCCTCGACCACAGGACCGAGTTGATGGAGGCCATGACCATACGTTCGTTGCCGAGCATCGTCTTCATCGATGTCGAGGGCAGGGCCTTTGCTTTTGCCGTCGGGCTGGACCTGACGCAACCCTTGGTGCAGAACATACTGTTTCACTTCGCGCAGACCGGGCGGTTGCCGGATTAGGGGGGGGCAGGCCCAGGACTCATTAAGGTTCGATCCAGAAGAGGAGGAGTACCGCGATGATGACGGCGGCAAAGAAGATATCCGCGCATCGGTCATATCGGGTGTGGATACGCCGCCAATCCTTGAGGCGAGCGAAGAGGTTCTCGATCCTATGACGCTGGCGATAGAGGGTTTTGTGGGGGCCATAGACAGGTGGTGCATCTCGCCACCGTAAGCCGTTGCGGATCACATGAACGATGCCGCTGATCACTCGCCGATCATCAACCCGCAGCACGCCATGCGATAGCGGGAAATGCGGCTCGATCTTCGCCAACTGCCTCTCTGACAACCAAAACAGATCACTCATGGATGGGGCCCTCCCTCCCATGAGGGAATCAGCCGCCGATCTGCCTGACAATAATTTAATGAGTCCTGAGCCTAGACGTCCACGCGGATGGACCGTCCGCTGCGTTCGAACTGGCGGCGCAGCCACAGGGTGACGGCGAAGCCGATATAGGCGCCCATGATCATGTCCGACGGATAGTGGATGGTGGTCAGCGCGCGGCTGACTCCGACCAGCACCGCGATCAGGATGTAAAGCAGGTTGTAGCGGGGGTGGATCAGGGTCAGGGCGGTCATCGCCGCCACCACCGTCTGGGTATGGCCGGATGGAAAGCTGTACATCCCCATGTGCACGCCGAAGGGGTCGAGACCGTAGAGCCCTTCCTCGAACAAATAGCGTGGGCGATAGCGTCCGACGCAGAACTTGACGATCTGCACCAGAATTCCCGATGTCGCCATCGACAGGATGATGAACCAGGCGGATCGCGCCAGATTCATATAGCGATCGTGGCCGGTGGTGGTTTCCGACAGCCCAGCCAGGATGCGCGCGCCCAACAGCAGGGCGGCGGCCAGCACGTACCACAGGCCGGTCAGGCCGATGTCGGTCAACACCTTGAAAAATCCGAAGGTCTCGTGTGGCAGATGGGCGCGCAGGGCGTGCGCCAGGGGCATGTCGATCCAGGCGATCAGTACCGCGTAGAGGAACGTCACGCCGCCGGTCGCCGAAAGCCAGGGACGCCGTCTTGCCCCCCGCGTCAGGGCGAGAACGGCGCGTTCGACGGCGGCGGGTTCGTGGCGGCTCATTTTTTGCAGCCGTCCAGACGATACAGGAACAACCGTACCGCCTTGCCCTTGGAATAGTTGAATCCATCGACCTCGGCGCGGGGTGGCGGCTCGGCCACCCCCAGTTCGCTCAGGCGGGCGGCGAAGGCCGCCCGGTCGCGCGCCTCGACGATGCCGACGGCGCTCGGCGTCGCGGCCAGGATATCGGCGACGGCGACGGCGGAAACCAGACGGGTGGTGGTGCCCAGCGTGAACACCGCGCTGGGTTCGTGGTAACCGGACAAGGCCACCGTGGCGCCTTCGGGCGCCACCGCATGCACTGCGTCGGCCAGCCGTGGCGCCACCCACAGGCGGGAAAGCGACGGCAATACGATCTGGAATACCCCGGCATTGACCGGCACTGCCAGGGCGACCGCCAGGGCGGCGGCGGGCAGATGCGATCCGTGCCAGGATTGCCAAAGCGGCAATGCAACGGCGGCGAGGCAGCAGGCGGCGACTGGCGGACCGAACCAAGGGACCCCATCGCCGTAGAGCGTCGGCAGGACGATGGCGGCGGCGGCCAGAGCCAAACCGACCACCCCCCAAAGAACACCGATTCCCCTGGCCCACAAACGGTCGAACAGGGCTCGTGTCTCCTTGCGTGCCGCGAACAGGGCTGCGGCGATCAACAGGCATAGCGCCGGATAGAACGGCAACGGGTAATGCGGCAGCTTGGTCGGAATGATCTCGAACAGCAGCCAGCCGGGAATCGCCCAGGCGAGGCAAAAGCGCACGCCCGGTTGGGCGCGTTCCCGGAACGAACGGATCATGGCGGGAACCAGGAACAGCGATCCCGGCCACAGGGTGGCGATCGCGATCGCGGCGTACAGACCGGGGAAGCCGCCGTGCGCTTCCTGGCCGCCGATCAGCTTCGGCAGCAGGTCTTTTTGCACCGCCTCGGCGACGAAGCCGGTTTGTGGCCCGTTGGCCATGGCGATCGCCCAGGGCAGCACCACGGCCAGGGCGATCGGCAGCCCGGTGGCCGGTTTCATGGTCGCCAGCCAACGCCAGCGGCGGTCGGCCAGTCCCAGGGCGGCGATCGTCAGCAGCATCGCCAGCGGCGCGATCGGTCCCTTGATCAGCATGCCCAGGCCCAGCGCCAGCCACAGCGCCGCGACCTCTGGCGCGGCGACCGTCGGTCCGTTGCGGGCCTGTAGGTACAGCCGCCCCAGCACGCCCATCACGGCGGTGGAACAGGCCAGCAAGGCCGCGTCGGTCTTCGCCTGATGCGCCTCGGCCACCAGGATCAGGCTGGAGGCCAGCAACGCGGCGCCGACGAAGGCGACGCGGCGGTCGAACAGGTGGCGGCCGAAGGCGAAGGTCAGCAGCACCGCCGCCGTCGCCCCCAACAGGGAGGGCAGGCGGTACGGCCATGGGGTGTCGGACGCGGGTTCGGAAAACAGGGCGGTGGCGGCGGCCTGCGCCCAATAGATGCCGACTGGTTTCTTGTTACGCGGTACGTTCTGGAAGTGGATGGCGACGAAGTCGCCGCTTTCCAGCATCTGGTGGGAGGCCTGCATGTAACGGGATTCGTCGCGGTCGAGCGGCGGCACCGCGGCCAGTCCGGGCAGATAGAGGCTCAGACACAGCAGGGTCAGGGCGAAATAAGGGCGGACCCCGGTCAGCAGGCGATGCATCGCGGCCCCCTTGCGTATCTGGTCACGCGTTCAAGCTCTCGATCAGCGCCGGGACCGCCTCGAACACGTCGGCGACCAGGCCATAGTCGGCGATCTGGAAGATTGGCGCCGCGCCATCCTTGTTGATGGCGACGATCACCTTGGAATCCTTCATTCCGGCCAGATGCTGAATAGCGCCCGAGATGCCGACCGCGATGTACAGATCGGGAGCGACGATCTTGCCGGTCTGACCGACCTGGGCATCGTTGGGGATGAATCCGGCATCGACCGCAGCGCGGCTGGCGCCGACCGCGCCGCCCAGAACGTCGGCCAGCTGCGAGACCAGGGCGAAGGCTCCGTCGGAACCGATGCCGCGTCCACCGGCGACGACGACGCGGGCGGAGGTCAGCTCGGGCCGTACCGATTCGGTAACGCGGCGTTCCAGGAAACGCGATTTGCCGTCGTCGGTGACGGCTGCGATCGCCTGGATTTTCGCGGCGCCGTTCTCTCCCGCTTTCTCGAAGGCGGTGGTGCGCACCGTGATCACCTTTTTCGCGTCGGTGGAGCGTACCGTGGCCAGTGCGTTTCCGGCATAGATCGGACGAACGAAGGTGTCCGGGGTCAGTACCGCGACGATTTCCGAGATCTGCTGTACATCCAAAAGCGCGGCGACGCGCGGCATCACGTTTTTGCCGGCGGCGGAGGCGGGGGCCAGCAGCGCGTCATAGCCGGAGGCAAGACCGACGATCAGCGCGCTTAAGGGCTCGGCCAGGGCATCGGCGAAGACGGCGTCGTCGGCGAAAAGCACGGTGTCGATACCCGCGATTTTCGCCGCTTCGTTGGCTGCGGCGGTGGCGCGGGTTCCGGCCACCAGGATGTCAACGTCGCCGCCCAGCGCCAAGGCGGCGGCGACCGTGGCGTGGGTGGCAGGTTTCAGGGTGCGGTTGTCGTGTTCGGCAAGGACCAGGGCGCGCATCAGAGTACCTTCGCTTCGTTCTTGAGGCGTTCGACAAGTTCCGAAACCGATCCGACAATCACGCCGGCCTTGCGGCGAGGCGGTTTCGCGACCTTCAAAAGGACGAGCCGGGGCGCGATGTCGATGCCCAGTTCCTCGGGCGTCGTCGTTTCCATGGGCTTTTTCTTTGCCTTCATGATGTTGGGCAGAGAGGCATAGCGCGGTTCGTTGAGGCGCAGGTCGGTGGTCAGGACGCAGGGCAGGGCCAGGGACAGAGTTTCAAGCCCGCCGTCGATTTCGCGCACCACGGTGACGTGGCCATTGTCGCCAGGCACGGCGGAGGAAATGAAGGTTCCCTGCGGCCAGCCCAGCAAGGCGGCCAGCATTTGCCCGATTTGGTTGGAATCATCGTCGATCGCCTGCTTGCCCAGGATCACCACGTCGGGGGATTCCCGTTCAACCACCGCCTTCAGCAGTTTGGCGACGGCCAGGGGTTGGACCTCGTCCTCGGTCTTGATCAGGAGGGCGCGGTCGGCGCCCATCGCCAGGCCGGCACGCAGGGTATCCTGCGCGCCCTGCGGCCCGATGCTGACCAGCACCACTTCGCCCGCCTTGTCCTGTTCCTTCCAGCGCACCGCTTCTTCCACCGCGATTTCGTCGAAGGGGTTCATCGACATCTTCAAATTCGCGGTATCGACGCCGCTGGCGTCGGCCTTGATGCGGATTTTGACGTTGTAATCGACGACGCGCTTGATCGCGACCAGAACTTTCATCGGCACGTTCCCAACTTCCTGCGCCCGGGGGCGGTTTCCAGCTTCCGAGGCGGAAGGCTACGCGTTCCCGCCTCGGAAAAAAGGCCTTCGTTGCGGTCAGCGGTTGGCGCCGGGAACCCACAGGATGTCGCAGGCGCCCTTGTCGTTGAGGTACCGTCCCAGAACGAACAGGTGGTCGGACAAGCGATTGGCGTATTTCAGCGCTTCCGGGTTGACCGGTTCCTTCTCGACCAGTTCCGAGATTTCGCGCTCGGCCCGGCGGATCACCGACCGCGCCAGATGCAAATACGCCGCCGCCGGTTTGCCGCCGGGCAGGATGAAGGATTTGAGCGGCATCAGATCGGTGTTCATCGTGTCGATTTCGACTTCCAGTCGTTTCACCTGTTCCGCCTGCATGCGCAGCGCCATCGAGGCATCCTCGTTTTCCTTGATCGGGGTGCACAGGTCGGCGCCCAGGTCGAACAGGTCTTTCTGAATGCGGCTCAGCATGGCATCGGCCTCGGCGCAGGCCGGGTCGGCGCCGGTGTGGACGCGGGCTAATCCCAGAACGCCGTTGGCCTCGTCCACGGTGCCGTAGGCGCTGACCCTCAAGGAGCCCTTGTTGACGCGGGAGCCGTCCCCCAAAGAGGTCTTTCCCTTGTCGCCGCCTCGGGTATAAATGCGCGTGAGCTGTACCATGGCTGCCGTGATCCTTTCGTGGTTGCGTATGGCGGCGCCGCGTCGAAGACCAAGCCCAATCTTCCGCGGCGGATTCCGGTTGCGGTGGCGCGGGGAACGTGGAAGGTATGACGCGGCGACGCCAGCGATCTTAACCTGGATTTCCGGCAAGGTTAACCAACGGAACGCAAAAATGCGACTGTCACGGATCATCAGCTTTTATGTCGCGCGCTATTTCACGCTGGCGTTCGTGTTCACGCTGTTGGGCATCGTCGGCGTCACGCTGTTGTTCGACAGCATCGAGCTGTTGCGCCGCATGACCGGAAAGGCCAACGTCGGTCTTGCCGTGGTGCTGGAAATGGCCTTCCTGAAAATGCCGCAGATGCTGACCACGGTGTTGCCGTTCGCGGTGATGCTGGGGGCGATGATCGCCTTCTGGCGGATGACGCGCACCCACGAACTGGTGGTGATTCGCGCCGTTGGGGTGTCCGCGTGGCAGTTTCTGGCGCCGGTTCTGATCGTCGCGTTTCTGTTCGGGCTGTTCAATCTGACCGCGATCAATCCTCTGGCCGCGACCATGTATCGCGAGTACGAACGCCTCGAAGACTCCTTGAAGATGGGCTACGACAATCCGCTGACCTTTTCCTCCGGCGGGTTGTGGATGCGCGAGGCGGCCGCCGGGGGCGGGCAGGCGGTGATCCATGCCATTGACGTCCGGCAGCGCGACGGCATCCTGAAAATGCGCCGGGTCAGCGTCTTGACCCTGGCTCCGGATGGCAGCCTGTCTTCCCGCTATGAGGCGGCGGAGGGGACGATCCGCGACAAAGCCTTGTCCTTGAACGACGTTTGGATTCTCAGCGCGGGGGAAGTCAGCCGTCACGTCCAGACGATCAGCCAGCCGACCGCGCTGTCGCTGTCGAAGATCCAGGAAAAGTTTTCGTCACCCGCCAGTTTGTCGTTCTGGGATCTGCCTGGTTTCATTCGCTTTTTCGAGTCCGCCGGGTTCTCCGCCCACAGCCATCTGCTGCATTGGCACTCGTTGCTGGCCTCGCCGCTGCTGTTGTGCGCCATGGTCCTGGTCGCCGCGGTGTTCTCTCTCAACCCCAATATGCGTAAGGGCGGCCTGCTGTTCCGCATCGTTACCGGCGTCGGCGTTGGTTTCGTCTTTTATTTCTTCACGCGCCTGACCTATGCCCTGGGGCTCAGCAACACCCTTCCGGTGTTCCTGGCGGCGTGGAGCCCGGTGGCGGTGGCCCTGCTGATTTCCTTGGCCGCCTTGTTGCATCAGGAAGACGGCTAACATGGCGGCCCGGGCATCCTTCGGCGTTCCCGCCAATGTTTCGGACGAACCGGGCTGGCGTCTGACCCTGGTCGTGGTCGCCGCGATCACCCTGTGGCGGATCGTCGAACTGGCCGCGCTGCCGGTCAATCTATCCTTTGACGAGGCGCAGTACTGGTCGTGGTCGCGGGCTCTTGCGTTCGGTTATTTTTCCAAGCCGCCGGTAGTGGCCTGGGCGATCGCCACCACCACCGCCTTGTTCGGACAGGCGGAATGGGCGGTGCGCATGGGGTCATCCTTGGCTCACGCGGGGACCGCCCTGGCGCTTTACGCCCTGGGGCGGCGGATCGCGGGTGGGCGGGTTGGCCTGTTCTCGGCGCTGGTCTTTTTGACCTTGCCGGGGGTTTCCGTCTCGTCCCTGCTGATATCCACCGACCCTTTCCTGATGTGCGCCTGGGGATGGGGGCTGGTCGCCCTGCATCGTGCCCTGGCCGCCGAGGCCGCATCTCTTCCGGCGTTGAAGTTCTGGTTGGGGTTGGGGGTGGCGATCGGCGTGGGGCTGCTGGTCAAGTACGCGATGATCGCCTTCGTCGCGGGCGGGGCGTTGACTTTTGCCCTGGTCCCGGCGTGGCGCGGTTTGTGGCGGCGGCCTGGGCCGTGGCTGGCGTTGGAGGTCGGCGGCGCGGTGTTCTCGCCCAATTTGTTCTGGAACGCCGCCAACCATTTCGTCAGTTTCGCCCACACCCAGGCCAACGCCAATCTGGGGGCGGGGGGGATTCATCCGTTGAAGGCGCTGGCGTTCTTCGCCTCGCAATTCGGGGTGTTCGGACCGATCCCGTTCGCGGCATTGCTGCTGTTGACGGCTGGTCTGGCGCGGCGCCGTCCCGATACCGCCACGGCGGAGGGCCGGAATACCCTGTTCCTGGCTGCCTTTGCCCTGCCGTTGTTGGTAATCATGGTGGTGGAGGGCTTTCTGTCGCGCGCCAACGCCAACTGGGCGGCTCCCGCCTATGTGTCGGCGACGGTTTGGGTGGTGGCCGCCTGCGCGCGGCGCGAGATCTGGATCAAGGCTACCCTGGGGCTCCACCTGTTGGCGGCAATGGCGATGGTGAATTACGACGGCATCGTTCACCTCGCCGGGGTCGTGATGACGGCCAAGATCGACCCGATGAAGCGCTTGCGCGGGTGGGATCGTTTGGGCTCGGCCCTGGCCGACGTATTGCGCCCGGAGATGGCGGGGGAGGAGCCGCCGGTGCTGGCCTTCGACGAACGCAAGGTTCTGACGCCGATGCTCTATTATTTGCCGTCGCCGCGCCCCGGTTTTGCCAAATGGAACGCCGACGGACATATCGACGATCACTTCGACTTGACCGTCGATCTGGAAAAGTTTCGTGGTCGGCAGGTGCTGCTGGCGACACGGCGGTCCGACGTTTCCAAGTATGCCGCCGGGTTCACCGGGCCAGTGGTCGGTCCGGTGATCATTTCGGCGCCGATCCACAAGGATTACGTGCTGACTCTTAACCTGTTCCGCATGGGGCGCTTTATCGGCTATCCGGAGAAGCCGTAGGCTTGACCGCCGGATCGACCGGGGTCAGCACGGCGATCGCGTCGGCCTGATCCGGCCACAGGGCGACCAGTTCGTCGCGCCGCCCGTGTTCGTAGTCGGCGTAGTCGAAGCCCGGCGCCACGGTGCACCCCATTAACGCGAAAAGCCCTCCCGGTTTCAGCCGGGCTCCTTGCCAGACGCCTGATTGTACAAGGGTTTGCGGGGTCTCTCCCGCCGCGATGTCGGGGCCGATGGTGACGATCTCGCCGCCGCCGCCGGGGAAGATCCGCACCTGCTCCACCGCATCACCCAGGTAGAAGTGGAACATCTCGTCCGAATGGACGCGATGCATCGCCGAAAGTGTGTCCGGCGTCAGCAGGTAGTAAATCGCGGTCGAAACGGCGCGTGGGGCATCGATTCCGGGGCGAGTCGCCTCGATGATTTTCGTCGAACGGCAGGTCTCTCGGAAGTAGCCGCCCTCGTTGGGGTGGGGAACCAAGCCCAATTTGGCGATCAGATTTTTCACGCAAGCGTCCATGGTTTGCTGCAATTCTTGGAATTGTTAAAGATTTGTGGAATTTATATTAAATACGTATGCATTGGTGTCGTATTAGCGTCAATCGTTCCGTTGTGCCGGTGCGGATGGACACGGGAAGGGGATGGTGTTCGGGTTTCTGAAGCGAGCCGAGACGACTCTGGTTGCCGAAGCCCCCATGGATATCCCATGGGAAAAGAATGACAAGGGTCGGTTCTGGAAACTGCTGATGGTCCGTCCCGATGCTGTCGGTTTGGGCGGACGGGGTGGCGTCGCCGCGTTTTTCCGCCGCGGCCTCAAGCCGGGTTGGGTGTTCGTGTGCGCGGCGGACGACCTGGGGGCATTGATCGAGCGCGCGCAGGACAATACGGAAATCACCGGGTACGAGGCGCGGGGCGGGGTGTTCGTTACCTGGTCCTTCGTCAAGTCGGAATATCGCGACGGTGTCGTCGCGCATTTGCGTCGCACCCTGAAACCGGAAATTTCGACCTGTGCGCTGGATGGCAATGATACCTATGCGGTGGATCCGATTCCGGTGAATCCACCGTCCTGATCGTCCGGCATCAGGTTCGCCGCGTCGGCGGCGTCGATGACGCGGCGCGCGGTATCGAAATCGAAGCCGGCCCGCGCCAGCGCCGCCAAATCCTTGTTGCGGCGGTCGCTCCTGGCCTCCGCCGGGCGGAATGGTCCCAGGCGGCGGCGGCGCGCCAGCGCGACGGCGGCCCTGAAATCCAGGTTTCCCCCTTCCTCGCGGAAAAGCCCGTCCAGCGCGGCGGCCACCGCGTCGTCCTCGGCTCCGGCGGCGCGCAGGCGGCGGCGGATCATCGCGGGCGGGGTGCCGTGCGCGAACAGGCCGCGGGCCTTGGTGGCGGCGGTGCGGGTGTCGTCGATGTAGCCAAGGCGGGTCATTTTTCCGACCACTGCCTCGATCCAGGCGTCCACCTGCGCTAGATCGATTTTGGACTCTGGATGCAAGGCGGCGCGCCGGACCTTGCGGTCCAGAACGCGGCGCAAATTCCGGGCGGTGCTGTCGAAGCGCTGCAAATAGAACAGCGCCGCGTTCTCTAGGTACGAGGCGGTGATGCGGCGCGGCGCGGCGCGGCGGTTTTTCGGTGTCGTTGAGTCCGTCATCCGGGGATCATAGCACCGTCCGGCGGGCGGTTCGTCATCGGAGTGATGGAGCGTTTACGTCAATGGCTGAAACGCGTTGGTGGCTGCGTTCAGGCACCATAGGGAACCTTCGTTCATGTCGAACCACCAGCCGTGAAGCGACAGACGCCCGGCCTCGGCGGCCTCGGCGATCCAGGGAAAGCCGCGCAGATTTGCAAGGGACCCACGGATCGCGGCTTGTTCGAGTTCGCGCGGGTCGCCGTGGCCGACTCCCTCCGTTGAGGGGGCCAGCGCCATCCAGGGCACGATGAAATCCCGGTCCGGGGAGTGCCGTGTTCGGTGCCGCAGAGGCTCGCGATGCCGCCGCAGGAGGAATGCCCCAGGACGATAACGTGCTCGACCTTCAGGTCCCTGACCACGAATTCCATGGCGGCGCTGGTGCCGTGGCACATCCCATCCGGCTGATAGGGAGGCACCAGACCGGCGATGTTGCGGATGACGAACATTTCCCCCGGTTCCGCGCCGAACAGGATCGCGGGATCGATACGGGAATCGGAGCAGGCGATGATCAGGAATTTCGGTTTCTGTCCGTGTCGGGTCAATTCGCCATAGATCTCGGGCTTGTGCTCGAAATAGGCGGTTCGGAATGCGCGGAAACCGTCTTGCAGTCGGGAAATGTCGGGCATGAGGCTCCTTGGCGGGCGGCGGGCGCGATCATTTGCCCATGATAGGGCAAACCAACGGGAGTTTGAACCGTGACGGGGTTGTGGATGGGCGGCGCGCATGTCATATGCTTGGACCGGAGCCGATGATCGGCTTTTCATCCAGGCCTTGCACGCGATGACCCCGATTTTTCCCGACCGTATGACTCCGCTGGGGCCGATCAACTGGATCGGTTTCCATACCCTGCTGGCCAAGGAGGTCCGCCGTTTTCTTAAGGTCTGGTTGCAGACCGTCGCGGCGCCGGTGATCAGCACCTTGATCTTCATGGCGATCTTCGCCCTGTCGATGGGGCGTGGCGGGCGAGAGATGGGCGGCGTGCCGTTCGAACAGTTTCTGCTGCCCGGTCTGGTGATGATGACGATGATTCAGAACGCCTTTGCCAATACCTCGTCCTCGCTGGTGATTTCCAAGATGCAGGGCAGCATCGTCGATATTCTGATGCCGCCCCTGTCGCCCTGGGAACTGGCGATTGCCTATATCGGCGGCGGCATGGTACGCGGCCTTCTGGTCGGCGTGGTGGTGGCGGCGGCCCTGGCGATCTATGCGCCGTTGCCGGTGGCCTCGCCCTGGATGGTGGTGGTCTTCGCGATCGAGGCCAACATGATGATGTCGGCGGTGGGCGTTCTGACCGGAATCTGGGCGGAGAAGTTCGACCAATCGACGGTGGTCAGCAACTTCATCATTGCGCCGCTGTCGTTCTTGTCCGGCACCTTCTATTCCATAGACCATCTGCCCACCGCCTTGCGCGTGCTGGCCCACGTCAATCCGTTCTTTTACATGATCGATGGCTTCCGGGGCGGTTTCCTGGGGGTGACGGGGGGGGGCGTTTGGCTATATCTGGCGGTTCTGACCGTCGGCAACCTGTTCCTGGTGTGGTCGGCGCAGCATCTGTTCCGTATCGGCTATAAGTTGAAGGCGTAGAGAAGCCCGTTATTTTCTTGCGCGAAAGAGCTTGACGCCGCCGATGCCGCTCTCTTCTAATAGGCGCTTTCTTTCTGGAGCCGGGTAGGGCCTTCGTCCGGCCCGTCCGGATTCCAGGCGGTGGACGGACCCACCGCCTGAAGTGTTTTCGCGATCAACCGGCGTTCCCGCGAAAGGCGGGCCAGCCAAAGAGGAGGAGTTCAAGTGATCCCGTCCGTGATGCCGACCTATGCGCGGTTTGACGTCGTTTTCGAACGGGGCGAAGGCCCCTGGCTGATCGCGGCGGACGGACGACGATTCCTGGACTTCGCCGCCGGTATCGCGGTTTGCGCGTTGGGACACTGCCACCCGCATCTGGTGGCGGCCCTAAAGGCGCAGGCGGAGAAATTGTGGCATTGCTCCAACCTCTATCGCATCGCCGGTCAGGAACGGGCCGCCGCGCGCTTGGTTGACATGACTTTCGCCGACACCGTGTTCTTCGGCAATTCGGGGGCGGAGGCGAACGAGTGCGCCATCAAGATCGCCCGGCGTTATCAATTCGATAAGGGCCGCCCGGAACGCTACCGCATCGTGGTGATGAGCACGGCTTTCCATGGGCGCACGTTGGCCACCGTGGCGGCGGGCGATCAGGCCAAGGGCAAGCACGGTTTCGGCCCTGAAACGGCGGGTTTCGACCGTGTCGCCTTTGGCTGTCCGGCGGCGGCCAAGGCCGTGGTCGGGCCGGAGACGGCGGCGATCCTGCTGGAACCGGTGCAGGGCGAGGGCGGCATGCGCGCCGCCGATTTCGATTACCTGCGGCGGATGCGGGAATTGGCCGACGCCAACGATGTCCTGCTGATGTTAGACGAGGTGCAGTGCGGCATGGGCCGGACCGGCAAGCTGTTCGCCCACGAATGGTCGGGGGTGACGCCGGACGTGATGGCGATCGCCAAGGGCCTGGGCGGGGGATTCCCGGTCGGGGCCTGTCTGGCCACCGAACGGGCGGCGCGGGCCATGACGGCGGGGTCCCACGGCTCCACCTTCGGCGGCAATCCGCTGGCGATGGCGGCGGCGAACGCGGTCCTCGACGTGATGGAGGATCCCGGTTTCCTTGATCGCGTCAATACCGTGGCGGCGGTCTTGCGGAGCGCCCTGGCCGAACGGGTCGTCCGCTTCCCGGCGTTGTTCGAGGAAGTGCGCGGCCTTGGCCTGATGGCGGGTCTGAAATGCCGCGTCACCAATAGCGATTTGGTCAACCGCCTGTTCGAGGAAGGGCTGCTGGCCGTTCCCGCGGGCGACAACACGTTACGTTTCGTGCCGCCCCTGACGATCGATGCGGGGCATATCGAGGCCGCCATGGCGATTCTCGATCGGGTGTGCGAGACGTGGAAGGAAACCCCATGATGACCACCTCTTCGCGGGTGCCGTCGCGGGCGCCGCCGCCGCGCCACTTTCTGGACATCTCGGCGATTGATGTCGGGGCGCTGCGGCGCATCCTCAATCTTGCCGCGCACTATCGTAACGGCACCGCGCCCGAGGCGCTGCGCCGCCCGCTGGCGGGCAAGACCCTGGCGATGATTTTCGAAAAGCCATCGACCCGGACCCGGGTGTCGTTCCAGGTTGGGATGACGCAGTTGGGCGGCGATGTCGTCGTGCTGTCGCACCAGGACACGCAACTGGGGCGGTGCGAAACCATCCCCGATGCCGCCCGCGTGCTGTCGCGCTATGTCGATATTCTGATGATCCGCACCTTCGATCCCGCCACCTTGCACGAATTGGCGGATCACGCCTCGGTGCCGGTGATTAACGGTCTGACCGATGAAACCCACCCCTGTCAGGTGATGGCCGACCTGGCCACCTTCGAACAGCATTGCGGTGCGATCGAGGGCAAGGTGGTGACCTGGACCGGCGACGGCAACAATGTCGCGCAGTCGTGGATCGAGGCGGCGCCGAAGTTCGGTTTCGAAATGCGTCTGGCCTGCCCCGAGGGTTTGGAGCCCGATCCGGTGATCGTCGAGGCGGCGCGCCGCCAGGGCGGCACCATCGTGGTCGGGCGCGACCCACGGGAGCTGGTGGACGGCGCCGATTGCGTGGTCACCGATACCTGGCTGTCGATGCATGACACCGATACCGACCGTTCCAGCCTGTTGATGCCCCATCAGGTCAATCGTGCCCTGATGGCAAAGGCCAAGCCGCAGGCGCTGTTCATGCACTGCCTGCCGGCCCACCGTAACGAGGAAGTCACCGACGAGGTGATGGACGGGCCGCAATCGGTGGTCTGGGACGAGGCGGAAAATCGCCTGCATGCGCAAAAAGCGATCATGGTCTGGTGCCTGGGCAAGATTTCATGATGCAAGAGGCGCGCAGCATGGACCTCGTGCTGCCGTTCACGTTGGGCGCCCTCGCCTGCGTGCGGTTTTGGCCGCCCTGTCGCCTGCCGACATCGACGCCGCCGCCGATGCCCAGGGCGTGGTCGAGGTCACATGCGATTTTTGCAAGACGCGCTATGCGTTCGACGCGAAAGATCTTAAATCAGACAAGTCGGATTGACCGCGTTCCCACCCTAAGGAGACCGCCCATGTCGCTTCTTCCGTTCCTGCCGTCTCGTCGCGCCGCGCTGCAAGGCTTCGTCGCGGCGGTCGCGTTGGCCGGGGTTGCCGCCTGCACCAGCACGCCGCCCGCTCCGACCTATCCCGACATCCGTTTTTCCCAATCCGATCCCTTGCCGATCCAGGCGCTGCGGGTCGATATTGTCAGCGATTACAAGCCCAGCTTCGCGTCCCCAAATGTCGAGCATCTGATGCCGATTTCGCCGGAGCGGATGGCGCGGCAGTGGGCGCCGGACCGTTTGCAGCCGTTGCGTTCGGGACGCGCGGTGGCGCGCTTCACGATTCTTGACGCCAAGGTGGTGGAAACCAAGCTGAAGACCAAGGCCGGGATCAAGGGCGCCTTCACCGACGAGCCGTCGGAGCGCTACGACGCGACCCTGCGGGCGCGGATTTCCCTGGACGATCCGCCCCGCAGCTATCATGGCGATGTCGAGACGGTGGCGCACCGCAGCCTGACGGTGCAGGAGGGCGCTTCGCTGAACGATCGCGAACGGGCGTGGTACGAACTGATGCAAAAGCTGGGGCAGGAGTTCGATCGCGTGATGGCCGACAATCTGCGCCAGTATCTGCCCGAGACGTTGGCGCTCTGACGGGTTAAGGAATCGGGAGAAAAGGCCGGGAAACCGGCCTTTTTCGTTGTCTTATTCCCGCCAGAAGGATGGCTGGAACAGGACCAGAATGGACAGAATTTCCAGTCGCCCCACCAGCATGCCGAAGGAGAGGATCCATTTCGCGGCGTTCGGCAAAGTGAAAAAGTTTCCAGAGGGACCGATGATGTCGCCGAATCCCGGCCCGACGTTGGAAATTGCGGTCGAGGCGCCGGAGATCGCGGTGGCTCCGGCCAGCACGATCAGGAAGGTCCGCACCTGCTCGTCCTTGAACAGAGGGGCCCAGACCGCGCGTGCCGCGTGCAGGTACAGGGCGAAGGGAAGAGCGGCGACGATCATGCCCGCGGTGGCGACCAGCAGAATGGCGGGCGAGCGCCAATGGCCAAGGGAGTCCTGCGCGGTCCCCCCCCCCCCCCCCGGTGGACAGGGTTGTCATCGCGTGGTTGACGGCGTCGAAGGGGGTCATTCCCGCCGCCCAGTAAAGACCGGTCCAGATCGCGGTCAGCCCGGCGTAAACGATGACCAGGCGCAGGGCGATCGGGCTGATTCGGGAAAAATCTTTTCCGGGGTGTCGAAGGCCTCGGTCTTGAATATCTGCATGCCGCCGACCCGCAGCACCGGCAGCAGCGTCACCGCCATCAGGATGATGCCGATGCCGCCCAGCCATTGCAGGGTGGAACGCCAGATCAGGATGCTGGGGGTCTGGTCCTCGATTTTGGCCAGGATGGTGGAGCCGGTGGTGGTCAGTCCGGACATCGCCTCGAAGACGCCGTCGGTATAGCTGAGTTCGGCGCTGCTGAAGGAAAAGGGCAGGGCGGCGAACAGCGGCAGCCCGACAACGAAGACCACCGGACGGATGTTGAGCAAGTTGCCTCCCACGAACCCCCCGAAGAGGCCGGTACTATGTTCTAAAGCCGGATTTCTGTCACCCCTGCTCCCGGTTGGGATGGATGGGGCGCAGGCACTGCGTTTCGAAATCCCGCGCCGGGGCCGGCCGCCCCCCCCCCCAGATAGCCCCCTACATGACGTCGCGTCCGGCCCGTTTCAGGAAGGCCTTCTGGCCTTCGGTTTCGACGCCCTCGGCGACCACCAGCAGGCCAAGGCCGTGGGCCATCGCGACGATCGCCTCGATGATCGCGCAGTCGCCGCGGTGGTCGGGGACGTTGTGCACGAACTCGCGGTCGATTTTCAGATCCCGCAAATACGACAGCGAGGCATAGCCGGTGCCGAAGTCGTCGATCGCCAGTTCCACTCCCAGGGCGCGCAAGGCATGCAGGCGGTCCATGGATTCCTGGGTGCCGCGCATGGCGAAGCTTTCGGTGATTTCCAGTTTCAACAGGTGGGGGCAGGCCGGACAGGTTCAGGGCCTCGGTGACGGTTTCGACGATGGGGCTGCTGTTGATCTGTACGCCCGAGACGTTGACCGCCACCGGCACCACGGCCAATCCCTGATCCAGCCAGCTTTTGACGCGATGGCAGGCATCCAGCAGCAGGCGTGCGCCCGGCGGCACGATCAGGCCGGTTTCCTCGGCGCGCGAAATGAAGACGTCGGGCGGGATCAGCCCGCGTTTCGGGTGATGCCAGCGCACCAAGGCCTCGCCGCCGCACAGGCCGTCGTCGCTTAGGCGGACTTGTGGCTGATAGTACAGTTCCAGGCCGCCCTCCTCGATCGAGCGGCGGAGGCTGGTTTCGATTTGCAGGTTCTTGAAGGCGGTGTTGGTGAGGTTGTGGGTATAGATTCGAAAGCGTCCGCCGCCGTCCTCTTTCGCCTGATGGACGGCGGTGTCGCAATTGCGCAAGAGGGCGCTGGTGCCTTGCCCGTGGGCCGGGAACAGGGATATCCCGATCGATAGGGAGACGAAGCCGTCGAGGTCGAAGGGGTCCGAAAAGGACAACAGAATCTTGCGCGCCACCTTCGAGGCGTCCTCGGTGGTGGCAAGATCCTCCAGCAGGACCGCGAACTCGTCGCCGGACATGTGCGCCACCATATCGTTGGCGTGGACCGAGCTTGCCACCCGTGCCGCCACCGCCTGTAACAGGCGGTCGCCGCCCGCCGCAGTCGTCGTTCGGTCGCGATGCGTTCGGTGATGTCGCGCCCAACCGCGATGGCCTGTCGATTGCCGTTTCCGGCCTCGATGCTGATCGCGATTTCCGCCGGGAAACGGCTGCCGTCGGCACGGCGGAAGGTGGCGGAAAGGGTCGTGCGGCGGGGGTGTTCGGTGGGGTTGGCCGTTTCCTCTTGCAGGAGGACGGCGATCGCGGTCGCTTCGATTTCGGTCAGGGTCGGCGGCGATGCGCACCCCAAGGCGGTCCGCGCCGCGACGTTCCAATCGACGATGCGGGCGCTGGCGATGTCGATCACCAGCAGAATGTCGGAGGACAGATCCAGTAGGGAGCGAAAGCGTTCCAGTTCGCGCAGGCGGTCGCGGAGCTCGGGGTAATGGCTTTTCTTAATGGAATCTCCGCCCAGACCGATGATGCGGTCCTGCAGTTCACGCCAGTCGGGTGGTGGTTTACAGCGCTTCGGCATAGATCGTCTCGATATCCGCCGTGGTTGGACAGCGGGGGTTGGTCACGATGCAGGCACCGGCCAGGGCATTTTCCGCCAAGTCGGCGATGTCGGAGGTCTTGACGCCGCGGGAGGTCAGAGTCCCGGAGATTCCGACCTCGTTCTTGAAGTCCTGGATGAAGGCAAAAATCCGACCCAGCGCCTGGGTTTGACCGACACCGCGCAAGTCGAGGCCAAGGGCCTCGCCGATTCGCAAATACCGCTCCGTCGCCTTGGGGAAGTTGAAGGCGACGACATGTTCCAGCAGCAGGGCATTGCATTCGCCATGCGGCAGGTCAAGCCAGCCGCCCAGGCTGTGCGCCATGGCATGCACGGCCCCCAGGCTGGCGTTGGAAAAGGCCAATCCCGCCTGCAGGCTGCCTTGCATCACCGCGCCGCGCAGGTCCTGGTTGCCGGGGGCGCGGGTGGCGCCGACCAGATTGGCGCGGACCAGGCGGATCGCCTCCAGGGCGTGCAGGTCGGTGATCGGGCTGGCCGCCACCGAGACGAAGGCCTCGAACGCGTGGACTATGGCGTCAATGCCGGTGCAAGCGGTCAGGAAGGGGTCCATGGTGGTGGTGGTTTCCGGGTCGATCAGGGCAAGATCGGGGACCACCGCCTTTGAAATGATGGCGATCTTCACCGCATCGACGGGGTGGCGGATGATCGCGAATTGGCTGACGTCGGCCGAGGTGCCGGCCGTTGTCGGAATGCAGATCAGGGGCGGACAGGGTTTTTCGACCGCATCGACGCCCTCGAATTCCTCGATCGGGCGGCGGTTGGAGGCGACGATGCCGATCCCCTTGGCGCAATCCATGACGCTGCCGCCGCCGATCGCGACGACACCATCGCAGTGCTCCGCGGTGTACAAGGTGGCGCCAGGCATGACCTCGGTGGCACGGGGGTTGGGGCTGACCTCGGTGGTGAGGACGGTTTCGATCCCCGCTTCGGTCAGGGTAACCAGCAGGCTCTCGACCCATCCCGCCTTTTGCGCGCCGGGATCGCTGACTACCAGGGCGCGCCGCATGCCGAGGTTATGGGCGTAACGCCCCGCCAGACGCCGCGATCCGCGTCCGAAGACGAATTCCGCCGCGACGAATTTTTTCAAGCCGGAGACGTCGAAATCGTGATCCATGCCGAGGTGGTTCCTCCTGTTACGACGGTCATTGGATTGTCGCCCCTTTGAATTAAAGGTTGCATCTATGGAGGGGGATTTCAATGCTCGGGGTGTCGCTCAAGGAGGTCAGTTCGAGGGCTTGTCCGGCCAGGCCAAGCCAATCGCCAGCCCCGCCAGAACCGATCCGGTCAGGCGATTTTGCTACTTCCACAACGCCGGATGCCGGGACAGCGTTCGCCCGATCGGGCCGAAGGCGCAGGCGGCGGAGGCCAGGACCGTTAGCCCGATGGCCGCGAAGCTGACGCCCAGAACGAACAATTGCTGCGTGATCGGGCCTGCCGTCGGGGTGGTGAATTGCGGCAGGAAGGCGATGAAGAACACCGCGAGCTTGGGATTCAATAAGCAACTGGTGGCGGCCTGTCGCAGAATCACCAAGGGGCGGGCCGTGGCGATCGCGACGTCGCGGCTCTGCCCGGCGCGGAAGGCCGTGATCGCCAGATACGCCAGATAAAAAGCCCCCGCCAGCTTGATCGCGGCATAGGCCTGGGGCAGGGTCAGGAAAACGCGCGACAGGCCCAGGGTTATCAAGGCGACGTGCACCACCATCGCGGCGGAGATTCCCAACGTCGCCAGCAGACCGGCGGCGCGTCCCTGCGCCAAGCTGCGGGCGACGACGCAGGTCAGGTCTGGGCCGGGGGTGATCGCCAGGGCGAACGCGGCGGCGACGAAGGTCCAATAAAGCGGCCAGTCCATGGCGGTCGGATCGCTCCCTTATCGCACGCGGGTGACGCCGGGCAGGAAAGTGCCCATGCGGCGGTCGGAGCCATAGGGGTTGGGCACAGCGAAGCACGACGCGTCGGCCAGGGAACGATAGCAGAAAGGCTCTGGCGGCGGCGTATAGGCCAACCGGATCGGACGGCAGTAGTAATCGCCCTGGCTGGCGCGCACCGCCGAGCAGTCTTCCTCCCGGAAGCAGGAGACGATGTGATCGACCATCGTCTTGTCGGTGACGATCAGGGTGGCGACATCGACGGCCAGAAGCGCGTGATAGGGGTGCGAGAACGGCGTCGCCTTGGACAGTCCGGCGGTTGGGACGTCCTCAAGGGTCTTGCCACAACCGCTCAGCACGACGATGGAAAAAAATAGAATGCAGAGCCTGCGCACCGGCGGACACTCCGATCAGAAAAAACACCTTCACAGTATAGTATCCTTGGTGTCCGTTAAGAAAACCTGAAATTGCATGCGGCGCGCGTTGAAGACGCGGGCCGGATTTGTGGGTAAACTGCGGTTCCGTCGCGGGGGTCCCCCGGCGGATCGATTGATCCCAGTGGAGATGATGGTCGGTGCCTTCAGGGTCGGTATTCATCAGCGATCGGGCGTTCTGGCGGCCGGGCTACGGGGTGGCGGCGCGGCAGCGCGAGATGCTGGGTTTCCTGCTCGAGCAGGATCCCGTCGATTTGATCTATTTAGGGACCGCGCTGGGCGAATTCGAACGCCTGACCGGTAATCTGGCGGCATCGCCGCTGGCGCGGGAAATCCGTTGCGAGGCGTTGACCCCGACGCTTGACCTCAGGCACGTCGCGTCGCGTTTGGGACGGTTGATCGCGGATCGCTGGCCGTCGCGGGTTCTGGTGATGTCGGACGATCTTGCCTGGGTGCCGGATTTCGTTCCGGCGGCGATCCCCGTTCTGTTGGATGCCGAGGCGGCGGACATTGCCGCGCGGCTGGACGAGGCGCAGGCGGCGGCTTTGGCGCGGCGCTTCGACCGGGTCCTGTTTTCCCGCGAGGACGATTATGCCCGCGCCGTCGCGTCCCTGGGCGAGTCGCGGTGCGGCTTTTCGCCGCACCCGGTGGCGATGGCCGATCCGCTGCCGCCGATGCGGCGCACGGTGGAACGCATCGGCGTTTTCTTTGGTGACGATTGGGTCGATGCCCAGGCTCTGACTTGGCTGCACGATGCGGTGTGGTCGCGACCGGAACTGGCCGTGGCGCGCCGCACGGTCGAGGTCGTGGTCGGCGGAGAGGTCGGCGATGGCGACCTGCGGCGGGTTTGTCCCGATTTCCGCTTTGTCGGGCCGGTGGATCGCGCGATGCAGTTCTTTTCGGCGGTGGATGTGGTGGTGGCGCCGCAGCGGGGTGGCGGACACGGCGCGGCGGCGGTGGTCGAGGCCTTGGGGTATGCGCGCCCCTTGCTGGCGACGCCGTGGGCGGTCGAAGACGTTCGGGGCGTGATCGGGGCGGTTTGCCGGTTGGCCGAGGACGCGGAGGACTTCGCGCGGGGCCTGGCGGGGTTGATCGACGATCCAGCGGAACGCCGCTGCATGGTCGATGCGGCATTGGTGGTGGCGTGCAAATCCTTGTCTCCCGCCGTTTGCTTCCGTCCCCTGATCGAGGCGGTGGCGGGGGTGCGCCCGCCGCCCGCCCATGCCGGCGCCAGGGAGCCCGGGCCAGAGATTTCCGTGCCGCAGGCCTTTGGGCAGGGGCTTGCCCATCAGCGGGCGGGACGTTTGCATCAGGCCGAGCAGGTGTTTCGCCGCATTCTTGGCTTGGATCCGGCGCATCCCGAGACCGTGCATGCCTTGGGGACTCTGCTGATTCAGAAGGGCGAAGCGGCCCAGGCCGAGCCGGTGTTGCGGCGGGCGGTGGCGTTGCGTCCCGGAAACGCGGTCAGTTGGAACAATCTGGCCACGGCGTTGAATGCTCTGGCCCGCCATGTCGAGGCGGAGTCCGCCGCCCAGGCCGCCTTGGATTCGCGCGAAGGCTATGTCGAGGCGCTGTTGAGCCTGGCCCGCGCCCGCCGTGGCTGCGGTCGTGCAGCGTCAGGGGGAAGCGGCGTGGGCCGCCGATCTGTCGCGTCTGCATCTGCTGCGGCGTGCCGCTGGCCTACCGCGCCCGCGGGTGGTGGTGTGTTGTCGTGGGGGGCTGTCGCCGGATTGGGAACCGGTCTGGCGCCTGCCTGGGGTCGAGGCGGAGGAGGTCGCCTTCGGGGCGACGGTGCTTGCCGGCTACGATCTTCTGGTGACCGACGATGCGGATCTAGCCGATCGGGTCGCGGCGGCGGGCGGCGAGGTCTGGTTGCGCGGCGCGAAGCGATCGGCCGCAACTGACGGTCTTTACCGATTCCGGCGTTTGGACGGTTGCCGACATTGCCGCGCATCTGGCGGTGTGGGCGCGGGCATGGTCGGCGCGGCCCGGCGCGGTGAAAGCGATTGCCGCCGATCCGTCGGAAGGGTATACCCCCCTTGAGTGCGGGCCCCCAGACGCGAGGTGAGCCGTGAGCGGATTTTCCTGGTCGAAGGATTACGAAACCGGCAACTGGGTGATCGATACGCAGCATCGTCGGCTTCTGGAATTGGCCGATCTTCTGGCCGAGGCGCTGGAAAACGGTCGTGCCGACGACGTGGTTTCCGGGGCGATGACCTCCCTGGAATGGTACACCCGGCATCACTTCGCGGAAGAAGAGGCCTTTCTTGCCTCGATCAAGGCGCCAAGCCTGGCAAAGCATCGGCGGATGCACTCGTCCCTGGCCTTGGATGTCGAATCGATGCGCTTCAATCTGGTGTCGCGGCATCCCGGTGTTGGCGCTCAGTTGGCGCGCTGGGTGATGACCTGTCTGGTGCCGCACATGCAAAACGATGACACCGCGGCGATCGCCGCTACCGGCGGCAAGGGATCGTCGCCCAGAATTCCATTGGAGGACGCATGAGCGACGGCCGTAGAGGAGGCAGCCAGGGCGGTAGCGACCGGATGTTGCACACCCGCGTCAAGACGGCGCGGGGGCGCAAATCGTCCTCGACCCGCTGGTTGCAACGGCAGTTGAACGATCCTTACGTGGTGGCAGCCCGTCGCCTGGGGTATCGCTCGCGCGCCGCCTTCAAGTTGAAGGAACTGGACGAACGCTTCGCCATTCTGAAGTCCGGGCAGCGGGTGGTCGATCTGGGCTGCGCGCCGGGCGGTTGGATGCAGGTGGCGGTCGATGCCGTCAAGCCGGACCAGACCGGCGGTCAGGTGGTCGGTCTCGATCTTCTGGAGATGGATCATGTGCCGGGCGCCACCACCTTTGTTTGCGATTTCACCGCCGATGACGCGCCGGATCGCTTGAAGGCGCTGTTGGGCGGTCCGGTGGACGTGGTGTTGTCCGACATGGCGGCGAATACCTCTGGCCACCCGCAGACCGATCATCTGCGCATCATCGCGCTGCTGGAGATGGCCTATCTCTTCGCGGTCGAGGTTCTGGCGCCGGGCGGCAGTTTCGTCGCCAAGGTCTTCCAGGGCGGCGCCGAGTCGGAGTTTCTGGCCACGATGAAACGGGATTTTTCCAGCGTGCGCCATGCCAAACCGCCGGCCAGTCGTAAGGACTCCGCCGAAATGTACGTGGTGGCGAAGGGATTCCGGGGGCGCACGGAATCTTAACCGGGTGGGTCGCTTCCCTCCGTGCCGCAAATGTGTATAGTGCGGCATCGAAAAATCCATGAGGAGGCGAAGGTGCGCATCGAGGAAGCCCTGACTTTTGACGACGTGCTTCTGGTGCCTGCTGAATCCAAGGTTCTTCCCGCCCAGGCGGTGACGAAAACCAAGCTGACGCGAACCATCGAGCTTGGCATTCCCTTGATCTCGGCGGCGATGGACACGGTGACTGAGGCACCGATGGCGATTGCGTTGGCGCAGTCCGGCGGCATGGGCGTGGTCCACAAGAACATGGACATCGTCGCGCAGGCTGAGGAAGTTCGCCGCGTCAAGAAATTCGAATCCGGCATGGTGGTCAATCCGGTCACCATCTATCCCGACCAGACCCTGGCCGATGCCCTGGCGCTGATGGACCATCACCGCATTTCCGGCATCCCGGTGGTCGAGCGTGGTTCCGGCAAGCTGAAGGGGATCCTGACCAATCGCGATGTGCGCTTCGCCACCGATCCGACCTTGAGCGTCTCCGAACTGATGACCAAGGACGGCCTGATCACCGTCACCGAAACGGTGGATCGCGCCGAGGCGAAGCGCCTGCTGCACCAGCACCGCATCGAAAAGCTGCTGGTGGTGGACGGGGCCTATCGCTGTATCGGCCTGATCACCGTCAAGGATATGGAAAAGGCCCAGACCTATCCGAATTCGTGCAAGGACGACCAGGGCCGCCTGTGCGTCGCGGCGGCGACCGGGGTCGGCGCCGACGGCATGGCGCGCGCCATTGCGTTGATCGAAGCGGGCTGTGACGTCATCGTGGTGGATACCGCGCATGGCCACTCGCAGGGTGTGCTGGACGCGGTGCAGGCGATCAAGAAGTTGTCCGCCCTGACCCAGATCATCGCTGGCAACGTGGCGACGCCGGAAGGCGCGCAGGCCTTGATCGAGGCCGGTGCCGACGGCATCAAGGTCGGCATCGGGCCGGGGTCGATCTGCACCACGCGGATCGTCGCGGGCGTCGGCGTGCCGCAGTTTTCGGCGATCATGGAAGCATCGAAGGCGTGCAAGGCGGCGGGCGTGCCGCTGATCGCCGACGGCGGTCTGAAGAACTCGGGCGACATGGCCAAGGCGATTGCCGCCGGGGCCGACACCGTGATGATGGGGTCGTTGCTGGCCGGGACCGACGAGGCCCCGGGCGAGGTCTTCATGTTCCAGGGGCGGTCGTACAAGTCCTATCGCGGCATGGGGTCGATCGGCGCGATGGCGCGCGGCTCCGCTGATCGCTATTTCCAGGCCGAGGTCAAGGACAGCCTGAAACTGGTGCCGGAAGGCGTCGAGGGCCGGGTCCCCTACAAGGGGCCGGTCGGCCCGATCATCCATCAGCTGGTCGGGGGCTTGAAGGCGGCGATGGGCTATACCGGCAACGGGACGATCCAGGACATGCATGAAAAGGCCCGCTTCCGCCGCATCACCAACGCCGGATTCCGCGAAAGCCACGTTCACGACGTGGCGATCACGCGCGAAGCTCCGAATTACCAGCCGCCGTCGGTCTAGATGACACCCGCCGGGCGCCTGCACGCGGCGATCGAGGCCTTGGACATGGCTCGGGTGGACGATCGTCCGGCCGACCGGGTTCTTCACGACTTTTTCCGCTCCCGCCGGTTCATCGGCGGGGGCGACCGTCGCGCGGTCTCCGATCTGTTCTGGACGGCGATGCGGTTTCGCGCCCGGTTGGCCGCCGATTGCGCCCTGGCCGAGGGGCGCAACCCGACCGATGGAGCGGTGCGGGCGGAAAGCGGGCGACGGCTGATCGCCGCCTTGTGCGTCCGTGAACGGGTGGCGGGGGTGGCCGATCTTGCCCTCTTCACCGGGGAGTTCTATGCCCCCGCCGCATTGTCCGCGCGCGAACAGGACTGGATCACCGCGCTGCGGCAGGTCAAGCCCTCGGACCGGCCGGATTGGGCGTGGGCGGAAACCCCGCAATGGCTGTGGTCGCGCTTTTTGGACATCTTCGGCGATGCGCGCGAGGCCGAAATCGCGGCGGCGCGGGCCGAAGGCCGCGTCGATTTGCGGGTCAACATCTTAAAGACGGATCGCGAGGCTGCGGCGGTGCGTCTTGCGGCGGAAGGCGTGGCGACCGCGCCGATGCGTTTCTCGCCGGTGGGGTTGCGCTGCCTCGACCGCGCCAACGTCGCGGCGACCGGGGCGTTCAAAAACGGCTGGGTCGAGGTGCAGGACGAAAGCGCGCAGATCGCCGCGATCCTGGTCGGCGCGCGGCCTGGGGAATCGGTGGTCGATTTCTGCGCCGGGGCAGGGGGCAAGACCCTGGCCCTGGCCGCCGCCATGGCCAATTCCGGGCGCTTGATCGCCTGCGACGTGCGGCAAAGCCGCCTGGATCGCTCGGCCCTGCGGCTGCGTCGGGCCGGGGCATTCAACGTCACCCGCCGCGCCTTGGACAGCGAAACCGACAAGTGGGTGAAGCGCCACAAGGGAACCTTCGACCGGGTGCTGGTGGATGCGCCGTGCAGCGGCTCCGGCACTTGGCGGCGCAACCCGGATGCGCGCTGGCGCCTGTCGTCCGAGATGCTGGCCGAACTGACGGCGGTGCAGGGGCGGATTCTGGACAGCGCGGCGCGTTTGGTGCGGCCGGGCGGGCGGCTGGTCTATGCGACGTGTTCGCTGTTCCGCGAGGAAAACCAGGATCGGGTCGATGACTTTCTGGCGCGGCATCCGGACTTCCGGGTGTTGCCGACTGCGGCGGCGTGGCCGGAAAGCGCCGGGCCGGTTCCCGCCGAACTGGCGGCGGTGGAGTGCTTGAGCCTGACCCCGGGCCGCCACGGCACCGACGGCTTTTTCGTCGCGGCGATGGAGCGTGCGGCGGCTTCGGATACGATGTTGCAGGAAGAGGACGAGACCCCATGACCGACCGGATTCTGATCGTCGATTTTGGTTCGCAGGTGACGCAGTTGATCGCGCGCCGGGTGCGCGAGGCCGGCGTCTATTGCGAGATCCATCCCTTCCAGAAGGTGACGGAGGCCAGCATCGCGGCTTTCGCGCCGCAGGGGGTGATCTTGTCCGGCGGTCCCGCCTCGGTCACCACCATCGATACGCCGCGCGCGCTGCAGGGGCTGTTCGCCATGGGGCTGCCGGTGCTGGGCATCTGTTACGGCCAGCAGACCATGGTGCAGCAGTTGGGCGGCTTGGTCGAAGGCTCGGAACATCGGGAATTCGGCCGTGCCCATGTCGAGGTCTCGGGCGATTGCGCGCTGTTCACCGGGGTCTGGGCCAAGGGCGCCCGCGAACAGGTGTGGATGAGCCACGGCGACCGCGTCACCCGCCTGCCCGAGGGCTTCCGCGTCGTCGCCACCAGCGAGGGCGCGCCCTTCGCCGCCATCGCCCGCGATGACAAGAAATTCTATGCCGTGCAGTTTCACCCCGAGGTCGTGCATACGCCGCACGGCGCGCAGTTGCTGGCCAACTTCGTGCACGGCGTTTGCGGCTGCAAGGGCGACTGGACGATGGCGGCCTTCCGCGAACAGGCGGTGACGGCGATCCGCGCCCAGGTCGGCAAGGGCCGGGTGATCTGCGGCCTGTCGGGCGGGGTGGACAGCTCGGTGTCCGCCGCCCTGCTGCACGAGGCGATCGGCGATCAACTGGTCTGCGTCTTCGTTGATCACGGCCTCTTGCGCCTGGGCGAACGCGATCAGGTGGAAGAGGTCTTCGGTCGTCGCTTCAACGTCAAGCTGGTGACCCGCGATGCCTCCGCCCTGTTCCTCGGCAGGCTGGTGGGCGAAATCGACCCGGAAAAGAAGCGCAAGACCATCGGCGCGACCTTCATCGACGTGTTCGAGGAAGAGGCGAAAAAGGTCGGCGGCGCGGACTTCCTGGCGCAGGGGACGCTCTATCCCGACGTCATCGAATCCGTCTCATTCACCGGCGGGCCTTCGGTCACCATCAAGTCGCACCACAACGTCGGCGGCTTGCCCGAACGCATGAACATGAAGCTGGTCGAACCCCTGCGCGAACTGTTCAAGGACGAAGTCCGCGAACTCGGCCGCGAACTCGGCCTGCCCGAGGAAATGGTGGGCCGCCACCCGTTCCCCGGCCCCGGCCTCGCGATCCGCATTCCGGGGCAGGAAATCACCCAGGAACGCCTGGATATCCTGAAAAAGGCCGATGCGATTTATCTGGAGGAAATCCGGGGCGCGGGCCTCTACGATGCGATCTGGCAGGCGTTCTGCGTGCTGTTGCCGGTGCGCACGGTCGGCGTGATGGGCGACAGCCGATCCTATGACTATGCCTGCGCCCTGCGCGCGGTGACCTCGACCGACGGCATGACGGCGGATTTCTATCCCTTCGACATGGCCTTCCTGGCCCGCGTCGCCAACCGCATCATCAACGAATGCAAGGGCATCAATCGCGTCACCCATGACGTGACCTCGAAGCCGCCGGGCACCATCGAATGGGAATGAGCGGTCGATGGCCGAGGTTGTCAACCTGCGCCAAGCCCGCAAACAAAAACAGCGGGCGAACAAGGACCGCGTGGCCGAGGAAAACCGCGCCAAATATGGGCGCACCAAGGCGGAAAAGGCGCACGCCGCCGCCGAGGATGCCCTCGCCCAACGCCGCCTCGACCAACGCAAACTCACCCCCGACGAATGAACGAAGGGCGCTGCAAAGCGCCCTTTTCGTTTGATATCACCAAGTCAGGAAAGGGAAAAACGTGCGGGGGGACTCGGTCGCCCCCGCGCCCCCATTCCCCTTTCGCCGGCTCCTTGCCCCGCGCGCGAAGACCAGGGTGGCGGGGGATGGGACGAAATCAGAAGGGCGGCTTTGAGGCAGGGGGCCAGGAAAGCGCACCTTTGAATTACGTATGATGTCCCCAGGATTCCTCTCTCCAGAATTCCCCCATTGCCCAAACCGCGCCTGACGGCATAACCTCGGCCGAGGCTCTACTTTCAGTCTGATGAAAATTCCTAGCAGGGTGTTGAAGAAGTCAGAGTGGCTCGCAGACGAAGCCTGATTCATCGCTGCCATGGATGTAGATGTGGCCAACCAATCGGCCAGCAGTGCCGAGGGCGACCCATCCTCTCCCGCAAGCAATATCGGCGTCGTTGTGGCCTTCCCACGAGAATTCGGCGCAGACGGCACCATCCCGGCTCCCGTAACGCACGTCGAGCCATCTCTTGACCGCGCCGAACACCAGTTCGCCATCAGAGGCGCCACCAAAGGTAATGTGGGCGGGCTCCAGAAGGTCGAGATGATCATCTGGCCAAGTGTCCATCTCGACGCTGCTCCAGCGGCCTTCGAAGACTTTGGCAAAGGCGGGCGGGCGCTTCATGTGGGCATCTCCCCTGCCAGCAGTTTGGGTAGTCGCAGCAGATTGTAGGCGGCTGCCGAGAAGGCGAAGGCCCAATCCACCTTATCAAGGCCGCGCAGTTTGGTTTTCCGCATCCCTGCGACTGTCTTGATCCAGCCAAAGGCTTCCTCGATCCGCTTGCGGATGCGCATGGAGGCGGTATAGCCGGGATGGCGGGTGGTGCGCTTATCTATGGCCGAGCGACGTCGGCTAGGCTCAGGACCCATTAAATTATTGTCAGGCAGATCGGCGGCTGATTCACTCATGGGAGGGAGGACCCCATCCATGAGTGATCTGTTTTGGTTGTCAGAGAGGCAGTTGGCGAAGATCGAGCCGCATTTCCCGCTATCGCATGGCGTGCCGCGGGTTGATGATCGGCGAGTGATCAGCGGCATCGTTCATATGATCCGCAACGGCTTACGGTGGCGAGATGCACCACCCGTCTATGGCCCCCACAAAACCCTCTATAATCGTTTCGTTCGCTGGAGCCGACTTGGGGTGTTCAGCCGGATCTTCGCGGCCTTGACGGGAGAGGCTGGCCCTCCAGACCGGTTGATGATCGATGCAACCCACCTGAAAGCTCATCGGACCGCCGCGAGCCTCTATAAAAAGGGGCTCTTCCCCGATGTATCGGACGCACAAAAGGCGGGCTGAACCCCAAGCTTCATGCGGTTTGCGACGGACAAGGAAGGCCCCTCATCCTGCTGCTCAGCGAGGGATCGCTACATGCATCCCGCCAATGCGTCATCGCAAAACCCAGCACGCTTACGACAAAATCCTCTATCGCCAGCGTCATAGGATCGAGAACCTCTTCGCTCGCCTCAAGGATTGGCGGCGTATCCAGACCCGATATGACCAATGCGCGGATATCTTCTTTGCCGCCGTCATCATCGCGGTACTCCTCCTCTTCTGGATCGAACCTTAATGAGTCCTGAGCCTGGGCGCTGCAGGAAACGCGCGGAGGGATCGGCTGCGGGGGCGGAGGCGAAAGGCGACGACATCTCGGCATCCAACATCCAGGGGAACCGATGATGCACTCTATCCCGCCGACTTTAAGATTCCGTGAATCCGGCTGGCGGCGCATCGTTCCCGACCGCTTTCGATGGGGCGTTCCAGGGGGCACACCCGACCGATCAGTTCGGCGCCGCGCCGGTTGAGCGTCGGGTGAGGGGCGTCTCCGGGGCGATGGCGCCAAAGTTGGCGTCCGGCGGCCAGGGACATCAGCCCCAGCACGGAAAACATCAGCAGTTGGGCGCCCCATTCCGGCATCCACCCCAGGAAGGGGACGCCCAGAATGATGAAGCCGTTGACGATGGCGGCAATCGCCAGCCAAAGGAACACCACCCCCGGCAAGGCCATTTCCAAGGCGCCCAGGATCGCGGCGGCGATCCACCAGAGCCAATAACCGACGGGCGCGGTGAAAATTTCCGGCAGGGTCATGACCATGGCCCGCTGGTGCGCGTCGCGTCGGAGGGGGTGGTCGCGGAGGTTTTTGTGGCTTTTGGTTTCGGCGAAGCTGGGGGCGTCGGCGCGTCCGGGTTGCCGAACACCTGCTTGGCGATTTCGCCGATACAGCCCAGGGAGCCGAGCACGCTCGACGCTTCCCACGGCATCAGGATCAGCTTTCCGTTGGGGGCGCTGGCGATGTCGCGCAGGCTTTCGATGTACTTCAAGGCCACGAAATAGTTGATCGCCTGCACGTCGCCCGTTGCGATGGCCTGGGAGACCGCCATCGTGGCCTTGGCCTCGGCTTCGGCGGAGCGTTCGCGGGCCTCGGCTTCGCGGAACGCGGCCTCCCGCGCCCCTTCCGCCCGCAGGATCGCGGCTTGCTTCATCCCTTCGGCTTGCAGGATTTGGGACTGGCGTTCGCCCTTCATTTGTCGCGCCATGGCGTCCACCAAATCGACCGGCGGGCTGATGTCCTTGATCTCGATGCGGGTGACCTTGACCCCCCATGGGTTTGTCGCCTGATCGACCACGGTCAGCAACTCGGCGTTGATCTTGTCGCGCTGCGACAACAGCTGATCCAGGTCCATGCCGCCCATCACCGTGCGAATGTTGGTCATCGTCAAATTCAGGGTGGCGAATTCCAACTGCCGCACCTCGTAGGCGGCCTTCGCGGCATCCAGGATCTGGTAAAAGACCACGCCATCGACCGTGACCATGGCGTTGTCGCGGGTGATCACGCCCTGGCTGGGGACGTCCAGGACTTGTTCCATAATGTTCAGGCGCGCGCCGATGCGATCGACGAACGGAACGATGACGTGCAAGTCGGGGGGAAGGGTCTTGGTGTATTGGCCGAATCGTTCGACGGTGTATTCCCACCCTTGGGACACCACCTTGACCCCCAGAAAGACGAAGGTCAGGGTTGAAATCACCACGGCAACGGCGAAGACCGGCATCGGGCTCGTCGTGGAGGATGTCCTTTTGTTGCCACCCGAGGCGATCCCGAAAAGGCGCGGGTCGAAGCATGGGCGGAGAGAACAAGAGCTGGGCCGCGCGGCACGGAATGTCAAGGCGCGCGGTAGTCTGGGAAAGGTGTCGAGGTGCGCCTAGGTTTTTAGAAAATCACGCGTTCTTTCAATCGCCTCGGCAATGCCGACGCGGATCGGCGCGACGCCTTCGGGAAAGGCCGAAAGCAGTCGCGACGGCAGCGGCGCCAGCAATACGAAGACGCCGCGATCGTTGGCGCGGCGGATCAGGCGGCCAAAGGCTTGGCGCAGCCTCATGCGGGTCAGGCGGTCGGTATAGGCGGTGCCGCCGAAGGCCTCGCGCCGGGCGCAGTACAGCAAACCCGGCCTGGGCCACGGCACCCGGTCGAAGGCGATCAGCCGCAGCGAGCGGCCCGGCACGTCCACCCCGTCACGCACCGCGTCGGTCCCCAGAAGGCAGGCGTTTTCCTCGGCTCGGAACACATCGATCAGGGTGCCGGCGTCAAGGCCGTCGATGTGTTGCGCCAGAAGATCCAGACCGGCCTCGGCTAGGGGACGCTTGATGCGGGCGTGAACGTCTTTCAGGCGCTGGATCGCGGTGAACAGGCCAAGCGCGCCGCCGCCGGAGGCGAGAAACAGTTCGCGCATCGCAGCGGCGATGGGTTCGTTGCCGCCGCGCCCAAGGTCGTGGACGATGAAGACGCGGGTCTGTTCCGCATAGTCGAAGGGCGAGGGCACGGCGGTACGCAGGGCGGGCCGCGCGAAGTGCCGGGTTCCGCCGACCAGGGCCGCCGCCTCCCAGCCGCCGTCGGGGCCGTCGTCATCGCCGTTGCGCAGGGTGGCCGAGGTCACCACCACGCCGTGCGCCACTTCGGCCAGGCAATCCGCCAGCGGCCGCGTCGGGTCGATCCAGTGGCGATAGAATCCGAGGTCGAGGTTGCGGCCCTCGATCCGTTCGATGCCGAACCAGTCGGCGTAGTCCGCCGGGATGGTGGCGGCCAGGTCCTTGCCCATCGCCCGCCAGGCCGCGACCTGTTGCAGGGCGCGCTGGTCGAGGGTGCGGGCCAGTGCCTCCATGCGCTGGCGGAAGGCGGGCTCCAGGGTGTCTGTTTCCTCGGACAGGCGGCGGCGGAGGATTGCGGCCAGCCCCCGCGCCGGTCCGAGAATGTCGTCGAAGGCGCGGTCGAGGGCGGGCAAGGCCGTCGTTACCGCCTCGGTCGGCGGCTGCGGCGCGGTTTCCAGCGAATGGGGGGAATTGGGGTCCTCCACCCGCGCCAGCACCTGCCCCTGCACCGCGAACAGGAAGGTTTCCACCGGGCCATGCGGGGTGCCGGCGCCGAGGCGGGATTCCCAGCCGTTGGCAGGCAGGGCGCGGGCGGCGCGGGCCAGGGATTCCAGAACGGTCTCGGCTTCCTGGTGACCGGCCACCAGATCCCCGGCGCGGCGTTTCAGGCCGCGCGCGCGGGATTTCGCGCCGCCACGGGCGGCATCCTCGCCGCCCAGGATCCAGCGGCGGAGCTCGTGGGCTTCCCGTCCCGTCAGGTGGGCGGAAAACGCGGAGTCCGCTGCGTCGAAGACGTGATGCCCCTCGTCGAAGACATAGCGCGTCGGCACGGTGGCGTCGTCCAATCCGCCCAGGGCCGCCTGCGCCATCACCAGGGCGTGGTTGGCGATGACGATGCGGGCATGGCGGGCGCGGCGCACCGATTTTTCGACGAAGCAGCGGCCGTAATGGGTGCATCCGGCGTGCAGGCATTCGCCCCGTTGATCGGTCAGCGCCAGGGTGCGGGGCCGCCCCAGTAGATGCACCAGCCAGCCCGAAAAGTCGCCGCCGATCATCGCGCCGTCGCGGGTGGCCTCGGTCCAGCGGCTCAACAGGCCAAGGGCGGTCATGCCGCGCGGTTCGCGCACCGCGCGCTCGAGGGCGTCTTCCAGGTTCAACAGGCAGAGGATGTTTTCCCGCCCGCGCCGCACCACCACGTGCCGCGCCTTGTCCGCCGGATCGGGGTACAGGCGGTCCAGTTCCCCATCCAGTTGCCGTTGCAGGTTACGGGTATAGGTGCTGATCCAGACCGGGCCGCCGTTCGCCTCGGCCCACAGGCTGGCGGGCGCGATGTAGCCGAGCGTCTTGCCGACGCCGGTTCCGGCCTCGGCCAGAACGGTGTTGGGGGAGGCCGGGGTCTCCCTGGGGGCGAAGCTGAAGGCAAGACCGGCGGCGAAATTCGCCTGACTGGGGCGTTGTTCCGCCCCCGCCCCCAACAGCGCGGCCAGCCGGGCGCGGATGTCCGCCTCCGCCACCGGGGCGGTGCCGGATGGCGGAGGCGGTGCGCTGTCTTCCCATTCCTTCAGGCGTTCCCAGACGCGCAGGCCGCGCGGATCGGCGGCGCCGGTGGCTTCGCCGTCCAGTGCCGCCAGAACCGCCGGACCCCATCCCCAGCCGCCGCCCGCCATCGGTCGCGCTACCGCCAGGGCGTGGCGGGTCGCGGTTTCGTCCAGGCGGGCCAGGGTTCCCAGCAGGATGCGCGCCGCGTCCAATAAGGCGGCGGCCTGGGCCTCCGCGTCTTCGCCGGGGTTGGGCAGTTCCAGTGCGTCGCAAAGGCCGGGCACGGTGGGAACGGCAAAGCGCGCCGGATGAACGAAGGCGAACAGCTCCAGAAGGTCCAGGGCGTCCGACGCGGTGCAGCCCAGGCGTTCCGCCAGTCGCGGTCGGTGGCACAGAATCGGTGGCTCGTCCGCCCACAGGCGCGCGGCTTCGCCCACCAAGGGGGCGGTGATTTCCCCATCGGCGGACAGCCAGGCGCAGCCGCTTAAAGTGACGGCCAGGGCCGGGGCGCGCGGCAGCAGGATGCAGCGGGTCATGCCGAAGGGGTCCGGTCGAGGGAGGGGAGGCGGTGGCGCGTCATCGTGCGCCGATGATGCCCGGAAGCGACGTTCACGGCAAGCGTTCGCCATGCGTTCTTGATTTCCCTGTCGGTCGTCGCCAGATGCAATGGACCTCCTTTCGCCCCTTGGGGGGCGGAGGGCTGTGTTGGGTTTTGTGCAAGCCGGGGCATTAAATACAGGAGAGGGCCGCAATGGGTCGTGTGATTGAAATTACCGATGTGATTCTGCGCGACGCGCACCAAAGCCTGCTGGCGACCCGCATGGCGATGGAGGACATGGTCCCCGCCTGCGAGGACCTGGACAACGCCGGGTACTGGTCGCTGGAATGCTGGGGCGGCGCGACGTTCGACGCCTGCCTCCGCTTCCTCAACGAGGACCCGTGGGAACGCCTGCGCACCTTTAAAAAGCTGCTGCCGAAGACCCCGCTGCAAATGCTGCTGCGCGGCCAGAACCTACTGGGCTATCGCCATTACGAGGATGGCGTGGTCGAACGCTTCGTCGAAAAGGCGGCGGAAAACGGCATGGACGTGTTCCGCGTCTTCGATGCGCTGAACGACCTGCGCAATCTGGAAACCGCGGTTTCCGCAGTGAAGAAGACTGGCAAGCATGCGCAAGGCACGATCTGCTACACGGTCAGCCCGGTGCACACCACCCAGGCCTTCGTCGAGATGGCGCAAAGCCTGAAGGACATGGGCGCCGATTCGATTTGCATCAAGGACATGGCCGCGCTGTTGAAGCCGCAGGCGGCCTATGACCTGGTCAAGGGGATCAAGGACAGCTGCGGCGCGGACACCCTGGTCCACCTGCACGTGCACGCCACCACCGGCGTCACCATGGTCTCGTTGATGAAGGCGATCGAGGCGGGCTGCGACATCGTCGATGGCGCGATCAGCTCGCTCTCCCTGGGGTCCGGTCACAATCCGACCGAGGCGGTGGTCGAGATGCTGGAAGGCACCGGCTTCGAAACCCGGTTGGACAAGGCGCGCCTGCTGAAGGCCAAGAAGCACTTCGCCTCGGTCCGGCCGCGCTATCGCGAGTTCATGAGCGACTTCACCGGCGTCGATACCGAAATCTTCAACAGCCAGATCCCCGGTGGGATGATTTCGAACCTCGAATCCCAGATCAAGGGACAGAACGCCACCCACCGCCTGCCCGAGGTGTTGGAGGAAGTGCCGCGCGTTCGCGCCGATTGCGGTTTTCCGCCGTTGGTCACCCCCTCCAGCCAGATCGTCGGCACCCAGGCGGTGTTCAACGTGCTGATGGGAGGGCGTTACGAAACCCAGACCTCGGAGTTCGTCGATTTGATGCTGGGCTATTACGGCGGCACCCTGGGACCCAAGAACCACGAGGTTCTGACCCGTGCCAAGGCGCAGGCCGGGAAGCCGGCGATCACCGAACGTCCCGCCGATCTGTTAAAGCCGGAATGGGCGCATCTGCGCAATCATGCCCTTTCGTGCGAGGGATGCAACGGCAGAGACGAGGACGTGTTGACCTTTGCGATGTTCCCGCAGGTCGCGCCGAATTTCTTCAAGGTCCGTGCCGAGGGTCCGAAACGCCTTGGCAAGGACCCCTCTGAGCCAGTGCTGTTGTCTCGTGCGCCATGTTGTTTCACTTTGCAGATGCGGGCGGAGCCTCTAATTATCTGTGACGTGGAGGGGGATGGTGAACGAGCGGTGGCGCGTCGTCGGTCTGATCTGGATGTTTCTGCTGCTTGCTGCGGTTCCCGCCGTGGCGCGGGAGCGGGGGAGTGATGCCCGCCCGGCCTCGATCGCGGTCGTTCTCGACGACAACTATCCGCCTTATATCTTTCGCGATGAAAACGGCCAGTTGCGGGGCATTCTGAATGATCTTTGGATGCTGTGGTCGGTTCGCACCGGCATTGCCGTCGATTTGCAGGCGGTTGACTGGGGAATTGCCCAAAAGCGCATGGACGAGGGGCGGGCCGATGTCATCGACACCCTTTTTCTGACCCCGAAGCGGGAAGAAACGCTGGCCTTTTCCGCCCCCTATGCCACGTTGGACGTGGCGATTTTCTTCCATCATGATCTGTCGGGAATCAGCGACGCGGAGTCCTTGCGCGGCTTCACGGTCGGGGTAAAGGCCGGGGACGCCTGCATCGGCTGGTTGGCGGAACGCGGCATCACCAGCATTCGCGCCTATCCGAATTACGAATCGATCATCGACGCCCTGGCGGCGCGCGAAACCTTGGTTGCCTGTATCGATGTGCCACTCGCCCAGTATCTGACCTATAAAAAGGGGGACCAGACTCTGATTCGTCACACGCCGCCTCTTTACACGGGGCAGTTCCATTGGGCGGCGCGCAAGGGCGATGGGGCCATGATGGCGACCGTGCGCGATGGCTTCGCGCGCATCAGTCCCCAGGAACGCCGCGTCATCGAAAAGCGTTGATTGGGGGTCGCCATGAATGGGCGGGTCCAGGCGCTGCGGGAAATGGGAAAATATCTGCTGGTGGCGCTGGCCTTCGTCGTCGTGCTGTTGGTCTGGAATCGAACCCTGCACCGCAGGGTGGCGGCCAAGACCCGCAGTCTGACCCTGGCGTTGGACGACCTGGCGTTGAGCGAGGAACGGTTCCGCGCGATTTTCGACAATGTGAACGATGCGATTTTCATTCACGATGTGAACAGCACGGCAATCCTGATGCTCAACCGCCGCGCGCGAGAGATGTACAATCTTGGCGATCTTCCGTCCGAGCAGGTTACCGCCGAACAGATCAGCGAAGGGAAGCCGCCTTATTCCCGTGACGATGCGTTGTCCTGGGGACACAAAGCGGAAAGCGGCGTTCCCCAGGTTTTTGAATGGCATGCCAAGACCTGGGACGGGAAATTGTTCTGGGTCGAAGTCTCGATGCGGTTGGCCCGGTTGGATGGCGGGCAGGAACGCATGCTGGTGGTGGCGCGCGACATTGCCGAGCGTAAGGCGGCGCAAGCGCGCGAGGCGTTTCTGGCGCATCACGATCCGCTGACCGAACTGCCCAACCGCGTTCTGCTGCAAGATCGGGTGGAGCAGGCCATCGCCCTGGCCGATCGGCTGGGGCAGCGCATGGCGATGTTGTTTTTGGATCTGGATCAGTTCAAGACCATCAATGATTCGCTGGAGCATCCGGCGGGGGATGACCTGTTGCGGCAGATGGCGGGGCGCCTGCGCAGAACACTAGGCTCAGGACTCATTAAGGTTCGATCCAGAAGAGGAGGAGTACCGCGATGATGACGGCGGCAAAGAAGATATCCGCGCATTGGTCATATCGGGTGTGGATACGCCGCCAATCCTTGAGGCGAGCGAAGAGGTTCTCGATCCTATGACGCTGGCGATAGAGGGTTTTGTCGTAAGCGTGCTGGGTTTTGCGATGACGCATTGGCGGGATGCATGTAGCGATCCCTCGCTGTGTCAAAGCCTCTCGAAGAGGATCACCGTCATAGCCCTTGTCGGCGATCAGGACGTTGGCCTTGGAAAATGGGTCGAGCAACAGCATCGCGCCTTTGTAATCGCTCATTTACCCCTCGCTGAGCAGCAGGATGAGGGGCCTTCCTTGTCCGTCGCAAACCGCATGAAGCTTGGAGTTCAGCCCGCCTTTTGTGCGTCCGATACATCGGGCAAGAGCCCCTTTTTATAGAGGCTCGCGGCGGTCCGATGAGCTTTCAGGTGGGTTGCATCGATCATCAACCCGCGGCACGCCATGCGATAGCGGGAAATGCGGCTCGATCTTCGCCAACTGCCTCTCTGACAACCAAAACAGATCACTCATGGATGGGGTCCTCCCTCCCATGAGTGAATCAGCCGCCGATCTGCCTGGCAATAATTTAATGGGGCCTGCGCCTAAGGGAAAGCGACACGGTCTGTCGTTTGGGGGGCGACGAATTCGTGATCCTGTTGAACGACATGCGTGATGCCGACGCGGTGACCGAGGTGGTGGCCAAGATTCAGGACGCGGTGGCCGCCCCGATGATGGTTCGCGACAAGGAAATTTCGTCAACGGTATCGACCGGGGTCGTCATCTATCCCGACGACGGCAACGATTTCGAGACCTTGTTGAAGAAGGCGGATACCGCGATGTATCACGCCAAGCAGAGCGGACGCAGCACCTATCGCTTCTTCACCGAGCAGATGAACGCGGATGCGATGGCGCATCTGGACTTGCGGAGCGGGTTGCAGCGTGCCCTGGATCGTGGCGAGTTCCGGCTGTTCTTTCAGCCCCTGGTGACGATGGACGGGGCGCGCGTGGTGGGGGCGGAAGCCCTGGTCCGCCGGCAACGCCCCGACAGGGGGCTGGTGCTGCCGGCCGAGTTCATCCCGATTGCCGAGGACGGCGGACTGATCATTCCGATCGGGGAATGGGTGCTGCGCGAGGCTTGCCGGCAGGCGGCGGCCTGGCCGGGCGGGGAAGCCGCCCCCACCGTGGCGGTGAACCTGTCCGCTCTGCAATTCCTGCGCGGCAATCTGGAGGAAACGGTGGTCGCGGCCCTGGCCGACAGTGGGTTGGCGCCGGAACGGCTGGAACTGGAACTGACCGAATCCATGTTGATGCACAACGTCGATGTGGCGATGGCGTTGGCCAGAAGGCTGAGCGCCCTGGGGGTGCGTCTGTCGATCGACGACTTTGGGACCGGCTATTCCAGTTTGGCCTATTTGAAGCGGTTCCGGGTGGATCGGTTGAAGATCGATCAGTCCTTTATTCGCGATCTGTGTCGCGATGGCGAGGACGCGGCGATTATCCGCGCCATCATCCAGATGGCCCATACCCTGAAGCTGACGGTGGTGGCCGAGGGTGTCGAGACCGAGGAGGCCGCCGCCTTGCTGCGGTTGAAACAGTGCGATTTCGCCCAGGGCTATTTGTTCGGACGGCCGGTTCCGGGCGATGTTTTCCTGAACGCGCTTTCAAGTGGCCGTGTTTGATCCATTGGCCTTGGTTTTCGCGGTTTTCCACGCATCCATTTGACTTCAAGGCGTGGTTTGCCTAGCCTCGCTGCCTTCCGTGATTTTTTGAAAGACCGCCGATCATGTCCGACCTTGTTGCCGCCGCCCTTTCCTCCAATGCCTGGCCGTTCCAGGAAGCCAAGGCGCTTCTGGAAAACCGGCTGGTCAAACGGGGCAAGGGGAACGAAGGCGGCGATAAAGGTTATGTGCTGTTCGAGACCGGCTATGGCCCGTCCGGCCTGCCGCACATCGGCACCTTCGGCGAGGTGGTGCGCACCACCATGGTGCGCAAGGCGTTGCAGGTGATCGCGTCCGGCATCAAGACCCGGCTGTTCGCCTTTTCCGACGACATGGATGGTCTGCGCAAGGTGCCGGACAACATTCCCAACAAGGAACTGGTGCGCCCCCATTTGGGCAAGCCGTTGACCCGCATTCCCGATCCCTTCGGCACCCACGAAAGTTTCGGTCATCACAACAACGCGCGTCTGCGGGCGTTCCTCGACTCCTTCGGGTTCGAATACGAATTCCAAAGCTCGACCGACTGGTATACCAGCGGTCGTTTCGACGCGACCCTGCTGAAGGTGCTGGCCCATCATGACGAGGTGCGGGCCGTGGTGCTGCCGACCCTGGGCGCGGAACGTCAGGCGACCTATAGCCCTTTCCTGCCGATTTGCCCGGAAACCGGCGTCGTCCTGCAGGTGCCGGTGGTGGAAATCGACGCGGCGGCGGGGACCATCGTCTATTGCCGCGACGACGGCAAGCTGATCGAGACCCCGGTCACCGGCGGCGCTGTCAAGCTGCAGTGGAAGGCGGACTGGGCGATGCGATGGGCGGCCTTGGGCGTCGATTACGAGATGTCGGGCAAGGATCTGATCGATTCGGTGAAACTGGCCAGCCGCATCGTCCGTATTCTGGACGGGACGCCGCCGCAGAACCTGACCTATGAACTGTTTCTTGACGACAAGGGGGAAAAGATTTCCAAATCGCGGGGCAACGGTCTGGCGGTCGAGGAATGGCTGACCTATGCGCCGCCGGAAAGCCTGTCGCTGTTCATGTACCAGAAGCCGAAGGCGGCGAAGCGCCTGTACTTCGACGTCATTCCGCGTGCCGTTGACGAATATCAAAGCTTTGTCGCCGCGTTTCCGCGCCAGACCGATGCGGAGCGTCTGAACAACCCGGCTTGGCACATCCACGCCGGACATCCGCCGCGGGAGGCCGAGGGCATCGGTTTTTCGATGCTGCTGAATCTGGTTTCGGTCTGCTATTCCGACGATCCGGCGGTGATCTGGCAGTACATCAGCCGTTATGCGCCGGGCGCGGCTCCGGCGGCGATGCCGTTCCTGGACAGCTTGGTGCGGTGCGCCATTGCCTATTACCGTGATTTCGTGCTGCCGAAGAAGTCCTTCCGCAAGCCCTCGCCCGACGAGGTCGCGGCGCTGCGGCAACTGCGCGACGCACTGGCGGGGCAGCCCGCCGATGCCGGGCCCGAGGCACTGCAAACCATCGTTTACGAGGTGGGCAAGGCGCATCCCTGCTTCGCCGATCTGAAGGCGTGGTTTCAGGCCCTCTATCAAATTCTGCTGGGGCAGGATACCGGGCCGCGCATGGGGTCGTTCTTCGCCCTCTACGGCATGACCGAAAGCCTGGCCCTTCTGGATAAGGCAATCGCGGGCGAGACGCTGGCGTAAAGCCAAAGCTGTGCGAGCGGGCTCGGCCCCCTCGCACACCCCGTTCCTCAAAATATTCCGGGTAAAGATCTTCGCGCGGCGGCGGCGGCGTTGCCGCCGCTCAGCGGGGAAACAGCCGTCCGGTGTGCGCCGCGTAGGCATTATAGGCCTCGCCGAAGCGCAGGCGCATCATCGCCTCTTCCTCCGACACCCGCAGAAGCCACATGGCGGCGAAAGCGGGAATCGCCAGGAATCCCGCGATCCAATTGGGCAGAAGCAGGCTCTGGCTGAAAACCGAAAGCCAGATGGAGGCGTACATCGGGTGACGGATGCGGGCGTAGATTCCCGTCGTGACCAGATCGTGCTCCCGGCGGATTTCCAGACAGGGACTCCAATTGTGTCCAAGGTCGGCATGGCTGCGCCAGAACAGCCAAAGCGCCGGAAACTGAAGGGCGGCGCCGACGGCGGTGGACCAGGTCGGCAAGACGTAGTCGGCGAAGTCGAATGCGCCGGTCGCCAGATGGACGAGCGGCAGGATCATCATCGCCAGGAACATCGCGACGAGAAGGGGTTTGTCTTTTCTTCCGGCGTGGGTGCCGACGACGACGTTTCGCCGGTTGCGCACCGCATGGGGCGTGCGAATGACGCCGGTGAGGATGAAGGCCCCAGCCAGATCAGCGCGCCCCAGTCGTTCCATCGTCGGTTGACTATGGCCGAAACCAGAAGGACGGTGCCGGCGGCGAGGGTCAGCATCATCGGGCGGGAGGTGATGATCGGACGGCTTTTCGTACCCATTTCATCTTTTCCGAAAGGAGGCTGCTGTCCCAGACGATACTCCTGTTGAAATTGCGTCTCAATCTCATTTATTCGGAATTCAAAGGGGCTCGCGAGATTTTTGGTGGTTTTACCGGTCGTCTTCGCCGCGCGCGAAGGCCCAGTACAGGCGCCGCGCCCGTTCGCAGACCGGACCCTTGGCGAAGGCCGTGCCGTCGATTTCGCGGCACCAGGAAACCTTTTGATAGTTGCCGGTGGCGAAGACCTCGTCGGCGGACATCACGTCCTGGATGGTCAGGGTGGTTTCCTCGACCGCCAGCCCGTCGTCGCGCAGCAGTTGGATCACCCGTTGCCGCGTCAGGCCGTTCAGGAAGGTGCCGTTGGTGGCGGGGGTGAATACCCGCCCGTCCTTGGCGCAGAACAGGTTGGTGAAGGAAAATTCCGCGACGTTGCCGTCGGGGTCCAGGCTGACCCCGATGTCGAAGCCTTTTTGCAGGGCCTCGCGGTAGGCGCGGGCGACGTTGGGGTACGGGCACGAGGCCTTTGCTCCGGTCGGCGCCATGCTGGGCGCCGGGCGGCGGAAGCTGCTGACCGTCGCGGTGAAGCCGGTTGGCTTCGCCAGCGGCGAGACGGTGATGGTCAGCGCGAACTGGGTCGAGGCCGGGTCCGGCAGAACGAAGCCGGCATCGGCATAAAACAGCGGGCAGACGTACAGATGCGTTTCCGCCGGAAAGCGGGCGATGCCGTCCCAGGCCGGTTCGGTGATCTCGGGCCCGGTCAGCACCGGATCGAGGCCCATCATGCGGGCCGACCGCACCACGCGTTCGCAGTGCAGGTCAAGGTCCGGCGCATGGCCGTCGAAGGCGCGGGCGCCATCGAACACCGCCGAGCCCAGCCACACCGAATGCGCGTGCGGGCCAAGCAGTGGGGGGGTGCCGACAAACCACGCGCCGCAGGAATACGTCAGGGTATCCATGCCGGTTTGTTCCTTGCGCCAAGACAGCGGTTTCTCGTTCGGAAGAGGCAGGATAACGCCGTATTCCCGAAGTTGTCACGTTTGGGGAGTCAAAAAAATCGCCACCGTGCGTGGGCGGTGGCGGGGACAGGTGTCTTGGAACCCTTTTCCCTCTTCATGTTTCGGTGCCGATCATCGCCGCGAAAACGCGATAGGCGTCGGCGGGCGCGATGTTGGCGGCGCGTGCCCCGGCTTCCAGCATCGCCGGGGTCGGTTGCGCGCTGACCACGGTCAGTCCCGCGTTGCCCATTGCCTCGACCAGGGCGAGGGAGAGATTGAAAGCGTTTGATCTTCCAAAAGGCGCGGTGTGAATGGTGATCATGGTGTTCCTCCTGAATGCTTCTTGTTGTTCTGGTTTTTCTTTAACAGGAACTCAGCAACCGGCATGCCAGGACGCAGTGCGCGTGGGGGAGGGGAATAACCCCTGGCCACGCTTGGTTTTTCGGGTTCGTTCGCGGCAACGGTGGACAACTGCGAAATGCGAAAGGGCCGCAGGATTCGCGGAATGCAATGCGAAATCGTTGTGGTTGTGGAATCTCCGCGTGGCTTGAGGCGGCGGGGAAAAACGCGTAGTGTCGCCGCAATGGATGAATGGATCTTCAGATTGTGCTCCCCCGAGGAGTGGTCGGCGTTTCGGGAAAGGGGTGATTTTTCCGGGAACGATGGCGACCGCCGCGATGGGTTTCTGCACTTTTCGACGGTCGCGCAAATCGCGGGGACCGCAGCGCGCCACTACCTGCCGCCCGGCTCCCTGGTTCTGATGGCGGTGGAAGCGGCGTTTCTGGGCACTTCCCTGAAGTGGGAGGAAAGCCGTGGCGGTGCGTTGTTTCCGCATCTTCACGGGTCGCTGTCCTGGCGCGCGGTGCGCGCGTGGCGGACGATGAGCGATCGTGACTTTGGCTTCCTGAGGGAGGCCGCTCAACCGACGGAGGCCCAAGGATGGACCTGTATCCCCTGATCAAGCCGCTAATCATGCGGTTGGACCCCGAGTGCGGCCATAAGCTGGCGATCAAGGCGCTGCGCTTGGGGGTGGTGCCACCGCCGCCGCCGGTGCGCGATTCGGTGTTGGAAACCCGGGCCTTCGGATTAGTTTTCCCCAACCCGGTTGGCTTGGCGGCGGGCTTCGACAAGGATGCCGAGGTCGCCGACGCGGTGTTGGGGCAAGGTTTCGGCTATGTCGAGGTGGGGTCGGTGACGCCCCTGCCGCAGTCCGGCAATCCGAAGCCGCGGCTGTTTCGCCTGGTCGAGGACCGCGCGGTGATCAACCGCATGGGCTTCAACAACCAGGGCATGGCGGCGATGGCGGGCCGCTTGGCGGCGCGCCAGAGGCGCGGCATCGTCGGCGTTAATCTGGGCAAGAACAAGGACACCGAACGCGCCGTCGATGACTATGTCAACGGCGCGAGGGCTCTGGCGCGGTATGCCGATTATCTGGCGGTCAACGTGTCCTCTCCCAACACGCCGGGCCTGCGCGCGCTGCAATCCCGCGCGCCGCTGATCGAGATTCTGGGCGGCGTGCGCGAGGCCCTGGCCGACTTGGCGAAAAACGGCGTGCGGCGTCCGCCGCTGCTGTTGAAGATCGCCCCCGATCTGACGCCCGAGGATATGGCCGACATCGCGGCGGTGGCGCTGGGCGATGGTCTTTCCGTGGGTCAGGGCGAAGCCGGGGTGGACGGACTGATCGTCGGCAACACCACCTGGTCCCGCGACGGACTGCAAAGTCCCCTCAGGTCCGAAACCGGTGGGATGTCCGGGGTGCCGCTGGTGCAGGCATCGACCGAGGTGCTGGCGCAGGTCTATCGCCTGACCCGCGGCCGCCTGCCGTTGATCGGGGTTGGCGGCATCGCCAGCGGCGCCGACGCCTATGATAAAATTCGTGCCGGGGCCTCCCTGGTGCAGCTCTACTCCGCCATGGTTTTCGACGGACCGGCGGTGGGGGCGAAGGTGGCGCGCAAACTGGCGGCGTGTTTGAAGGCCGATGGCTTCGCCCATGTCGCCGACGCGGTGGGCGCCGATCAGCCGGGCGTGGCTTCGTGATCGTGCCGCCGGCGTTTCCGGTTTTGGGCGGGGTTGCCGACTTCGCCGATGGTTACGAGGCGTTCATCCTGGATCTTTGGGGGGGTGCTGCACGACGGCGTCACCGCCTATCCGCGCGCGCGCGACACTCTGCTGCGCCTGAAGGGCTTGGGCAAGCGGGTGGTGCTGTTGTCCAACGCGCCGCGCCGGGCCGAAATTCTGGTCGCGGCGATGGAGGACATGGGGCTGCCGCGCGATGCCTATGACGCCATCGTTTCGTCGGGTGAAGCGGTGCGGCAAAAGCTCGCGCGACGCGACGATCCCGGTTATGCCGGGCTGGGGCGGCGCTTGTTCTTCATCGGTTAGGACCGTGACCGGTCCCTCTTCGCCGGGTTGGATTACGTGGCCGTCGATGATCCGGCGGACGCCGACTTCATTCTCGCCTGCGGGCCGTTCGACTTCGACGACCCGATCGAGTCCTACGCGCCTCTGGTGGCGCGCTGCGCCCGGACGCTGCCGCCGATGATTTGCGCCAATCCCGATCGCGCGGTGATCCGCATGGGCAAGACCGTGGTCTGCGCCGAAAATATCGCCGATCTGTATGCCGCCGAGGGTGGCGCCGTCACCTTCACCGGCAAGCCCGATGCCGCGATCTATGCCGACGCCCTGGCGGCGCGTCATGGCATGGCCCCGGTTGGGGTGATTCCGGCTTTCGTCTGGGGGCGTTAAGGCGTGAACTGTTCCTTGAGGATGCGTTCCTCAAGATGGTGCTCGCGGTCGAACAGCATGCGCAGCTTGGCGACCGGGTCTTCCAGCACCGTCACCTTGGCGACGTCGCGGACCTCGGTATAGTCGGCGACCGCGCTGACCGGGCGTTTTTCGTGCTCCATGACCTCGAAGCCGACGTGCGACGAGTGCGGCAGAATGGCGCCGCGCCAGCGGCGCGGCCGGAAGGCGCTGATCGGGGTCAACGCCAGCACGTTGGCGCCCATCGGCAGGATCGGCCCGTGCGCCGAAAGGTTATAGGCGGTGCTGCCCGCCGGAGTGCAGACCAGAACGCCGTCGCAGACCAGTTCTTCCAGCCGCACGCAGTCGTCGATGCGGATCCGCAGGCGCGCCGCTTGGCGGGTTTCGCGCAGCAGCGAGACCTCGTTGATGGCCAGCGCGCGGACGGTTTCGCCCGCGACCGTGATCGCCTCCATCCGCAGCGGCGACAGGCTGACCATGACCGCGCGGGAAATCCGCTCCGGCAGGTCGGTGTCGTCGAAGTCGTTGAGCAGGAAACCGACGGTGCCGCGATTCATGCCGTAAATCGGCGCCGGATGGTCGATGAAGCGGTGCAGGCATTCCAGCATGAAGCCGTCGCCGCCCAGCGCGACGATAACGTCGGCGTCGGCCAGCGCCGCGTTGCCGTATTGGTTGGCGAGGCGCTGGCAGGCGAATTGGGCGTTCGGCGTTTCGGCGGCGATGAATGCCATGCGCGGCGAGGCGATGGGCAGGGACATGGACGCGTGAACCCGGGTAAGAAGCCAAATCGCGAGCCCGGCCCATTTTGGGGCGCGGTCGCGATGTTCGCCCTACATAGCACGAACCTGGCCGCCAGCCCAAGGTTCTATGATAGTGTAGGGTGGGGATGGTGGAAACCAGGGTGAACCGAAGATGGCGTCCAACGGGCGAGGGCTGCGTCTCGGCGAGACGGTTGTGGTGCGGATTTACCACGATTTGGCCGGTCCGATCGGCGCGCTGGCCAATGGCATCGAGCTTCTGGCGATGGAACACGCCGACGGCGGCGCGGCGGCGGAGACCCTGGGGCTGTTGCAGGATAGCGCCCGTGCCCTGGCCGCGCGGCTGGATTTTCTGCGCGCGGTGTTCGGAGCGCCGACGGCGCGTGCCCTGAAATCCACCGGGGCCGCCGAGGCCGCCGCGCGGGCCTATCTGGCGCAACTGGGGGATCGGTCGCGGGGCTTCGATCTGGTCGGTTTTCCCGTCGCTCGGGAGAGATCGCCGGAATGGTGGCGGCTGGCGCTGGTTTTGGTGCTGGTGGGGGCGGAAGCCCTGCCCTTTGGCGGGCGGATCGTCGTGACCGCCGTCGGCGAACACCCCGATTTGCGGGTCGAGGGGCGTCGCGTCGGTTGGCCGGAGGCGGTTCTGGCGGGCTTCGCCGATGTTTCCGTCGAGGATCCTCGAGCCGCCGCCGCTGTCCTTCTCGCCGTTTTGGCGGGGGAGGCAGGAGTCGTGCCGAGGGTCCGCCGGGGCGAGCGGGATTGCGGCATCGAACTTGTTTCCCTACCCTTGGAAAATTCCCAGGTGTGACAATAGTCTTTTCATTAGAGCTTCGTAACGGCACACTGTCCGCCTAGGTCTTGAGGGCAAGACAGAGAATCACGCGGTGACCCGTCGGGGTCTGGTGGGCGTGCGGGGCTCCCGTTGCGGGTGTGTGGAGAAGAATAATGGACGATCTGTTGAGTGAGTTTCTGACCGAAACTTCGGAAAGTCTGGCGACGCTTGACGTCGAATTGGTCAATCTCGAACGCAATCCCAACGACAATGCTATTCTGTCCAACATTTTGTGGTTGGTGCACACGATCAAGGGGTCGTGCGGATTTCTTGGCTTGCCGCGTTTGGAGGCCCTGGCCCATGCTGGTGAAAACGTGCTGGGCAAGTTCCGTGGCGGCGAACTCAGCGTGTCGCCGAGTTCGGTGACGCTGATCCTGCAGTCGATCGATAGCATCAAGGAAAGCCTGGCCTATATCAAAGCCCACGAGGAAGAACCCCAGGCGACGACAAGGATCTGATCGAACGTTTGAATCAGGTGGCTTCCGGCAAGGATGCCGCGCCCGCCGCCGCCCCGCCCGCCCCGGTCGTGCAGAAGCCCCTTTCCTGTGGGGCGGGGGAAGCTCCGAAGGAAAGCGCCGTCGCCGCGCAGTCGATTCGCGTCAACGTGGATCTGCTGGAAAATCTGATGACCCTGGTCTCGGAACTGGTGCTGACCCGCAACCAGCTTTTGCAGATGGTGCGCGGACGTGACGATTCCGAGTTCGCGGCGTCGGCATGGATGTGGTGCGCACCAACATCGAAAAGATCGGCGGCACCATCGAACTGAAGACCGTGCAAGGGCGCGGAACCACCTTCGTTATCAAGATTCCGCTGACCCTGGCCATCGTCTCGGCCCTGATCGTCGAATGCGCCACCGAGCGTTTCGCGATCCCGCAGATCTCGGTGGTCGAACTGGTGCGGGTCACCGACAATTCGGAACACCAGATCGAGAACATCAATCAGGCGCCGGTCCTGCGTTTGCGCGACCGTCTGCTGCCGCTGGTCAATCTGTCCGATTTGCTGCGCCTGGGCTCCGAAACGGCCCCGCAGGAAAAAGGCGAGGAAACCTTCATCGTGGTGTCGCAGGTTGGGACCTACACCTTCGGCATCATCGACGATCGCGTCTTCGATACCGAGGAAATCGTGGTCAAGCCGGTGGCGCCGATCCTGCGCCACATCTCGATGTTCTCGGGCAATACCATCCTGGGCGACGGCAGCGTCATCATGATCCTGGACCCGAACGGCATCGCGTCGGCCACCGGCGAAGTGGCGATGGGCAGCGATCATGCCAAGGAAGAAGCGGCGCGCGCCGCCTCCGCCTCGTCCGATGATCGCATCTCGCTGTTGATCTTCCGCTCCGGCGATGCCGATTTGAAGGCGGTGCCCCTGGCCCTGGTGGCGCGGCTGGAAGAGATCGACATCGCGAGAATCGAATACTCCCATGGCGCGCCGGTGGTGCAGTACTGCGGTCAACTGATGCCGTTGGTCGGTGTTACCGATGGCTATCCGGATCGTCACCGAGGGACGCCAGCCGGTGCTGGTGTTCACCGATCGCGATCGCTCCATGGGGCTGTTGGTCGAGGAAATCGTCGATATTGTCGAGGACCGCTTGAAGATGGAATTGCAGGTCGAGCAGCCGGGGCTGATCGGTACTGCCGTCATCAACGGCAAGGTGACCGAGGTCATCGACACCGGTTTCTATCTGACCAAGGCGTTCGGCGACTAGTTCGGACGCGAGGACGTCAAGGCCTTCCACGATGACGGCCCGAGCTCTGGCTGGCGGGTGCTGTTCGTCGATGACAGCGCCTTCTTCCGCAACCTGTTGTCGCCGCTTCTGTCGGTCAACGGCTATCAGGTGAGGGCGGTGGAAGCTGCGGACAAGGCGTTGGCCCTGCGCGAACAGGGCGAGATGTTCGATGCCATCATCTCAGATATCGAGATGCCGGGTATGGACGGTTTCGCCTTCGCCCGCGCGGTGCGCAGCGACAGTCGTTGGCAGGAGACGCCGATGATCGCGCTGTCGTCCCATGCCACCGCCCAAGACTTCGAACTTGGGCGCGAGGGTGGGTTTGACGACCATGTCGTGAAATTCGACCGCGAGGCGGTGATGGAGGTTCTGAAGGCACTGGTCGGCGGCGCGTGATCCGGGGCGGGGGCGGCAATACCCGCTTGGCAGGTGTCGCCGGCCGCTTCAATTGGCGACGCAAGCTTCGGTAGAGGATGGTTTTTCCACAACCACAGGGGATCGTATGCTACCATCGCGCATGCGCTTCCGTCGTTTTCTCGGTTCTTTGTTCGAATTCTTTAGGTAGGGATGAATTGCAATGAAGACCTGCCTGATTGTCGATGATTCCAAGGTTATCCGCATGGTCGCCAGAAAGATCCTGCAGGAACTCGAATTCGCCACCGTCGAGGCGGGGGATGGAGCCAAAGCCCTGGAACGTTGCAAGGAATCCATGCCAGAGGCGGTGCTTCTGGACTGGAACATGCCGGTTATGAACGGTATCGAATTCCTGATCGAGATGCGCAAGCTGCCCGGGGGGGGTAGGCCGGTGGTGGTGTTCTGCACCACCGAGAATGACATCCAGCACATTCAACAGGCGATCGCCGCCGGTGCCAGCGAATACATCATGAAGCCCTTCGACGGTGAAATCATTCAGGCCAAGTTCGAGCAGGTCGGTCTGCTCGACCCCAAGGAATGATCCGCGCCGCACGGTCGGCGCGGGGTGGCAAGGGTTATTGAAATCAAAGGGAGAGTGCTGTTGTCCGAGGGAGGTTGGTCGTTGACGGGAACGCGTGGGGGGCAGTGCCTCCTCGGATCCGATTCGGATCATGGTGGTCGATGATTCTGCCGTCGTGCAGGTCGTCACCTCCGTTCCCAACCGCGACGCGCGAGTTGTCGGGCGGCGTCGATTTCAAACGGGAGCTGCTGGAAAAAGTGGTGGCGTTGGGGATATCCCTGCGCCGCGCCGGTGCCCGCCGCGCCGCGACCTCCCGGCCCGCCGCAGCGACGCCGTCGCCACGGGTGCCGTTCCAGCGTCCGCTGACGTCTTCCCCCGCTGCCCCGGGCGCCGCCCGTGCCTCGCTGCTCAGCCCCGCCGGACCGATTCAACTGCGCCAGCACAAGATCAAATTCCCCGACATCATCGCCATCGGCAGTTCGACCGGTGGTCCGCAGGCATTGTTCAAGGTTCTGGGCGACTTGCACCAAGGCAATGCGCCACGGCAGCCGATCGTCATCACCCAGCACATGCCCGCCACCTTCACCACCATCCTGGCCGAGCACATCACCCGGGTTTCCGGCTGGCCCGCCAAGGAAGGCAAGGATGGCGAGCCGCTGCGTGGCGGCAACGTCTATATCGCGCCCGGCGGCTTTCACACGCTGATCGAGTCCAAGGGGGCGGAACAGATCATCCGTGTTATTGACGGTCCGCCCGAGAACTTCTGTAAACCCGCCGTCGATCCGATGTTCCTATCCGTTGCCAAGGTATTCGGACGACGCGCGTTGGCCGTGGTCTTGACCGGAATGGGCTCCGACGGCTCCAGGGGCGGGGCCGAGATCGTTGCTGCCGGTGGCAGCGTGGTTGCCCAGGACGAGGATACCTCGGTGGTTTGGGGTATGCCCGGCGCGACGGCCCAGGCCGGTATCTGTTCGGCGGTTCTGCCGTTGCAGGAGATCGGCGCCTTCATCAAGAAGGTGGCGACGAGGCTGTAGAGATGAAACCGGAAGACTTCGATTTCGTTGTGAACACTTTTGAAGGAAAGGTCTGGCCTTATCCTTTCGAAGGACAAGTCCTACCTTCTCGAAAGCCGGTTGATGCCCGTCGCCCGTCGTCGTGGCATGAAGGGGCTGGACGAACTGGTCGCTGCGGTTTGCCGTATGGACCCCGCCCTGGTCAAGGACGTGACCGAGGCGATGGCTACCAATGAGTCGTTCTTCTTCCGTGACGTCAAGCCGTTCGATCAATTCCGTGAACGGGTGCTGCCGTCGCTGATGGCGGCGCGCAAGGACAGGCGGCAGATTCGCGTCTGGTGCGCCGCGTGTTCCAGCGGGCAGGAACCCTATTCCCTGGCGATCATCCTGAAAGAGATGGAGGCCAAGCTGACGGGGTGGCGTATCGATATCGTCGCCACCGATCTATCGACGGAGATTCTGGAAAAGGCGAAGGCCGGTCTCTACTCGCAATTCGAGGTGCAACGCGGCATGCCGATCCAGCTTTTGGTCAAGTACTTCCAGAAGAAGGACGAAACCTGGCAGATCGATGCCCGCCTGCGCGCCATGGTGCAATACCGTCCCTTGAACTCGCTGACCGACGTGCGCACCACGTTGGGGACCTTCGACGTCGCGTTCCTACATTTTTGGTTGATGATCCATGGCCGGTATCGGTGTTCCTGGGGCCGGTCGCGTGGCATGGGCCGAACCCGAGGAGGTGCCTGTCATGAATATCAGAACCTTGACTCCCTTCGGTCGCCTGTTCCCTCCGGCTCGGATGGGCGCCGATCCTGATTTCTTCGTTGGCTTGCGTCGTGAAATGGACCGGATGTTCGACGACTTCGCCAGCGGTTGGGGCGCTCCGGTGGCGACCGCCGGTTTTCTGACCCCGAAGGTGGATATCGCCGAAACCGATCGGGGGCTGGAGGTCGTCGCCGAACAGCCGGGCGCGAAACCCGAGAACATCGACATCGACATCGCCGACGGCGTGCTGACGCTGCGGGCGGAAATCCGCACGGAAAGCGAAAAGACCGACGAGGCCAAGACCTATCATCTGGTCGAGCGTTCGGTCGGAACCTTCCTGCGGCGCTTCGTGCTACCCTTCGCGGTGGACCCGGACAAGGTCGAGGCCCGTTTCGACGACGGTGTCCTTAAGGTCGTCGCGCCCCGTCTGCCGGAAGCCGAGAAGAAAACCTGACGCGGATCGGGCGGCTCCAAGGGGGCCGCCCAACCGGTATACTTCAGGGTTGCGGGTCGCGCAGCACGTAGCCGCGGCCCCAGACGGTTTCGATGTAGGCCTCGCCGTTGCTCATCGCCCCCAGCTTTTTTCTGAGCTTGCAGATGAAGACATCGATGATCTTCAACTCGGGCTCGTCCATGCCGCCGTAAAGGTGGTTGAGGAACTGTTCCTTGGTCAGGGTGGTTCCCTTGCGCAGGGCCAGAAGCTCCAGAATTCCGTATTCCTTGCCGGTCAGGTGCACCGGCTGATCGTCGATGGCGACGGCACGGGCATCCAGGTTGACGCTTAAGCGGCCGGTGCGGATGATCGAGGCGGCGTGTCCCTTCGAGCGTCGGATGATGGCATGCAGGCGGGCGATCAGTTCGCCCTTTTCGAACGGCTTGGTCAGGTAGTCGTCGGCGCCGAGGCCTAGGCTTTTAATCTTGCGGTCGGTGTCGTCCAGTCCCGACAGGATCAGGACCGGGGTTTCCACCCGGGTGGCCCGCAGTTGGAGCAGAACGTCCAGGCCGTCCATGTCCGGCAGGCCGAGGTCCAGGATGATGATGTCGTGTTCGTACAGGCGCCCGATCTCCAGGCCGTCCTCGCCCAGGCCGGTGGTGTCCACCACCATCGCCTCGGACCGCAACATCATTTCGATGGCGCGTACCTGAAGGGGATCGTCTTCGACCAACAGAACCCGCATCGTGTCCGATCCTTGAAATTAACCTTGGTTAATATCTTATCCACAATACCGAGTCGCGCAAGTGCGCGCAACGCATTTACCAGCCCTTAAGGGGCGCGGGTCTAGACTGCGTCGTTTGCAAGGATTGCCTGGGAAAGCCGCGATGACGGTTCTGATTCAGAACATGCTGCACGAGATCGAACGCCTGCCCGATCACGAGGTGTTCGGCCGCGTCACCAGCGTTTCCGGGATGCTGGTCGAAGTCGGCGGTGCGCATGGCGCGCTGTCGGTCGGCGATCGCTGCGATCTGATCGCGCGATCGGGGCGTCGGGTCCCCTGCGAGGTGGTGGGGTTTCGCTCCGGTGTCGCGTTGTTGATGGCGTTCACCGCGTTGCAGGGGGTGGGGCTGGGGTGCCGCGCCGAAGTGGCGGAAACCCAGCCGGTAATTTATCCCCATCCGTCCTGGCTGGGGCGGGTGATCAATGCCTTCGGCGAGCCGGTGGACGGCCTGGGGCCGTTGCCCAAGGGCGATGTCGCCTATCCGGTGCGCGCCCAGCCGCCGCCCGCTCATCTGCGCGATCGGGTCAAGGGCAAGGTCGATCTGGGGGTGCGGGCGCTCAATACCTTCCTGACCTGTTGCCGCGGCCAGCGCATGGGGATTTTTTCCGGCTCCGGCGTCGGCAAGTCGTCGCTGATGGCGATGATGGCGCGCCATACCCAATTGGACGTGACGGTCATGGGGCTGGTCGGCGAGCGCGGGCGTGAGGCCCGCGAATTCCTGGAGGACGACCTGGGGCCGGAGGGACTGGCCCGTAGCGTCGTCGTTTGCGCCACCTCCGATGAAAGCCCCTTGATGCGTCGCCAGGCCGCCTATACCGCGATGGCGGTGGCGGAATACTTGCGCGACATCGACAAGGACGTTCTGGTGCTGATGGACAGTGTCACCCGTTTCGCCATGGCGCAGCGCGAAATCACCCTGTCGGCGGGCGAGCCCCCGGCCAGCAAGGGCTATACCCCATCGGTCTTTGCCGAGCTGCCGAAGTTGCTGGAACGCGCCGGTCCCGGTGTCGGACACGGCAGCATTACCGGTCTGTTCACGGTGCTGGTCGAAGGCGACGACATGAACGAACCGATCGCCGACGCGGTGCGCGGTATCCTGGACGGTCATATTGTTCTGGATCGCGCCATTGCCGAACGTGGGCGTTATCCCGCCACAAACATTCTGAAAAGCGTGTCGCGAACCATGCCCGCCTGCAACACGGTCGAGGAAAACAATCTGGTCGGACGGGCGCGGCGGCTGATGGCGACCTATGAGGACATGGCGGAGCTGATTCGCCTGGGCGCCTATCGCAAGGGTTCCAATCCCGAGGTGGACGAGGCGATTCACTATCAGGCGGGGTTGGAGCAGTTCTTGGCCCAGGCGAAGACGGAGCACACCGACCTGGCCACCGGCTATGCCACCCTTGAACAGATTCTGTCGCACTGACCATGGCCAAGGATATTCACTTCCTGATCCGGCTGAAGAAGTGGACGGTGGACGAAGAACGCCGGGCGTTGGCCGATCTGTTGGCGAAAGAGGCCGAGGTGATGCGCCGCCAACGGATTCTGGAGGATGGTCTGCGTCACGAGCAGGCCATCGCCGCCGCCGATCCGGCCGGACCGGCGGGGCAGGCCTACGGTCGGTTCGCCGAGGCGGCGGTGGAAAAACGGGCGAAGCTGGCGGCGGCGCGGGTTCAGATCGCTGCGGCGATCACGGCGCGGTGCGACGAGGTCGCCGAGGCCTTCCTCGATTTCAAAACCGTCGAGCAGATTCAGAAAAACCGTGACCTGCGCGCCGCCGCCGAGCGCTCCCGCAAGGAACAGGTGACGATGGACGAAATCGCCGCGATCAATCATCGTCGCCGCCACACGTCGCCGGATCGGTCCTGGCTCCACAGCCCGGACGCGCCGCAAGCAATCAGCAGCAGGGCGCTTGAGACCTCGATCGGGCGCCGCCACGCGCCCAACTGCGTCCGCAGCCGTTCGCCCAGATGAGCGACGCCGATGCCGAAGACCAGGGTCGGCACCAGAATCGCGCCAAGGCCGAAGGCGATTCCCAGCAGGCAGCCCCTTGCCGCGCTGCCGCCCGCCGCTGCGGCGATCATCACCGCGCCCAAGGGGGCGCAGGGGGAGAGCGTCATCGTCGCCCCCAGCAGGAACAGGCCGCCGGGCAGAACGCCGTCGGACAGGGCGCGCCGTTCCGCCGGGCGGCAGCGGCGGGACGGTATCCGCAGCAGAAGGCCGCAGCCCACCGCCAGGGCGGCGACGCCGCCGATGGCGTGCATCGTCCCTGGCCCCATTGCCTGTCCCGCCCAGCCGCCGACCTGTCCTGCCGTCGCGCCATACGCGGCATAGGCGATCAGCCGCCCCAGGGATGGCGGCAAAAGGACCCTCCAGGCGTCGCGGACTTCGCCGGGAAGCCCCAGAAACACCGGGCCGAGATAGGGAAAGCAAGAGAGCAGGCATGGCCCCATGCCGAAGACGAGGCCCATCGCTGCCGCCATCGGCAGCCCGATCGTGGAATCCATCGCCCAGGCTCAGGACTCATTAAGGTTCGATCCAGAAGAGGAGGAGTACCGCGATGATGACGGCGGCAAAGAAGATATCCGCACATCGGTCATATCGGGTGTGGATATGCCGCCAATCCTTGAGGCGAGCGAAGAGGTTCTCGATCCTATGACGCTGGCGATAGAGGGTTTTGTCGTAAGCGTACTGGGTTTTGCGATGACGCATTGGCGGGATGCATGTAGCGATCCCTCGCTGTGTCAAAGCCTCTCGAAGGGGATCACCGTCATAGCCCTTGTCGGCGATCAGGACGTTGGCCTTGGGAAATAGGTCGAGCAACAGCATCGCGCCTTTGTAATCGCTCATTTACCCCTCGCTGAGCAGCAGGATGAGGGGCCTTCCTTGTCCGTCGCAAACCGCATGAAGCTTGGAGTTCAGCCCGCCTTTTGTGCGTCCGATACATCGGGCAAGAGCCCCTTTTTATAGAGGCTCGCGGCGGTCCGATGAGCTTTCAGGTGGGTTGCATCGATCATCAACCGGTCTGGAGGGCCAGCCTCTCCCGTCAAGGCCGCGAAGATCCGGCTGAACACCCCAAGTCGGCTCCAGCGAACGAAACGATTATAGAGGGTTTTGTGGGGGCCATAGACGGGTGGTGCATCTCGCCACCGTAAGCCGTTGCGGATCATATGAACGATGCCGCTGATCACTTGCCGATCATCAACCCGCGGCACGCCATGCGATAGCGGGAAATGCGGCTCGATCTTCGCCAACTGCCTCTCTGACAACCAAAACAGATCACTCATGGATGGGGTCCTCCCTCCCATGAGTGAATCAGCCGCCGATCTGCCTGGCAATAATTTAATGAGTTCTGGGCCTGGTCCTCGTTGTCGCCGCGCCAGGCGTCGCGCGCCAGGATCGCGGCGCCGAAGGCGGTGGTGGTTTGCGGGTGTTCGGGGACCACCAGTTCGCGATTGAGTTCGTCGGCGAGAGCCGCCGCCAGCCCCTTGTTCAGGGCGGGGCCGCCGTCGAAATAGACGCGGTCCTCGATGCCGACGCGTTTGGCCATGCGCACCGTGCGCCGGGCGATCGAATAGTGGATGCCGGCGACGATTTCGGGTTTGCCGTGTCCGCTGGCGAGGAGGCCGATGATCTCGGACTCGGCGAACACCGTGCAGGTGCTGTTGATGGTCAGCGGCGCGCCGGTGCCCAGGAAGTGGTATTCGCCCAAAGCCTCCAGGTCGAGGTCGAGGTTGCGCGCCGCGACGTCGAGGAAGCGCCCGGTTCCCGCCGCGCATTTGTCGTTCATGTTGAAGTTGACGACGTTGCCCGCGTCGTCGATCCGGATCGCCTTTGAATCCTGGCCGCCGATATTGATGATGGTGCGCACGCCGCCGAAGGCCTTGCCGGTTTCGTGCGCGCCGATCGCATTGGCGGTGATTTCGCTGATGGAATCGCCGGCTTCCTTGAACAGTTTGCGGCCGTAGCCGGTGGCGATGACGTGGGCGACGTCGTCGCGGACCAGCCCCGCCTTTTCAAGAAGGGCGTGCAGGGCCTCCCGCGCATTCCTGTGGAACAGGCTGCCCGAGGCGGCGACGTGGGTGGCGCGGAGGTTCCCCGCGTCGTCGATCAGGGCGGTCTTAATCACGGTGGAGCCGATGTCGATGCCGGCGAACCAGGTCATGCGCGTCGTTCCTTTCGTTTGCGGTTTTTGATTGCCTCCAGGAAGGCCTCGACACGGGTGGTCAATTGCCCCATGTCGTCGGGGCTGTAGTCGGTTTCGATGGACAGCAGCGGGATGCGCTTGGCGTTCAACAGGTCGGTGACGCTTTTCAGTTCCATTGCGTAGACCATGCAACCGGCGAATACCTGATGCACCACGCCGCCCGCCCGGAATTTGTCGATCAGCATGGCGATGCGGCGCAATCGGTCGTCGTTGCGGGTGAAGATCGGGCAAGTGCAGGGTTTCAGGTACTTGTCGGCCAGGCTATCCACCATGTCGTTGACCAGCCACTCGTCCGAGGCGGTCATGTCATAGAGCATGCGGTTGGCCGAACAGGTTTCGTCGGCGACCCCCACGCCGCCCGCCTGTTCGATCAGAAGCGGCAGCTTGAGGTTGGGGAAGATCGGCGGCGAGCCGGTGAACAGGATGCGCGGCGCCGTTTTCCGCGCCGCCGCGATGTTTTCCGAGGCGCGGCGCGCAAGTTCGGCGTTCAGGATCTCCACCGCGTTCGTCCAGTGGACGATGTCATCGAAGAAGAAGGCGTTGGCCACCAGGAAGGCGTCCTTGCCCAGGAACACCGTGGGTTGCGCCGCGCGAAATCCGGCGGGATCGACAGGGGCGCGCGGGAGAGACGGCGGTGGGTCAGTCCCTCCAGGCGTTTGGCGAAGTCGCGTACCGATCGCCGCCAGTAGACGCGCGCCACCTCGCTTTCCTTGACACTGGGCATTTCCAGGTCAAGCACCGTGTGGCCCATCCCGGCCATCATCGCGCTGGCTTTCTTCTTGAGGTCGAACGAGGTGGGGTTGACGATCATGTCCAACCGACCGATCCGTGGCACCGGATTTTCCGTGGCCAGCATCCCCAGGGTCGCCTTGACCACGGCGCACGATTTGGTGGGCATGAAGTCGGCGCCCACCTGGTCGTGGTGGTACGAGCCGTTGCACAGGCGCACCGGCTTGGCGCTGAGGGCGTGGATCAGTTCTTCCGGGGCCAGGATGCAGGTGGTGCCGATCCGAAGGCCCTCGGTGCGAATGTCCTTGCCCTGCACATAGACGCGGCGGAACAGGTCATAGAAGTATTTCATCGCGGTGGGCGGATCGTCGAAATCGTCGGTGATGTGGGTGAGCACGGTTTCCGCCTCGCGCGCCGGTCGGCTGCGGTTGAAGGCGGTCTCGGGGGAGGGAGTCACGGTTTGCCGTCCTTGTCCATGCGTGCGACGAAGCCCTGGTCGCTTGCGGCGAACACGGTCTTGCCGAGGAAGGTAAGTTTCAGAGCATCGGTTTCCGGGCAGGCGGCGATGCATTTCAGGCACATCATGCAGTCGTCGGCCATGATCGCGGGTGGTCACGTCGTCGGCGATGGACAGAATGTCCATGTCGCAGACGCGATGGCAGTCGCCGCAGCGGGTGCACTTGTCGCCGTCCTTGATCAGCCGCAGCAGGGCGGGGCGGGAGAGGAGGTATTGCAGGGCGCTCATCGGACAGAAAAAGCACCAGAAGCGCTTTTTGACGAAGACGCCGGCGACGAATAGGCCGGTGACCGCTATGCCGAGGGCGGTCATCACCAGGCTTTCCGTGCTGGAGAAGTCGATGGTCAGGGCGCCCGTTTCGCCGGTGAACAGGGGCGAAATCATCTTTGCCGGACAGATCCGGCAGAACGGCAGGGAAATGCAGGGCAGCCACCCGCCTCCCGCGCCCAGGGGGCAGAGGATGGCAAAGGAAAGCAGCACGTATTTGACGCGGCCGAGGTGGCGGAACTGGTCCTCGCCGTAGCGTCCGGCGCGCAGGCCGAGCCGTCGCCGCAGCGTCGAGATCCAGTCAGGCAAGGTGCCGAAGGGGCAGACGAAGCCGCACCATGTTTTGTTGAGGACGAGGAACCAAAGGCAGAAGATCAGAAACCCGGACAACGTGGCCAGGGCGAAGGCCTCCGTCCAGCGCCCCCAGGGTGCGCTCAGCGCCGCCTGCAGGGGCATCAGATAGCACATCCCCAGGCGTTTCGCGCCGCCGTAGCCGCAGGCGAGGATCGGCAGGGATCGCCCCCAGTGCAGGCCGAAGTAACCGCCGCACACCACCAGGATGAAGCAGGTCGCCTGCACCCAAAAGCGGAAGCGGGAAAAGTGCATGCGGTCGATACGCGTCCGTAGACGATCAAGCCCGGTCATCGAAGCGGTCCTCGCGGAAGGGGTGGGCGCGGCGCTCGCGATAGAGGAACACTCCGGCTCCGCCGACCAGTGTCATCGCCGTCACGATACCCAGGCCAATGGCGAGGGAACGGTAGTCGCTGGCGGCGGGATAGGTGCGTCCGGGCCAGGCTGGCGTGGATGCGGGTGCGTGTATAGGGCGCCCCCCAAGGCTCCCTGGCGCGGCTTCGATCCGTTCCGCCGAGGCCAGCCAGGCCGACCACGAGGACCGCCGGAACGCCGAGGTCCAGGATGGAAAATCCTCGCGGATCAGGGTGAACGTGGCGCGTCCGTCGGGGCCGCTGATCACCGTTTTGCGCCACCCCTGTTGGGTGGTCAGGGTCACCGGCACGTCTGGGGTGGGGGCGCCATGGGCGCGCACGGTCAGGACAAGGCGAGTATAGAACGTCTCGTCTGGAATTCGTTCCCGCACCAGGTCGAGGGGCATCGCCGGGTCGAAGACCGGCGCCCGTTCCGCCGGGTCGGGTTCGTTGCTCTCGCGCAGTTTGCCCAATGCCAGTTGCGCCCGCGCGACAAAGATTTCCCGGGTGGCGTCGACGACGTGGACACGGGTCAGATAGGCGGCGTAGTTGCCGCTGCGGTTCAGGGTCAGGTGCGACAGATGGCTCGATGCCCTGGCGGCGGCGATGGCGCGGGGCGGTCCTCCTTCCTCGACAAGGCTCAGCGTTGTCCCGGCCAGGGGTTCGGGACGCGACGTTTGGGGGGCGTCGCCGCGAGAACAGCCAAAGGAAGCGGTCCTCGTTGAAGGACGAATTGATCGCGGCGGGGATTCGGGTCGGTTGGGCGTTGCCAATGGCCGCCTTGCGTTGGCGCTCCCGTCGCTCCTCCGCCGTCATGCCGGCGGCAATCGCGCGGGTCGCGCCGCCGCGCCGCCGCGGCATCGAAGGTTGGGGATATCCAGTCGGAAAGCCACAGCAGGCCGCTGTCGTCCGCCCGCGCGTCCGGTGCCGCCAGGGCCAACAGAATCGCCGTCGCCGGAGGGAGACGCCATCCCAGGCGAGTCATGGATGACGTTATAAAATTACAAGGCATCACCGAAAAACCACCCGATCCATTGTGCCACGCCCCCGCATGACGCGGCGATGCGCTATAACCTTCCATTCGGGCTGTCAACACGCCCCCCTCGGCAAAAACTGCCGCCTTGTTAACCAACTCTTTAGTGCTTGCGCGTAGACTCGTACCTGGAATTCCTGAAAACGTCGGGGGCCGCTGTGCGCGCGGCTTCCGGCCAGCTGTGAGGTCGGCACACCGTGAACGCCTTCATTCAATCCTTGCGCAGTCTGGGGCCGGGACGACTGATGGCGATGGCCGCCGTTACCGTCGGTTTGCTGGGCTTCATCGTGTATTTCTCGATGCGCATGGGCTCGCCCAAGATGGAGCAGCTTTACAGCGACCTCGATCCCGCAGCGGCGCGGGCGATCACCCACCAGTTGGAAGCGAAAAACATTCCCTATCAGTTGCGGGACGAAGGGCGGGTAATTCTCGTCCCCTCCGATCAGATGCTGAAGATGCGCCTGGAAACCGCCGAAATCGCCCACAGCTCCGGGATCGTCAATGGCTACGAGCTGTTCGACAAGATGGATGCCCTGGGCGCCACCAATTTCATGCAGAACGTCAATCTGGTGCGCGCGCTGGAAGGCGAGTTGGCGCGGACCATCATGTCGCTTGATGCGGTGAAGGCCGCGCGCGTGCACCTGGTGCTGCCCAAGCGCGAGATGTTTTCACGCGAATCCCAGGAGCCCTCGGCCTCGGTGATTTTAAGGGTGCAGGGCAGCAGCCTGTCGAAGGGACAGGTCAGCGCTATTCAGTATCTGGTGGTGGCGGCGGTGCCGAAGCTGAAGCCGTCCCGCATCTCGATCGTTGACGACAAGGGCGCGTTGCTGGCCCGCGGCTTCGAAGACGACAAGCAAGTGATGATCTCGACCCACGAGGAAATGCGTCAGGCGCAGGAACGTCGTTTGAGCCAGTCGATCGAGGATTTGCTGGCGCGTAGCGTCGGGCCGGGCAAGGTTCGCGCTCAGGTCAGCGTCGAAATGGACTTCGATCGCATCGTCACCAATCAGGAAACCTATGATCCCGACGGCCAGGTGGTGCGCTCCACGGTGACCGAGACGGAGAAGTCGCAGACCGACGAAAAGCAGAACGACGCGGTGACCGTGCAACAGAATTTGCCGGATTCCAATCTTGGCAACGACAACGGTCGGGCGACCAGTTCGCAGGCACGCTCGGTGGAGACCACCAACTACGAGATTACCAAGAAGGTGGCCAATTCGATTCGCGAAAACGGTGTGGTGAAGCGTCTGTCGGTAGCGGTCCTGGTCGATGGAGTGGTTACCACCAAGCCCGATGGAGCCAAGGATTACCAGGATCGCAGTTCGGCCGAGATGGACAAGATCGGTTCCCTGGTGCGTTCCGCAGTTGGCTACGACCCCGCCCGCGGCGATCAAGTGGAAGTCATCAACATGCGCTTCCATGCGCTGGACGATGGTCTGGCCGCCGTCGATGCGGCGCTGTTCCTGGGCTTTACCAAGGCCGAGATCATGCGCATGGCCGAGGGCCCGGGGGTCGCGGTGGTCGCCATTCTGGTCATCCTTCTGATCGTCCGGCCGCTGGTGACGCGGGCCTTCGAAAGCCTGCCGACGCCGTCGGAACAGGCCAGCCGTCAGTTGTTGACCGAGCAGACGGCGCCGCAGTTGGCCGCCCCCACCGGATCGATGGTTCCCGGCGAGGACGAGTTTGAGGGCGAGGAATTGATCGATATCGACAAGGTGAAAGGACGGGTCAAGGCGTCGTCGCTGCGCAAGATCGGCGAGATCGTCAACAAACACCCCGAGGAAGCCTTGAGCATCGTGCGCAACTGGATGTATCAGAAAACCTAAAGCCGCTAAGATGGGCGACCCCGCCCCCCTGATCGAGACGGAGACGGCATACCGTGGCGCGAGCAAAAGAAGACTACCGCAGCTTGACTGGGCCGCAAAAGGCGGCCCTGTTCCTGCTGTCGTTGGGGGAGGAGCACTCGGCGCGCCTGTTTTCCCTGATGGACGACGAGGAAATCAAGGAAATCTCCCAGGTGATGGCGGCGCTGGGTACGGTCAACTCGGCCCCGGTCGAACGCCTGTTCATCGAGTTCGCGGACGCGATTTCCGCCGCCGGTTCCCTGGTCGGCACCTATGAAAGCACCGAACGCCTGCTGATGAAAGCGCTGCCCAAGGACCGTGTCCACGGCATCATGGAGGAAATCCGCGGCCCTGCCGGTCGCACCATGTGGGACAAGCTGGGTAACGTCAACGAACAGGTGCTGGCCAACTATTTCAAGAACGAATACCCGCAGACGGTGGCGGTGGTGATGTCGAAGATCAAGACCGATCACGCGGCGCGGGTCTTGTCGTTGTTGCCGGAAAATTTCTCGATGGAAGTGATCATGCGCATGCTGCGCATGGAATCGGTGCAGAAGGAAGTCCTGGACGGCGTGGAAAAGACATTGAGGACCAAATTCATGAGCAACTTGGCACGGACCAATCGTCGCGATAGCCACGAACTGATCGCCGATATTTTCAACAACCTCGACCGCAATTCGGAAAGCCGCTTCATGTCGGCCCTGGAGGAGCGCAACCGCGAATCCGCCGAACGCATCAAGGCCTTGATGTTCACCTTCGAGAATCTGGTGCGTCTGGACGCGCAGGGCGTGCAGACCCTGTTGCGCCACGTCGAAAAGGACAAGCTGGCGCTCGCCCTCAAGGGAGCCTCCGACCCGATCAAGGAAATGTTCCTCAAGAATATGTCCGAGCGCGCCGGCAAGATGCTGCGCGAGGACATGGAGGCGATGGGTCCGGTGCGTCTGCGCGAGGTGGTCAAATCGCAGGCCCTTATCGTCACCCTGTCCAAGGAGCTCGAGAACTCCGGCCAGATCGTGATCTCGGAAGGCCGGGAAGAAGACGAACTGGTCTATTGATCCGCATGCCGGGACCGCTCCGGCTCCGGGAAAGGCAGGCATGGCAACGACGATTCAGAAGCGCGAGGAGGCGTTTCGCGCCTTCGACCAGGGGTCCGACGACGAGGTCGTGGCGGCGGTGGCGGTGCGCCGTTTTCTGTTTTCGTACGATTTCGCCGCACCGCCTCCCGAAAAGAAGGCGTCGGAACGGGATGTCGATGCTCAGGACGAAGCGTCGGACGCGCCTCCGCCGCCTCCGCCGCCTCCGCCGCCTCCGCCGCCTCCGCCGCCTCCGCCGCCTCCGCCGCCTCCGCCGCCGTTGTTCGCCGAGGAGGACATGGCCTCCGCGCGCGAGGAAGCCCGCGTTCTGGGTCATGCGCAGGGGCTGAAGGATGCCGAGGATTCGGCGCTGCACTTCCGGGTTCTGGCGCTGGAGGCGGTTTCCGACCAGTTGGCCGGGGCGCGCGCCGCCCAGGATGCGGCCAACGCCGAAACCCACCGCATGGCGGCGGCCCTGGCGGTGGCGGTGGTGAAAAAGCTTCTTCCGGTCTATGTTCGCGACCATGGCGTCGCTGAAATCAAGGCCCTGGTCGCCGATTGTTTGCCGCATCTTTTGAACGAGCCGCGCCTGATCCTGCGGGTCGCGCCGGAAAATGCCGATGTGGTTCGCGCCCGCGTCGAGCCCTTGGCGCGGGATCGTGGCTTTGAGGGCGCGGTGGTGGTGATGGCCGATGTCGAGACCGGGCCCGCCGATTGTCGTCTGGAATGGGACAACGGCGGCGCGGAACGCGATGTGGAAACGCTTTTTCAAAAGATTCAGGATATTGTAGCGCGGAATTCGGATCGCGCGCCGACTGCCCCGGCGGACCCGTCCGCCCAGGAACAGGATTCCCCGGATCGGGGCTGAGGAGACGACAATGGCCGATAACGACGACCTGGAACTTAACGAACTGAACGGTGCCGCGCCGCCGCCGTCGGCGGACTCGAAGGCCGAAGCCCCGAACGAGTTCGTGAACATGGATAAGCCGCGTTCGGCGGCGGATCTGGAGGCAGTCTACGACATTCCGGTGCGGGTCTCGGCGGTGTTGGGCAAGTCCTCGATGCAGGTTAGCCAGCTTCTGAAATTGGGGCGCGGCGCGGTGGTCGAACTGGATCGTAAGATCGGCGAGGCGATCGATATCTACGTCAACGATCGGTTGGTGGCGCGCGGCGAGGTGGTGGTGGTGGAAAATCGTCTGGGCGTGACGATGACCGAAATCATCAAGAGCGAACGGACCTGATGACCGCTCGGTTTCACGGAGACACGGGTTTCATTCATGGCGAATGACGAAGACGGCAACCAGACGGCGGGCAATGCCTTTGATCCCGCGACCCTGCTGGGTTTGATCGGGGCCTTGGGTTTGGTCGGCGCGGCGCTTTATCTGGGCGCCGCGCCGCAGGCGTTCGTCGATGTGCCATCGATCCCGATCGTTCTGGGCGGCACCTCGATGCTGATCATGGCCAGCTTTACCGTCGCCGACATGGGGGTGACGGTGGGGGCGATCGTGCGCACCGTGTCCTACCAGCGTCGCGGTCCCTCGGCGACCGCGACGGAGTTGCTGCGGTTGACGGACAACGCCCGCTGCGGCGGGCGTTGTCGTTGCAGGCGCCGCTGTCCAAGGGCGAGATCGCCGATCCGCTGCTGCACAAGGGGCTGAGCATGGTGGTCGATGGCTTGAAGGTCGAAGACATCGAGGATGTGATTCAGCGCGAACTGGGCTCCATGCTGGGCCGCCACCGCAAGTCGGCATCCGTGCTGCGCCGCGCCGCCGAAATCGCCCCCGCGATGGGGCTGATCGGCACCCTGATCGGGTTGGTGCAGATGTTGGGGCGCTTAAGCGATCCGGCGGCGATCGGTCCGGCGATGGCGGTGGCTTTGTTGACGACGTTCTATGGCGCGGTGCTCGCGCACATGGTTTTGAACCCCCTGGCGTCGAAGTTGGAACGCAACTCCGCCGAGGAAACATTGATCGGGCAGCTCAACCTGGTGGCCACCGGGTCGATCGGCCGCCAGGAAAATCCGCGTCGCCTAGAAATGCTGTTGAACAGTCTGATGCCACCCGCGAAGCGGATTCGGTTCTACGACTAGGCGTGCGACAGGGAAGGACAGGGAAGACATGCGGCTTCTGATCATCGGCTCGCTCAGCAATCAGATCGGCGCGGCCAGCCGAATCGCGGTGGCGCGCGGGGCTTCGGTGCTGCACGCGGAAGGCATTGCCTCCGGTCTGGAGGTTTTGCGTTCGGGAAAGGGCGCGGATGTCGTGATGTTCGACATCCGTCTCGACATCGTGTCCTTCATGCAAAGTCTGGAGGCCGAGCGGATCGGCGTGCCGGTGGTGGCGTGCGGTACAGAAACCGATGCCAAGGCGGCGGTGCGCGCCATTCAGGCGGGGGCCAAGGATTATATTCCGTTGCCGCCCGACGCGGATTTGATCGCCGCGGTGCTGGAGGCGATCACCGAGGAAAGCCACGCTCTTTTATACGCCGATCCGCGTATGGAGCAGGTCGTTAAGCTGGCGGCGCAGGTGGCTCCCAGCGAAGCGTCGATTCTGGTCACCGGCGAGTCCGGCACCGGCAAGGAAGTCATTGCCCGTTTCGTTCACGCCAAAAGCAAGCGCGCGGGACAACGGTTCGTAGCCGTCAACTGCGCCGCGATTCCCGAAAATCTTCTGGAGTCCGAGCTGTTCGGCTACGAGAAGGGGGCCTTTACCGGCGCCGTGGCGCGTCGCATCGGTCGTTTCGAGGAGGCCTCGGGCGGGACCCTGCTGCTGGACGAAATCAGCGAAATGGATACCCGTCTGCAGGCCAAGCTGCTGCGCGTCATCCAGGAACGGGAAATCGATCGCCTGGGCGGGCAGAAACCGGTCAAGGTCGATGTGCGGATCATCGCCACCTCGAATCGCGACCTCAAGGCCGAGGTCAAGGCCGGGCGTTTCCGCAAGGATTTGTATTTTCGCTTGAACGTGCTCAATCTGCCCTTGCCGCCCTTGCGCGAACGCAAGGCCGATATTCCGCATCTGTCCGAACACTTCATCCGCAAGTACGCCGACGCCAATGGCATTCCCTTCCGTCCGTTGACGCCGGAGGCGAAGGAGGCCTTGACCCGTCATGCGTGGCCGGGCAACGTGCGCGAACTGGAAAACACGCTGCACCGCGCGGTGCTGTTGGCCTCCGGCGAGATGATCGGAGTGGATGCGATCCAATTGCTGGACGACGAGGACGCGGTGGACGGGAACGGGGGGGCCGGCTCCCTGGTCGGGCGGACGGTGGCCGATGTCGAACGCAACCTGATCATCGACACCCTGAAGCATTGCGTCGGCAACCGTACCCACGCCGCCAACATTCTGGGCATTTCGATCCGGACCCTGCGCAACAAGCTCCGTCAGTACCAGGAAGAAGGCCACGCCGTTCCGGCGCCCGGCGAGAGCGAAACGGCGGCTCCGTAACCGGCATGGCAGAGCGCGACGAAACCACGCTTCCCACGGAAGTGCCGGGCGCCAAATCCGGCGGCGGCTCGGATGTTACCGGCGAGTTCGGGATGAAGATCCTGGGCAAGGTGGGGCATGCCCTGCGTCGCGGCGATCTGGGGTTCGCCCTCGGCGTGGTGATGATCCTCGTCGTCCTGATCCTGCCGCTGCCGTCCTGGTTGCTGGACATCGCCTTGGCCCTGTCGCTGGTGTTCTCGGTTCTGGTGCTGATGATCGCCATCTTCATCGAGAAGCCGGTGGATTTTTCCGCTTTTCCCCTGGTGCTCTTGATCGGCACCTTGATGCGGTTGTCCCTGAATCTGGCCTCGACCCGCTTGATTCTGTCCGAGGGGCATACCGGCACCGATGCCGCAGGCAAGGTGATTCAAGCCTTTGGCGGCTTCGTCATGGGCGGCAACTTCGTGATCGGGGTGATCGTCTTCATCATCCTGGTGATCGTCAACTTCGTGGTCATCACCAAGGGTTCCGGGCGTATCGCCGAAGTCTCCGCCCGCTTCATCCTGGATGCCCTGCCCGGCAAGCAGATGGCGATCGACGCCGATTTGTCGGCGGGCATGATCGACGAGATGGAAGCCAGGAAACGCCGCGAGGTCCTGACCGAGGAAAGCGCCTTCTTCGGCGCCATGGATGGCGCCTCGAAGTTCGTGCGCGGCGATGCGGTGGCGGGATTGATGATCGCCGGCATCAACATCATCGGCGGCATGGTCATCGGCATGGCGCAGGGCGATCTGACCTTTTCCAAGGCCGCCGATACCTATACCCGCCTGACCGTCGGCGATGGTCTGGTGTCGCAGATTCCCGCGCTGATCATTTCGGTCGCCGCCGGTGTCATGGTTTCCAAGGGCGGTTTGACCGAAAGTACCGACAAGGCGCTTTACGGGCAGATGGGCAATACCCCGAAGGCGCTGGGACTGTCGGCCGCCATGGCCGGGGCGCTGGCTTTCCTGCCGGGAACGCCGATATTTCCCTTCCTCTTGATCGGCGTGGCGGCGGGGGCCGGGGCCTATTTCGTCGGGCGGACGCAGCAGCGCGTGGAAGACAAGGAAAAGGCCGAGGCCGAGGTCAAGAACCGCCAAGTTGCCCCCCCCTCCGAGGAGCCGATTTCCACCGCCCTCAAGATCGACAACGTGCGCCTGGAATTGGGCTGTGGCCTGTTGACCCTGATCAACGAAAACGGCAACTACCGCCTGACCGATCAGATCCGCGCGTTGCGTCGGGCGTTGGCGACCGAAATGGGGTTCGTGATGCCCTCGGTGCGGATCCAGGACAACATGCAGTTGGCGGCCAATCAGTATGTCCTTTTCGTCAAGGACGTGGAGGCCGGACACGGCGATCTGCGCCCCAACATGCTGCTGGTGATGGATCCGCGCGGCGACGAAATTACCCTGCCCGGCGAAAAAACCACCGAACCGACCTTCGGTCTGCCCGCGATGTGGGTGGACATCGGTCACCGCGAGGAGGCGATGTTCCGTGGCTATACCGTGGTCGATCCGCCGACCGTGATCACCACCCACCTGACCGAGGTGGTGCGCGAAAGCATGGCCGATCTGTTGTCCTATACCGAAACCCAGAAGCTCCTGGACGAGTTGGACAAGGAACACCAAAAGTTGGTGGCCGAGGTCATTCCCACCCAGATTTCGGTGTCCGGCGTGCAGCGGGTGTTGCAAAATCTGTTGCAGGAGCGGGTTTCGATCCGCGACCTGCCGACCATTCTGGAGGGCGTGTCGGAGGCCTGCGCTCACACCCGCAACATCACCCTGATTACCGAACATGTGCGGACCCGGCTGGCCCGCCAACTGTGCGACGCCAACGCCGATCAGGGCGGCGTGGTGCCGCTGGTGACCTTGTCGCCGGCATGGGAGCAGGCGTTCGCCGATACCATCGTCGGCCAGGGCGACGACCGCCAGTTGGCGATGCCGCCGTCGCAGTTGCAGGAGTTCATTTCCCGCGTGCGGCAGGCCTTCGAGAACTTTGCCAAGAAGGGGGAAACTCCGGTGCTTTTGACGAGCCCGACAATCCGCCCCTTCGTGCGTTCGATTGTCGAGCGATTCCGACCGGTTACGGTTATCATGAGTCAGAACGAAATCCATCCCAAGGCGAAGATTCGCACCTTGGGGCAAATTTAATCCGGCCCCGCTCGCGGGGTCTTGACCGACAGGGGAGCCCGACGCCGCCATGCGCCTGAAGACCTATGCCGCGCCCAACATGGCCGAAGCCATGGAAATGGTGCGCGCCGAACTGGGGGAGGAGGCGATCATCGTCTCGACCCAGCGCGGCGTCGGCGGGCAGGGCGTGCGCATTACCGCCGCGATCGAGGAATCGTCCGAGGTCGATGACGACATCCAGCAGGCCTTGAGCGGCCCGGAAAATCTGCCGATGTCGCTGTCGCGGGTGCGCGAGGCCCTGGTCTATCACGGGGTCTCCGATCGCCTGATCGACCGCCTGATGGCGACCGCCCGCAGCCTCAATGACGAAGGCCCGGTGATGGCCTGCGCGGCGGCGCTGGACGCCACCTTCGGCTTTGCCGCCCTGCCCGAGAAGATGTCGGACAAGCCCTTGATTCTGGTCGGGCCGCCCGGTTCCGGCAAGAGCCTGACGCTGGCCAAGCTGGCGGCGCGCGCCCACCTTGCCGGGCGCAAGGTGCGGGTGATTTCCGCCGATGCGGTGCGCGCCGGGGCGATGGATCAACTGCGGGCCTTTACCGATATTCTGAAGATCGAACTGTCCCGGGCGCGTGGGGGCGGATCCTTGGCCAAGTTGTTGCAAGATGGCACCCAGGCCGATTTCACGCTGATCGACAGTCCCGGCCTGAACCCGTTCAGCGTTCCCGACATGGCATATCTGAAATCCTTGTGCAGGTGCGCCGATATCGAGCCGATCCTGGTCTTGAGCGCGGGCGGCGATCCGGTGGAAAGCTGGGACATCGCGCGTGCCTTCGTCGAGGTGGGGGCCACCCGCCTGCTGGTCACCCGGCTGGACATGATGCGGCGCTTGGGCGGCATTTTCGCCGCCGCCGAGGCCGGGAAGCTGAAATTCTGCGATGTCACCATCAATCCGCATGTCGCCGACGGGCTGTGCCCGATTACTCCGATTTCGCTGGCGCGGCTGATCCTGCCGCCCGACGATGCCGCCGAACTTCCGCCCCCTCCCTGGGCCGACGAGAACGAGGTCCCCGCATGACACCGCCCACCACTCCCCCCGCTCCGGTTTTTGTCCGTGCCGCTCAGTTGCGCGGAAAGAACATCATGGCCGTCGCCGCCGGCAAGGGTGGCGTCGGCAAGACCTGGTTCGCGATCACCCTGACCCATGCCCTGGCGCGACGTGGCCAGCATGCCTTGCTGTTCGATGGTGATCTGGGTCTGGCCAACGTCGATATCCAGCTGGGGCTGATGCCCAAGCACGACCTGGGTTCGGTGGTGGCGGGGCGTCTGACTCTCAATCAGGCGATGATGCACTACGATGCGGGTGGCTTCGACGTGGTGGCGGGACGATCCGGTTCCGGCTCGCTGGCCAATATTCCGCTGTCGCGGTTGCAGACCTTGACCGAGGACCTGCGGATTACCGCCGACGGCTATGACAAGACGGTGCTGGATCTGGGCGCGGGCGTGGAAAAGTCGATCCGCAGCCTGGCCAAGTGCGCCGGGACCATTTTGGTGATCACCACCGACGAACCCACCGCCCTGACCGATGCCTATGCCTTCATCAAGATTTCGGCGGTGGAGGCGGCGGGGGTCGATATCCTCATCGTCGTCAATGCCGCCAATTCGACGCGCGAGGGCGAACGCACCTACAATACCTTGTTGAAAGCGTGTCAGGGGTTTTTGAAGATTTCTCCGCCCCTGGCCGGAGTGATCCGCCGCGATACCCGCGTGCGTGAGGCGATTCGCAACCAGACGCCGATTCTGACCCGGCATCCGAACGCCGAGGCGGCGATCGACGTCGAGGCGATTGTGGAACGTCTGCTCGCCGGATAGGAGGAGCGATGAGCAGCAGCGGCACGGTCGCCCCCTCGGGCGCGGTCGCGGTGCCGGTGCCGCCGGTGGCGCTGACCCTGTTGTCGCGCGGCGCGGCGGTGGAGGCTCGGGTGCTCGGGCCGGGCGATGCCGGTCTGACCCGACTGGAGGAGGTGATCGGCGGTGCCGTCGTCGAAGTCGATGCCCATCTGGCGCTGCCGCTGCCCGGTGGCGCGGTGTTGTCCTTGAAGGTGATGCAGGCGGCGGCGGGCGAGGCCGCGACCCTGCGCCTGACCGCGATCAACGGTCGGTCGCTGGCCCTGGCGCTGGCCGACCCGACCCTCGGCGCCCGCGCCGCTGTCGCCACGTCGTCGTCGGGCGTGGCCGAAACGGTGGCGGCACAGCCAGGCGGCGTGGTCGCGGCGACCAGCACGATCGGCGTCGGCCGGCCGATCCCCGCCCTGGTGTTGCAAGGCGACGTGATGCGGGACCCGCAGGGACAATCCGAGATTCTGATTCCCGGCACCCGCCTGGCGGTGCGCCTGACCCAGTTCATCCTGCCCGAGGTCGGTGGGCGCGGTGTCCTGTCCGCCCCTTCCGTCGCGACGCAGGGCGTTCCGCCCGGTGGGGCGGCGCCGACCGTTTCCATCGCCACGCCTGCCGCAGGTCTGGTTGCCGCCTCCGAATCGCTGCGGACCGTGGTGCAGGCGGCGGCGCGCTATGCCGCGATCGGGCGGATCGCGCCTCCTCCCGCTGGCGACGGGGCTCCGTTGCCGGGCCTTTCCTCCACGGCGCCGCTACCCGTTGCCGCCGCGCCGTCTTTCCCCGCGTCCGCCGCGCCGATGGTTTCCGCCGCCGGTCACCCCGGGAATATGCCGGTTGCCGCGTCCGCCGCATCGCCGACGGCGTCGCCGACGCTGCCGTCGGTTCCGGTGGCTTCCGTCGTGGCCACGCCTGCCGCGTCGGCGCCGGGCGTGTTGATCAGCCATTCCGCCCTTGGCCAGCCGACGGTGCAGACCGCCGCCGGGTTCATCGCCCTGGACGTGCGGGCGCCGCTGCCCAGTGGCACCCAGGTCAGTTTCGAGATCCTGGCCCGCGCCCCCGCCGAGGTTGGGATGCCGTTGCCGTTCGGCGGGTTGGGTCAGGCCAGTCCGTGGACAACCTTGGACGCCCTGTGGCAAAGCCTGGCCCAGGCCGATCCGGAGGGGGCGGCGCGGTTGGCCGCCGCCCTGCCGCAGCCGGGGGCGCAGATGCTGTCCAACCTGACCGCCGCGATGGCGGCGGTGCGGAGCGGCGATGCCCAGGCTTGGCTGGGCTTGGCGGACACGCTGCAACGCGCGCAAACCCGCGAGGACGCGCGCGTTGGCAAGTTGGCGCAACGTCTGTCCGAGGATCTGCGGGAAGCCAGCCGTGGCGCCCGCCGACCGGAAGGCGAATGGCGGGTCTATTCCCTGCCGTTCATGGTCGGCGGCGCGGTCGAACGCATCCACATACTGGTGCGCCGCGCCCCCAATTCCGAGGATGAGGAGGAAGAAAACCGGCGCAAGAACGAACACCGCAACGACATGCGGTTCCTTCTCGACATTTCGTTGTCCCACCTGGGGCCGATGCAGATCGATGGGTTGGTCAATGCCGTGGCGCACAGCCTCGATCTGATCATCCGCACCCGCCAGGCCTTGCCGGAGCCGATACCGACGGAATTGCGCGGGGTGTTCGCCGAGACCATGGCGGCGGTCGGCTACACCGGCAGTCTCGGCCTTCGCGTCACCCCCGACTTCGTGATCCCGGAAGGGGTGGCCGAGGATGGCCCGGCGCGGCCCGGCGTGGTGGTTTGACCATGGCCGGCGCCTCCGACCCCAAGAACTATTACGGCATTTTGGGCGTTGCCCCCGACGCCGATCTGGAGACGATCAAGGTGGCGTTTCGGACCCGCGCCAAGCTGTTGCATCCCGACCACAACGACCGCCCCGGCGCCGAGGCCGATTTCCGGCTGTTGAACGAGGCCTATCGCGTGCTGGGCGACCCGGAACGGCGGCAACGCTATTATGCCGCCGCGCCTCGCCGAAAACCGAAGGCGTCACCGCCGCCACCGCCAGAACCGCCGCCCCGTCCCCGGACGGAGCCGGAACCGCCGCGCGAACCGCCACCCAGGGCGCGCTTTCATGCCTGCCGCGCCTGCGGCACGGTTACGGCGCAGCCGCGCATCGTCAGCTTCCGCGAGATCGGGGGGCGCCCGTTCGCGGCGACGCAGCGGACCGTGGCGGGCGTCTTTTGTCCGCGCTGTGCCGCCGACGCGGCGATTCGCGCCAGTCTGCATACCTGGGTGCGGGGTCTGGTGGCGGTGCCGAGGGGGCCGTTGTGGGCGATTCCGGCGCTGTGCCGTAACCTGACCGGTGGCGAGATGCCAGTGGAGGCGAATGCCCGGATGCTGCTGTCGCAGGCGCGGGCCTTCCTGGGCAAGGGGGATGTCGACCTGGCGCGCGCCAGCATCGCGCAGGCGTTGCCCTTCGCCGCCAAGACCGCCTTCCGTCACGAGGCGGAGACCCTGCTGGCGTCGATCGGCGGCGGCGACGCCAAGATCCTGAAAAGTCGCTGGCCACGGTTTGGCCGCGCCTTCTGGGTGCAGGCGATCCCCTTTGCCGCGGTGGCGGCGATCATCATGCTGGCGATGCTGATTTCCCTGAATCGGGTTCCCGCGCCACCGCCGCCGCCGCCCCCCCCCGCGAGCAAGGCCCTGGTCGCCTTGCCCAGTGGCCCGGCGACGCCGCTGCCGGTGTTCGTCACCGCCCGCGACCGCATCGCCCTGTTCGGTGGCCCAAGCCGGGTTTCCCCGGTTCTGGCTTGGGTCGCCAAGGGAACCACGGTGACGATGACCGCGATCGTTCCCGGCGAGGACTGGGTGCAGATCCGCCTGCCCGATGGGCGGCTGGGGTTCGTGGTGATCGACGAACTGCGATGATTCCGATCCTTCCCCGATCGCCAACGGCCCCGCCGAAGCGGGGCCGTTGGCGATGGTCTGCCGTCGCGGTTCGTCTTACCGCTTGATGCGGACCAGTTCGTCCAGCATTTCGTCGGCCGAGGTGATCACCTTGGCGGCGGCGGAATAAGCGCGCTGCGTGGTGATCATGTTGGTGAACTCGGTTCCCAGATCGACGGTCGAGGCTTCCAACGAGGCCGAGTTGATGGTCCCGGCGCGGCCCGAACCGGCGGTCCGCACGGTCGGCTGGCCGGATCCGTCGGTTTCGATCCACATGTTGCCGGTGTGGGCTTCCATGCTGTTGGGGTTGACGAAGGTGGCCACCGGGATCTGCGCGACGGGGTGGCTTTTTCCGTTGTTGAACAGGGCGGTGACGATGCCGTCGGAGCCGATTGAGACACCGGCGTAGCTGCCGAACTTGGCGCCGTCCTGGTTGATGTAGTTCGGCGCGAAAACGCCGGCCAAGTGGGTCAGGCCGGCGGCGGTCGAGGGGTTGCCGAAGAACAGGTCGATGCGCAGGTCGACGTTCTGGCCGTTCTTCACCGTCTCTTCCATGTTTTCGGCGCCGTTCGCCCATTCGATCTCGACGCTGCTGACGTTGAAGTACTTCGGCGTGCCGTCGGCGTTGAAGCGCACCGCCGGGACGATGTGACCGTTTTCGGCGTTGGAGACACCGTTGAAGGCGAACGAGTTGGCCACGGTGTTGGAGTCGGCGGTGGAGGTGGCGCCCGCCGAGGTGTAGGTGGCGGTGGCCAGGGGCGTCGCGGTGACGTCGTAGATGATGTCGGCGCCGGAGCTGGTCTGATAGATGTTCAGGGAACGACCGCTGGCGACGAAGCGGTTGGGTTCCGCCAATTTGGCCTCGATTGCCGTCTTCAGGGCCGAGATCACGTCCGCGGGATCGGTCATGCCGTTGATGTTGACGGTCACGTCGCCGGTGGTGACGCCGCTGCCGTTGGTGTCGAATTCGAAATCGACCCCGTTGATGGTGATGATGTTGTTATCGGCTGGAATGTTGCTCAGGTCGAAACGGGCGATGTTCTTCAGGGCGTCGTCGATCGTCGGGATGGTGTAGATGCCGGTCGGGATGCCGGTGGCGGCGTTGGGGTTGGCCTGGGACTGCAAGCAGGTCAGGCAGCTGGAGGCATTGACCGTCAATTCGTCGCCCGCCGCCGACTGGATGATGTCCATCTTCGCGCCGTTGGCGACGAAGCGATTGGAGTCACGGATGTTGGCGTCGATCGCGGTTTTGAGGTTGCTGATCACGTCCGAAGTGCTGGTCGAGGAGTGAATGTCGACCTCCACCACGACTTCCGTTCCGACCGCAACGTGGCTGGCACCGCCAGATTCATCGTCTTGACCAATGATGCACTCGCCCGCAACGAGACGGTCACCGAAGAGCAGGTCAAGGCCGAATACGAAAAGTCCAAGCGAGCTTGTCAGTGAACGAGACCCGTGCCATTCGCCAGGTCGTGCTCAACGACGAGCAGAAGGCCGCCTTCGAGGCGGGTCAGACGGCAGGACGGAGTTTTGACGAACTGGTCAACGCAAACGGGGTGACGCCGACCGATCTGGGCACGCTCGCCCGCGGCGACATCACCGATAGCACGCTTGCCGACACGGCCTTCGGGCTCAAGGAGGGCGAGTTCGCCCTGGTGCCCGGCGCGCTGGGCACCCGCGCCGTCACGGTCGACAAGATCAACCCTGCCCGTGTCGAGACACTTGAGGAAGCACGCCCCGACATCGAAAAGCGTCTAAAGCAGAAGCAGGCACGGGACAAGTATGCCGAAGTTCTCGACGGCATCGAGGAACTGCGTGCCGCCTTCACTCCAATCGAAGATATCGCCAAGAAGTTCAATCTCGATGTCTCCGAAGTGAGCCTGACAGCGTCCGGCGCCGAACTCTCGGTCATTTCCGACATCCCGACCGATGCCGACGCCAGAGTCGCCACCCAGGTGTTCTCGACCGATATGGGCGCCCTCGCCCCGTCCATTGCCGTTTCATCGAGCATCAACGTCTGGTTCGACCTCGAGAAGATCACCGACGCCCGCAATCAGACGATTGACGAAGTGCGCGACCAGATCAAAACCACCCTGGTCGAGGACCGCACCAAAAGGCCCTGAAAGCCGCCGCCGATGAAGATCTGGCCGCCATCAAGGCGGGCAAGAGCATCGACGAGGTCGCCGCCGCGCGCAACACGTTCACCACCACCTCGCCCAGCTTCAACCGTGGCGGTCTCCAGAACTCCCGATCGATTCCGCCGTTGCATCGGCAGTTTTCGCCGGATCGAGCGACCTGGACTCCGTTGCCGTCAACAGCAACGGCAACTACGTCGTGTTCACAGTCTCCAACGTGACGCCGGCGACGGGCGAACCGCCCGCACAGGCGGTCGACTATGTGACCAGCGGTTGGCGCGATACCATCTATGCCGAATTCGTCGCCGGTCTGAGATCTGATACCGGTATGAGCATTTCCAGAACACGCTGGCAAATATCGTCGGCGCGCCGACCGGAAACTGAGGCAAGATGAGCGACAGCGATGGCTTTGCCGAGTTTGCACGTGGGTATGAGGCAGGACGGGCGCAGATCGTGTGGCGCCGCATTGTCGCCGATCTCGACACACCTGTCGGCATCTACCTGAAGCTGGCCGAAGGCCGGACCAACACGTTCCTGCTCGAATCCGTCGTCGGCGGCACGACACGCGCCCGCTACTCGATGATCGGCACCGAGCCGGACATGATGATCAGGGTCAAGGACGGCGTGCCGGCGGTCAATCGCCAGGTCAAGGCAAACCCGGACGCCTTCGAGCCCATCGACATGCCGCCGCTCGCCGCGCTGCGCATGCTGATCGCCGAATCCCAGGCCGATATCCCCGAAGGCTTGCCGCCGTCGTCTGCCGGCATGTGGGGGTATCTGGGCTATGACATGGTACGGCAGATGGAAGCGCTGCCGGATACCAATCCCGACGAGATGGGCCAGCCCGATGCCCTGCTGATGCGGCCCGGGCTTCTGGCCGTGTTCGACATCCTCAAGGACGAACTCTATCTAACGGCGCCGGCCTATCCGCGCGACGGCGTGACGGCCAGGCAGGCCCATGAGGCCGCCCTCGCCCGCATCGACGACGCCATGGTCCGGCTCGAACGCCCGATCACGCGCGCGCCGGACGATTACGACACCGAAAACATCGCGATCACCTCGAACACGACGCCGGACGAATACAAGGCGATGGTCGACGCGGCCAAAACCTACATCAAGGCCGGCGATATCTTCCAGGTGGTGCTATCGCAGCGCTTTTCGGCCGATTTCGACCTGCCGCCGACCGCGCTCTACCGGGCGCTGCGGCGCACAAATCCGTCTCCCTATATGTATTTCCTCGATTTCGGTTCGTTCTCCGTTGCCGGATCGAGTCCGGAAATCCTTGTACGGGTCGACAAGGACAAGACCGTTACCATCCGCCCGATCGCCGGCACCCGCCGCCGCGGCGCTACGCCGGAAGACGACAAGGCCCTGGCAGACGAGTTGATGGCCGACCCCAAGGAATTGAGCGAACACCTGATGTTGCTCGATCTCGGGCGCAACGATGTCGGCCGCGTCGCCGAGATCGGCACGGTCAAGGTCACCGACAAATACTTTCTGGAATATTATTCCCACGTCATGCACATCGTCTCCAACGTTATCGGCACACTTGCGCCGGACAAGGACGTTATCGATGCGCTGTCGGCCGGCTTCCCGGCCGGCACGGTTTCCGGTGCGCCCAAGGTCCGGGCCATGGAGATCATCGACGAGCTGGAAAAATCGCGCCGCGGCATCTATGGCGGCTGCGTGGGCTATTTCGGCGCCGACGGCACGCTCGACACCTGCATCGTGCTCAGGACCGCCATCCTCGCCGATGGCAAGCTGCATGTGCAGGCCGGGGCCGGCATCGTCGCCGACAGCCAGCCCCGCCTCGAACAGCTCGAGTGCGAAAACAAGGCCCGTGCTCTTTTCAGTGCCGCCGAAGAGGCGCTACGCTATGCCGGAGAAGCTCGGATCGGACAATAGCCATGTCGACCACGACATTCTATTATGAATATGAAACTCACAAGGCGATGCTTTATAGCATTGATGCCATCGTTTACGAAAAATCGAACGACAATCCAATATACAGTATAGTCGATGGGTATTGGCACGCGTATCAGACGGCGACGCGAAGTATTACCAGAGTGACAATTACGTTTATGAATATCCAAACCCCACCATCCCTATCTATTTCACGACTTAGGTAGATAGACATAATGAACGTACTTGTCATCGATAACTACGACAGCTTCACCTACAATCTCGTTTCACTTTCTGGGCGAGCTCGGGGCAAAGCTCGATGTTGTCCGCAACGACAAGATCGGACTCGACGAGATCGCCGAACGCGGGCCGGACGCCATCGTTTTGTCGCCGGGGCCATGCACGCCGAACGAGGCCGGCATCTGCCTGTCGCTCATTCCGCGTTTCGCGCCGGAAATCCCGATCTTCGGTGTGTGCCTTGGCATGCAGTCGATCGGTCAGGCCTTCGGCGGCGAGGTGGTGGGCGCGCCGTCGCTGATGCACGGCAAGACCTCGGAAATTCACCACACCGGCAAGGGCGTGTTCCACGGGCTCAATTCCGGCTTCATCGCCACGCGCTATCATTCGCTGGCGGTCGAACCGGAAACCATGCCGATCACCCTCGAAGTCACCGCGACCACCGAGGATGGCGTTGTCATGGGCTTGCAACACAAGTCCTATCCGGTGCATGGCGTACAGTTCCACCCCGAGAGCATCGCCTCGGAGAACGGACATACCCTGCTGCAGAACTTCCTCAACATCGCGCGGGACTTCAATCTCGGGCGGGCAGCCTGATCTACTCAGCTTCGGAGGCGCAAATGGACATCAAGGTGGCACTCGCGCGTATCGCCGACGGTCACGACCTGACCGGCGAGGACATGCGTTTCTGTCATGCGCGAGATCATGGGCGGCGAAGCCACTCCAGCGCAGATCGGCGCCTTTCTCATGGGCATGCGGGTCAAGGGCGAAAGCGTCGGCGAGATCGCTGCCGCCGTTTCGATCCTTCGCGAAAAAATGGTGCCGGTCGAAGCACCCGCTGACGCCATAGACATTGTCGGCACCGGCGGCGACGGCGCCGGCACGCTCAATATCTCGACCGCAACCTCGATTGTCGTCGCCTCGGCGGGCGTACCCGTCGCCAAGCACGGGAACCGTGCCCTCAGCTCCAAGTCGGGCGCCTCTCAGGTTCTGGAAGCGCTCGGTGTCAAGCTCGACCTGCCGCCCTCCTCCATTGCCACCTGCATCCGCGAGGCGGGGATCGGCTTCATGTTCGCCCCGTCGCATCACCCGGCAATGAAGTATGTCGGGCCGGTGCGCGCCGAAATGGGCGTCAGGACACTGTTCAACCTGCTCGGACCGCAGGCCAATCCCGCCAATGTACGGCGCTACCTGCTCGGCGTTTACGACAAGGAATGGGTGGAACCGGTCGCCGCCGCGCTGATGGCCAACAAGGCGCAGGCCGCCTGGGTGGTCAACGGCAGCGACGGACTCGACGAGATCACCACCACCGGGCCGACCTTCGTCGCCTCGGTTCTCGACGGCGATCTCAGGAGTTTCGAGATCACACCCGAGGACGCCGGCCTGAAACGCGCCAGCCCCGAAGACCTCAAGGGTGGTGATCCCGAGTATAATGCCGCCGCCATGCGCGAACTGCTCGATGGCGGGCACGGCCCCTACCGCGACATCGTTCTTCTGAACGCCGCCGCGGCCTTCATCGTCGCCGGCAAAGACGGCGACCTTCAACTCGGCGTCAAACGCGCCGCCGACCAAATCGACTCCGGCGCGGCACGCGATACCCTTGCCCGCCTTGTCACCACTTCCAACGGACAGCCCTGATGAACGACATCCTCAACCGGATCGCCGAATACAAGCGCGAGGAAATCGCCGCAGCCAAACACAAGAAGCCGTGGAACGAGATCGTCGCCGAGGCGCGCGATGCCTCTCCGACCCGCGGTTTCCGTGATGCGCTCGTCAAAAAGCGCGAAAGCGGCGAATATGCCCTGATCGCCGAAGTCAAGAAAGCCAGCCCCTCCAAGGGTCTGATCCGCCCCGACTTCGACCCGGCCGAAATCGCCAAAGCCTATGAACGCGGCGGCGCCAGCTGCCTGTCGGTCCTGACCGACAACCCCTCGTTTCAGGGCTCGGGCGAGTTCCTCAAGCAGACGCGGGAGGCCAGTTCCCTGCCCGTTCTCAGGAAGGACTTCATGCTCGAGACCTACCAGGCCGTGGAAGCGCGCGCCTGGGGTGCGGACTGCATCCTCATCATCCTCGCGCTGGTCAATGACGACGCCGCGCGGTACCTGATGGATGCGGCCGCCGAATGGAAAATGGATGCGCTGATCGAGATCCATGACCTTGTCGAACTGGACCGCGCCCTGGGGCTCGGGGCCAAGTTCGTCGGCATCAACAATCGCAATCTCAGGACCTTCGAAACGCGCCTCGAGACCTCGATCAACATGGCCGTCGGCGTGCCGGACGACGTGTTGCTTCTGAGCGAAAGCGGCATTGGCGGTCACGCCGATCTGCAGCGACTGGAAAGGGATGCCGGTATCGGCACGTTCCTGGTCGGTGAAAGCCTGATGCGCAACGACGACGTCTATGCCGCCACACGCCGCCTGTTGACCGGCAAAAGCGCATGAGCACGAAGGCACCGTCCGGGCTGACCCATCTCAACGAGAAGGGCGAAGCTCACATGGTCGACGTCGGCGACAAGGACGCGACCCGCCGCCGCGCCATTGCCGGCGCCCATCTGTCTGCGACCGAGGCAGCGATCGATGCATTGATGGGCAGCACGCTCAAAAAGGGCGACGCCCTGGCCACGGCGCGGGTCGCCGGCATTATGGCGGCAAAAAAGACCTCCGAGTTGATCCCGCTCTGCCATCCGCTGGCGTTGAGCCGGGTCGAGATCGAGATCGCCCGCGCCAGCGACTCCGGCATCGCCATTACCGCCACGGCCGAGACCACCGGCCCGACCGGGGTCGAGATGGAGGCGCTGACCGCCGCCAGTACGGCGGCGTTGACGCTTTATGACATGGCCAAGGCGCTCGACAGGACCATGGTCATTTCCGATATCATGCTGATCGAGAAATCCGGCGGCAAGTCGGGCACCTACCGCCGCGCCTAGGTCGCATCGCGAGGGGTGCAGGACCATGCCCGAAGTGCACGCGGGCAAGCGCGGCATCATCCATGCACCGCGCCGCGCACGAACAAGGAAAGCAACATGTCCGCTAAAAACCTCTTGAGCTTCGATGACGCTCTGGCGCGCATTCTCGCAGCGGCAACGCCGCTCGATGCCGAAACCCGCCCGCTTGGCGAAGCCGTCGGCCATTGTCTTGCCGAACCGATCGCCGCCCGACTGACTCAGCCGCCCTTCAATTCCAGCGCCATGGACGGTTATGCCGTCATCAGCGACACGGTCACGCCCGGAACAGGTCTCCGCGTCGTCGGACGCTCGGAGGCCGGCAACGGCTTTACCGGCACCCTCGGCCCCGGTGAGGCCGTTCGCATCATGACCGGCGCGCCAGTGCCCGAAACCGCCGATACCGTCGTCATGCAGGAAGATGTGGCGGTTGATGGCGACACCATCACGCTGGCTGCCCGCCCCGCACCCGACCAGAATATCCGCAGGCGTGGCAATGATTTTGCCGATGGCGCGCAATTGCTCGAAAAGGGCACGCGGCTGACGCCCGCCGCCCTGTCGCTTTGCGCCGCAGCCGGTCATGGCGCCCTGCCCGTTACTCGCCGCCCGCGCCTTGCGCTGTTGATGACCGGAGACGAGTTGGTGCCGCCAGGCACCCTGCCCGGCACCGACCAGATCGTCGCCTCGAACGGCGCCGGCCTCATGGCGCTATTTGCTCCCCATGTCGCCGAGACCGCCGATATGGGGATTGCCGGCGATGATGAGGCCGTGCTGCGCGACAGGCTTGCGGCCATGCTGGAAAGCGATGCAGATGTCATCATCACCACCGGTGGCGCCAGCGTCGGCGATCGTGATTTCGTCAAACCTGTGCTTGCCGAGCTCGGCGTGACGCTCGATCTCTGGCGCATCGCCATGCGGCCGGGCAAGCCTTTGATGTTCGCCAAGGTCGGGAACAAGCTGTTCTTCGGGCTGCCGGGCAATCCGATTTCAGCCCTGACCACTGCAACCATGCTGGTGGTTCCGGCGCTGCGCGCCCTGGCCGGCGATCCGGCCCCTGGGCCACGACTTGTCACCCTGCCGTTGGCCGCGCCGCTCGGTGCCAATGGCCCGCGCCGCCACTTCAGCCGCGCCAGCCTGGTCGATACCCCGGAGGGCTTACGCATCATGCCGGGAAGCAATTCCGACAGCGCCCACCTGTCGTCCTTTGCCGTAGCCGATGCGCTCATCGTCCAGATGGAACACGCCGCGGCCCGGCCCGAAGGCGCCCCCGTCCAAGCGCATATTTTGGGGTTGTAACCGAACATTAACCCAAGGGGTTGCAGAACAATACCGGAACAGCTACTAATGTTCCGTCTCTGTTCCGATTCCCCTGGGGGGCCCCAATGCTGACGCGCAAGCAACACGAACTCCTGATGTTCATTCACGAACGCATGAAGGAGAGCGGCGTGCCACCCTCGTTCGACGAAATGAAGGATGCACTGGACCTCAAGTCTAAGTCAGGCATCCACCGTCTCGTCACTGCCCTTGAGGAACGCGGCTTCATCCGTCGGCTGCCCAACCGGGCGCGTGCGCTTGAAGTCATCAAGCTGCCCGATGCGCATAATCCTTCGCTCGGCGGACGTCGTGCCCGCTTCGAGCCTGAGGTCATCGAAGGCTCGCTCGGCAAGGTGGCCGCGCCGCCGCCGCGCGCGGAAGCCGACATGACCACCGGCCAGCCGGTTTCGGTTCCGGTCATGGGCCGTATCGCTGCCGGTACGCCGATCGAGGCCATCCAGACCCATTCCCACACTGTCATGGTGCCGCCCGAAATGCTCGGAGGCGGCGAACACTACGCCCTTGAGGTTCGTGGTGACTCGATGATCGAAGCTGGCATTTTCGATGGCGACACGGTTGTCATCCACAAGCAGGACACCGCGACCAATGGCGAGATCATCGTCGCTCTGGTCGATGATGAAGAGGCAACTCTCAAGCGCCTCAGGCGCAAAGGCAATTCGGTGGCGCTCGAAGCCGCCAATCCCGCCTATGAAACCCGCATTTTCGGACCGGACCAGGTCAAGGTGCAAGGTCGCCTCGTCGGGCTTTTGCGCAAGTATTGAGCGCGGCACCCGCCTTCAGGTTCCCATAATGCAACACCCCCGGATGCGATCCGGGGGTGTTTTTTTGTCTATAGGGCGCAGAACGTCGGCCTCCGCGTTCCGCCCGGCCCCAAGTTCAGTGGCTGTCGCGGGGCAGGCCTTTTTCCCGGGAGATCTTCTGGTATTTGACAGCGGGCTTGAGGACCATGCCCTGGCCGAGCTGATCGACCATGCCGCGCTGCATCTCCTGCCAGGGAGTCTGATGCTCCGGATACTGGTAACCGCCAGCTTCCTCCAGCTCCTTGCGCCGGGCCGCGAGTTCTTCGTCGGAGATCAGGATGTCGGCGGTGCGCTTGTTGAGATCGATGCGCACCCGGTCGCCAGACTTGAGCAGCGCCAGTCCACCGCCCGCGGCGGCTTCCGGTGAGGCATTGAGGATTGAGGGCGAGCCCGAGGTGCCCGACTGGCGTCCGTCGCCAACGCAGGGCAGTGAATGCACGCCCTCGCGGATCAGATAGGCCGGCGGACGCATGTTCACCACTTCCGCCGCGCCCGGATAGCCGATCGGCCCGGTGCCACGCATGAACAGGATGGTGTTCTCGTCGATCTTCAGCGCCGGATCGTCGATTCCCTTGTGATATTGCTCGGGGCCATCGAACACCACCGCCTTGCCCTCGAAGGCGTCCGGATCGTCGGGGTTGGACAGATAGCGCTTACGGAACTCTTCGGAGATCACCGAGGTCTTCATCACGGCGCTGTCGAACAGATTGCCGGACAGGACGATAAAGCCCGCCGCCTCAAGCATCGGATCCTCGATCGGGTGAACGACGTCCTTGTCCCTGGTTTCCCAGCCCTTGCAATTCTCGCCGATGGACTTGCCATTGACCGTTGGGGCGTTCTCGTGGATCAGGCCCTTTTTCATCATCTCCCCGACCACCGCCGGCACGCCGCCGGCACGGTAGAAATCCTCGCCCAGATAGGCGCCCGCCGGTTGCAGGTTGACCAGCATCGGGATGTCATGCCCCTCGTCCTGCCAGGTCTCGATCGGCAGCTCCACCCCGATATGGCGGGCAATCGCGCCGATATGGATCGGCGCGTTCGAGGACCCGCCAATGGCCGAGGTGACGCGGATGGCGTTGACGAAATTGTCCTTGGTCAGGATGTCCGAGGGCTTCAGGTCCTCATGGACCATCTCGACGATGCGTCGGCCGGTCCGATAGGAAATCTCCTGGCGGTCGCGGTGCGGCGCCGGGATCGCCGCCGAGCCGGGCAGCTGCATCCCCAGCGCCTCGGCAAGGCAGTTCATCGTCGTCGCCGTGCCCATGGTGTTGCAATACCCGGTCGAGGGCGCCGAGGACGCCACCAGTTCGACGAACTTCCGGTTGTCGATCTCGCCGGCGGCCAGCATCTGGCGCGCCTTCCACACGATCGTGCCCGAGCCGGTGCGCTCGCCCTCGTGCCAGCCATTGAGCATCGGGCCAACCGACAAAGCGATGGCCGGAATGTCGACCGTGGCCGCCGCCATCAGCAGCGCCGGCGTGGTCTTGTCACAGCCAATCGTTAGCACCACGCCGTCGAGCGGATAGCCGTAAAGGACCTCCACCAGACCGAGATAAGCGAGGTTCCGGTCGAGCGACGCCGTCGGGCGCTTGCCGGTCTCCTGCAACGGATGCACCGGGAACTCGAACGGGATGCCGCCGGCCTCGCGGATGCCGTCCCGGACGCGATCGGCCAGAACAAGATGGTGGCGGTTGCACGGCACCAGGTCCGAGCCGGTCTGGGCGATACCGATGATCGGCCGGCCAGACTGCAACTCCTCCTGGCTCAGCCCGTAATTGAGATAGCGCTCGATATAAAGCGCCGTCATGTCGATGTTCTCGGGATTGTCAAACCAAGCCTGTGAACGGAGTTTCCTGTTCTTGCCGCCGCCATTTTCCGAAGACATCAATCTCTCCCTGAACGTCTCATGCGCATGGGTCGCGCGTTGCCAGTGTTCTAAGCGGCTTTCGCAACAAAGAAAACTGCCACACGATCAATTCCGCCGCGGCATGGTGCCAAACCATGACTCTTGCTAGCATCGCTCCCAATCGAGAAAAAATGCGCCTGTCCGGCGGTCAACCGCCGATGGCAAACAAGGTCTTTTCAAATATGGAGAAACCGGTCTGGATCGCAGCCGATTGGGGCACGTCCAATCTGAGGCTCTGGGGTATCGATGCGAACGACAGGACGCTGTTTTCTCTGAGCTCGGAAAAAGGCATGGGCCGGATCGGTCCGGCAGATTACCCGGACGTGCTCGCCGAACTGCTTGCCGGCCATCTTCCCGAGGACGGAACGCGACTGCCTTTGATCGTCTGCGGCATGGCGGGCGCGCGCGAAGGCTGGCGCGAAGCCCCCTACCTGCCCCTGCCGGCGCGCCTCGACACACTGGGCGCCAGTGCCGTCCGCCCGCTGATGCCGGGCGACGGAATCGAGGCCCATATTCTTCCCGGTCTCTGCGCCAGCGCGCCAGGCCATGAGGACGTCATGCGCGGCGAGGAAACCCAGCTGCTCGGTCTTTTGGCCATGGAACCGGGTTTTGAAGGTCCTGTCTGCCTGCCCGGAACCCATTCCAAATGGGCGATGCTCGAAAACAGCACCGTAACCCGCTTTGAAACCGCCATGACCGGCGAATTGTTCGAGCTTTTGTCGACCCGCTCGGTGCTCAGGCACGCGCTTGCCGGCGCCAATGCAGATCTGCCCGACGACGATGGTTATGCGGACGGGTTCGATGCCGGGCTTTCCGCTCCCGAACGCCTCAACGCCATGCTGTTCCGCACCCGCGCCGCCATGCTGGTCTCCGGACGCTCGCCCGAATGGTGCCGCGCTTATCTGTCCGGTCTGCTGGTCGGCTCCGAAATCGCCGCCTTCCGCTCCTGGCGCAGCGTGGCACCGATCGCGCTGATCGGCTCGGAACGCCTGTGTTCGCTCTACGCCAAGGCGCTTGCACGCGACGGCGCCGAGGCCCGCATCATCGACGCAACTAAAGCCACCCGCGCCGGGCTCGCTGCGGCGCGGCTTCAGATAAAGGACAAGTGAGGACGATCATGCTGGAGCCATCGCCCATCATCGCCATCCTGCGCGGCGTCCGTCCCGACGAGGTCGTCGCGGTCGGGGAAGCGCTGGTCGAAAACGGCATCACCCGCATCGAGGTGCCGCTCAATTCGCCCGAAGCCCCGCTCGAGTCGATCTCGCGTCTGGTGGCACATTTCGGCGATAGAGCCGAAATCGGCGCAGGCACGGTGCTGAGTGTCGAAGCGGTGGACGCCGTCCATACCACCGGCGCCTCCTATATCGTTGCGCCCAATTGCGTGCCGGCGGTGATCGCCCGCGCCCGCGCCCTCGGCATGGGCGCCTATCCGGGCGTCGTCACCCCGACCGAAGCCTTTGCCGCCATTGACGCTGGCGCAACGGGCCTCAAGATCTTCCCCGCCGAGGTCGTCGGCCCGGAAGGAATCCGCGAAATGCGGGCGGTGCTGCCGCCGGACATGCCGGTCTATGCGGTCAGCGGTGCCTTCTCTCGCCCCTTTGCCGACTACATCGCTGCGGGCGTCAGCGGTTTCGGCCTTGGCGGACTGGTTTATTCACCGGGCGACACAGCGGAAATGGTTGGCGCCAAGGCCAGGGCGGCAATGGCCCTTTGCGGCAAGGAACACTGACATGAGCGACACTGCCGAACTCTTCTTCGATTGCCGGCTCGATCTTGGCGAGGGCCCGCTCTGGCATGGCACTCGCCAGGAACTTTTCTGGTTCGACATCAAATCAGGCAGGCTGTTCCATGCCGATCAGACCGGCGCGTTGCGCGGCGAAATCCAGTTCGATGAGCCGGTTGCGGCAGCGGCAGTCATTGATGACGACACGCTTCTGATCGCCTCGGCCTCGGCGCTGATCCTGACCGAAATCTCCACCGGCACGATGCGCCATCACATGCCACTTGAGGCCGACAATCCGCACACCCGCGCCAACGACAGCCGCGTCAGCCCACAGGGCGCCTGGTGGATCGGCACGATGGGCAAGAGCGAACAGAACGAAACCGGCGCGGTCTATCACTATCGCGACGGGCTGTTGTCGCTGATCCGCGACAAGGTGACCATTCCCAATGCCACCTGCTTCTCACCCGACGGATCGATCGCCTATTTTGCCGATACATTGACGCGAAAAATCGAACGGGTGGCGCTCGACCGGGACACCGGCAAGCCGATTGGCCCCTGGGAGGTCTTTGTCGATCTCGCTGGAGAGCCGGGGATGCCCGACGGCGCGGTCTGCGATGCCGAAGGGTTCGTGTGGTCGGCCGAGTATGGCGGCGGCCGGGTCGTGCGCTACGCGCCCGACGGGACCGTCGACCGCGTCGTGTCCGTGCCGGCGCCCAATGTTACCTGCCCGTGCTTTGGCGGCGACGATCTCAAGACACTCTACATCACCACGGCGCGGCAAGGCATGAGCGAAGAGAAACTGGCACGCCATCCGCATGCCGGCAGCGTGTTCCAGGTGAAGATCGACGTGCCCGGCCAAGCAGAGACGCCTTTGCGGCTTTAGTTCCGGTATCGGCTTATGCGCCACGGCCTTCGGAGGTCGGTGATGGCAAAACGAACGGCAAAATGCCGGGATTCTGGCTGCCAGTAGGCGGCGGCAACACCGCCGCACAGCAGACTGTCCCTGTCGATCACCTCTGTCAGCGTTCGGCAGTACGCCGGGGCGTTGAGACGCGTGACGACGAGTTCAGCGGTGTCGCAATCCTCGATGAACCCGGCGATGTCCTTTTCAACCGCAACCGTGCCGTCTCCCGGCAGGGTGCCGATGCAGCCGATTGCGTCGCAGGACAGGCCGGGTCCGCCGCTTTCAACCGTCAGCCCGTAGGTATCCGACCAGACATTGGTGGCAAAGGAATTGGCACGCCCGGTCGCCAACATCAGCACCGAGCCGTCCCGGAGCCCGATGGCCTGCGTCCGGTCGGCAACCAGCACATCGGGCAGCGGCGCGAAGCCGAACAGGGCGATGAACAGGGCCGCCGCTACCGGGCCGGCTAGGCGCAAGCGTCCGCTGAAAAAGGCGAACCATGCCGCGGCGGCAAGTGCCGCCACAAGAACTTCGGTGGTGAGCAAGGGCCGCGGCGCGATCGTTTCGCTCATCCGGGCGACGAAACTGGCAGCGGCAATGATGTTGTCGATCCCCCAGCCGGCGAGCAGCAGGAACGGCGCATCAAGCCCGAGCGGCATGAGCAGGACGCCGAGCATCAGGCTGGGCAACACCAGAAACCCGAGCAGCGGTAGCGCCACGAGATTGCCGAGAATGCCGAGCGGCGCCGTTTGCTGGAAGTGGTAGGCGGCAAATACCGCTGTCGCCAGCCCAGCGACAAGACTCGACACCATCACGCCGGAGAAAAAGCGCCAGACCCGCCCTGCCACGCCAGTGGCCGGGCTCTGTGCCCAGTGGCTTTGTTCATAGGTGCCGATCAGCGCAACCACCGCCGCGAATGACAGCTGAAAGCCGGGGCGGAACAGGCCCGCCGGCTCGGTGATAAGCAGGAACAGGGCGGCGAATGCGACATTGCGCATGGTCAGCGCCTGCCGTCCCGCCAGCATCGCCCCGAACACAAGGATGAGCATGACGCTGGCCCGCGTCGCCGAAACGCTGGCGCCTGAAATGGCGAGATAGGTCAGCGTCACCACAATGCCGGCGCCGGCGGCGAGCTTCTTGATGGCGACGCGCTGCGCCAGTTGTCGGGACACGGCAAGCAACAGACGCAACACGGCAAAGGCGGTGCCGGCAACCAGTGACAGATGCAGACCTGAAATCGCCAAAACATGAGCGATGCCGGCCACTGCCATGGTCTGGCGTGTCTCGTCCGCAATGCGGGACTGGTCGCCGATGATCAGCGCCCGCGCCACTGCGTCCTGGGTTCCGGTCAAGACGGCGTCGATACGACCGCCGATGGCGTTGCGCACGCCGGCGACGAGGCCGCCGAAGCCGGCATCGCCGTGGCCGGTGATCTCAAGGCGGCCGTAGGCGCTGGCAAACGAGCCGATGCCGTCGAAATAGGCGTGGAACTGACCGTCATAGCCGCCCGGCACTGCCGGCCCCGGCACTTCGGCAAAGCGGATGGTGCCGGTGACAAGATCGCCCGGCGCCAGCTGATCGGCGTTTCGGACGAACAACCGCGCCCGCCTGACCGGAAGCACCCTGCCGTCGATTGGAGTGATGGCCGAGATGATGACGCGCTGGCCGCCGCTGGTAGCATTGAGCACCTCGTCGACGCGGGCCGAATAGGTGCCATATGCGCTGCCTGCGAGCATGGGCGTGCCGTAAAGCGCACCATGCACCGGCAACAGAATGAAGCCGCAGGTGAACCCGAGCGCCATTGAGGCAGCAAACCATGTGCGCCCGCGTAAAACGCGCAGACCGAGCCACACGGCTGCAGCAGCGCACACTGCAATTGCCAGCCAGAAGGCCGGCTCTGCACCGGTGCTGCGATAGCTCAACAGCCCGGCGATGACGGCAAAGGGAAAAAGCACGAAGCCGCGCCGGGTTTCGAGCGCTTCACTGGCAGCGCGGATCAGCCCTTCCGGCACGCTACGCAGCAAAACGGGTGCACCGGCGCCTGAGAGCCCCGGTTTCCCGCTGCCGATGCCTGCCGTTTCCGCCCCCACGCGTGTGTCGCCTTGCGCTTGCCTCAGCCTATGGTACACAACGGGCCTCCTCAACACCAAGCATGAGAACGTGCCTTCGCGATGAGCAAACCCGTCGTCACCCGCTTCGCCCCCTCGCCGACCGGCTATCTCCATATCGGCGGCGCCCGCACGGCCCTGTTCAACTGGGCTTTCGCCCGCCACAACGGCGGCAAGATGCTATTGCGGATCGAAGACACCGATCGGGAACGCTCCACCGACGCGGCAACCGCTGCATTGATCGACGGCCTCTCCTGGCTCGGCCTCACCTGGGACGGCGAACCGCTGTCGCAATTCGCCCGCGCCGACCGCCACGCCGAGGTTGCCAATCAGCTCGTCGAAGCCGGCATGGCCTACAAGTGCTATACTTCGGCCGAGGAACTGGCCGAAATGCGGGAGACGGCACGCGCCGAGGGGCGTCCGCCTCTTTATGACCGGCGTTGGCGCGATCGCGATCCCAGCGAAGCGCCGGCAGGCGTCGACCCGGTGATCCGCATCAAGGCGCCGCTATCCGGCGAAATCCGGGTCCATGACAAGATTCAGGGCGAGGTGGTGTTCAAGGCCGAAAACCTTGACGACTTCATCATCCTGCGCTCGGACGGCTCCCCTACGTATATGCTGGCGGTGGTGGTCGATGACCACGACATGGGCGTGACCCACATCATCCGCGGCGACGATCACCTGACCAATGCCGCGCGCCAGATCACCATCTACAATGCCCTCGGCTGGGACCTGCCGGAAATGGCGCATATGCCGCTGACTCACGGGCCCGACGGCGCGAAGCTGTCCAAGCGTCACGGTGCGCTCGGCGTCGATGCCTACCGCAAAATGGGGTATCTACCCGAAGCGATGGCCAATTATCTCGCCCGCCTCGGCTGGGCCCATGGCGACGACGAAGTGTTCTCGATGGATCAGTTGGCCGAGTGGTTCACCCTTGAAGCGATGAGCAAGGGGGCTGCGCGATTCGATTTCGTCAAGCTCGGCAATCTCAACGGCCTTTATATCCGCAATGCCGATCCGGCCCGGCTCTACAACATCATGGTGGCGACCGCCACAGAGGTCGGGCGTGATGCCGATCTTGCCGGGTTGACGGCCAACAAGGAAACGGTGCTTGCCGCCCTGCCCGAGTTGCAGCCGCGCGCCAAGACGGTGCTCGAACTGATCGATCTCGCCCAGTTCATCTATGCGACGCGCCCCCTGACCATCGTTGAGGGCGCCGACAAGCACCTTGGCGACGACAGTCGCGCCATTCTTGGTGAAATTGCCGATCTGCTCGAAAAAACCAATGACTGGAGCGCAGAGACGCTCAACGCCATCGTGCGCGAGTTCGCCGAGAAGCGCGAACTCAAGCTCGGCAAAGTCGCCCAACCCCTGCGGGTTGCCCTGACCGGGCGCACCGTCTCGCCCGGCGTATTCGAGGTCATGGAGCTGATCGGGCGTACGGAAACACTCGCGCGGCTCGCCGATCAGCGCTAAACTACGCTTACGTATCTACCCGGCCCTCCACGCGCGCGGCCTCGGCTGCGCATGCAATAAAGTTGCCAGCGCTTCGGTTTTTGGTTACCGAAGAGCCGACATTTCCTCTCTCACGACCGCACGTTCGGGCGGTTCGTCTATTTCAAGAAAAAGCGCAACAGCGCGTTAGGAGGCCATGCTTCATGTCAGAAAAGGTAGCTAAGCTCACCATCGGCGACGAGACATACGAGTTCCCGCTTCTGGATGGGTCCGTGGGTCCGTCCGTCATCGACATCCGCAGCCTTTATGCCAAAACAGGACTTTTCACCTACGATCCGGGTTTCACCTCGACGGCGGCCTGTGATTCCACCATCACCTATATCGATGGCGACAAGGGCGAACTGCTCTATCGCGGCTATCCGATCGAACAGCTGGCCGATATGAGCCACTATCTCGAAGTCTGCTATCTGCTGCTGTATGGCGAACTGCCGACCCCGAAGGAACTCGACATGTTCGAGAACCGGGTGACCCGCCACACCATGGTGCACGAACAGGTGCACATGTTCTTCCGCGGCTTCCGTCGCGACGCTCACCCGATGGCGGTCATGACCGGTGTCGTCGGCGCTCTGGCGGCGTTCTACCACGACTCGATCGACATTTCGGATCCGGTTCAGCGCGAAACCGCGTCGGTGCGCCTTATCGCCAAGATGCCGACAATCGCGGCCATGGCCTACAAGTACTCGATCGGCCAGCCCTTCGTTTACCCGCGTAACGACCTGACCTATGCGGCCAATTTCCTGCACATGTGCTTCTCGGTGCCGGCAGAGCCCTACAATGTCGATCCGATCCTGGCCCGCGCCATGGACCGCATCTTCACGCTGCACGCCGATCACGAGCAGAACGCATCGACATCGACGGTCCGGCTTGCCGGTTCCTCCGACGCCAACCCGTTCGCCTGCATTGCGGCAGGTGTGGCGTGCTTGTGGGGTCCGGCGCATGGCGGCGCCAACGAGGCGGCGCTCGACATGCTGCGCCAGATCGGCACGGTCGACCGCATTCCCGAATTCATCGCCCGCGCCAAGGACAAGAACGATCCGTTCCGCCTGATGGGCTTCGGACACCGGGTCTACAAGAACTACGATCCGCGCGCCAAGGTGATGGCGGAAAGCGCCAAGGAAGTGCTCGACCTTCTCGGCGTCGAGAACAATCCGACCCTTCAGGTGGCCCGTGAGCTCGAAAGGATCGCCCTCGAGGATCCTTATTTCGTCGAGCGCAAGCTGTACCCGAACGTCGACTTCTATTCGGGTATCATCCTCGACGCGATCGGTTTCCCGACCTCGATGTTCACCGCCATCTTCGCGCTGTCGCGCACGGTGGGCTGGATTGCGCAGTGGAAGGAAATGATCGGCGACCCGCAAAAGCGCATCGGCCGTCCGCGCCAGCTCTATGCCGGCGCTGTCGCACGCGACTACGACGAGATCGGCAGCCGCTAGGCGCACAAAAGACTTAGAGATCAAGGCCGGCGCAAGCCGGCCTTTTTCATGCCGGAACGCTGTCAGGAGATAGTGGAAACCGGGTCGCCAGTTCGAAAACGCGCCAGACTAATGACCTAGAGCCGGCCACAGACGGGCGAGAACCCGTTCCGCAGCAGCGGCGCGCCCGGTGCCCGGCAGGCCGTTGACGATCTGGTCGCGGACACGCGCGTAGCCGTCGCGCTGTTTCTGACGTGCGGCCTCATCCTCGATGAGCCGGATGATCTCAGTACTGACCCGCTCAGCGTGCCGCTCGCCCGGCGGAACTTCCGGCACGACCGGCTCGCCGAGGATGATGTTCGGCAGTCCGATCAACGGCTGGCCCCAGCGCCGGTAGGCCCGCATCTGCAAAAAATCCGGGACATAGGTGCCCACACTCGGGACGTCCATCAACGCCAGTTCAAGCGTCACTGTGCCCGCGCCTGCGAGCGCCGCGACGGCACCTGAGAAAGCTGCCCGGCGCGCCTCGGCGGTGGTCACGATCTCGACCGCCGCCGGCCAGTCCTGCGTCTCGGCGGCGAGCCGGTCACTCAGATGGGGCAGCGTCGGCATGACAAAACCGGTTACGGCCTCATGGGACGCAAGCCGCTTCACGACCTCACTGAAGAGCGGAAGGTGTCGCTTGAGTTCACCCCCGCGACTGCCTGGCAAAAGCACCACAGGGCCTCGCCTGACCGGTTTACGCGCCTCGTCAATGAGACTTTCAGCCGGATGACCGACAAAGGACGTCGGTGGCCCAGACAGTTCGGCCATGACCTTCGGTTCGAACGGCAGCACCGCCAGCACTTCATCGAAAACCGGCTTGAGCTTTTTCGCCCGCTCAGGCTTCCAGGCCCAGACCGAGGGCGCCACGTAAAGAAACAATGCACCTGTGTAACCGGCTCGTCGCAGCCGCGCGGCCGCCATGGCTGAGAACACCTGATTGTCGATAAGGATCACAGCATCCGGCGCGAAGGCGAGCGCGTCTGCAACGGTACGACGGAGGCGGTTGAGAATGCGCGGCAGGGCGAAAATGACGTCGGTAAAACCCATGACCGACAGGTCGGCCATCTCAAAGATCGGCTTGAGCCCCTGGGCCTGCATGGCATCGCCACCGACACCGCGGGCGACAAAGCCCGTCCTCTCGCCGAGGTCGGCAAGAAGCGCCCCGCCCAAACGATCTCCAGAGGGTTCGCCGGCTACCAGGAAAAGCCTTGGATCAGCCGCCATGGGCCCGTTCCGGTGCCCTTCGGCCTCCGGACCTTATGCTATTCGGCATGCTCGCCGTTGCGCGGCAGGCAGATCGGTCTGTCGATACCAGCGCTGATGAAATTGACGACGTCGAGAACCAGCGCATCCCCGGCAAACAGCGCCGCAGCGTCCTCGATGCGTTCGCGCAACGTGCCTTCGCTCGAAAAGATCATGCGGTAGGCGGTGCGCAGGCGGTGGATGGCTTCGCGGTCGAATTTGCGGCGCTTGAGTCCGACCAGATTGAGCCCAGCCAGCTTGGCGCGATTGCCGAGCGCCATGCCGTAGGGGATGACATCGGCATCGACCATGGACTGTGCGCCGATGAAGGCGTGCGAGCCGATCCGCACGAACTGGTGCAGCGCCACCATGCCGCCGATGGTGACGAAATCACCGATCTGGCAATGACCGGCAATACCGCCGTAGTTGGCAACGATGACATGGTTGCCAAGCCGGCAATCATGGGCAACGTGGCTCGACGCCATCAGCAGACAGTCGTTGCCGATGACCGTCTCCATGCCGCCGCCACGCGTCCCTGGATTGATCGTGGCATTCTCGCGAATGACGCAGTTCTCGCCGATCGTCAGAGTCGATGGCTCACCGTCATACTTGAGATCCTGCGGACAGTGCCCAACCGAAGCGAACGGATAAACCTCGGTGCCGGTGCCAATCCTGGTATGGCCTTCGACAACCACATGCGAGACCAGCTTGACCCCATCGGCGAGTTCGACGTTTTCACCGACGATGGAATAGGGCCCGATCAGGACACCGGCGCCAATCTTCGCGCCGTCGGCGACCAAAGCTGTGGGGTGGATGGAGGTGTCCTGCACGTGCGCTACTCTTCGCTGATCATGGCGCCGATCTCAGCCTCAGCAACGACGACACCGTCGACAATCGCTTTGGCCTCGTAGCGTCCGACACTGCGCCGACGATGCACTTTCTTGATGTGATACTCGAGCCTGTCGCCAGGTCCCGCGGGGCGGCGGAATTTGGCCTTGTCGATGGTCAGCATGTAGACGATGAAGCGCTGGCCCTTCTGGCGCTCCTGGGCAATAACGATTGCCCCTGCGGTCTGGGCCATGCCCTCAATGATGAGCACGCCAGGGAAAACCGGCTTGCCAGGGAAGTGGCCCTGAAACATCGGCTCGTTGTAGGTGATGTTCTTGATGCCGACGGCTGAATCGTCGCCGTTGATGTCGACGATCTTGTCGACCATCAGGAACGGATAGCGGTGCGGCAGGCACTCAAGGATATCTGCCAATGCCAAGCTGGTGATTTCATTGGAGGTCATCGACACGGATTCCAGTTCAACACTCAAGACTGATCCCCTTTTCCAAGACGGCGGAGAAGCGCGAGTTCGCGCCAGAATTCCTTTATCTCCTGCGCGGGCGCTCCGGCAAGCTTGGATCCGTCGGGCCAGTCCTTGGTGACCGCCGCGCGTCCGTAGACAACGCTGCCCGCCCCGATCGAGACATGTCCCGAGGTCCCGACGCCGCCGCCCATCAGCACACCGTCTCCGATAATGGTGGAACCGGAAATGCCGCTGGTCGCCGCAATCAGGCAATTGCGACCAATCCTGCAGTTATGACCGATCTGGACAAGGTTGTCGATTTTCGTCCCCTCGCCGATCATCGTGTCACCAAGTGCGCCACGGTCAACGGTGGTGTTTGCACCGATTTCGACCCTATCCTGAATGATGACGCGCCCCAGTTGCGGCACCTTCCGATTGGCGGTGCCGTGGTCGAGCCATCCGAAGCCTTCGGCCCCGATGCGCACGCCCGGCCACAAGATCACCTGATCGCCAACATAGGCGCAGGCGATGGTCACGCCGGCACCGATCACGGCATTGCGTCCGATGGTGACACCACGTCCGATGACGGCGTTCGGGCCAATGATGGTGCCAGCGCCGATTTCGACGTCAGGACCGAAGACGGCACCCGGGCCAATGACCACCCCGTCCTCGGTTTTCGGCTCACTGCCGCCGCTGGCTGTCGCCAGGGCCAGATTGCGAGCCGTGTCGCCGTAAAGACGATCAAGCATGTCGGCAAACACGAGATGCGGCTTGTCGACAACCAGGCGTGGCACGTTCGGTTCGAACTCGGACTCGAGTGCCGCGCTGGCAATGACGATGCCTGCGAAGCCTTCCGGCATCTCCGCCAGATATTTGCGGCTGGCAATGAGAACCAGCTCACCTTCGGCGGCAGTTGCCGGTTCACTGGCGCCGGTCACAGGGAGCCCCGCGCGCTCATCGCCGGGATCGAAGGGCATGCCGACCTTGGACGCCAGCGCGCCAAGAGTTATCGGACCCGAAAAGGGGAAAAATCGCGTATCGACCATGATCTCACAATGCCGGCGGCCAATCAGGCTCTTACGCCGACCACCCCCTCGGAATGCTCCTTGGAAAAGTCCACCACCATAGCGAGTTTCTCACTTCGTGAGCAACCACGCGTCGTCTTGCAGTCCACAAATTGCCGGACGGATCCGGCCAAGTACCAACCGCCGAGCAATAATGCTCCCCGGCCCTGCTCCGTCCTTTCGACAACCCCTTACAGGATAGCATCTGCTGCCGCACGGGATCACAGCTCCCTGCGGATGGTTGATGTGCCGAAATGCGGTGAAAAGACAAGTCTGACCTCAGAAACAATCGGCGGCCCTGAGGCCGCCGATCAAATTGGTTTTCAGTTATGCCGGACCTAGAAGACCGACTTAAGCGACAGCGAGAAGACCTGTGTGCGGTCCCCCGTATCCTGCTGAAGCACATAGGCGAAGTCGCCACGCAGCGGGCCAAACGGTGAATCCCAGATCAGCGACGTACCGATCGAAGACCGAACCTGCTGGCCCATGCCGCTTGCAACCACGGCCTTGGCCTTGGCTGCCGCCGAAGTGTCGCCGACATAGCCGATATCGGCCCAGATTGCTGAACTCAGGCCAAAGGTCTCAGGCACGATCGGCAGCGGGAACTCGATTTCGGCCGACAGACCGGCGTACCAGATCGCACCCAGGGATTCGCCTTGAAGCGTGCGCGCGCCCATGCCGCTGGACTGGAAGCCACGAACCAGCTGCGTCCCCGGACGGAAGGTCTCAAGACCATCAACGCCACCGCCGCTGAAGTCTGTCAGCAGGCCCGCCTGCCCCTTGACGCTCGCGACAATCCGCGCATCTTCAAACAACGGCATGTAGTAGCGGGCCATGGCCACCGTGCTGAGATAGTTGTTGTCCCAACCGGCATACTTCTGCGTGAAGTTCATGGCCAGACCGCTGCTCGGCCTCTTGTTGTTGTCCAGATCGGAATACGCCAGCGTGTAGCCGACAGTTGCCGTGGTCCGCGTATCGCCATCGGCAACCAGAGCCGAATTTGGCAACGAAGTGTCGGTGAAGGTCTTGTACTCGCCGCCAGCGAAAATGGTCGTGCTGATGGAGTCGGTGACCGGCAGAGTGAAGCGAATCTGCCCACCCGTTGCCTGCGTGCCATAGAAGTTGGACCCGCTCTCGTCGGTGATGCGCGAATAGACATCAAACCCGGTCGCGATCTTCAGCCCGGCAAAACGCGGCTCAGTGAAGTTAAGCTCAAACGAGCGGCCAGACTGCGTCGCACCGATGGAAGCCTTGAGATACTGACCCCGGCCAAGGAAGTTCGTCTCGGTCAGAGAGACCTCGCCGAGAAGACCGGCAGCCGAGTCGTAACCGGCCGTGAAGCCATAGTCACCCGTCGACTTCTCGACCACAGCGACATTGACCACCACCTTGTCGGGAGCGCTACCCGGACTTGTGCTGATATTGACAGCAGAGAAGTAGTTCAGAGCTTCGATATGGCTTTTGCCACGGGTCACCAGCGAACGATTGAAGGGGTCGCCTTCAGCGAAATCAAGCTCCCGACGGATAACAAAGTCGCGCGTCTTGTCGTTGCCGGAGATGTTTATCCGTTCGACATAGACCCGCGCACCTTCGTCGATGAGGTAGGTGACGTTGAAGGTCTTGTTTGCGATGTCGCGGTCAATACGCGGGCGCACATCCGCGAACGAGAACCCCTGGAGCGTCGCGGCGATCGCAAGATCTTCGGTGCTCTTCTGGAGCTTCTGCTGCGAATAGGTAGCGCCGCGATCCGTTTCGATCTGGCTCTTCAGCGCGTCGGTGTTGAGCCCGGCGATGCTGGTCTCGATGCCGATATCACCGAACTTGTACCGTTCGCCTTCGGAAATCGAGAAGTTGACGAAGTATGCCTTCTTGCTCGGATCGAACTCGCCGATCGCCGACAGAACCTGGGCGTCCGGGAAACCATGATTGACGTAGAAGAGGCGAATGAGCTCGCGATCGACCGCAAGCTTGTCCTCGTCATACAGGTCATCCTTGAACAACCAGCTCAGCAGGTTGGATTCCTTGGTGTTGATGACACTCTTGAGCGTGCCGCCATCGAAGGTGGAATTGCCGGTAAAGGTGATGGACGCGATTCCAACCTTCTCGCCTTCGTTAACGACGAAAACGACACGAAGGCGACCACCGTCGCTGTTCTCGGTACGGGTCGTCACTTGAACGTTCTTGTAGCCGGCCTTTTCGTAAGCCAGCTTGATGGTGTCGACATCCGACTGCAGGCGCGCCTGGGTATATGTACCGCGCGAACTCAACGAAACCATATCGGTGAGGTTCTTGTCGGAGAACCGGGTGTTGCCTTCAAAAAGAACGGCACTCACCACCTCATTTTCGACGACCTTGACGTTCAACGTGTAGCCCGACATCGAAAGCCGCGCATCGGAGAACAGTCCAGTACCGAGCAGCGCATCGGCAGATTCGCCGAGCCTGGCCTTGGTAGCCGTCTCGCCCACCCTGACGGTCAGATAGGAAATGACCGTTGCATCATCGACGCGCGTATTACCCGAGACGGCAATGCGGTTGATCGTCTGTGCCTGGGCGGCCTCTACACCGAAAACAGTTCCGGCTGGGCCGGCCAAAGGCGAAAGCAGGATCAGGCCGAGAGCGAGAAGGATGCTGCTGCGCAGCTTGCTGAAAAAAACCATGATCGTCTTTCGCACGTTCTGTAGACAGGGTGCAAGGAATCGCACGCATGCGACCCCAGCTAAATGCATTGAACTGTTTTACTGTTTTTTTAACCAAGGGCAAGGCCCCTGGCCGGGTTGGGTTAGCAAATCGTTGTCCGAGGTGCAATCGCGCCACAGCCCCGTCTGGACCGTGGCTTAATTCGCCCCACGCTCGCGGCCCCCACGCTGATCCGAATTGCCGCCGTCACACCAGATCATTGATCAGCGTGAACAGCATCAATCCGGCCACCAGAACCAGCCCGACCCGGAACCCGAATTCCTGGACGCGCGGGCTGAGTGGACGTTTGAGCACCAGCTCGAAGACATAGTAGAGCAGATGCCCGCCGTCGAGCAGCGGCACGGGCAGAAGGTTGAACAAACCTATATTCAATGACAGCAAAGCTGTGAGATTGATCAGGGCGAGCACCCCGAGGCTGGCCACTTCGCCGGAAACCTTGGCGACTTTCACCGGTCCGCCAAGCTGCTCGAGATCGCCGCGCCCGACGAAGAAATCGCCGATGAAGGCAACCGTTCGGTCGATGATGAAGCGGATCTCCTCCACCGTCATCGATACGGCCTCGACCGGACCGGGACGATAGAGCTCGACATCGGCACTGGTGGTTTGCCGGGTAACACCGATTCGACCGATGCGCAGCGGATTGCCGAAGGCATCCTTGATCTCCACCGGCTCAGGCACCAGCGAGAAATCGAGCACCTTGTCGCCACGCTTGACCTCGATCGAAACGGCACGCTCTGGACTGGTCGAAACCAGGCGTTGGAAATCGCTGAAGCCCCTCACCTCATAGCCGTCGACCGAAAGCACGCGGTCGCCGGGCTCGAGGCCGGCCGATTCGGCGACCGAACCGGCGACGACACCGTCGAGCACCGGCGGCACCGTGTAACGTCCGAACCCGATCAGCATGGCGTAGATGATCAGGAAGGTCAGAAGCACGTTGGCGGCGGGGCCGGCCACCACGACGGCTATGCGCTGCCAGACCGACTTGTTGATGAACAGATGCGGCTGCATTTCAGGGGGAATGGCCGCAACCGTTTCCGCGTCCGGCTGGCTGGCGGCATTGAGATCGCCGAGAAAACGGACATAGCCACCGAGCGGAATAGCCGAAACGCGCCAGCGCGTGTCATGGTGATCGGTCCAGCCGAACAGTTCCGGGCCGAAGCCGATCGAAAAGGTCTCAACGGCGATGCCGTTCCAGCGCGCCACCAGGAAATGGCCCATCTCGTGGACGAACACGATCACCGTCAGAACCACGATGAACGGCACAGTGTAGGTCACGAGCCAGATGGCAAAATCGAGCATGAGCGAGGGTCTCTTATGCGGATGGTGTGGCAGAGCGCCGTAAAATGGGCGTGTCGATCATTTCCAGACCAGAAAACCCGTTGCTATGCTCGGCCAGCCTGTGTGCCAGAATCCAATCAGAAACAGCGCCAGAGTGGCGAAACTGAGGCTGTCGAGCCGATCCATCAGCCCACCGTGGCCGGGAATGATGTCGCCGGAATCCTTGATGCGGAACCGCCGTTTCACACCGCTTTCGGCGAGATCGCCGATCTGTCCGACAATCGACAGGATGACGCCGAACATAGCGCCAAGCCACCAGGGCGACGGCGTTGCCAGCATCCACACTACCAATGCCAACAATGTCCCGGTCAGCAGGCCGCCGAATGCGCCGGACCAGGTCTTGGACGGGGAAATGTCCGGAGAGAGCTTGGCGCCACCGAGAATGCGTCCGGTAAAATAGGCGCCGGTGTCGGTCAGCCAGACGGTGGCCCCGAGGAATAGTCCGGCATAAAGCCCCTCGATGCTGGTGCCGCGCACAGCCACCAGAGCGAGGACCACGGCGCCGAAAAACAACAGACCGCCCGAATCCCAGAATCGCCGCGCACCGCCCATCACCAGCGACACCGCCATCCCGGCAACAACGACGGCAGCGCCAATACCGGGTCCGAACAGCGAACTGACGATGGCAATGACGACGATGAGCGCCGTGAGAAAATGATCGTAGAGGCCGGGGCGACGACCGCCGGTCATGGCCTGATATTCGTGATGACCGCCGGCAAACACACCGCCGACCAGCAGCGCGAACCAGATGCCGCCGAGATACAGGACGAACAGCGTTACCGGTATCAGCACCGCGGCCGACATGATGCGCGGGCCGAGATCGGCGCCAAACGGCCAAACCCTTCGACGCTTCGCATCCGGATTATCGCTCATGTTGTCCCCAAACCACCATAGCGCCTGTCGCGCCGGCCATATTCGGCCGCCATGGCGCGAAAGGCCGCTTCGTCGAAATCGGGCCAGAGCGTATCGATGAAAATCAGTTCGGAATAGGCCGATTGCCACAAAAGGAAGTTGGACAGGCGGATTTCCCCGCTGGTGCGCAGCACGACGTCCGGATCGGGGATGCCCGATGTCGTCAGCGCATCCCCAAACTCCGTCTCGTTTATGTCATCCGGTCTGATCTCGCCTGACGCGACCTTGTTCGCCAGGGCCCGCGCCGCGTCGATGATGTCGAGCCGCCCGCCATAGTTGAAGGCGACCTCGAGCCTCAGCCCGTCACAATGGGCCGAGCGCGCCTCGACGTCGTCCATCAGTTTCACGATTTTCGGGTCGAGCCGTTGGCGCGATCCGAGGAAATGCACGTGAACGTTGTTGGCGATCAGCTTCTTGAGGTCGGATTCGACAAAGCGGGCCATCAGCGAAAACAGGAAGCTCACTTCGCTTTCCGGCCTCGACCAGTTTTCCGAACTGAACGAGAAGATGGTCAGATATTCGACGCCATAGGAGATGCAGTATTCGACCAGACGCCTCAACGCCTTGATTCCCTCGGCATGACCATCGGTCCGCGGCTTGCCGCGCGCCTTGGCCCAACGGCCGTTGCCATCCATAGTGACAGCGAGATGGCGGGGAATGCGCAGTCTGTCGTCCCCGGCTGCAGCCTCAATCGCCATCGACTCGCTGGTCATCACGCTTCCTCGTCCTGCCCTTCGGACACAAGGCCCACTCACCCGCACCTCCGGCACTTCCGCCGGAGATTGATCGCCTTCGGAGATCGCATACGATCGTGTCCGAAACCCGGCATGCCGCCCGCGCCAACAGAGCGCAGGTTTTCCGAAGATGCAATCGCAAGGTCCGAAGGACGGTCTGCGCGCTTCGGCCGGCGATCAGAACGAGGCTAGACGAAGACTGGTTTCAACAAGGTCAATGGCGGACAGGCACTGGGGTTTTGGCCAGAAAGCACCGACCGGGTCCCAGCAGGTCCAGACAGCTGGCCGGCTAGACACCAAGGCCACACTGTCGCCTAGACCTGCATGATTTCCTGTTCCTTGGTGGCCAGGCGCGCATCGATCTCGGCCACGGCCTCATCGGTCGCCTTCTGGACCGCCTCGTGATGCACGCGCGATTCGTCCTGGCTCATGTCGCCGTCTTTTTCGAGCTTTTTCAGCATTTCCATACCGTCGCGACGGATATGGCGCACGGCCACCCTCGCCTGCTCGGCATAGTTGTGGGCAACCTTAGTCAGCTCACGGCGGCGCTCTTCGTTAAGCTCGGGAAGCGGAACGCGGATCACAGCGCCTTCGGCAATCGGGTTGAGACCGAGGCCGGAATCGCGGATCGCCTTGTCGACGGCATGGGCCAGACCCTGATCCCAGACCTGCACGCTCAGCATGCGCGGTTCGGGCACAGAGACGGTAGCCAGCTGGTTGACCGGCATCTTCGAGCCATAGGCATCGACCTGAATGGGTTCGAGAAGACTGGCGCTGGCGCGTCCGGTGCGCAGCCCGACAAATTCCTCGTCGAGCGCGTTAACCGATTTCGTCATGCGGCTCTTGATGTCTTCGATCGAGAATTCGGCAGCCATGGTCTATTCCTTTCCCCAAATACCCGGACAGGGTGCCGGCATGTGCCGGTTCGTCGACGTCAGCCGACCCGTGTGTAAGGCGTTGTCCCGTTGAGGACGCCGCTCAGGCCCTGTTCCGCATGTAGCGCGTAAACGATTATTGGCAACCTGTTGTCGCGCGCAAGGGCAAAGGCAGCAGTATCCATGACTCTGAGATTGCGCGCGATCACTTCTTCATGGCTGATCGTGTCGAATCGCGTGGCATTGGCATTGGTGGCCGGATCGGAATCGTAGACACCGTCGACCTTTGTGCCCTTCAGAAGCACATCGCACTTGAGCTCGACTGCCTTGAGCGCCGCAGCGGTATCGGTGGTGAAGAACGGGCTGCCCGTGCCACCGGCGCAGATGACGACCGCGCCATTCTCGAGCGCGGCGATGCCTGCGCGCTGGGTAAAGGTCTCGGCGATGGTGGGCATGGAAACATTGGAAAATACGTGCGACTTGCCGCCGAGGCGCCGAATGGCGTCGCCAACCGCCAACGCGTTGATGACGGTGGCAAGCATGCCCATCTGGTCGCCAATGACCCGGTCGCTACCAGAAGCCGCAACCGCCATACCGCGGAAGATGTTGCCGCCACCGATGACGACGGCAACCTGCACGCCGGTCTTTGCCAGATCGACAATCTGCCCGGCAACCTCATCGAGAAACGCGCTTTCGATGCCGAACGCCTGTTCGCCTGCCAAGGCCTCGCCCGAAACCTTGAGAAGCACCCGTTTGTAGCCAGACGCCGCCATTGTCCTACCTGCTCCTGTGATGAACCGGTCCACCGTCTTGGCGCCGCGCTCTCTGGTCTGCCGATTGCTGCCGGCGTCCTGGCGGGGACAGCGAACCGTCCCCGTCATGCAAAAACGGCCGCCTGAGCGGCGGCCGTTCGATTGCTATTTCGTGCCGGCCGTCGCTGCAACCTCGGCAGCGAAGTCCTCTTCCTTTTTCTCCACGCCTTCGCCGAGAACGAAGCGTTCGAAACCGGTGATGGTGATCGGCGCGCCGACATCCTTTTCGGCGTTCTTGAGAACGTCCGAAATCTTGGTTTCGCCGTCGATGACGAAGATCTGGGCGAGAAGGGTGACCTCCTCATAGTACTTGCGCATGCGGCCTTCGACCATCTTCTCGGCGATTTCAGCCGGCTTCCCGGACTGGATCGCCTGTTCCTTGAAGATGGCGCGTTCGTGCTCGACCACGTCCTGGGGCAGTTCGTCGATCGTCACGGCCAGGGGGCTCGGGACGGCGGCGGCCACGTGCATGGCGATCTGGCGGCCGAGAGCTTCGAGCTTCTCGGTGTCGCCGGACGATTTCAGTCCGACCAGAATGCCGATCTTGCCGAGGTTCGGAACGATGGCGGCATGCACATAGGTGCCGACGACGCCCTCTTCGACCTCGAGAACGGCGGTGCGGCGAAGTCCCATGTTCTCGCCGATCTTGGCGATGGCTTCGGTGACTTCACCCTCAACGGTGCGGCCGGTGCCGGGATAGTCGGCAGCCTTGACCGCATCGGTCGAGCCGTCGGTCTTGAGGGCGATCTCGGAGATGGTACGTGCGAGCGCCTGGAACTCTTCGTTGCGGGAAACGAAGTCGGTCTCAGAATTCAGCTCGATGACGGCAGCCTTGTTGCCAGCACTGGCGACGCCGACAAGACCTTCAGCCGCGACGCGGCCAGCCTTCTTGGCAGCCTTGGCCAGGCCACGGCTTCGCAGCCAATCCACGGCTGCGTCCATGTCGCCGTCGGTCTCCTGCAAGGCCTTCTTGCAGTCCATCATGCCGACGCCGGTCGCTTCGCGCAGTTCCTTGACCTGCCCAGCGGTAATAGCCATGTCGAAAATCCTCGTGTTTGCGCTTCGGAGCGCGTTCGCATCGACCAGCGAGCAGAACGCAGCTCCTTTTCATTGTGCTGGCGCCGTGGCTGCGGGAACCATCGATTGGGTTCCCGCGCTGGCGCCCGGTCTCAGCCGGCCCTCTAACAGGTCGGGATTACGATTCCTTGGCGGCTTCTTCCGTCGCTTCCGGCGCCGGGGCGGCGTCGGCGGCTTCCGGAGCTGCGGCGGGCTCTTCCGCCGGAGCTTCTTCAAGCACCGGTTCCTCGACCACCTCGGCTGCACCGAGATCGATGCCGGCGGCGCTGGAGGACCGCGAAATGCCGTCGATGGCAGCGCGCGAGATCAGGTTGCAGTAAAGCTCGATGGCGCGCGAGGCGTCGTCATTGCCGGGGATGGCGAAATCGACGATGTCCGGATCACAGTTGGAGTCGACGATGGCAACCACCGGAATGCCGAGACGACGGGCTTCCTTGATGGCGATCGATTCCTTGTTGGTATCGATGACGAACAGCAGGCTCGGCAGGTTGCCCATGTCCTTGATGCCGCCGAGGTCGCGCTCGAGGCGCTCCATCTCGCGGGACCGGTTCAGGCGTTCCTTCTTGGTCAGGCCCTGCATGCCCTCGGCCTCAAGGGCTTCGAGTTCACGCAGCCTGGCGATCGACTTGGAGATCGTCTGCCAGTTGGTCAGCATGCCGCCGAGCCAGCGCGAGTTGACATAGTACTGGGCGCAAGACTTGGCCGCGTCGGCGACGACCGGCGCCGCCTGGCGCTTGGTGCCGACGAAAAGCACGCGACCGCCATCGGCCACGGTGTCCGAGACCAGCTGCAGCGCGCGCTGCAGCATCGGCACGGTCAGCGACAGGTCGATGATGTGGATGTCGTTGCGGACGCCAAAGATGAACTTCTCCATCTTCGGGTTCCAGCGGTGCTTCTGGTGGCCAAAATGAATGCCAGCCTCAAGCAGCTGACGCATCGAAAATTCGGGCAATGCCATTATTGCAGGCTCCTTTACCGGTTATGCCTCCACAAGCGATCTGCGAGGATTTCCCCTCACCGGTTGGACAGAACCACCTGGAACTGGCCGCGCCTGTGTGTGAATTGGTCCGCACCAAACACGGACGCGCGCCCTATAGACGAAACGACAGAGGAAGGCAAGCGAGCCCCTGTCTCAGCGGGTGCGGGTGTGCAGCTCAATGGTGGCAGTTCCCGCGCCGGCATTTCAAGCGATCGCGCCGACGAACCGAAAAACCGCTTCGCACTTTTCCTGGCAGCGCTCGGTGTTTCCTGTGGTCGCGCCGCCGAACCGGAAAACCGCTTCGCACTTTTCCTGGCAGCGCTCCTATTGCAGCCGCGCGTCGATGACCCCGGCGCTGGCACGGATGGCGCCGGCCACGTCGGTGGTCAGCCGGTAGTTGCCCTTGAGCTCGATTTCGAACTCGCGTGCGCCCTGCTCGCGAATGACGACGAGGCTAACCTTGCCCTCGCCGCCCGGACGCAGTTGCGCCTTGATCGGGGGCAGGCTTTCTTCGCTGCCGACGAAGACCGTCAGCCGCCTTTCGAGTTTTTCCGCCGCTTCGGCCAGCGGCCTGGTGCCGATGAGCCTGAGGCCAACCCCGTCCGGACGCGCATCCGCCTCGACTTCGAGAATGATCGACTTGCCGGTTTCGAGATGCTCGCCGAACTGGGCGATCTGTTCGGAAAACACCAGGCACTCGAAACTGCCGCTCGGGTCGGACAGGGTGATGATCGCCATCGGCGAGCCCCGCTTTGTCCGCCGATCAACGCGCGAAGCGACAGTGCCGGCAAGGCGCCCTGCCCCGACGCCACCTTCGCGGACGGCGCGCTCGAAATCGATCCAGCGCTGCACCCGCAAACGCTCGAACACTTCGGCGAACTCATCGAGCGGGTGACCGCTCAAATGGAAGCCGATGGCGGAAAACTCGCGTTCGAGCCGTTCGGCCAGGGGCCAACGGGTGACATGGGCCGGCACCGGGATGGCTTCAGGTTTTTCGGCCGAGAACATGTCGACAATGCCGTTGTCGGAATTGGCGCGAGTGCGCTGGGCCGTGCCGAGAATGGCATCGACCAGCACGAAGACCTTTTCCCGGCTTTCCTCAAGGCAATCGAAGGCGCCGGCATTGACCAGGGTCTCAAGCGTCCGCCGGTTGACCATCTTGGGGTCGATACGGGTTGCGAAATCGGCAAAATCGCTGAACGGGGTGTCGCCACGCACCTCGACAATATGCTCGGCGACGTGCTTGCCGACGCCCTTCACGGCGCACAGGGAATAAAAGATCTTCTCGTTCTTGACCGAGAACGGCACCTCGGAATCGTTGATCGAGGGCGGCATGACCTCGATCTTCAGCCGGTCGGCCTCGCGCTTGAATTCGGATAGTTTGTCGGTATTTCCCATGTCGAGTGTCATGGTCGCGGCCAGGAACTCGTGCGGGTAATGGGCCTTCAGATAGGCCGTCTGGTAGCTCACCAGCGCATAGGCGGCGGCGTGCGACTTGTTGAAGCCGTAGTTGGCGAACTTGGCCAGCAGTTCGAAGACCTCGTTGGCCAGCCCCTTGCCAATGTCGTTCTTCACCGCGCCGTCGACGAAGCGCGACTTCTGCTTGTCCATCTCGGACTTGATCTTCTTGCCCATGGCGCGCCGGAGCATGTCGGCCTCGCCGAGCGAATAGCCCGAGAGCACCTGGGCGATCTGCATCACCTGTTCCTGGTAGACGATGATGCCGTAGGTCTCGCGCAGGATCGGCTCCATCAGGTCGTGGGCGACCGAGGTGTCCTCCTTGCCGTGCTTGCGGTTGCAGAAGGTCGGGATGTTGTCCATCGGGCCCGGACGGTAGAGCGCCACGATGGCGATGATGTCTTCGAAGACGTCAGGCTTCAAATCGAGCAGCACCCGGCGCATGCCCATCGATTCCACCTGGAACACCCCGGCGGTGTCGGCCCGCTGGTAAAGCGCATAGGTGTCGTGATCATCGATCGGAATGGTGTCGATGGCAAAATCGGCGTCATGGGTGGCCCGGATCATCTCGACGGCGGTGTTGATGACCGTCAGTGTCTTCAGGCCGAGAAAGTCGAATTTGACCAGTCCCGCCGCTTCCGCCCATTTCTGCGAATACTGCGACACCGGCATGTCGGAGCGCGGGTCCTTGTAGAGCGGCACCAGCTGTTCGAGCGGCCGGTCGCCGATGACGATGCCGGCGGCGTGGGTCGAGGCGTGACGGTAAAGCCCTTCGAGGTTCTGGCCGATGGTCAGCAGTTCGGCGACCGTCTCGTCCTCGTCGCGCATGGCCTGCAGGCGCGGCTCGCCATTGATCGCCTCGGCAATTGTCACCGGATTGGTCGGGGTGGCAGGCACCAGCTTGCAGATGCGGTCGACCTGGCCATAGGGCAGCTGCAGCACGCGCCCAACGTCGCGCAGGGCAGCGCGGGCCTGCAGCGTTCCGAAGGTGATGATCTGGGCCACCTGGCCGCGTCCGTATTTTTCCTGGACGTAGTGGATGACCTCCTCGCGCCGATCCTGGCAGAAGTCGACGTCGAAGTCCGGCATCGAGATACGTTCGGGGTTGAGGAAGCGCTCGAACAGCAGGTTGTAGCGCAAGGGATCGAGGTCGGTGATGGTCAGCGACCAGGCAACAACCGAGCCGGCGCCCGAACCACGCCCCGGCCCCACGGGAATACCCTGCGCCTTGGCCCATTTGATGAAGTCGGAAACGATGAGGAAGTAGCCTGGGAACTTCATGTTCCGGATAACATTGAGCTCGAATTCGAGCCGCTCCTCGTAGTCCTTGGCGGCAAGACCCGGCGCGGGCTTGTAGCGCTCGAGGCGCAGCTTCAGGCCTTCGCGCGCCTGGCGTGCCAGCTCCTCGCCTTCGACCTCATTGGCCTCCTCGGCAGTCTGGTCCGGCTTGGCGGCAAAGCTCGGAAGGATCGGATCGTGGGTGCGCGGCCTGAAATGCACGCGCTTGGCGATCTCAACGGTGCTGTCGAGCGCCTCTGGCAGATCCTCGAACAACTTCATCATTTCGGCGCGCGACTTGAAATGATGCTCGGCGGTCAGCTTCCGCCTGTCCGACTGGGCGATAACGGTGCCGCCGGCGATGGCCAGCAGGGCATCATGGGCTTCGAAATCGGTGCGCTTGGGAAAGTACGGTTCATTGGTCGCGACCAGCGGCACGCCGCGGCGATAGGCGAAATCTATCAGCTCGCCCTCGACGACAGCTTCGCCGCTACGCCCGTGGCGCTGCAACTCGACATAAAAGCCGTCGCCGAACAGCGATGTCAGTGTTTCCAGCCGCTTGAGCGCCTGAGCATCCTGGCCATTGGCAAAGCACGGATCGATGGCGCCTTCCGGCCCGCCGCTAAGGCAGATCAACCCGTCGATGTCGCCATCCATCAGCCAGCTGAGCGGCACAACCGCCCGACCGCCCTCGCCTTCCAGATAGGCGTGACTGACGATACGCGAGAGATTGGAAAAGCCATGCTCGTTCATCGTCATCAGGACGATGCTCGATTTGCCGCCAGTGCGGTCACGGGCACGCTCGTCGCTGTCGCCGAAATCAATCGGCACCTCGCAGCCGATCAGCGGCTGAATGCCCTTTCCGGCTGCCTTTTCCGAGAATTCGAGCGCCCCGAACAGATTGCCGGTATCGGCAATGCCAAGTGCGGGTTGTTCGTCAGCGGCGGCAAGCGGCAGCAGCTTGCCAAGCGGCAGCGCGCCTTCGAGCAGCGAATAGGCGGAATGGACATGCAAATGGACAAAGCCGGGACCGGGCATCGCGATTCCTTTTTCGTGCAGTTGTGACACCCGGACGTTCGCCGGCCAAGACGGTGGCACGCCTCGTCCACGTTATCCTCAGTTGAGGCGAGTGAGCACGTCGAACCACATAAGCGCAGAAACGCTGAACGTCGCCAGAGCCGCAAAGGCAAGGCCTTCCCTGATAAACGCAATCATTTTCGCCTCCGTTCTTCTTTCGTTCCTTCTTTCTATGTTCTTTTTTTGTTCTCGTCCAGAGGGAAATCCGGTTGGGCATGAGACAAGTTTAATGAGGAGTTAAGGCGCGGAAGCTTTCCCCGAATTCCTTGTTTTTATGCAGGAAATTCGAGCTCTGATGGCGATCTACCACAACAGCACGTACATGATTTGTTCCGTGGTCGGCGCATTCGCTCGGAAAACAGGGAGATTTCGCGCTCGGTTGACGTCGTTTCGGAAACGCGCAGCCGGTCTTGCAACACGCCGGCTCTCGCCGGAGGGATTGCGGTCTCGCGCAGGTCGGTTTCAGAGCAGCCGTACTGCTAAAGTTCCAGCGGAGAAACCCTGTGCTCGGCGATCGTCACCACCCTGTTGGCGCGGCGCGCCAGGGCGTGGTTGTGGGTGGCGATCAGTGCGGCGGCCCCTTCATTGGCGATCAAGGCCGTCAGGGCGTCAAACACCTTGTCGCTGGTCGCCGGATCGAGATTGCCGGTCGGTTCGTCGGCGAGAATCAGCTGCGGGCGGTTTGCCGCTGCCCGGGCAATGGCGACGCGCTGGGCTTCGCCCCCCGACAATTCCGCCGGGCGGTGAGAGGCGCGGTCGCCCAACCCCATCAGTTCGAGCAGTTCCCCGGCGCGCTTTCGGGCAGACTCTCGTCCGATACCGGCGATGAGCTGGGGCAACATGACGTTCTCGACGGCAGAGAACTCCGGCAGAAGGTGGTGGAACTGGTAGACGTAGCCGATGCGGTCGCGGCGCAGTTGCGTGCGTCCGCGGTCCGAGAGCGCTGCTGTCTTTAGCCCGCAGACGCCGACCTCGCCGGCCTGTACCCGTTCAAGCAGCCCGCACACATGTAGCAGCGTCGATTTGCCGGCGCCCGATGGTGCGACCAGCGCCACCATTTCGCCCGCCGTCACCGACAGCGAAGCGTTCTCGAAGATGGTCAGAACCTCTTCGCCCGAGCCGTAATTGTAGCTCACCTCTTCAAGCGACAGAAAGACCTCACTCATAGCGCAAGGCCTCCACCGGATCGTGCTGGGCAGCGCGCCAGGCGGGATAAAGCGTCGCCAACACGCTCAGCACCAGAGCCGTGACTGTGATGAAGATGACATCGCCCATATCGACGCGCGATGGCAGCGCCGACAGGAAAAACACTTCGGGCGGAAAGATTCGAACCCCAATGAGATCGGAGAAAAAGGCCCGCAAGGTTTCGGCGTTGGCGGCAACGATCAGGCCGAGCACAAGTCCGAGAGCCGTGCCGGCAACCCCGATCGCGGTGCCGGTGATGCAGAAGACCCGCATGATGGCGCCTCGCGTTGCGCCGATGGTGCGCAGCACGGCGATGTCCTTACCCTTGTCCTTCACCAGCATGACAAGCGAGGAAATGATGTTGAAGGCGGCGACGACGACGATCATCGACAGGATGGTGAACATTACCACCCGCTCGACCTGAAGCGCGGAAAAGAACGTTTCGTTCCGCTGGCGCCAGTCGGTCAGGATCATGGGTTGGTCGACCGCCATCTGCAGCGGCAGGCGCAGCTTGTCGACGCTGTCGGGATTGTTGAGGAAGATTTCGGCGCCGGTGGCAAAATAGTGCCGCTCATAGGCGGCATCTATCTCGGCGTCGGTTGCGTCCATGGCCGGCTGCTTGGCGCCGGGTTTCAACACGTCTTCATACTGCTTGAAATAGAGCTGGGCCGGCTTCATCGGCAGATAGGCATAGAAGCTGTCGAACTCGACCATGCCGAGGTTGAATATGACATTGACCGGATAGGACCGGATCTGTGGCGTCGTTCCGAAGGGCGTAACGGCACCGTTCGGGTTAACGATGGTGATAGCGTCCCCGACCGCGATGCCGAGCTTCTGGGCCAGCCGATAGCCGATCGCCGCCCCCTCGCCGCTATCCCAGTCGTCCCAGCCGCCCTGGCTGACGCCGTCATACAAAAGGTTCAGCTTCTTGATGTCGGAGAGATCCATGCCGCGCACGCTGACGCCGGTACTGCCGCCGAACCCGGAGGCCAGGGCCTCACCTTGGACAAAGGCGACCGCATGGGTCACACCCGGCACCTCCTCCCATTTGATCAGGTCGTCCTTGTAGTCGGTGAACTTGGACTCGATGGGATAGACGGTGAAATGGCCGTTGAGTCCGAGGATCTTGCTCAACAGCTCCTCACGGAAGCCGTTCATCACCGAGGTGACGACGATGAGCGTGGCCACGCCGATGGCAACGCCGACAAGCGTCAGCGAGGCGATGACCGAGATGAACGTGTCCTTGCGCCGGGCTCTCAAATAGCGCCCGGCGATCATCCATTCGAAAGCCGAGAAGGGCCGCGTGGCGCTACCAGGCTTTTGCGTTGCATTCAGTGTCAAATGGTTTCCAGACGTGCCGGCACGATCAGTTCCAACAAGCGCTTCAGCGCCTCCTCGATGCCCACGGTCTCGCGGGTACCGTCCTTGCGGTGCTTGATCTCGACCTTGCCTTCCTTGAGACCGCGCGGACCGACGATCAACTGGTAGGGAATGCCGATAAGGTCGGCGGTAGCGAATTTCGCTCCGGCGCCCTGCTCGCGGTCGTCATAGATCACGTCAATTCCGGCGGTTCTGAGGCTGGCATAAAGCCGCTCGCATGCGGCATCGCACTCGCCGTCCCCGACCTTCAGGCTGATGAGAATCGCCTCGAAGGGTGCGACCGAAACCGGCCAGATGATGCCGTTCTCATCGTGTCCGGCCTCGATAACGGCCGGCACGACACGGGTCAGGCCGATGCCGTAGGAGCCGGAATGAACCGCAATCTCCTGCCCGTCCTGCCCGGTGACGGTCGCCTTCATCGGCGCGGAATACTTGTCACCAAAATAGAAGGTCTGCCCGACCTCGATGCCGCGCGCCGAAATGCGCTTGTCCTCGGGAACCGTGCGTTCGAACTCGGCCATGTCGACCATGTCCTCGGTTGCCGCATAGAGCGAGGTCCAGTCATTGACGATCGGGGTCAGGTCGCCCCTGAAATCGATATCGGGACCGGGAACCGGCTTTTCGAGCAGATCGGCATGGCAATATACGGCACTTTCGCCGGTATCGGCCAGAACGATGAACTCATGGCTCAAGTCACCACCGATCGGGCCGGTCTCAGCCTGCATCGGGATTGCCGTCAGCCCCATGCGCCGGAAGGTCCTGAGATAGGCGACGAACATGCGGTTATAGGCCTCGACCGCCCGCTCCTTGTCGAGATCGAAGGAATAGGCGTCCTTCATCAGGAACTCGCGCGAACGCATGGTGCCGAAGCGCGGCCTGATCTCGTCGCGGAACTTCCACTGGATGTGGTAAAGGTTGAGCGGCAGGTCCTTGTAGGAGCGCACGTACTGCCTGAAAATCGAGGTGATCATTTCCTCGTTGGTCGGTCCGTACAACAGATCGCGCTCGTGGCGATCGACGATCCGCAGCATTTCCTTGCCATAGTCGTCATAGCGGCCGCTCTCGCGCCACAGATCCGCGGACTGCAGCGTCGGCATCAGCAATTCGACAGCGCCGGAGCGATCCTGCTCCTGCTCGATGATCGCCTGTACCTTGCGCAGCACCTTGTAGCCGAGCGGCAGCCAGGCATAGAGCCCGGACGCCTGCTGGCTGATCAGGCCGGCGCGCAGCATGAGCTTGTGAGAGACGATTTCGGCTTCCTTGGGCTCTTCACGCAGGACCGGAAGGAAGAATCGGGAAAAACGCATGGACTGTCCTCTCGAACGAGCAGGTCGGGCCGATTTGCCGGCGCCGGATAATCGGGATCCGGTTTAGACCAAACACCGATTCTTTCGTACATAAAACAGAGCAAATCGGAGCGAAAACATCACCACCGCCGAGATTAGGGCAGCTTGTGGTAACTGTTGCAATTCTGCACCTTTCCGGGAAAAAGTGCGTGACATCAGAATATGATACTGGTAGGTTTCGCGCCAAGCAAACAGGCGGATCAAACCGCCGCGACGTCGACAACGTCAAGGGAGGAGCGCTGGCTGCCCGAAAAGGTGCCTAAGACCAGCGGATTGTCGTTCAACTCATCATGCAGGGCCTCACGGCCCTGCTTTTCTTTTTACCAAATTGATGTCGCAAACGCCGTCTGCAACCGATGTTGCAGCGCCCCGCAGCGGCGCGCCTAGTCACCAATGCGCTCGAAGCAGACGCCCGGCATTATTGCCAATAGCGCTGCACATAGGGGTTCGACAGCCCCCACATCACCAGCACCAGAAGCACCGCCGCCAGAATTGACGTCGCCAGCAGTCTCGGCCAGAGGCGGAACAGCACCGGCGCGCCGGGCTCGGTTCCTTTGACCACCTCGCCGGCATCTGCCTGATTACGCGCGCCGAACGGCAGCACGATGAACAGGCACAGCCACCACAGGATGAAATAAAGCGCCGCGTAGCTGATCCACATAGTCTTTTCCCCTCCTGCTTCGAACATCCGTCGCAGGCCACGGCATCTGGTTCAGCGCCAGACCTAGACCCGATGCACGAAGATGCGGACGTTCGGCTTTCTTCCCCAATAGGCGGCGAGATCGGACCGTACCGCCCGACGCACCGCTTCGAGCACCATGTCCGGATCATTGCGGCGCTTTGCAGGCATCGATTTCATCGCCGATTTAACGGCGCGATAGGCGATCTCGTCCGGGCCCGGTTCGTCTTCGAGGTCCGGTATGCCGTCGATGGCAATGTCGGGTCCGGAGACCAGGTCGCCGGTCCGTGAAATGCACAAGGAGACGACGGCCATACCGCCATAGCTCAGTCTGCGCCGGTCGCGCACCTTGCTTTCCTCGGGCGTGCACAGGATCTGGCCGTCGAGATAAAGCTCGTCGACCCGGACCTCGCCGGGAAAGCGCTCGGGCTTGGGGAACAACCGCACCATGTCGCCATTGCGGATCTCCATCACCGTCTTGATGCCTTCCTCGCGCCCGAGGCGGGCATGGCCGGTGAGGTGGGATGCTTCACCATGCACCGGCACGAGAATGTCCGGCTTGACCCAGTCATAGAGCTGCTTGAGCTCGCCACGGCGCGGATGGCCTGAGGCATGGATGAGCTGGTCGGCATTGGTGACGACCTCGACGCCCTTGGAAATGAAGGCGTTCTGGATATCGATTACTGCCCGCTCATTGCCGGGAATGGCCCAGGACGAGAACAGCATCATGTCACCTGGGTCGAGATCGATGTTCGGATGCTCGCCGGCGGCGATGCGCGCCACGGCGGCCCGCGACTCGCCCTGTGAGCCAGTGCAGATCAACAGCACCTTGTCGCGCGGCAGCTGCGCATAAACGTCCTGATCGTGGAACTGCGGCACGCCTTCGAGCATGCCGAGCTCGCGCCCGATGGCGACGACGCGATGGAGCGCCCTGCCCGCCAGCACCACTTCGCGGCCGGCGGCGCGCGCCGCGCGCGCAACGGCGACGACGCGCCCGAGATTGGATGCAAAGGTCGTCAAGGCAACACGCTTGGGGGCCTTGGCGATGATTTCGGTCAGGTTGGCCTCGATGACCGATTCCGAAACGCTCTCGCCGTCTTTCAGCGCATTGGTGCTGTCGCAGATCAGCGCCAGTTCGCGACCGTCCGCGCCGATACGCTTCAGGCGTTCGATATCGGTGCCCGGCCCGAGCACCGGGCTGTCGTCGAGGCGCCAGTCGCCGGTGTGGAGCGCACGTCCGACACTGGTCTCGATCAGAATCGACGAGCTTTCGGGAATGGAATGGGCCACCTGGATCGCCTCGATGTGGAACGGGCCGACATCGAAAGGCTTGCCATAGTGCATCTGGCGGATTTCGACGTCCGCAGTGATCTCGTTGGCGGCACGCTTGGCGCGAATCATCGCCTCAGTGAAGGCGGTGCAGTAGACAGGCAGCTCGAAATCCGACCACAGATCGAGAACGGCGCCGTAATGGTCTTCGTGGCTATGGGTGACGATCAGCGCCAGGACGTTTTCGCCCTCGTCCTCGAGAAAACTCGGGTCGGGCATGATCAGGTCGACGCCCGGCAGGTCCGGCCCGGCAAAACCGACTCCGCAATCGACGACGATCCATTTGCGCGACCGCGCCGGTCCGAAGCCATAGGCCGCCAAGTTCATGCCGATCTCGCCGACCCCACCGAGGGGAACGAATACCAGCTCGTCGCTCTGATCGGCCGCCATGGCTTTTGCTATTCCTTGTTGTTGCCGCCTGCGCCGGGCGGAAAAGACGTGGATGCGCGCTCTCAGTGGGTGGCAGAAAAACTCGCCGCCATGCCGAAATGGACATCGCCTGCAGCAATTTTTGCCAACTCGCCGCTGTCAGTGCGTACGAGAAGCCGCCCGGAGTCATCGAGGGCCTCGAAACTGCCGGAAACCTGACCCGCGGGGGTTGTGACCGATATCGGCCCGCCAATCCCTGCGGCATGGCGACGCCATAGACCGAGCACCTCGGCAAGACCGGCGCCATTGTTCCACAAGATGAAAATCTCGGCGAAGCTTTCGGCCAGTGCCGCGAACACGGTTTCGGCAGTCAGCACGAAGCCGGCGTCAGCGAGCGCGGCCGTCGGATACGGCAGATCCTGAGGCGCCGAAACGATATTGACGCCGATACCGATGGCGATGGCGATGGCGCCTCCCGGCAGCGTTTGTGCCTCCAGCAAGATGCCCGAGAGCTTCTTGCCGTCGAGCAGTGCGTCGTTGGGCCACTTAAGGCTGACTGACGCGCCGGGCGCAACAACGGCGAGCGCCTCGGCCAGCGCCACGCCGGCAACGAAACCGAGGCTCGACAGGTCTCCGCCTTCGGGGAAGACCAGCAGCAGGCTCGCCGCCAGATTGCCCTTTTGCGAGTGCCAGGCGCGTCCGCGCCGTCCACGCCCCGATGTCTGCTCAAGCGCGGCAAACCAGTGCCGTCCGGCATCACCTTTGGCAGCCGCGGCGAGCGCTTCGGCATTGGTCGAGCCGACGCTGTCGAAGCCGGACACGCGGTATCCCGCCAGCTTCGCCCGATCGCCGATCGAAAAAGCCAAGGCGCTACTCAGAACAGGCTTCCCGCCGCGCTA
>CAXXPK010000007.1:0-459125 GCA_963678075.2 Rhodospirillaceae bacterium | reverse complement strand
CCGCCACGTCGCCGGTTTGCAGGCTGATCCAGACGGCGTTGGGGCGCGCCATTAGCAAGGGTGCAAGATCGAACAGGTCCGCCGACCGCCAACGGTCGTTGTCGTGGCCGGGGTTGCCTGCCCAAACCATGCCGATGCGCGGGCGCGGGCCAAGGTCCGGCGCGGCGGCGCGGATGGCGGCGAGGCCGGGGGCGAAGGGCGGCGCGGCGGCGGGCTCGGCCACGTCGCCGGGGGTCGGCAGGCGCATCCGGTGCGGCAGGCTGAACAGCGGTATCCAGGCGTCGGCGGCGGTAGCAGTGACCTCCGAGAAGGGGATGATCGAAACCTCGGGCAGCAGGGTTCGCGCCAGGGAAATCAGCGCCGGATGCAGGGCCAGGGTCGGGCGGACGCCGCGCTCGATCAGGGGCGGCAGATAGCGTAGGCACTGCACGGCATCGCCGTGGCCCTGTTCCGCCGACCACCAGCAGACGGGCGGGCGGTTCGCCGTTCGTCCAGCGCGGGAGGGGCGGGGGCGACCGGCACCCCCTTGCCGACGTGCAGGCGGTGTTCCCAGGCGGCGAAGCCCTCCGCCCAGCGGCCCATCAGGAACAGCACATGGGACCGATTCCACTGCGTGAAATGATCGTTGAGATTGGACAGAAGGGCGCGGCGATAGCAGGCGTCGGCTTCCTCCAGGCGACCGAGGCGGCGTAGCGCCCGCCCCAGGTTGACCAGGATGCCGCGCGGTGGGTCGCGGCCCTCGGTCAGGGGGGCGTAGATCGCCACCGCCTCCTCGGTGCGGCCCATGCGGTACAGTAGGTTGCCGAAGTTGAAGCGGCCCTCGGCGTGGTCGGGGAAGAAATCGATCAGCCGCGAGAAGATCATCGCCGCTTGCGGCAGGTCGCCAACGGTGACGTAGGCGAGGGCGAGGTCGTAAAGGGCGGGGGCGAAGGTGGCGTCCAGGCGCAGGGCGCGCCGCCAGGTGGCGATCGCGGCGGCGGGGTCCCCGGCTAGCGACTGTGCGACCCCCAGGCGATAGACGGCCTGCGGGTCGGTCGCGGCCTCCGGCGCGGCGGCCAGAAACGCGGAGGCCTCGGCCAAGCGACCGCCCGCCAGGGCGTCAAGTCCGGCGGCCAGCGCGACGGACGGTGCCGTTGGCAGCCACACGTCGTCCGAGGAAAGCGCGGGCGCGGTCATGGCCTTCGGTCTTCCGGCGCGGCGGTTTCCGCCGTCAGGGGCGTTGCCTGGGTGCGAATCAGATGGTTCGCGATCATGGCGAGCGTTCTGAAGGCCCAGTGCGGATTCGAGGAGGGGTGTAATGCGGTTGCGGATGGGTCGTCGGGGGGCGTGAAGACCAGGGAGACCCCCTGGAGCAGTGGCCTGAGAAAATCGGCGATGGGGGGGTGGACGGAGTCATGCTCCAGAAGACGCGCGCCCCATATGCGATAGGTCTCGTCGAAGATTTTGTTCGACCAATTGACGACGTGGCGCACGTGGCCGATCGCCGCCCTTTCGGGGATGCGAATGGGGATGCCGGATATGATGGCCAGCGAGGGAAGCAGGTAATCCCACCACGGCGCGCCAAGAAGCATTGTGCTTCCCTGGAAATGGGGAATTTGGGAGGGGGAAAAGAAGAACGCGTCGAAACCCATGAGGTATTCTATGGTCGTGGGGTCGTCCGGTGCGCGCATGTCGCGGCGGTGGCAAATGGTCAGGGCTTCGCGTCCTGCGGCTTGCAATTCGCCAAGAAGGCGCGGTCCGTCGCACAGGAGGATGTCGGCGTTGACGATGCCCACCAGATCGGTGTCTGCCTTAGCGAGGGCCGCGAGAATATCGTCGATGAAGATCAGGGGTTTTCCGACCAGATCCTGTCCGTTCCGATCGGTTTCGATAAAGCGGATGCCCGGATGCAGGGGGGCGAGAACGGCGATTTCCGGCGCCGTGTTGACGGAAAGGATGTCCACGGCGAACCCTTCCCAGGTGCGGAGGGCCAAGGTTTGCGCTTCGCCGCTGCGGGGGGAGAGGCTGGTGGCCAGGACGACGCGTGGCGGGGATGAGAATGGAACCCGACGAGGCGTTGCCGCATGGCGTGACGGCGGAGCGGCAGGCGCGCTTTCCGGGGTCGGAAGGGGGACGCCCAATTTCTTGGCGCACAGCGATAATGCCGTTGCCCACGCGCCTTCGTGGAGGGCAAGCAAGGCCCGGGGTTGCAGCGTGACGTCCTGCCATAGAGGGGTCTTGGCGATGGCGGCGATGCGCGCGCGCGCCGTGTCGCGCCGCATGACGTTGAGATCCAGGCAGGCCTGCACGACGTGCAGCTGGTCCTTCTGTTCCGCGTGAAGAATACCAATTTCCAGGATGTCGTGGGCGTTCTGGTGTTCATTCTCGGCGATGTACGCGGCCGCCAGATCCTCGTAGATGACGCCGGTTTCCGGGGACAACGCCTGCGCGCGCTTGAGGAGCGGGATCGCTATCTGGTTGTGGGAAAGAAGGACGGCGGCGTGTCCGGCCAGCAAAAGCGCCTTCACCGGGGCGTCGGGGTGCTCAACGATCGGCTCCAAGATGGCGAAGGCTTCCCTATCACTGCCGATTCGCAAAAGATCCGTTGCAAGATCGCAGATATAGGCGTGATCATCGTCGATTGGATTCATGGTTAGGCTTTCGTTGTCGCGGAGGAGTGGGAACGCAGCAGGGTGGCCAGATCGGCGGCGAAGCGTCGTCCGTCCAGCAAGGGGGACGCCGCCATGCGCGCCCGCCGGGTGGCGCGGTCGGCCTCCAGCATGGCGGGGGAATGCGCCCAGGCGACCGCAGTCCGAACGTAATCGGTGGGGCCGGAGGTCAGTTCCGACGCGAATCCGGCGAAGGTGACGTGGCTGGCGGCGTGGCGGCTGGCGAAGGTGGCGCCCGGCGCGGTGATTACCGGAATGCCCATCCACAGGGCCTCCAATGTGGTCAGCCCGCCGGCATAGGGGAAGGAATCCAGCGCGAAATCGCAGGCGTTGTAGAAGGTCAACAGGTCGGGATGCGGCAGCAGGCCACGGACGTCCAGGCGGTCCTCGGCGATGCCGTGCGCTTGAAAGGTGCGGACGATGGCGTCCTTGACCCTCGCGTCGTCGAACCCCCGGAACGCCATGCGCAGGCGGCTGCCCGGGACCTGGGTCAGAATCTTCGCCCAGGCGGCGATCAGGTCCGGGTTGATCTTCGCCGGATTGTGAAAGGCGGCGAAGCTGACGAAGCCGTTGCGCTTCGCCGCGTTGCCTTCCGGCCTTGGAGCATGGGCGGGCGGCGCATAGCAGACATAGCCATTGGGCATTCGCCAGACGTTTTCGGTATAGGCGGCTTCCTCCAGGCGGGGCACGTGGATGCGGTCGGCGATCAGACCGTCCATCTGGGGGAGGCCGGTGGTTCCGACATAGCCCATCCATGTCGCCTGCACCGCCGCGGCGCGGCGCGCGAAGACGCCCAGGCGGTTGCGTCCGGTGTGTCCGCCCAGATCCAACAGGATGTCGGGCGCGTCGGTGCGGATGATCCGGGTCAGGGCCTCGTCGCTGGCGTCCCGGACGGTGTGCCAGCGGGCGGCGGCGGCGCGCATCGCGTGGGTCATCTCGTCCTCGGCGCGGTTCGAGGCATAGACCACGATGTCGATTCCGGCTTGCTTGGCGAAGGGCAGCCACCCGGCGCAGAAATATCCCACCGGGTGGCGGCGCAAGTCCTCGGAGACGAGGCCGACCACCAGCCGGTCGCGGGCGGCGGGCGGCGGCGGGCGCGGCGGATCGCCGGGGAAGTGGCGGGCCGCCCAGACGCGGTGCGCGGTTAACAGGGTGGCAGCGCTTTGTCCCGGCAGGTAGTGCAGGGTGTGCAGGGCGTTGCCGTGGGCGTTGCAATAACCGGGTTCGATGGCGATCGCGATTTCGAAGGCCTTCAGCGCCTCGACCGGGCGCGCCATGTCGGACAGCACGTTGCCGAGGTTGCACCACGTGCGTGCGTGTCGGTCATCGGCGGCGATCGCGGCGCGGAAGGCGGCGTAGGCGTCGCTCAGGCGGTGACGGGCGTAGTTCGCGGTTCCCAGTGCGAAGGCAAGGTCGACGCGGTCGGGGTGTTCGGGCGGAGTGGCGGCAAGGGCGCGGGCATAGCCGTCGGCGGCCAGGTCCATGTCGCCGCACTTTTCCGCCGCCTGAGCGAGCAGGCGGGTGATTGGGGCGTTGCCGGGCCAGCGGCGGTCGGCGTCGCGGGCGTGGGTCAGGGCGTCGGCGTCACGCCCGGCCATCAGGTCGGCGACGATGCGGTCGCGGCGGGCATCCGCCGCCGCCGCCGAGAGGTCTTCCCCAAAGGCGGCGATCGCTTCGTTCAGGCGCGGCATCGCCGCCGCGACATCGTCCTTCAACAGGGCGCACAGGCCCAGGTGGTGATGCAGTACGCCGGCCTTGGCATTCAGCATCAGGCCCAGGCGGCAGAACGTCTCCGCCGCGTCCGGCCGATTGTCGGTGAGGGCGGAGAGGCTTAAACCTGCGATGCGCGCGATCAGGGCGGGGCTGCTCATGGGCGTTTCCAAACCGGATGGGCCGGACATCCGAGTCGCAGCATGGCGGTTCGCGTCCGTCGCGTCAAATATTCGAGCCCCTGGGATATTGCTTTCGTTAGCGCTTTGGTAACCTTCGAGATGTTCTAATGCGAAGACGCTTGGGTGGAGACCCCGGCGATGAGGCTTGATTACGGACTGTCGGGCTGTCATGATTACCCAATGGTGGGATGGAGGCGAGAATCGTCATCTGCCCATCGCCGATGTGTCCGGCCCCAACCTAGAACAGGAGAATGAGCCGTGGTCAATGATATCACCCTATCGTCAGCGACGCGAAGCAACCTGCTGTCCCTGCAAAATACCGCCAACCTGATCGGCCGTACCCAGGAGCGCCTGTCGTCCGGCAAGAAGGTGAGCAGCGCCATTGATGACGCGCTGTCGTTCTTCACCGCCCGGTCGTTGAACGACCGGGCCTCCGATTTGAGTAGCATCAAGTCCGGTATTTCGGAAGGCATCCAGGTGCTGACCACCACCACCGAGGCGCTGACCAGCATCGAAGGCATCTTGAAGCATATGAAGGCGCTCGCCTCCTCGGCGAAGTCCACCGCCGCCGCCGATAGCACCACCCGCAACAAGCTGTCCAGCCAGTTCAACGAATTGCGCAGCCAGGTTGACCATTTGGTCAACGACGCGTCCTATAACGGCATCAACCTGATCAAAAGCGACGCTGACACCCTGACCGTGAAGTTCTCGGAACAGAACAACGTGACGCCGAAGCGTCAACTGTCGATCTCCGGTGAAAACACCACCGCCAGCAACCTGAGCATCATGTCGGCGACGACCGGGTCCGCTGCGGCTTCCGGTTCGACCGGCGCCGGTTGGGGCATCTCCGACGGTGCGCATACGGCGGTTCTCGCCACCGTCATCGGCCAGCTCGACTCCGCGCTGACCACGGTGCGCGCCACGGCGCAGACCTTTGGTATCAATGCGTCGTTGCTGCATATTCGTCAGGATTTCACCAACAATCTGGTGAAGACCCTGGAATCCGGCGCGTCGAGCCTCGTCAACGCCGACATTAACGAAGAGTCGGCCAACATGCTGTCGTTGCAGACTCGTCAGTCCCTGGGTTCGATCGCCCTGTCGATCGCTCAGCAGTCCGAACAGTCGATCCTGCGTCTGTTCTAAGACGGTTCGGCGTTTCAGCCTTTACGAACGGCGGGTCCAAAGACCCGCCGTTTCGTTTTGCTAGGACGGTCGCCTTTGCGCATAATGGCGGCCTCGGCGGGGGGCGCGGCATGTCGTCCCCCCTTCGGGCCAAGCCTGGGAACAAGGATCGACCATGCCTTTGAAGCTAACCCTGCGGAGAAACGAAAAAATCCTGATCGGCAATGCCGTTCTGCAAAACGGTGAAAGCAAATCCGAGTTCGTTGTCCTCAATCATGTGCCGGTGCTGCGCGAAAAGGACATCATGACCGAGGCTGCGGCGGATACCGTTGCGAAAAAGATCTACTTCACCATCTTGAACATGTACGTGACGCCCGAACAGGAACAGGGTTTCCACAAATTTTACTTTTTGCTGTTAAAACAGCTACTGGTCATGCCTCTTGGTGAAGAGGGGCTGGATCTGATGATGGAGACGTCGGAACACATTATCGCCGGCGACCACTACAAGGCACTGAAGTCGTGTCGGAAATTGATCGATTACGAGGCGGAGGTCGTGTCACATGACGAATGAGAAGGTGCGCGCTTACCAGCAGACCCAGCAGGCGAGCCTGTCGGGCCGTGAATTGGAAGCGATGGCGTTTACCCGCGCCGCGCTGAAGCTGGAGGATGCGAAGAAGCTGGTCGATAATCCGCCGGAGTTCGGTAAGGCGTTGCGTTTCAATCACTTGCTGTGGACGATTATCCAGGCGGACATTGTTGAGCCGGCGAACAAATTGCCGCCGGAAATCAAGGCCAACATCATGTCGTTGAGTATCTTCGTCGATAAGCAGACGGCGAAGGCGCTAAGGACTCGCAATCCCGCCGATCTGGATACCCTGGTCAACATCAACCACAACCTTGCCGCCGGACTGCGGACCAAGGTCGGAGACGCGGAAGTGGTTTGAAGCGCGCGTTCGGGTGTCGGAGGGGCGTCGGTGTCGCCTGTTGATGAGCTTTTCTTCGCTTCGGAATTGTTTCAGATCGCCGCGCAGCCGGGAGTGACTGCGGCGTGGCGGCGCTTGCAGATGGGCGACGCCGACGGCGCCGTTTTTTTTGCCGATGCCTTGACCGAGGCCGAGGCGGGGATCGCCGGTCTGGCTCAGATCCGGGCCGCGATCGCGGTGGTTCGTGGCGACGCGGCGGCGGCGGCGACGCTGTTGCGGGATGTCTTGCCGCAGATCGGCGATGCGGCGGCAGTGTCGGCAATTTCTTTCCAATACGGGCTTTGTGCTTGGAGCTGCGGCGATGTGGACGCGGCGCGCGCCGCCTTCGCGTCGGCGGCGGATGCCGCCGACGCGAAGGCGGTCTGGGCTGCCTGGGCGCGGTGCGAACGTGTGGCGGGAGAGGCCGAAGCGGCATGGCGGGTGTTGGAGCGGGGACTTGGCCACCACCCGGATCATCTTGATCTGTTGAATCTCCTGGCCGCCTGGCACCTGGAAATGGAACGTTTCGCCGAGGCCTTGGCGGTTTTGGACCGTTTGCCCGCCGTTTTCGCCGATCACCCGGTGGCGTTGGTCAATCGCGGCAATGCCCTGCGCGGTCTTTCCCGCCTTGACGCGGCGCGCGATTGCTTTCGTCGGGCGTTGACGGCGGCCCCCACGCTGTTCGAGGCGCGTTTTGGTCTGGCGCTGTCTGTGTTCGACGCAGGGGACGACGGCGAGGCGGAGCCGGCGCTTCGGGCCGCCTTGGCGCAGAAGCCCGACCATCCCGAGGTGGTCGTGCATTTGGCCCGTTTGCTGGCGCGTACGCATCGGGTCGCGGAGGCCAAGGACTACCTTGCCGCGATGCTGGAGCGGGTTCCCGACTGTTTTGCCGCGCACTATCGCTTCGCCATGATTTTGCTGGAAGATAGCGATTTCGAAGAGGCGGAGGCTCATGCCCTCATTGCTCTTGGTCTGCGCCCGGACGCGGACGAATTGCACGATCTGTTGGGTTTGGCACGATTGTCGTGCGGCGATTTCGAAGGGGCGCGCCGGTCGTTCGAAATCGCCGCCGCCATGGTCCTGCCGCAGGCCTCGGCTTATTCTTCAAATCGCATCTACGCGCAGCATTACGATCCGAGGCTGTCCGCCGTGGATGTCTTCGCCGCGCATCGTGCCTATGGCGCGTGTTTTGGTGGCATCGGCACGGACCCGAACGCGGTCTTCGCCAATCCGCCAGATCCCGGACGACGTCTGCGCGTCGGCTATGTTTCGCCGGACTATCGCGCCCATTCGGTGGCGTTCTTCATGATGGCGCCGGTCGAAGGTCACCATCGTGATCGTTTCGAGGTGTTCGCCTACAGCAATGCCCCCCGCGTCGATGCGGCGACCCGTTGGTTTCGGGAAAGTTTCGACCATTGGCGCGATGTGTCCGCCCTCGACTTCGACGGCATGCGCCGCCTGATCCGCGACGACGGCATCGATATCCTGGTCGATCTGGCCGGACATACCGGCGATAACCTGCTGCCGTTGTTCGCGCGCCGTGCCGCGCCGGTTCAGGTCAACTATTTGGGGTATCCCAACACCACCGGCCTTGCCGCCATGGACTATCGCATCGTTGATGCGATCACCGATCCGCCGGGCGGGGCCGATGCCTTGGCCAGCGAGCGGCTGATCCGCTTGCCGCGCGTCTTCCTGTGCTATCGCCCCACCGCCGACCTGCCGCCGGTGGCGCCGGGTCCGTTGGCCGCCGATCTGCCGATGACCTTCGGCTCGTTCAATACCGCGATGAAGCTGAACGATCCGCTGTTCGATGCCTGGGGCGAGATTCTGCGCGCGGTGCCGGATGCGCGGTTGTTGTTGAAGGCGAAGCAGTTTTCCAGCCGACGCGCCCGCGACCGGGTGCAGGAGGCCCTGGCGGCGCGTGGCGTCGCGCCGGAACGGCTGACGATCATGGCCTTCGCGCCGACCCTGGGCGCGCACCTGGGTCTTTACAGCGGCATCGACCTGGCTTTGGACACCTTTCCCTACAACGGCACCACCACCACCTGCGAGGCTCTGTCGATGGGGGTGCCGGTGTTGTCTCTGAAAGGGGGTCGCCACTGTGCGCGGGTTGGCGAAAGCCTGCTTTCGGCGACCGGTCTGGCGGCGGACTTCCTGGCCGACGACGTGGACGACTATGTGCGCCGGGCCATCGCCTGGGCGGCACGGCGCGGCGACTTGGCGGTGCTGCGCGGCGGCATGAGGCAGCGGTTGCTGGCATCCCCCCTGTGCGACGAGACGGGCTTCGTCGCGGCGCTGGAAGATGCCCTTCGGGCGATGTGGGGGACGTGGTGTGCCGCCGGGCCGCGTGGCGGGCTGGGGCCTTCGCCCTTTGAGACGGAGTTGCGGGCGCGACGCGCAAGGACCTGATTCTCGCCGTCGGATATCTGGAGGCAGACTTGCCGCGGGCCGCCGCCGACGCGGCGCGGCGGGTGTTGAACGAGTCCCCCGATGACGCCGATGCGCTTTACGTCCTGGGCTGTGCGCTGGATCGTCTGGGGGAACCATCGGCGCTGGAGCATTTGCGCCGTGCCGCCGACCTTTGCCCCGACGATCCACAGGTTCGTCATGCCCTGGGGTTGGTGCTTTATCATCTCGGCCTCCCCGATGAGGCGTTGGCGTCGCTGGCCTTTGCTGAGACCCTGGGCGCCTGTCTGATGTCCTTGTCGCCGCCGGATCTGGCGGAACCGTACTTGGCCCGCGTCGTCGAAAATCGCCCCGACGACCTGATTGCCCGGATGAATCTGGCGGTGGCGCTGATCGATCTGAACCGTTGCGAGGACGCCATCGTCGCGTGCGATCGCGCGTTGGCCGTTGATGCCGCCCATACCGAGGTCCACATGCCTCGCCCCATCGCCCTGCTGCTGGCGGGACGATACGCCGTGGTATCCCTCCGTCCGTCTTCTGCGCCAAGAGGTCCAGGGGGACTGGACCGCCCCCCTGGCTCGGCTGCGTGCCGAATTGTCGGCGCTTCAGTCCATGTAATTGAGCAGCGACAAATTATTGATCTTGTTGAGGGCGGCATAGGACACCTGTAACGTGTAGATTTCGTTCTTGATGCGGATAAGCACCTCGGTCTGGTTGGCGTTCTCCATGTCGGTGACACGTGTCGCCAGGAACGAGAAATAGGTCTTCTGGTTGGAGATCGCGCTGTTCAGGACCACCTGATTGCTGGCCAGCAGGTTTTTCAACCGGCCGAAGTCCTGGACGCTTTCGCCGCTGTTGCCGACCTTGTGCTCGATCGCGTCGTTGACGACGCTTAACGCCTTGTTGAGGCGGCGGGACAGTTCGTTGCCATCGACCTCGCCGGTGCCGCTGTCGGTCGGCATCCCCTGAAGCACCATACCGAACGCCCGGAACGCCTTTTCAACGGCACCGTCCTTGGCGTTGATGCCGAATTCGATGCTGCGGGTGTTGCTGACCCGGTGTTCAACCACGGTTTCGCCGCCATGGTAGTAGATATTGTTGCTGATCTGGGCGTCGTGGGGCGTGGTCAGGACCTCGGCGGTCGGTGGCGGCGTCACGGTCAGCGTGGTGCCGTCGGCGGAAATGTCGCTGACGGTGAAGGTGCGGCTGTTGTTGTCGCTGCCCTTGATCGTGATCTGCCCCGGTTGAATCGCGGGGACGCTGATTTCGGCGGTGGCCGAGGCGGCGATGTCCACAGCGATGTCGGGTTCGACGGTGATGGTTCTGCCGTCGGTGAAAACCGACTGCACGGTATAGAAACGGTCGTTGTCGGTGCCGGTGCCGCCGACGCGGATCATCATGCCGGCCGCGACGTTCGAGAACGCGCCCGCCGTGGTCGCGGTTATGGTTCCGTTGGCCGCACTGAAGGCGACGTTGTCGGTGTCGCCGTTGTCGTAATGCTGCAGATTGAAGGCTTCGGCGGTAGCGGCGGTGATGGTGCCGCCCGCGTTGAAGGTCAGATTCCCGGTATTGGCCGAGGTGATTTTCGTATTGTTCATGTGGCTGAGGCGGGATTCCGGCGCGGTGATCGTGTTGCCGTCGTAAATCGCCTGGAAGTCCTTCAGCGAATCGAAGCCGGTGTCCACTGGCGGAGTGTTGGACTTGCCGCCGCCGAACAGGTACTGCCCATTCAGCTTGATGTCGAAATAGTCCTGGATGACCTTCATGAAGTTGAAGGCGCGCGCCTGCAAATCCGCGAAGCCCGAAACTTCCTTGCCGCTCATCGTCGTGATGTCCTTGCTGAGGAAGCTGGACAGGTCGTCGCGGAAGGTGATCAGCGAAACTTCCTTGCCGCTCATCGTCGTGATGTCCTTGCCGCTCATCGTCGTGATGTCCTTGCTGAGGAAGCTGGACAGGTCGTCGCGGAAGGTGATCAGCGATTGCAGCGCGCCGGATACCGACTCGTTCATCGTCGACAGGCGGACGTTGGCCCCCGTGTTGGTGGTGATGTAGGTGTTGATGCGGTTGGCTTCGTTCTCGAAATTGATCAGGCACAGGGCATCGGAGGCGATACCGGAATAGTCCTGGGATTTCTTCTCGGTCGAAAGCTGGGCGTCCAGGTCGTAGATCTTCGACTGCGTCGTCATTAGCCGGGATAACATCAGGGTGTGGGAGGCGAGTGTGGGAACGCGGGTCATGGCTGACTTTCCCTTTATTGCACGATTTTGTTGAGGATATCGAACAGGGTCTGCGTCGTTTTGATGACGCGTGCCGAGGCGGCATAGGCCTGCCAGAAGATCATCATCTGCGTCAATTCCTCGTCCAGGTTGACGCCGCTGACTTCGCCCTGCTTCAGGTCCAGCGCGCTGACGAGGCTTTGTTGCGTTTTGCTTTGATTCTTGACGTGGCTGGCTTCCGACGAGTTCTGTGCCAGGATGGTGGCCGCGTACTGCGAAAAGGTTTGCGCGCCGGACGATATCTTGCCCGCCTCGCCGAAGCTGGTCGAACTGGAGAACAGCGCCGCCATCTGGTTGACGACGGCGTTGTCGCCGTTGGCCAGGCCGTACCGCCTAGTATGGGCGTTGTATTGCAAAAGGCCGGTGCTGAGGAGCGCGGAATTCGAGGACAGGTCCGATCGCACCGCGATCGACGCGGCGGCCCCCGCCGTCGATGGTCCGACCCCCAGGTTGGCAAGAACGCCCTGTGCCGTGGTTTCGCTGACCACCATCTCCAGGCCGTCGTTCTGAAGGATGCGCAGGCGCACGCCCGAGCCTTCGTCAACCACGCTGGCGGTGATGTTGGCGGCGGCCAGCGTGGCGTTGGCATTGATCTTGTCGGCGATCGTCGAGACCGTGTCCTGCGCGCTGATCGCGATCGTCGCGATGCCGGGGCTGCCCTCGACCCCGAAGCGCATGCCCGATGTCGCCGAGCACTTCCACCCGGGGGCGACGATCTTGCTGTCGTAGAGGTAGTTCTTGCTGTCATCGACCAGGAAGTCGTTCAGCCCGAAGAACGCGGAAAAGCCCTTGACGGTCTCTTCGTAGATGCCAAGGCCGCTGTTGTCGGCGTCGTAGCGGACGGTGATGTCGGTGGCCGCGCCGGTGGTGTCCTCGTCGCGCATCGCGAAGCCGACGCTTTGGGTGGAGGGGATCTCGATGGCCAGATGGCCGTCGCTGTCCACCGAGGCCCAGGACACCGGGACGCCGCCGTTATAGTCGGTAAAGAAGGCGTTGAGCGCAGTAACCACCCGATCGACGGTGCCGGTCGATCCTCCCAATTCGGTTTTCAGGGTGGATTGCGCCGCCTGCGTGCCATCGGCGTTGTAAAGCACCAGTTGCACGTTGCCGGAGCCGAGGGCGATCGACTGCGTCGAGGAGTCGATGAAGCGGCGGGACCCGGTGAAATTCTGCGCCAGTTCGAGGTATGGCGTGCCGCGGTTGTGCACCGCGTTCATCGCGTTCTTCATCTGGGTGGACAGTTCGTCCAGTTCCGATTGCATGGCGGGCAGGATGCTGTCGCGCATTTCGACATAGCCGGCGATGCTGCCGCTTTTGATGTCCTCGGTAATGTTGTAACCGCCCGCCGAAATGCTGTTGAAGTTGCCGCCATCATAGGTCAATTCGGCCGAGGTCTGGGTCACCGCCTGATGGGAGACCGAGACCGGGTTCTTGTCCAAGAGGCTGCAGCCGGTTCCGGTCAGAAGAATGACCTCGCCGCTGTCGCGCTTGAAATAGGTGAAGTCCATCAGCTTCGAGAGGTTGGTCAACGCCAGATCGCGCTGGTCCTCGAGGTCGCCGGTGTCCTGGAAGGTGTTCTGGCTGCGGACGATCTCGGCGTTCAGGGTGTCGATCGTTCCCAGCAGGCTGTTGACGCTTTGCACGTTGCTTTCGATGGCGCGGTCGGCTTCCAACCGAAGATCCTGGATGTAATTCGACATCCGGTTCAACTGGTAGGTGACGTCCTGTGCCGATTGCACCGCGTTCAGGGACTGCAAGGAGTCGGAAACGTCGAACCCCAGGGACTCGAACTTTTCGGCCAGGCTTTCGATGGCGTGCGAGATCGAGCTGTTGCCCTCGGGCGTGCCGAATAGGTCCTGCAGGCGGGAGTAGTAGGTGTTCTTGACCGAATAGTCTCCGGCGGTTGCGGCCTCGCGCCTGATATTGCGCAACAGACTGTCGTCCACCGTGCGCTGCAAGCCGGTGGCGCGCACTCCGACGCCCTTGCCGGCGAGCACCTGGCTCTCCTGCACGAAGACCTTGCGAGTATAGCCCACCGTATTGACGTTCGCGATGTTGCGCGAGACCGAGTCCAGCCCCTGCTGGGCGGTCGTAAGGCCGGACATCGCGGCGCCCAAGGCCAATGTGATCGACATACTCTGTTACTCCCGTACGATCCTGTTCGCGTCGTTCTGACGCCGGAGTGGGATGGCGGTCTTAAAGTTCCTTGTTGAAGCTAACCGCCAAGGGACGTCCATCCGGGGCGCTTGCTCGCAAGGCCCCGGACTTGCCGTAAATCGCGTTGCGTTCCTGCGCGTGGCGCACCCCATCGACCACCGCGTGCATGACGCGATTCGCAGCCTCGATGTTGGCAGAGAGCAGGCGTTCGTTGCGTTCGGTCACGCTTTGCAGACGCTCGCCCAGGGACTTCAGCGCGGCGCGTTCGTTCTCCTCAAGCAGTTGCAGGATGTCCGGGGTGTCGGTGATCGCCTGCATTTGGTTGCGGTAATTGCGGGTCAGCGTCCACTTGTTGGCCGAAAGCGCCTTGATCGCGTCGATGTCATGACCGGACAGCGCGGTGTTCTCGGTATCGATCAGGTCGGCCAGATTGCGCATGACCAGCCGCAGGTCATCGAGGCCGCGGCGACGGCGGTCCGGCTTGGCGGCGACGGTCTTGGCGGTTTCAGCGCGTGTCTCGGTGCTCATACCCGTTTCTCCTGTGCGGCCAGCAGGGTGCGGCTTACCTGTTCGGCGATGCCGACGCCGCCTCTTTTGGCGACCTGCTTGCCGTATTCGTCAACCATTAGCGAACGGTACATGTTTTCGGCATTGCCGCCGCCGAACACCGGATCGGCGTCGAGGCCTTCGAACATGCATTGGAACATCTGGCTCAAGAACATCGCCTCGAAGTCCTGGGCGGCCTTGCCGACTTCGGCGCGACTGGCGCCCTTGGCGACGGTGGCGGCACGCGCGCTGCTTGCGGTCAGGGTGGAGAGGTCGGTTTGCGCGGCGGAGATCGGCAGGCTGCTCATCACATTACCTCGATTTCCGCATGCAGCGCGCCCGACGCCTTGATCGCCTGCATGATGCCGATCATGTCGCGGGGGCCGACCCCAAGAGCGTTCAGACCGTCCACCAGTTCTTGCAGCGACACACCTTCGTTGACGATGGCCAGACGCTTGTTCTTGTCCTCGTCCACCTGGATGTCGGTGCGCGTCACCGTGGTCGTCGTGCCGGTCGCCGAGAACGGCGCGGGCTGTGAAACCTGTGGGGTCTCGGTGACGCGGATGGTCAGGTTGCCTTGGGCGATCGCCACTTCGCTGATTCGCACGTTGGCGCCGATCACGATGATCCCCGAGTGTTCGTCGATGACGACGCGCGCCAACTGGTCGGGTTCGACCCGCAACTGCTCGATGTCAGTGATCATATCGACGACGTTGCCGGAATAGTCGGCGGGAATGGCCAGTTGCACGGTGCTGGGGTCGAGCGGGCGCGCCATGCGCGTCCCCAGAAAGGCGTTAATCGCCTGCGCGATCCGGCGCGCCGTGGTGAAGTCGGGATTGCGCAGCGCCAGCTTGACGTCCTTCAGGGAATTCAGCGAGAACGGGATTTCGCGTTCGATGATCCCGCCGTTGGCGATCCGACCGGAGGTCGGAACCCCCTTCACCACGCTTTGTCCCTGGCCGGAGGCCGAGAATCCGCCGATCGCCACGTTGCCCTGGGCGACGGCATAGACCTCGCCGTCGGCGCCGATCAGCGGGGTGACCAGAAGCGTGCCGCCATGCAGGCTTTTCGCATCGCCCATCGCCGAAACCGTGATGTCGATGCGGCTGCCCTGGCGCCCGAACGGCGGCAACGTGCCGGTCACCATCACCGCCGCGATGTTGTCGGCATCGACCTTGCCGTCGCGGGTGTTGACGCCCAGGCGCTCCAGCATCGCGATCAGGCTTTCCTTGGTGAAGGTCATGTCGTTGACGCTGTCGCCGGTGCCGTTCAGGCCGACCACCAGGCCGTAGCCGATCAGGACGTTCTCGCGCACGCCCTCGACGGTGGCGATGTCCTTGATGCGCGAGGACGCGATCGCATCCGTGGTGACCAGCCCGCCCGTGATCGCCAGCGCGGCGACCAGCGTCGGTCGCAACGGGCCGGAGAAAAAGGCGGTTTTGCAGTGTGTCCACAGACCCATGGTCGAAACCCGATCGTTGAAATCGCGGAAGCCCCTTGCAAGGGGGCCTTATCCCGCGTCTCATCTGCGAATGGCGTGCCATTGGTTATTTCATTGAAAAATAAGGATAAAGACGATAATGTTTGGAAGGAAAACGGTCGAACGACGGCAATTCCCGCCCGCGAGTGGGAAAGAACTGCCGCTCTGGCGGGGGAGAGTCCCCGGGCGGCAAATATTGCCCATTTGGGCCTTTGCCGGTTGGCGGTAAACTGTTCTTGCCGGGGGCTGTTCGCCCCCTGGGCTGCGAAGGAAACCAAGATGAAAGTCGGTGCCGCCGGGTCAACCACCTCGACTCAACGGGCGCGCAAGGCCGATGCGCGTGGCAAGGTCGCGGGTGTCGGTTTCGCCGATATTCTCGATCAGGCGGTCGGCGCGGCCGAGGACGGCGGCGCGGTCGATGGGCCGGTGTCTTTAAGCGGGGTCGAGGCAATTCTGGCCACCCAGTCGGTGGACCCGGACGGCGGCGCCCGGGCACGCATCCGCCTGGCGCGCCGTGGCGAGGATATTCTGGATCGTCTGGAGGGGGTGCGCCTGGGATTGTTGACCGGCGCAGTGCCGAAGGACGATCTGGCGGACTTGGCGCGGTTGGTGCGGTCCAAGCGCGAGGAGGGGGTCGATCCGCGTTTGGGCGCCCTTCTGGACAAAATCGAATTGCGGGCCGAGGTCGAGCTTGCCAAGTTGACGCGCGGTCTTTAGCAGGGTGTTGAAAAATCGGTGGCATGGCTGGTATCGGCATAATTCAATCTCGGTAGTGGCTTGTTGCTGAGGGAATGATGCACGGGACAGACAAGCGATCTGGAGACTTGTTCTCCTGCGTTGACCTGGAGACGCGGGTGCGCATGGACCACCCGCTGCGGACGATCCGGGAGATGACCAATACGGCACTAGCGGCGTTGTCGGGCGACTTTGCAGCGCTCTACTCAGGAATGGGTCGGCCGTCGGTTCCACCGGAGAAGCTGCTGCGGGCCATGCTGTTGCAGGTGTTCTACTCGATCCGTTCGGAACGCCAATTGATGGAGCGCCTGGACTTTGACCTGCTGTTCCGTTGGTTCGTCGGTCTCGGGGTAGATGACCCGGCCTGGGACCATTCCACATTCTCCAAGAACCGCGACCGGCTGCTGGAAGGGGACATCGCCGCAAAATTCCTGGCGGCAGTGTTGGTCCAACCCCGGATCAAACGGCTACTGTCGAGCGAGCATTTCAGCGTCGACGGCACGCTGATCGAAGCGTGGGCCTCAATGAAGAGCTTCAGACCGAAGGCCGCTGAGGGCGATGGGGGTGAAGGCGGTGGTCGCAACCCCTCGGTCGATTTTCGCGGCGAGAAACGATCCAACGATACTCACAAGAGCACCACCGATCCCGATGCCATGCTCTACCGCAAGGGGGCAGGCATGGAGGCTAAGCTGTGCTTTATCGGTCATGGGCTGATGGAAAACCGTTCGGGCTTGATCGTGGACACCCGGCTAACCCGCGCATCGGGTCACGCTGAACGGTTGGCGGCACTGGACATGATCGAGCCCCTGGGCGACCGACCGCGCGCAATTACGTTGGGTGCCGACTGCGGCTACGATGCCGCCGATTTTGTCGAGGAACCACGGACGCTCAACGTGCGTCCTCACGTGGCGCAGAACACTAGCCGACGTCGCTCGGCCATAGATAAGCGCACCACCCGCCATCCCGGCTATACCGCCTCCATTCGCATCCGCAAGCGGATCGAGGAAGCCTTTGGCTGGATCAAGACAGTCGCAGGGATGCGGAAAACCAAACTGCGCGGCCTTGATAAGGTGGATTGGGCCTTCGCCTTCTCGGCAGCCGCCTACAATCTGCTGCGACCACCCAAACTGCTGGCAGGGGAGATGCCCACATGAAGCGCCTGCCCGCCTTTGCCAAAGTCTTCGAAGGCCGCTGGAGCATCGTCGAGATGGACACTTGGCCAGATGATCATCTCGACCTTCTGGAGCCCGCCCACATTACCTTTGGTGGCGCCTCTGATGGCGAACTGGTGTTCGGCGCGGTCAAGAGATGGCTCGACGTGCGTTACGGGAGCCGGGATGGTGCCGTCTGCGCCGAATTCTCGTGGGAAGGCCACAACGACGCCGATATTGCTTGCGGGAGAGGATGGGTCGCCCTCGGCACTGCTGGCCGATTGGTTGGCCACATCTACATCCATAGCAGCGATGAATCAGGCTTCGTCTGCGAGCCACTCTGACTTCTTCAACACCCTGGTAAAGGCCGGTCGCGGCGCACTTGTGCCGTGATGGGGGGGGGTATCCCGCCTCGAGTGCGGAGCGTGGCACAGAAGTGTTGCTCCGGGGAGCGTCCGTCCCTATATTGCGATCCGCGAAGTTTTAGGTGTTGGCCCGGCCCCGAATTTTTGGCGGCGTCGGACAGGGGAGGATGAGGCAGGTATGACCGTGATGTTGTCGCCGGATTATCGGCCGTCCGAGGACGAGCAGTTCATGAATGAGCGGATGGTCGAGTACTTCCGTCGCAAGTTGTTGGATTGGCGGGAAGATTTGTTGCGTGAGTCCGAGGAAACCCTGGACCACCTGAAGGAAGGCCCGGTGAACGAGGCGGACATCGCCGACCGTGCGTCGTCGGAGACCGATCGTTCTCTTGAGCTTCGGACCCGTGATCGCGCGCGTAAGCTGATAGCCAAGATCGACGAGGCTCTGCTCCGAGTCGAAGGTGGTGCCTACGGCTATTGCCAGGAAACCAACGAACCGATCGGCATTCGCCGGTTGGAGGCGCGCCCGATCGCCACCCTGTCGCTGGAGGCGCAGGAGCGTCACGAGCGTCTGGAGCGCACCCATCGGGACGAGTAATCGCCGTACCGGTCTCCCAAAAGCCGACACCCCCGTCCGGAAGAACGGGGGTGTCGGCTTTTGGGGCTTGTGGCGTGTGAAGCCTAGTTCTTGGTCTTGGCTCCGCCTTCCAGCAGGCCTTCGGCGATTTGCAGGTTGGTGTTGACCAGGACCTCGATCTTTTCCAGTTTCCGCTGTTTCGACAGGTCGAAGGTCACCTTGGCGGTATAGTCGCCCAAACGCGCCAGATTGGTGCGGATGTCCTGCGGCAGCTTGCAGTCGGCGCGTTCGACCAGGGTCTTGATCGCCGTCCACAGGTTGAGATTCTCGTCAAGAGCCGCGGCCAGTGCCGTTTGGTCCCCGGTTTCCAGGGCTTCCGACATGGCCACCGCCGCGCGGGTCAAGGCAAAGGCGTCTTCCTCGAAACTGGACAACGATGCGTTCTCGGTGGTCATTCTGTTGTCTCCCATTAAGTGCGCCCGTTGCGTTCATGGACGAGCCGGTCACGACGTGCGGACCCCCGCGCCATTCGGGCGCGCTTACGAGGCGGCGCAAACTTCTCCACCCCAAGTTTAACCCGGAATTCTTACCAAGTCATCAACGCTCCGGCGATTGCCGCACTAGAAGGGAAGGATGACATCCAGAAGCTGCGAACCGTAACGCGGCGCCTGCATGTTGCTGATGGTGCCGCGCCCGCCATAGGCGACGCGCAGTTCGGCGATGTCGGACGAGGCGACGGTGTTGGTGGAGCTGATGTCCTCGCGCCGGATCACGCCCGATACCTGAAGCTGCCGGAGCTCGTAATTGACGCGGACTTCCTGGCTGCCCGCGACCACCAGGTTGCCGTTCGGCAGCACCTGCACCACCACCGCCGCGACCGAGATCTTGATCGTCTCCGTGCGGGCGATCGAACCGGTGCCGGTGATGTCGCGGGAACTGGCGACGTCCGAGACCATGGTGGTCGGGTTAACCGAGTTCGGCAGCACCTTGTTGATGCTGTTTTCAAGCCCCAACAGGCTGGTGACGTCCATGCTTTCGCCGTCGCCGCCGCGATTCTGCTTCGAGGTGTTGGACAGCGAGGCGCTGTCGGCGATCGCCACCGATACCGTCAGGATGTCGCCGACCTTGGCGGCGCGCTGGTCCTTGAAGAAGGCGCGGGCCCCCGGACGCCACAGCGAGTTGGCCATCGGACGCGGCGTTTCCGGGTCCGGCATCGGCATTGTCACCGGGCGGTAGCCGGCTTTCTCGGTCGGATTGCTGATTTCGCTCAGCTTCGGTTCCTCGCCGATTTCCGACAGGCGGCTTAAGGTGTTGCACCCGGAGAGCAGCAGCCCGGCCAAGGACAATGCGGCCAGGCGCCGGAGTGAATTGGGTCGTGTCGTGCGGGTCATGATGGCACCTCCCCGGTCAGCGTTGGGCCGTCTGCGTGGCGGTATCGACCACCACCTGGTTGGTTTGGACGACCTTGGCGGTCAGGACGCGGTTGCTTTTGACGTTGAGAATGCGGACGGTCTCGCCCTGGCCGCCGGCATCCAGGGCCTTGCCCTTGGCGGTCAGATTCATCGTCTTCAGGGCATAGAACACAACCACCTCGTCACCGCGATGCACCAACACCGGCGTCTGCACCTGATTGGCCTTGATCGGCGCACCGTCCTTGATCTGGCGGCGGGCTTGTTTGCCGATCAGGGTGAAGGCATCGGTGATCGCGCCGTCGCGCACTAAATCGGAACGCAGGCTGACCATGGCGACGTTTTCCGGTTGGATGATGTCGCCGCAGTTCAAGGCGCTGGTCAGGACCGGCACCCGTTCGGTGGCGAAGATGCGTCCGCCGACCGGTATCTGGCGGGTGAAGACGACGCGGTCGCCCTCCGTCGCGGTCACGTCAACGACCGCCGAGAAGCGGCGGCTGCGCGCGTCGTAGTGTACCTGGCCGACATCCATGCTGGGAATCGCGTCGGCGGGAAGCGCCACCGCCAGCGACGTGGAGGAGGGAAGAATCTCCGCGTCCTTGGGGGCGCCTTCCACTTCCAGGGCGGCGCGGACCTCGGCCATGATCTCTGCCTGGGTGATGGCCTGGCTGTCGCGTTTGACGATCACCTTGATGTCGCGCGATATCGGGCGCCAGTCCAATCCATAGGCGCGGGCGATGCGGTTCAAAAGGTCGGCGTCGAGCACGCTGCGTTCGCCGGGGGCGGGGGCGGCCAGCACGGCGCGGTCGCCGCGCGGGATCGGGCCGCTGAAGATGTCGCTGACCCGGACCACCGCGCCCCGCACCGAAACCACCGGGTTCAGCGTGTTGATCTCGGATGGCTGGCCGCTGGCGGCGGCGATCCGCACGATACCGGACCCGGCCAGCGCGCTCCCCTGGGGCAGCGCGACCCCGGCCAGGGCGACGATCGTTCCCAAAAGCCATGCCGTGCGTTTCATCGTGCTCCTCCTTCCCGGTCAGACTCGATCATTTCATCGAGGTGACGGTGTTCAGCATCTCGTCGGACGTCTGGATCACCTTGGAGTTCATTTCATAGGCGCGCTGGGCGCTGATCAGGCTGGTGATCTCGGTCACGACGTTGACGTTCGAGGTTTCCAGATAGCCCTGCAGGATCGACCCGAAGCCCGTTGAGTCCGGAGTGCCGGTGGTCGGCGTGCCGGAGGCGGTGGTCTCCATGAACAGGTTGTCGCCGATGGCTTCCATGCCCGCCTCGTTGACGAAGGTGGCGATCTGCAAGGTGCCGACGTTGGTCTGGGTGGTCTGGCCATCCAGTTTCGCCCACACCTCGCCCGAGGCGTTGATGGTGATCGACGTCGAGTTGTTGGGAATGGTGACGCCCGGCTGCACCGTGTAGCCGTCGTTGGTGACGATCTGGCTGGTGGAGCTCAACTGGAAGGACCCGGCCCGGGTATAGGCGGTCTCGCCCGAGGGCAGGGTGATCTGGAAGTATCCCTTGCCTTCGATCGCCAGATCCAGGGTGTTGTCGGTGTTGGTCAGGCTGCCTTGTTCGGTGATGCGATAGACCGCCGCGGTGCGCACGCCCAGGCCCAGTTGCACGCCCGCCGGAACCACGGTCCCCGCGTCCGAGGTCGCGGCGCCCTGACGCCGCAGGTTCTGGTACAAAAGGTCGTTGAATTCGGCGCGGCGGCGGGTATACGCCGTGGTGTTCATGTTGGCGATGTTGTTCGAGATGACCTCGACGTTGGTCTGCTGGGCCTGCATCCCGGTCGCCGCAATGCTCAAGGAGCGCATCGTTCTGTTCCTTTCCTAATCCCGTCAACTGGCCTTGAGGAAGGCGTCGATCGCCTGCCGCTGCCGGTCGTGTTCGGTTTCGATCATCTTTTGGACGCCCTCGTAGGCGCGTTGAACGCTGATCATGCGGGTGATTTCGATGACTGGGTTGACGTTGGAGCCTTCCAGCATCCCCTGCGTGACGTGCGGCGACTGTAATGGCATCGGCGTCTGATCCCCGGCGTCGTAAAGGCCGCTCGCGACCTTCTTCAAGGTCCGTTCGTTCTCGAACCCGGCCAGACGCAGCCGCCCGATCTGGCCGTTCTCGGTCGAGATCGTGCCATCGCGCGAGATCGTGATTTCGGACTCGGTGGGGGCCAGGATGATCGGCTGATTGTTGTCGGAAAGCAGGATCTCGCCCGAGGTGGTGCTGATCTGTCCGTCGGCGATCAGTTTGAAGTGACCGTTGCGGGTGTAGTACCGTTGGCCGTTGTCCGCCTCGACGGTGAAGTATCCATCGCCCTTGATCGCTACGTCCAGGGAGTTGCCGGTGGTTTGCAACGCGCCCTCGGTGAGGTCGCGGACCATGCCGAAATCCTCAGTATAGGCGACGGTGTCCTTGAACGGCGAGCGGTCGGTGCGGACCTTCGCCAGATAATCGGTGAACAACACCTGCTCGCCCTTGAAGCCCGAGGTGTTGACGTTCGCCATGTTGTTGGCGATTTGATCCATCTGCCGCCACAGGGCGGTCTGGCGACTAAGCGCGATATATCCGGCGTTTTCCATGATCGATCCCGTCTTGTCTTCGGTCGGTCGGCCCGCCGTTCAAGGGCGATGCTCGTGTCTTGGCGGCAATGATGCATCCCCTGTGCCAACGGCTTATCCGGTTGAAGTTCAACGGAAAAACATGACGGATTGGGGGCTCTGCGCCGACGGGGAACGTGTTGCTGCCGGGTCGGGCGGCAAAAAACGCCGGGCTGTCGCAGGTTTGGCTGCCGCCGCGCGGTCGGCGTGCTATGTTTCAACGTCTTTTTAATCAATTCCGGCTACTCTCAAGATTGCCGACCTGGGCGAGCGCGTCGCGCCGCGAGGAGGCCGGAACCAGACAGCGGGTTTGAGCAGGCATGGCTGAAGATTATGAAGAAACCCCCGACGAGGGCGCGGCGCCGTCGGAGAAATCGGCCGGTGGCAAGAAAAAGCTGATCCTTCTCGTGGTCTTGCCGTTGCTGCTCATCGTTGGCGCGGCGGCCGGGGCCTATTTCACCGGGCTGGCCGATCCCCTGGTGGCGATGCTGGGCGGCGGCGCGAAGCCCGCCGAGGAGCCCAAGGAGAAGGGAATCGCGGCGGTGCCGGTGTTCTATGAATTGCCCGAGATGCTGGTCAGCCTGAATCCCGGTCAGGGTCGGCGTCCGTCGCATCTGAAGATCAAGGTCTGGCTGGAATTGTCCGCCGCGACCGATACCCCGAAGATCGAGGCGATGCTGCCGCGCATCGTCGATAGCTTCCAGGTCTATTTGCGGGAATTGAGGGTCGAGGATCTGCAAGGCGCGGCGGGGATGTACCGCCTGCGCGAGGAACTGATGCTGCGGGTCAACCGGGTGTCGGCTCCGGCCAAGATCAACGACGTCCTGTTCCAGGATGTCCTGGTGCAATAGGCGCGCCACGGGGCGCCGGTGAAGGCTTCAAGGAAAGGGCAAGACGGGTCATGACCCCGGCCGAGGACAAGCAACGCGACGCGGACGATGAAAACGCGCTGATGGCGGAATGGGAAGCCATGGCCGACGACAAATTCGCGCCCAAGGAAGGCGAGGAGGTCGCCGCCGAGTGGGAAGCGATGCTGGGCAGCGACGACAAGGACGCCGCCGCCGACGATACCGATCTGATGACCAACGTCTCGGGTCGCGAGTCCGCGCGCGTTCTCAACCAGGATGAAATCGACAGTCTGCTCGGTTTCGATGGTGGCGGCGAAGCCGGGGAAAATCGTTCGGGCATCCAGGCGATCCTGAATTCCGGGATGGTTTCCTACGAGCGGCTGCCGATGCTCGAAGTGGTGTTTGACCGCCTGGTCCGTATGATGTCCACCAGCTTGCGCAACCTCACCTCCGACAACGTCGAGGTTTCGCTCGATAATCTGGTGTCGTTGCGTTTCGGCGACTATCTGAACTCGATCCCGCTGTCCGCCATGCTGGCGGTGTTCAAGGCCGAGGAATGGGACAACTTTGGCCTGCTGACGGTCGATTCCTCGCTGATCTATTCCATCGTCGATGTGCTGCTGGGCGGTCGCCGCGGCACCGCCGCGATGCGCATCGAGGGGCGTCCCTATACCACCATCGAACGCAACCTCGTCGAGCGGATCATCCACGTCGTTCTTGCCGATCTGTCCGCCGCCTTCGATCCGTTGAGCCCGGTCGCCTTTCGCTTCGAGCGGTTGGAAACCAACCCGCGGTTCGCGACGATTTCCCGTCCATCCAATGCCGCGATCGTCGCCAAGCTCAGGATCGACATGGAGGACCGTGGCGGCAGGCTGGAACTGTTGCTGCCCTACGCCACCCTGGAACCGGTCCGCGAACTGCTGCTGCAGATGTTCATGGGCGAAAAGTTCGGTCGCGATTCGATCTGGGAAATCCACCTGGCGGAGGAACTTTGGCAGACTGAGATCGAGCTTGAGGCCGTGCTTGACCAGCAGTACCTGTCTCTTTGCTCGGTTCTCAACATAGAGGTCGGAACTCGTCTGATGTTCAACGCGACGCCGGATTCCCGTGTCGTGATGCGTTGTGGCGACGTGCCGATGTGGGCTGGGCGAATGGGGCGCAAAGGCAGCAGCATCGCGATCTGCCTTGACGAAAAGGTCAAGCGCAAGCGCAACTGAACCGGCCCGTTTGCCGCAGGAAAAGGAAATTCGTAGATGTCTCCCACCGTGCTTCTCGATGTCGTCATCGTTACGCTGCTGGTGCCGACCATCGTCTATGCGGTGATCCTGAACCGCAAGCTCGAAGGATTGCGCCGCAATCGCGACGAGTTGGGCAAGATGATCGCCTCTTTCCAGGATGCGACGACGCGGGCCGAAGCGGGCATTCCGAAGATGCGCAAGGCGGTGCTGGATGTCGGCGAGACCTTGCGCGAGTCGATGGAAAAGACGCAGGTCCTGCGCGATGATCTGGCCTTCATGAGCGAGCGCGCCGACAGCATGGCCAACCGGCTGGAGGCGCAACTGCGCGAGGCGCGGGGCGCGACGCGCCCCGGCCTCAACCCTGAAACCGCGACCACGGAACTGCCGGAACCGTTGGGCATGGACCGGGTTCGCAAAATCGGCGAAGGTGCACGCGTCGTTGGTGGTATCGCGCCGGGCCCGACGTTGTTGTCCGCGCTGTTGGCGGAAGAAACCGAAGGCCACGATATTCGTGACGATGAACGGTCCGAGGCGGAGCGGCAGTTGCTGCGCGCCATTCGGGCCTCGCGCTAGGACAGGGGGGCGGCATGGATTCCAAGACCCGGCTGACCACCCCGCGCTTCCGGCTGTTGTCGTTGTTCATTCTGGCCGGAGCCCTGATGTTCGGGGCGCGCCTGGGCAGTTTGTGGCAGAACGGCGGGGGTCGTGGATCGGTCTGCGCGGCGGCCGAACAGCCGTTGATTTCGCCCGCCCTGGCGCAAAGCTGGCCGCCGTCCGCCCCCCGGAAGGGGGGCGCGGACGGCGGCGATCCCGCGCCGTTGCCGGGAATGAGCGAACCGACCGGTTTTTCGCAGTCGGAGATCGAGGTGCTGCAAAGCCTGGCGGCGCGGCGCGAGGCGATCGAACAGCGCGAGCGGGAGGTCGATCAGCGTCTTGCCGTGCTGTCCGCCGCGGAAACCCAGATCGATGCGAAGATCCAGAAACTGCGGGAAATCCAGACCACGATCGAGGGCCTGATCGAAAAGCACGAGGACCAGGAAGACAAGAAGATCGAGAGTCTGGTCAAGATTTATCAGTCGATGAAGCCGAAGGATGCGGCCAGGATCTTCGAGCAGATGGACATGTCGATCCTGATCCGGGTGATCAAGGGGATGAAGGAACGCACCTCGGCCGCGATCATGGCGGAATTGTCGCCGGATCGCGCCAATGCGGTGACCACCGAATTGGCCACGCAGTCGCAACTTCCCGCCGATCTGGTTGGTGACGCGGGGGTGAAACGTTGAGTGGCGGGGAAGGGCCGACGCCGTAAAAACCCTTGCGTCGGTTGCTTTGCTTCCTTTATACTCCAACGTTATAATTTTTTTTCGGTAAACGGTTTTACCGGTTTATCTTTTGGATGAATGGTTCCTTCGGGAGAGGCCTCCATGGCTGTTGATAAGAACATGCGCGTTCTCATCGTCGATGATTAGAAAACGATGTTGCGTATCATTCGTAACCTGCTGAAACAGTTGGGTTTTGATAACATCGATGAGGCGACCGACGGTAGCATGGCGCTTCAGATGTTGCGCTCGGGTAATACCTATGGGCTGGTTGTCTCGGACTGGAACATGGAGCCGATGACGGGGTTGCAGCTTCTGCGCGAGGTTCGCGCCGATGCCTACCTGAAGGGGCTGCCGTTCATCATGGTGACGGCGGAAAGCAAGACCGAGAACGTCATCGCGGCCAAGGAAGCCGGGGTTTCCAACTACATCGTCAAGCCCTTCAACGCCGAGACCCTGAAGACCAAGATGTCCAGCGTGCTGGGCGAGTTCTAGGGTTTTCGCGTCGCCAAGGTGCCGGTCAAGGGAGAACGTGATGTCTCACGACGATGCCGAAACCGCCCTGCAAAAACGGCTGGATGTGATCCGTGCGGCGCGGGGCAATGCCGTTCCGCTGGACGATGTCGTGGAAATCGTTCGCGCCATCCTCGACACCATGAGCGGCGAGATCAGCTCGAACGAGCTGCGTGTTTATAACGAGCTTGAGGCGCTTGCGGTGATCATCCGCAAGACCAAGCAGGAAATCGCCGATATTCGTCCGGACGAGATCAAGGACGATTTTCTGCCGCCCGCCGCCGACGAGTTGGATGCCATCGTGCAGTCCACCGAAACCGCCGCCAACACCATTCTGGACGCGGTGGAAGCGATCGAGGCGGTAATCCCCAAGGTCGATGCGGCGGCGGGCGAGGCCCTGACCAACGCCACCATGCGGATTTATGAAGGCTGCAATTTCCAGGATCTGACCGGTCAGCGGATATCCAAGGTGGTCGGCACCTTGAAGCAGATCGAGGAACGGGTGAACACCCTGGTCGCGGCGTTCGGCGCCGAGATCGAGGAGGTCCTGAATAGCGATCGCGGCCAGCCAGGACGACATCGATGCGCTTCTGGCGAGTCTGGGCTGACATTCGGTCATCCGGGGCAATCGATCGGCAACCCACGATCCGGAGCATGCGGTGACACCGGGCGCAACCACGGGATATCGGGATCTGGCGGGCGATATGGCGCCGCCGCTGCGGGGTGACGGTTCCGTTGCCCTGTTCCTGTCCCTGTATCTGTTGCTGTTGGCGTTTTTCATTCTTCTGGTGGCGATTTCCAATGGAGAGAACGCGAAAAGCCGCGAAATTCTCGGATCGCGTTACTTCGCGGTTCGCCACCGCCAAAGCGTCCCGCGAGGCGCAAAGCTTCGCCTCGGATCTGGGGGGCTTCGTTTCGCTATCGGCGTTCATGAGCCGTGTCGCGGACGTTTATGAAACCGCCATTCCCGCCGCGCGGGTTACCATCGTGTATCCCGGACGTCTGATGGAACTGCGCTTCCACGTCGATTCCCTGTTCGAACATGATACCGAGACCCTGCGCCCGGCGCAGCGCCGGGCCATTGCGCAACTGGTGTCTTCGCTGTCGTCGCCGCCGCCCGGACTGCGCTATGAGACGGAGGCGGTCTTCGGGATTGGCGCGGTGGAGCGTCTGCTGGTGTCGGAAGATCGGGCGATGCGCCGTGCCGGGGTGATCGCGCGGGCCTTTGTCGAGGAAGGGGCGCCGCGTCAGGCGGTGGTGGTGGCGATCGAGGAATCCGATCCGACGCAGGCGCGCTTCGTCTTTCGTGTTGTCACGGAGGAAGACCGATCTTTCGAGGCGCGGTCGGACGACGCTGTCCCGCGGGGGGCGCGATGACCGATCCGCGTGCCTTGATCGCATGGGAAGGTGGCGTCCTCGACGCGCCGCCGCTGCCGCCGACTTCATCGAATGTCTGGATGCTGACCTTCGCCGATCTAGTTTCGTTGATGCTGACCTTTTTCGTGCTGCTGTTCGCTATGTCGGGGGTCAAGGACGATCGCTGGCAGGACGTGGTGGACGCGTTAAGCCGCAGCCTCAACCCGACCATCGACGATCCGGCGCGCAGCGGTTCGGCATTGAAGAATATCGCGCATGTCGCGCCGCGTGATGCCGCCGGGTTACCCTATCTGGCCAGTCTGTTCGAGGCCGTGGTCGCCGACACCCCGCAGCTTAAGGCCGCGGCGGTGCGGCTGCTGGATGATCGGCTGGTGCTGTCGCTGCCCGCCGACGCCCTGTTCGCGGATGGCGGCACCGTGATCGCGCCCGCCGCGAAACCGGTGATGTCCTCGATCGGCGAGGTGCTGAACGGGCTGACCAACCAGATCGCGGTGGCCGCCCATACCTCGCCGATGCTCGAGGGAGGCTCCGCCTATGCCTCGAACTGGGAATTTTCGTTGGCGCGGGCCGGGGCCATCGCCAATTACCTGAAAAGCGTCGGCGTCAGTCAGCCGATTCGCATTTACGGCATGGCGGACGGGCATTTCGCCGATCTACCCGATCTGCCGCCCGCCGACCGGTTGGCCCTGGCCCGCCGCATCGAGATCGTGATCCTGCCCAGTTGGAGGACGGGATCATGAGGCGGTTGGTCCGGTTGGGGGCGCTGCTGGCGGTGTCGGCATGGTTTGTCGCGGGGGTGGCGGTCGCGCAGAGCGTCGAAATGCGCGCAGGCATTCATGAAGGCTTCGGGCGGTTGGTTTTTGAGTGGACGCAACCGGTTCGCCATACCGCGCGCATCGACAGCAAACGCCTAATCGTCGGCTTCGATCGCGCCGTGGAGGCCGATCCGGCGGTGTTGGTGGCGCGGTTACCCAACCATCTGCGCGCCGCGCGCCGCGAGGATGGCAATCGCCGCATCGTCTTTGATCTGCGTGGACGCTATACCCTGAAGGCGCAGGATTTCGGGTCCTCGGTGGTTCTGGATCTGCTCGAGCCGAAGGCGGTCGCGTCCGCCGCTTCCGACGCCGCGATCGCTCCGGCCGGGGTGATTCCGGTGCGGGTCGGGGCCCATTCCGGCTACACCCGGTTGGTCTTCGACTGGCCGCGCGTCACCGGCTACAAGACCGCCTTCGAGGACGGGCGTGCCTTCGTCCGTTTCGAGTCGCCGGGCCGCATCGATCTGCCGCGCCTGCGCGCCGCCCTTCCCGACGCGCTGAAGGGGGTGCGCGAGGATGACCGCAATCCGCTGGTGGTCTCCTTGCCAGCGGCGACGGCGCCCAAGTCCTTCCGCGTCGGGAAGGGCGGCATCGTCATCGACCTGCTGACGGACGCCATGGCGGACAAGCCGCAAACCGCCGCCGCCACGTCGTCCCGTCCTGAATCCGCGAAGCCCGCGAAATCCGAGCCGCCGAGGCCCGCCGCGGTTCCCACCACGGCCGTCGAAACCGTCGCGGTGCCGCCGCCGGAGGCCGCCGCCGGACGCGTCGTCAGCTTGAGTTTTTCGTGGGATCAGCCGACCGGCGCGGCGGTTTTCCGTCAGGCGGGGTACGTCTGGATTGTCTTCGACCGGCCGTATTCTGTCGATCTGACCCTGATGCGTCGCATGGGCAAAGGCGTGATCGACGACATCGAACAGTTTCCCAATGGCCGTGCCACGGTGGTGCGTCTGGTGGTGCAGCCGGATTACAACCCCAGCCTGCGCCGCGAAGGTCTGTTGTGGATCGTCGATTTCATGCGGCAACCGATGCGTCCGGTGCGTCCCATCGACGTGCTGCCGCAACTGAAGGCGGCGGGCGAGTCGCGCCTGTTCCTGCCGATGAACGAAGGCGGCGTGCCGATCCCCCTGGTCGATCCGGAAACCGGGGAGTCCTTGTGGGTGGTACCGGTGATCCCCCTGGGCTACGGCATCGCGCCGGAACGTCGTGTCGTCGATGCCGTGTTGCCGGTTACCGCGCAGGGCGTGGTGGTGCTGCCGCGCGCCGATGACGTCGAGGTCGCGTCCAGCCGCAATGGCATCGAAATCACCCGCAAGGGCGGCATGCGCCTGTCGGGACAGGCGTCGTCGTCGGTGGCCATGGTCGATGACTCCGCCAGGAAGCCGACGTCCAGGTCCTTCGACATGAAAACCTGGATCCGGGGTGGCGAGGAAACGTATGTCGATGATCGTCGCCGTCTTCTCAACGCCGTGATTTCCGCCCCCGACGACCGCCGTTCTGCGGCGCGCATGGACTTGGCGCGGTTTTACTTCGCGCAGGGCCTGGGGGCCGAGGCGCTGGGCGTGTTGAATGTGATTTCCAAGGAACTGCCGTCGATGCAGGACACGCCGGAATTTCTGGCGGTGCGTGGCGGCGCCGAGTATTTGATGCATCGCGAGGACGATGCGGTCAAGGACCTGGGACACGAGAGCCTGGGTGGCTCGGCCGAGGCGAAGTTCTGGCGGGCGTTGGCCGTTCTTGCCGGTGGCGACAAGAACGCCAAGGCCGAGGCGATGCTGACGGTGCGGACTTCCGCCGCGATCCTGAAGGACTATCCGCCGCACCTGCGCACCCGCATGGCGCTGGCCGCCGCCGAGGCCCTGGCCGATGCCGGCGACGATGTCGGGGGGCGGACCTTCCTGGAAATCGCCAAACGCGAGGATGCGTCCATCCCTGAACAGGCGGAGGCGGCCTATCTGACCGGGCGGATGAATGCCGTCGCCGGTGCGTTGGAAACCGCCATCGAGGATTGGAAAAAGACCGAGACGATGATGGTCCGCCCCTTCCGGGCGCGCGCCGCCTTCGATCTCATCATCCTGATGCGCAAGATGGGCAAGATTACCGATGACGAGGCGATCGACGGTCTGGACCGTTTGCGTTTCGCTTGGCGGGGCGACGATTTCGAATACAACCTGCTGCGGACGCTGGCCGAGATGGAGCTGTCGGCGAAACGCTATGGCGAAGGCCTGTGGGTGTTGAAGCAGATGGCGGGGTACTTCCGGCAGACCGAAGGGGTCAAGGACATCGTCGATTTGATGCGCACCACCTTCCGCGAGCTTTACCTCAACGATCGCGCCGCCGACATGCCGCCGGTGCGCGCCATCGCCCTGTTCGAGGAATTCCGCGAACTCAATCCGCCCGGCGTCGAAGGCGATGAAATGATCCGCAAGCTTGCCGACCGGTTTGTCTCGGTCGATCTTTTGGATCAGGCGGCGCAACTGCTGGAACACCAGGTGGAAACCCGCCTGGCGGGGGCCGAGAAAAGCCGTGTCGGGGTGCGTCTGGCCCTGGTCTATCTGTTCAACAAGAAACCCGCCCTGGCGTTAGCCGCGTTGAAGAAAAGCGAAAACCCCGAGATGTCGCCCGAGATGCGGCGGCAGAGCAATCAGTTGCGCGCCCGCGCCCTGGCCGACCTTGATCAGGCGGACAAGGCCTTGCAGACGATCGCGACCGATACCAGCGACGACGCCAGCCTGTTGAAGGCGGAAATCCAGTGGCGGCGCCAGAACTGGGTGGGGGCGGCCGAGGCGCTGTCCCGTACCGTGCGTCCGCCGGAACCGGGCAGTCAGATATCGCCCGCGATGCGCCAGCGCGTTTTGCAATGGGTGACCGCGCTACGCCTGTCCGATCAGCGCCGCGAGATCGTGCAACTGCGCCGCGATTACCTGCAGTTCATGAACGCGACGCCGGAATTCGATGCCTTCAATCTGTTGACCAATCGCACCCAAAGCGGGCTGATCGACATGGCCTCGGTCGAGGAACAGATCAAGCAGGCCGAGAATTTCCGCTCCTTCATGGGCGAGTACAAGACTCGGACCAAGGCCTCTGGCCTGAGCGGCATCAACTGAGGCTTCGCGCCGGGTGGGGCGGCGCGTCGTTGTCATAAGAAGACGTACTGCAAAGAGAGACCGGATGAAGAAGTCGTTAGTCGGGGGCTTGGGATTCGCCGCCGCCCTCTTGGCCGTGGCCCCGGCGGGTGCCGAGACCCTGGTTGCCATCGCCGGCCCGATGAGCGGGCAGCATGCCTCCGCCGGAGATCAGATTCGCATGGGCGCCGAACTCGTGATCGCCGAGATCAACGCCCGTGGCGGCGTTCTGGGCAACCCGCTGAAGCTGGTGGTCGGCGACGACGCTTGCGATCCGAAACAGGCGGTGGCGGTGGCCAACCGCATGGCGACCAGCGGCATTGTCTTCATGCACGGACACTGGTGTTCCAGTTCGACGATTCCGGCCTCCGACGTTTACAACGAGGCGGCGATTCCGATGGCCACCGTCTCCACCAACCCCCAGGTGACCGAACGCGGGCTGAAGAACATCTTCCGCATCATGGGCCGCGACGATCAGCAGGGCCGGGTGGCGGGCGACTACATCGCCCGGCATTTTGCCAAGGACAAGATCGCGGTGATCGACGACAAAAGCGCCTACGGCAGGGGGTTGGCTGGGGAAATGGCGAAGGCGATGCTGGCGAAGGGCATCACCCCGGTTCTTGAGGAGTCGATTACCGCTGGGGAACGCGATTATTCCAGCCTGATCACCAAGCTGAAGGCGGCGGGGGGGGTCAAGGTGATGGCCTATGGCGGCTATCATACCGAGGTCGGACTGATCGTTCGTCAGGCGAAGCAGGCGGGGTTGACCCTTCTGGTGATGGGGGGGGCGACACCATGACCAATTCCGAACTGGCCAGTATCGCCGGCGCGGCCGCCAACACCGTGATGTTCACCTTTTCGCCCGACCCGCGCAAGATCGTCTCCGCCGCGCCGGTGGTGGAAGCCTTCCGCAAGAAGTCGATCGAGCCCGAGGGCTACGTGCTTTACGCCTATGCCGCGATGCAGCTGTTCGAACAGGCGGCGACGCAGGCGAACAGCGTGAAATACCAGCCGTTGCGGGACGCCATGGCGACGGGCCGCTTCGACACCGTGATCGGGCCGCTGTCCTTCAATGCCAAGGGCGACCTTAAGGTGCCGGGCCTCGTCGTCTATCGCTGGAAGGACGGCGCCTACGACGTGGCGCCGTAGGGACGGCACGGCGGGCAAGGAAAAAGGCCGGGAGAAATCCCGGCCTTTTTCACGGGACGGTTTCGGTTTCTATGGCGCGAAGCTTTGCACCAGGGATCCGGCGATCAGGTACCAGCCGTCGATCAGCACGAAGAAGATCAGTTTGAACGGCAACGCCAGCATCACCGGCGGCAGCATCATCATGCCCATCGACATCAGGATCGAGGCTACCACCATGTCGATGATGATGAACGGCAGGTAAAGCAGAAAGCCGATTTCGAAGGCGCGGCGCAGTTCGCTGATCATGAAGGCGGGAATCAGCGCCTGGAAGGGCATGGCGTCGGGTTCGGTGCCTTCCGGCACCTTGGCCATATCGACGAACAGCGATAGATCGCGCTCGCCGACGTTCTTCATCATGAAGTCGTGAAACGGCTTGGCGGCGCGTTCCAGGGCCTCGCCTTCGGAAATCTCTTCATTGATCAGGGGGCGCACCCCCTGTTCCCACGACCGTTCGATGGTCGGGGTCATCACGAAGAAGGTCAGGAACATCGCCAACGACAACAGCACCATGTTGGGCGGCGTGGTGTTGGTGCCGATCGCCTGACGCAGCATCGACAGCACCACCGCGATGCGGGTGAACGAGGTCACCATCAAGAGGATGCCGGGCGCCAGGCTCAACACGGTGATCAGCAGGAACAGCTGGATGACGCGGGCGGAGGTGCTGCCGCCGCCGTCGCCGCCCAGGTTGATCGACACCGATTGCGCGGCGGCGGTATCGGCTGCGCCCAGCAACAGGATCAGGGCAAGCGGCAGGGAAATGGCCAGAACGCGGCGGATCATGCGGGGTCTCCCGGCTCGTCGATGCGGTGGCCGGGGCGCAGGATGTGGGCGCCGATCTTGCCGCCGCCGGGGATGACATCGCGGAAGCGTACCCGCTCCAGCGGGTCATCGATGTCTTCGGGCGGGGCAATCGCGGTCTCGACGACGAGGTCGCGGGAGCCGCCGATCAGCAGCAGGTGTTCGACGCCGTCACGGCTGACCAGAATCAGGCGGCGTTGCGCGTCGATCGGGCGGATTTCCAGGATCGACAGGCGGCGCGTTTTGGCGGTGCCGCGCGTCACGCCAGAGCCGAACCCCGCCCGCCGCACCAGCCAGGTGGCCAGCAGAATCAGGCCGACGACCAGCGACAGGACGGCGATCAGCCGTCCCAACGTCGCGCCGTCGATCATCGACTCAGCGGTCACGGGCGAAGACTCCCTCGAAATGACGGGACTGGGCGTCGGCGCGCCGACGGGTGGTCGGAATTCTTGTATAGGAGGTAAGTTCCGCGTCAAGGGCATGCAGCGCGAAGGCGGCTTGCCGCCGCTTGTCGCCAGGCAGGCGGCCGGCCAGGACGTACAGGGAGGCGATCTCCTCCGGGAATCGGGAGAGGCTGAGCACGTCGCCGCGGACCAGCGCGCGATTGGCCTCGTCGATGCGGCGGCGCAGGTTCTGGATGCGGATCATCATGTCGGAATAGGGGGTGGCGGTCATGGCGTTGCCTCCGGACCCTGGGCGGCCGCGATCGGTCTGCCGTTGGAGCGATAGACGTAGGCGAGAATCTCGGCGACGGCGGTGAATGCCTCCAGCGGGATTTCGGTATCGACTTCGACCGCGGCCAGGATTTCCGCCAGATCGGCGTCCTCGCGCACCTTGACGCCGTTGGCGAAGGCCGGCGCCAGGATTGTGTTCGGCGATGGCCCCATGGCCCGCAGCGACAATCCTTGGCGCGGCATCCGCCGCCTGGTCGTAGTGCAGGGCGATCGCCACCTGCTCCATGTCGTGGGCGGGGGCGTCGGTCTTCGCCGTGCGGGGCTTCGGGTCGTGGTCGGGCATCATGCACCGGGGGGTCATTGCGGCCGAATCGAGCCTTCAGTATCTCCCCACCCCTTAAACACCCCCTTAATGACGCAAGGCAATCCGCTTTTACCGATTGTTAAAGGGGATGGGGGATACTGATCCTGCATCGGAGTTGGATCGCTCGCGCGAACGATTCCGTAAAAGGCGGAGGCGGTCGTCCCATGGACCTTCAGAACCTGATGTTTTTCCAGATCGCGCAAGAGCGCATGGATTGGTTGGCGCAGCGGCAAAAAGTGGTGTCGCAGAATCTGGCCAATGCCAATACGCCTGGCTATGCCGCGAAGGACGTCAAGCCGATCGATTTTAAAAGCACGCTGTCGCGCACCCTGGCCAAGGACAGCCAGTCGGTCGCGGTGGTTCGTGCCGACCCCAAACACCTGAGCGGCAGCCAGCCGACCGGTGGTCCCTATCGCGTCGAGACGGTGCGCCGTCCCTATGAATATACCCTGGATAAGAATGGGGTGGATGTCGAGGAACAGATGCAAAAGGCGGCGAGCAATCGGATGCAGTACGAGTTGGCTTCCAATCTGGTGATGAAGAACATCGCCCTGATCCGCACCGCGCTGGGGCGCGGTGGTTCGTGATCGGCGCGGCGTGAAGGAGCGGGACGATGGATGACTTGATGGTCAGCACGCAGGTTTCGACGTCGGGGATGAAGGCCCAGGCGACGCGGTTGCGCGTGGTTTCCGAAAACATCGCCAACGCCGACTCGGTGGGGACCAAGCCGGGCGAGGCGCCCTACCGCCGCAAGACGTTGTCCTTTAAAAGCGAGCTGAATCGCGAGGTTGGTGCCGACATGGTTAAAGTGAACAGGATATCGACGGATACCAAGGAATTCGAAAAACGCTACGATCCGGCGCACCCGGCGGCGGGCGCGGACGGTCATGTCCAACTGCCCAACGTCAATCCGTTGATCGAAATGATGGATATGCGCGAGGCTCAGCGCGGCTACGAGGCCAACTTGAACGCCATGCAATTGAGCAGGCAAATGATCTCGAAGACCGTGGACATGCTGAAGTAACGGCGTTCGACCGGGCGGCGCAACGAAAAGGATAGGGCACGATGACGGTTTCGATGAATGCGGCGTTGAACGCCTATCGCAGTGCCGCGCAAAGCGTGGAAAGCAAGGGCCAGAACGAGTCCCGTGCGTCCTCCGTGCAGCCGGGCCAGGCCTTCACCGATCTGTTGAAGGACAACCTGACCGAGGCGGTCTCCGCCGGAAAGAACAGCGAGCAGATGAGCATCCTTGCCCTGCAGGGCAAGGCCGACCTGCGCGATGTGGTGAACGCGGTGGCCAATGCCGAGACCGCCTTGCAGACCGTCGTCGCGGTGCGCGACAAGGTCTTGTCGGCGTACCAGGAAATCCTCAAGATGACGATCTGACGGCGGATCAACGCGGATCGGACAACCTTTATGAATGAAGCCCAGGTTCTGGAAATCGCGCGCGAGACGGTTCTGACCCTGGTCATGGTGGCCGCGCCGCTGCTGCTGGTCGGCATGGCGATCGGGCTTGTCATCTCGCTGTTTCAGACATTGACCCAGATTCAGGAAATGACCCTGACCTTCGTGCCGAAGGTGCTGGTGGTGTTCGTTTCCCTGATTCTGCTGCTGCCCTTCATGTTCCACGAGATCAAGGTTTTCAGCGAACACATGTTCGGTCTGATTATCGCCTCGCGATGACGAAGGCCCGCGATGCTTGAACAACTCCTCGCGCTCGACGTTTACCGGCTGGCCATGGTGTTCGCGCGCTTAAGCGGCGCGTTCCTGGCGCTGCCGGGCTTCTCCGCCTCCTACATTCCGGCGCGGATGCGGCTGTTCATCGCCCTAGGGGTGAGCATCGCGCTGCTGCCGCTGCTGGTCGATATATTGCCGCCGCCGCCGAAGTCGATGGGGGGGCTGTTTCAGTTGATGGTCTATGAGTTGACAGTCGGGGTCTTTATCGGGGTGCTGGCGCAAACTCTGTTGTCGGCCCTGCACTTCGCGGGGGCTGTGGTCGGGCTGACCGCCGGCCTGGCCAATGCCTTCGTCTTCGATCCGATCAGCGAGTCGCAGGGCGCCCTGGTCACCGGCTTCTTCAATCTGATCGCCCTGGTCCTGATTTTCGTCACCGGTACCCACATGCTGATGCTGCGGGCGGTGGCCGAAACCTTCACCTTGTTTCCGCCGGGCGGCGTGTTGCCGATCTCCGACATGGCCGACTATCTGGCGCGTACGCTGGCGCGGAGTTTCTCCATCGGATTGCGCCTGGCCTCGCCGTTCGTCGTCTTCTCGATCGTCTTTCAGACGGCGATGGGCGTTACCGCCCGTCTGATGCCGCAGATGAACGTCTTCTTCGTCGGTCTGCCGATGCAGATTCTGTTGGCTCTGGGGCTGATTCTTCTGGTTCTGCCGACGATGATGTTGTGGTTGGTTCACCACTTCGAAAGCGGCTTGCGCGTTTTCATCGCGGGTGGGTGACCGATGTCGGAAGAAGACGACGCCTCAAAAACGGAAGAACCCACGGGAAAACGCATAGAAAAGGCGCGCGAGGAAGGCAACGTCCCGATTTCCCAGGAAATCAAAAGCCTGATGATGCTGATCGGCGGCATCATCGCGGTGGGGATATTCGCGCCGATGATGGCGCGCAATCTGCGCGACACGTTACGACCGTTCATCGCCAAACCCCACGAGATGCCCACCGATTTCGAAGGCCTGCGTGCCCTGCTGAGCGGGACCATGGTGGATATCGGGTTGATTCTGCTGTTCCCGATCATTGTTCTGATGGTCCTGGCGTTTTTGTCGGTGATGGGGCAGGTGGGGTTTGTCTATTCTCCGAAGCGCGCCGCCCCCAGCCTGGATAAGTTGAGCCTGATCAAGGGGGTAAAGCAGTTCTTTTCGCCGAAGAAGCTGGTCGAGCTGATCAAAAACTTGGCCAAGCTGGCCTTGGTGGTGATCGCGCTGGTCTTCGTGGTGTGGCCGCGCCTGATCTGGATTCTTCGTCTGCCGGAAATGGAAACGGTGGCGATGCTGATGCAGGTGCGGCTGGTTATCCTGGTGCTGCTTGTCACCGTGGTCGCGGTGATGATCGCCGTCGCGTTCGCCGACATGTTCTACTTGCGCTATCAGAACCACAAGAAGCTGAAGATGACCAAGCAGGAGGTCAAGGACGAGAACAAGCAGTCGGAAGGCGATCCGCAGGTCAAGGCGCGGATCCGGTCGATCCGGTTGGACCGTTTCCGCAAGCGGATGATGCAGGCGGTGCCGCATGCCGACGTGGTGATCACCAACCCGACCCACTTCGCGGTCGCGCTCAGCTACAAGATGGAGGACATGGCCGCGCCCAAGGTGGTCGCCAAGGGCGCCGACCTGATTGCCAAGAAAATCCGTGAAATCGCCGAGGAGAACGATGTGCCGATCGTCGAGAACCCGCCGCTGGCGCGGGCGCTTTACGCCTCGGTCGAGGTGGATCAGTTCATTCCGCCCGAGCATTACCGTCCGGTGGCGGAAGTTATCGGCTATGTCATGCGGCTGAGGAAAAAACGCGCTGACAGGGGCGTCCGGGACTGACACACTTTCAACGCGAACCACGGGCGGGAGCAACCAAGACCGATGATCAAGGGATTCAGCACGTGGGGCGCGGTGATCGTGGTGTTGGGCTTCGGGGTGACCTTGAGCGGCGCCACCGGCAGCGGCGTTTCCGCCTGGACGCTGGCTGCGGGGGCAGGTCTGGGGTTGTTCGGCGCCCTCCTGATGCTGCGCGAGGCATCGGCGTGGCAGGGACTGCTGGCCCGCGCCGTGGCGTTGGAGGTCTGTCTGGACCGTGATAAACGGGCCTTGCGCGTGGTTGACGCGGCGGGGCGCACGGTCGCCGCCAATGCCGAGGGGCGGCGCTTCTGGGGGGGCGCCGATCCCCTGACCGTGCTGGAATCGCGGCTGTGCGAGACCGAGGCCAACCGCGAGGCGTTGGACCGTCTGCGTGGCGCCTATGACGCCGGATTGGACGCGGCGCAGGAATTGTCCCTGAAGCCGGTGCGCGACGAACGCCTGGGCGGTCGCGATTGGGTCCGCATCGAGGTGCGCGCCTTGCCGCATCCGGCGGGGGCCAGATTGCTGGTGGCGGCCGACGTTTCCGCCCGCCGTGCCGTCGAGAACGTGCTCAAGGGCGAGCGCGAGTACTTAAGCGATTTTCTGGATTTTTTGCCGGTCGGCGTCTACGCGCTGGATGCCGAGCAGGCCTTTCATTACGTCAACCAAACGCTGGCGGAGTGGTTGGGGGCGACTCCCGACGCCTTGATCGGTCGAACCCTGGCCGGGGTTCTGGCCGAAGGGTCGGCGCGGCCAGAGGTCGATGGCGCGTGGCGTGGCTTGGTGCGTTTTCGTGGGCCGCGCGGCGGCGGATTCCCGGCGCTGTTGACGCATTCGTTGTATGACGAGAACGGCGAGACCCGGCCCCGTGCCGTGGTGGTGCGCGATGCCGGGGAGCCCACTCCCGCCGAGGCTGGGGGCGCCACCCATTTCAGCCGTTTGGTGGTCGATGTCGGCGGTCTGCCTTGTCCGATGCTGGCCGATGCCAACGAGACGCTGGCCGCGATGCTGGGGCGGTCGTGCGACGATCTGGTTGGCCTGAAACTTGAGGAACTGGTCGATCCGGCGATGCGCGCCGATCTGGCCACGGTGTTCGAGCGTGCCGCGGCGGGGATGCCGGTGGCACCGCTGGAGGTTCGACTGGATACGCCGCGCGATCTGACCGCGATGCTGTTCATCCGGCCCTTGCCCGCCGATGCCGCCGAGGATGCGACCGAGAACGCCGTTCCCGCCCGGCAACTCATCCACGTCATCGATATCACCGATCGCCGGACCCTCCAGATGCAGACCGCGCAGGCGCAAAAGATGCAGGCGATGGGGCAACTGGCGGGGGGCGTGGCGCATGACTTCAACAATCTGCTAACCGCGATGATCGGTTTTTGCGATCTGTTGCTGCAACGGCACGGGCCGGGCAGCGCCTCGTTCACCGACATCATGCAGGTCAAACAGAACGCCAATCGTGCCGCCAATCTGGTGCGGCAGTTGTTGGCGTTCTCGCGCCGTCAGCCGTTGCTGCCCCGCTTCGTGCGGGTTCCCGATGCGCTGGCCGAGTTGTCGCACCTGTTGCGGCTGCTGCTGGGCGAAACCATTGAACTTAACCTCGTGCACGGTCGCGATGTCGGCTTCGTGCGGGTGGATCCTGGGCAATTCGATCAGGTGATCATCAATCTGGCGGTGAATGCCCGCGACGCGATGGTCGGCGGTGGGACCCTGACCATCCGGACCGCCGCGCGCCACTTGGCCGAGTCGTTGAAGGTCGGCACCGAAACCGTGGCGCCCGGTCATTACGCGCTGATCGAGGTCTCCGACACCGGCACCGGCATCGCCAAGGAAGATTTGGCGCGGATTTTCGAGCCGTTCTTCTCGACCAAGGCGGGGACCGCGGTGGCGGGAACCGGATTGGGCTTGTCCACCGTCTACGGCATTGTTCGCCAGACCGAGGGTACGGTGACGGTGGAAAGCAAGAAGGGCGAAGGCGCGATCTTCACCATCTATCTGCCGCGTTTCGACGAGGCGGCGGTGCGTGCCCGCGCCGGGGCCGCCGCGCCGTCCGTCGAGCCGAGGATGGAAGAGCCCGCCGCCGAGCACCCGATCGCGATGCCGGAAGGTAAGGTGGTGTTGATCGTCGAGGACGAGGACGCGGTGCGCGTGTTTTCCGCCCGGGCGCTCAAGGCCAAGGGCTACACGGTGCTGGAGGCGGCGGACGGCGAACAGGCGATTTCCTTGCTGCAAGACCATGACGAGGTCGATGTCCTGATCACCGACATGGTGATGCCGGGGATGGACGGCGCGACGCTGGCGCGTCTGGTGCGGCAGGAATATCCGTCGATCCGGGTCATTCTGATGTCCGGCTATTCCGAGGACATCGCCTCCGACGATTTGGCCGATTCGCCCGACGTTTTGTTCCTGGCCAAGCCGTTCTCACTCGATTCCCTGGCCGACAAGGTGGCGAAAGCGATCGAGGATCGTGCCGCCGCAGCCCCGTGAACCGCCAAGGTTCCAGCTTTGTTCTTTTTTCTTGAGGCGGAGAATAAAACATGATCATATTGACCGCATGAGGGGCGGTGTACGCCCGTCGCGAAATATGGGATAACGAGGTTCGGCCATGACGCAAACCGTTCTCCGCCTGGTGGATAAGGATACCATGGATAAGCAAAAGGCTTTGGAAGCCGCGGTGTCGCAGATCGAGAAGAACTTCGGCAAGGGTTCGATCATGCGCCTCGGGCAACACGAAAACGCCGTGGATATCGAGGCGATCTCGACCGGCTCCCTGGGGCTCGATCTGGCGCTGGGGATCGGCGGCCTGCCGCGCGGGCGCGTCGTTGAAATCTATGGCCCGGAAAGCTCGGGCAAGACGACGCTGGCGCTGCATGTGATCGCCGAGGCCCAGAAAAAGGGCGGCACCTGCGCGTTCGTCGATGCCGAACACGCGCTCGACACCTCGTATGCGAAAAAACTGGGGGTCAATCTCAGCGAGCTGCTGATTTCCCAGCCGGATGCCGGGGAACAGGCGCTGGAAATCACCGATACCCTGGTGCGTTCCGGCGCGGTTGATGTGCTGGTGGTCGATTCGGTGGCGGCCCTGACTCCTCGCGCCGAATTGGAAGGCGAGATGGGGGATTCCCACGTCGGCTTGCATGCCCGGCTGATGAGTCAGGCGCTGCGCAAGCTGACCGGTTCGGTGGCGCGTTCCAATACCCTGGTTATTTTCATCAACCAGATCCGCATGAAGATCGGCGTGATGTTCGGCAACCCGGAAACCACCACCGGCGGCAATGCCTTGAAGTTCTACGCCTCGGTGCGCCTCGATATCCGGCGGATCGGTCAGGTCAAGATCAAGGACGAGGTCACCGGCAACCAGACCCGGGTTCGGGTGGTGAAAAACAAGGTGGCGCCACCGTTCAAGACCGTCGAATTCGATATCGACTATGGCGTTGGCATCTCCAAGACCGGCGAATTGCTGGATTTGGGCGTGCAGGGCGGATTGATCGACAAGTCGGGGTCCTGGTTCGCGTACAAGGATCAGCGGATCGGTCAGGGCCGCGACAATGCCAAGCAGTTCTTGAAGGACAACCCCGCGATCGCGGCGGAAGTCGAAAGCGCGGTCCGTTCCAATGCCGGCCTGATCGTCGAGGCGATGCTGACCGACACCACCGAGCCGGTGGACGAGCCATAAGCGTTTCAAGAGTTTTTGCCGTTTCGTTGCCCGCCCGGGTTCATCCCGGGCGGAGCGTTCCGTCACGCTCAAGCGGGAGAAAATCATGAGGCTGGGATACGTCATTCTGTACGTGCCGGATGTCCGCGCCGCCGTCGCGTTCTACGAACGGGCCTTCGGTCTGGCGGCGCGCATGGTGACCGAATGCGGGAATTTCGCCGAGATGGAAACCGGCGGGACGTCCCTGGCCTTTACCGCTGAATCCTTTCTGAAGGATGAGAATCTGGGCTTCCGTCCGTTGCGTCCGGACGATTCTCCGCCCGGCGCCGAGTTGGCGCTGGTGACCGACGATGTCGCCGCCGCCCTGGATCGCGCCGTCGCGGCAGGGGCCGTTCTGGTCAAGGCCCCGGAATCGAAGCCCTGGGGGCAGACCGTCGCCCATGTGCGCGATCCTCATGGTTTCCTGGTCGAATTCTGCACGCCGGTCGGTTGATCGTGGGTAAGAACGGCGGGATGTGGCTGTCGATCTGGTTTTGACTTCGTTCCAGGTGCGCGATACATAGGTCCTTCGCTTCGCGGAAGGCCGGAAGGCATCCGGGGGCCGGGTCGAACATTTGTGCCGGTGAAAACGACATGACCACCACTACCAACGATATCCGTTCCACGTTTTTGAACTTCTTCAAGGATCGCGGGCATCAAATCGTCGATTCTGCGCCGTTGGTGCCGCGCAACGACCCGACGTTGCTGTTCACCAACGCCGGGATGGTGCAGTTCAAGAATGTCTTCACCGGAGCCGAGCATCGCCCTTATTCCCGGGGCACCACCTCGCAGAAATGCGTGCGCGCCGGGGGCAAGCACAACGATCTCGATAACGTCGGCTACACCGCGCGGCATCACACCTTCTTCGAGATGCTGGGCAACTTTTCGTTCGGCGACTATTTCAAGGCCGATGCCATCGATTTCGCCTGGACCCTGATCACCAAGGACTTTGGCCTGCCGAAGGATCGGTTGCTCGCCACCGTCTATGCCGATGACGACGACGCCTTCGACCTATGGAAGAAAGTGGCGGGTTTGCCGGATTCGCGCATCATCCGCATTCCGACCAACGACAATTTCTGGTCGATGGGCGATACCGGGCCGTGCGGTCCGTGCTCGGAAATCTTCTTCGACCATGGGCCGAAGATCGCGGGCGGTCCTCCCGGCAGCGCCGACCAGGATGGCGATCGCTTCATCGAAATCTGGAACCTGGTGTTCATGCAGTACGAGCAGCAGGCCGACGGGACCCGTCTTGACCTGCCCAGGCCCTCGATCGATACCGGCATGGGGCTGGAACGCGTCACCGCGGTTCTGCAGGGCAAGCACGACAACTACGACATCGACCTGATGCGCTTTTTGATCGAAGCCTCGGCCCATGAAAGCGGCGTCGATCCCGATGGCCCGCACAAGGTGTCGCACCGTGTCATCGCCGACCATTTGCGTTCCGCCGGGTTCCTGATCGCCGATGGCGTGCTGCCGTCCAACGAGGGCCGTGGCTATGTGCTGCGCCGCATCATGCGCCGCGCCATGCGTCACGCCCACATGATGGGCTGCCGCGATCCGCTGCTGCACAAGCTGGTGCGTTCCCTGGTTACCAAGATGGGCGGTGCCTATCCGGAATTGGCCCGTGCCGAGACCCTGATCGCCGAGATCTTGAAGTTGGAGGAAACCCGCTTCAAGCAGTTGCTGGAACGCGGTCTCCATCTGTTGGCGGACGAAACCGCCGGCCTGGCCAAGGGCGGCGTGCTGCCCGGCGAGGTGGCGTTCAAGCTTTACGATACCTATGGCTTCCCGCTGGACTTGACCCAGGATGCATTGCGCGCCCGTGGCATGCGGGTGGACGAGGCGGGCTTCGCCACCGCCATGGACAAGCAGCGGGCCGAGGCCCGCGCCGCTTGGGCCGGTTCGGGCGAGGCGGCGACCGAGGCGGTGTGGTTCGACCTTAAGGATAAGGTCGGTGCCACCGAATTCCTGGGCTACGACACCGAAGTGTCGGAAGCCACGGTGACCGCTCTGGTGGTCGATGGTCAGCCGGTGGCGACCGCGCGACCGGGCGCGGTGGCGGTGTTGCTGAACCAGACGCCGTTCTATGGCGAATCCGGCGGCCAATCGGGCGACGCGGGCGAGGTCGTCTTTGCCAACGGCGCGCGCTTGGTAGTCACCGATGCCCAGAAACGGGTCGGCGCCCTGCAGGTCCATATGGGCATTCTGGAGGGCGGCCCGGTCGCGGTCGGTGCCGCGGCGCGGTGCGTCGTCGATCACGTCCGTCGTTCCGCCCTGCGGGCGCATCATTCGGCCACGCATCTGTTGCATGCCGCGTTGCGCCACCGTCTGGGCGAACACGTGATGCAGAAGGGGTCGCTGGTTTCTTCCGACCGGTTGCGTTTCGACGTCAGCCATCCGAAGCCGTTGTCAATCGAGGACAGGGCGGTGGTGGCGGCGGAAATCAATGATCGCATCCGCGCCAATCTGGTCTCCACCACCCGGCTGATGGATCCCGAATCCGCCGTCGAGGCGGGCGCGATGGCCCTGTTCGGCGAGAAATATGGCGAGGAAGTGCGCGTCGTCTCGATGGGCGAGGGCGAGGACACCTATTCCGTCGAACTCTGCGGCGGCACCCACGTCGCCCGCACCGGCGACATCGGTCTGTTCAAAATCGTCGCGGAAAGCGCGGTCGCGGCGGGGGTTCGCCGGATCGAGGCGGTGGTCGGCGCCGCCGCCGAGCATTACGTCGCGGAACACGACATGATTCTGGCCAAGGCCGCCGAAACCCTGAAGGCGCCGGTCTCCGAGTTGCCGGATCGTCTGGCGCAGTTGCTGGAAGACAAGAAGCGCCTGGAGCGCGAACTCTCCGACACCCGTAAGAAGCTCGCCATGGGCGGCGCGGGCGCGGCCGAGGGGCCGAAGCAGGTGGCGGGCGTCGCCTTCGCCGGAAAGGTGCTGGCCGATGTTCCGGCCAAGGATCTGAAGGGTATGGCCGACGAGATCAAGGCGCAGATCGGCTCGGGCGTCGTCGCCCTGGTTGGCGTGGCGGAAGGCAAGGCTTCCCTGGTGGTCGCGATGTCCGCCGACTTGACCGCGCGGTTCAGCGCCGTCGATCTGGTGCGGGCCGGGTCTGCCTCCCTGGGTGGGAAGGGCGGTGGCGGCCGCCCCAACATGGCGCAGGCGGGCGGTCCCGATGGCGACAAGGCCGCCGAGGCGATCGCCGCGATTGAAGCCGCGATGCAAGGGCGGTAAGGAAGAATCAGGGAGGGCTCCGCCCGGACCCGCCAGGGGCCAAAGGCCCCTGGAACCCCGTTCCAGGGTTTCCGCGAAGCGCGTCACCTCGGGGGTGTTGTCGAATTGGCCCCGATACTTCAGGCCGCGCGTCCAGGCGGAGATCGAGGCGATCGGGTTGGTCGAGGTTTCCTTGCCCTGCTGGTGCAGGCGGTAGTGGCGGGTCACGGTGCCGTGGGCGGCTTCCGCCTCGACGATGTTGCCGTCCGGGGTCATCAGCACCGAGGTCATCAGGCCGAGCGAGCCGAACCCCTGCGCGACGGAATCCGACTGCACGTTGCCGTCATAGTTCTTACAGGCCCAGACGAAACCCCCCGATCACTTCATGCGGCAGGCCACCATGTCGTCGATCAGGCGGTGTTCATGGGTGATGCCCGCCCTGGCGAAGGCGGGAGCGAACTCGGCCTCGAAGACCTCTTGGAACAGATTCTTGAAGCGCCCGTCGTAGGCTCTCAGGGTGGTGTTCTTGGTCGAGAGGTAGAGAGGCCAACCGCGCCCCAACGCATAATTCATGCAGGCGCGGGCGAAGCCCCGGATCGATTCGTCAAGGTTGTACATGCCCATGGCGACGTCGGAACTCGGGAAGTCATAGACCTCGCGGGTGATCGGTTGGCCGCCGTCGGCGGGGGCGAAGGTTATGGTCAGCTTGCCCGCGCCGGGGACCGTGAAGTCGGTGGCCTTGTACTGGTCGCCGAAGGCATGGCGGCCGATCACCACCGGCTGTGTCCAGCTGGGAACGGTGCGCGGCACGTTCTTGCAGATGATCGGCTCGCGGAAGACGGTGCCGTCCAGGATGTTGCGGATGGTTCCGTTGGGCGACTTCCACATTTTCTTGAGACTGAATTCCTTCACCCGGTCCTCGTCCGGCGTGATGGTGGCGCACTTGACGCCGACGCGGTGTTTCAGAATCGCGTGGGCGGCATCCACCGTCACCTGATCGGCGGTGGCGTCGCGGTTTTCGACCCCCAGATCGAAATACAAAAGGTCGAGGTCGAGGTAGGGCAGAATCAGCTTGTCCTTGATGAACGACCAGAGGATGCGCGTCATTTCGTCGCCGTCGAGCTCGACGATGGGATTGGCGACCTTGATTTTTGTCATGACGATGATTCCCAATGGATGGCGGTTGGTGCGTTCAGGGACGAGACGTCGCCCTGCCGGGGTGTGCCCCGGAGAATGACACAATGTCTTTGTGGACAAACATAGAACCGCGCCGCCCCGGTTTCAATGTGGCCGAGGCGCGTGACGGTTGCCGTCTTCGGTCATGTGGATTCGACATGCGCGTGGGCCGTTGCGTTGGCGGCGGTTCGGTCGTAGTTTGGCGAGACGTAGGTGGAATCGGGTGGGGCCGTTTACATTTGCGCTTGGGTCATGCGGCGGTGCTGGGGTCAAACGTGAAACGCGTCGGGACTTATGGGGTTGTGGTGCTGGGGCTGGCGTTGGTCGGCGCGGCCTTGTGGATGCTGCGCGATACCGCCGACGATGGCAAGAAGGCGGAGGTGCCGGTGGTCTCCGCCGTGAGCGAACCCGCGCAGGCCGTCGCCGTGGTCAAGCCGTCCTTCGACATCGTGCGGATCAGTCCCGATGGCGATACGGTGATCGCCGGTCGCGCCGCGCCGGGGGTGCAGGTGGTGATTTACGACGGCGACACCGAACTGGGCCGAGCCAAGGCCGACGAGCGCGGCGAGTGGGTGTTCCTGCCGGAAAAACCGTTGCCCGCAGGAACTCGGCGTTTGAATCTGGCGGTCTTCCCCGATGGCAAGGCGGACAACGCGCTGCGTTCCGAATCCGATGTCGTTCTGGTGGTCCCCGAACCCGGCAAGGGCGGCACCATTGCCGTGCAAATGGTGCCCAAGGGCGGGGTGTCGCGGGTATTGCAGCGGCCGGGCGATGCGCCGGCCTCCAGCCTGTCGATCGCGGCCGTGGACTACGACAAGAGCGGGCGGGTGGGGATTTCCGGCGGGGCCGAGCCTCAGGCCCGCGTCGCCGTCTATTTGGACAACGCCAAGGCCGGGGAAACCACCGCCGCCGCCAATGGCGACTGGCGTTTGCAGACCACCGCGTCGCTGCTTGAGGGCGAACACAAGCTGCGGGCCGATCAGTTGGACGCGGCGGGTGCGGTCGTCAAACGGGCCGAGGTGACCTTCCGCATCGAAGCGGGCGATGCTGGCGGCGCGGACATCATCGTCGTCGTGCAGCCGGGCAACAGCCTGTGGCGGATCGCGCGGCGCATCTATGGCGAAGGCCTGGCCTATACCCTGATTTTTGAGGCCAATCGCAAGCAGATCCGCGACCCGGACTTGATCTATCCCGGGCAGACCTTCGTCGCGCCGAAGATCAAGCCATAGTGCCTCAGGCGGCGGCTTGTTCCTGGGTCAGGCGCAGTATGGGTTTGTGCCAGGCCAGCGAGCGGGTCAGGCCGACCATCAGGTGCTCGGCGGAAACCGGCACCGAAAGCGGGGTTTCCGCAGCGAAGCGGATGCCCTCCTCGGCGGTCAGGGAAAGGCCGCCCCCCACGTCTTCCTGAACGATGTCGATTAGCGCCAGAACGCGGTTGCGGCGCGCCCGGTCCTCGGACGGCGGCAGGCGGGTGATGTCGCCGTTGACCCGCAGGCACGCCGCCTTGCCGGTTTCCAGGAATTGGACGGAGAACACGGTGTCGATGTATCGGAACGAGAACGAGATCGGTCCGCGATAGGTCATCGGCGATTCGGGCGGCATGATGACAAGCTCGCCATCCTCGACCCCTGCCGATTGCAGCCGCAGGGGCAGAACCTGTTCGCCGATCTTGACCAGACGAGTCACAATGAAATCACTCAAAAAAACAGGACAGACAGCCAGTCTAACACGCGTCGTGTGGCGCGCCAAGACGCCGACGTGGAATGGTTTGGGGGGAGGGGCTGCCGTTTCCAACAGTGCGGCTTGATATGGCCTCTCAGCCTCTTTCGAAGGATGGGGCCTGTTCCGACCCCGTCATTGCATCCGATGATCAGCTGGCCTTTTTTTGGAAGGTCGCATCGTCTCTGACGTTGGTTTCGATCTCTCCGCCATCAGGGAAGTGGTCGACCGCCAACCTGTGGCTGAACTCCCCCGACCAGCCATTGAACACGATGGCATCGGCACTATCGCTTCCCTCCTCGCGGGCCATATACAGCGTTTGCCGATCTTTTCCCTTTTCATGCACGATCATGGAAACGCTGTTGTCGTCATGTGTTATCCAAATTCCCGTCTGGACGTCTGTGGTGCCGGAAACCATGGAAGTACAAAGCTGCATGAAGAGGTGGTACGACGTTGCACGAAAAATTTGGAAGTGGAAAACATGGAGCGCTGCCTCCCCGCTTCCGATCCATACGCCCTGTGTCAGTTCATCGACTGGGAATGCGCGCAGCCTTGCCCGCCAAGCATCGAATTCCGCCATGACGTCCGGGGTTCGTGCGATGCGCGACCCTGATTTATGTGATTTGGATTTATGGCTCCCGTATTTACGGGCCCATATTCGGAACAAGGGCTCGCGTTTTTGGCGCAGATCTTCCATGACCGAGCGGTCAAATAGGGTCTCAAAGGGGGCGAAGGCGTTTTTCGTCCGAATCGGGGGGGGCTGGTTTGACGGGGGGGGGCGCCCGCAGCGCGTCGTTCGACCGTTCATCCTTTTCTTTTTCCCCCAGAATGACGTGGTGCAAGACGTTCCCGATCTGGTGTTGCAGTTCGGATATTTTGGCGAAAAGCGCCTGCTGGACTTGCAGCGCGACCATCTCCCGTTGCCGCGCGCTGTCTGGCTCGGGAAGCACCAGTGGTTCTTCCTGCATCGCGCCGGCACCCGTTGCCAGCCATTCGAGGGAAACCCCCGCCGCCTTGGCCATGGCGATCAGGCGCGGTCGCGAGGGTTCGGATTCCCCGTTCAGATATTTATGAATGACCCCACGGGAGAGCTGGCACCTTCGTGCCAGGGCGGAGATGCCGCCGACCAACTCGATGATCTGTCGAACGCGCGCCACGAAGGCGGCGTCGCCCTTATTTCCATCGTCAGGTGTAGTCTTTAACACGCTCACCGGATGAACGCTCCCGGAGAGGGGCGGCAGGCGCGAGGGGACAACATGCCGCGATTGTGAACAAAAACTGCCAATGCACCGCTTTTCTGTTGATCGGTGTTCATGAAAGCGGCACCATCAATCCACGGATCGAAGCAACCGATAGGGGAGCGGTTCCACTCAGCAGTAGCATCAATGCCTCCAAGCCTAAAGAAACGACAACGCGCTGCTGTCCCCAGATGGGATGCAGGTAAAGGGGTATTTTTGCCTTCACTCCAACGTCCGGCGCATCAGAACGAGTGATTATTGATCAATCGAGGGCCGCTGTCACCGGCTTTCGGCGTGGGTGGGGTGTGCTTCCTGGTGCCTTCGAACCGACGCGTGCCCGGACGGGCGTTTAATTGAAGGAGCGAAGGACATGAAGAAAGTGTGTGTGGCTGCGGCAGCGATTGTCATGGCCGTGACAGGTTCGGCCCAGGCGGCGGAACCGACGAAGAGGGTCTATTTGCGCCTCGACACCGGCTGGGGCTTCGCCGCCGACGCCGAGATCGGCTATTTCGACGGCGGCGAGATCAAGTGGCCTGCCAACGCGTCTGGTTTCACCGGGGTGAAGGGCGATTTGAAGTCGCACGAGGTCGCCCTCGGCCTGCGCTACGGCTTCTAAGTCTCTTCCGGCCCCACACGAAAACCCCAGTCACGAAGGTGGCTGGGGTTTTCGTGATTGCTTCCCTACGGCCATGGTTCCCAGTGCATCGTATGTCCTTATGCTGGGGGGGCTTCGCGAGGGCAATCCGAGGTGGCACCAGGCGGAGAGGAAAGCTTTAATGCGGATCACGATGCACGCTTCCCCTGCATCGTGATCCGTCTTACTGTGTGGCCGGTCGAAACAAACGGGATTGAGGCATGACCACGGTCGATTTGTCCTGGCGGCGTTACGTGCTGCCGCCGATGCATCCGGAAGGGCGACGCTTCGTCGCGATTTTCGCTGTCGTTACGCTGCTGCTGTGGCTGTTGTGGATGCCCCTGGGGGCTGCGGGTCTGCTGCTGACCCTGTGGTGCTATTACTTCTTCCGCAATCCGGAACGGGTCACCCCGGTCGGCGAGCACTGGGTGGTTTCGCCCGCCGACGGCATCGTGCAGGCGGTCGCCGCGGTGGTGCCGCCGCCGGAATTGGACCTGGGGACGGAGCCCCTGACCCGGATCAGCGTGTTCATGAGCGTCTTCGACGTTCATGTGAATCGTTCCCCGGTCGAGGGAACGGTCGCCAAGGTCGCCTATTGCCCCGGCAAGTTCCTGAACGCGACCCTGGACAAGGCCAGCCTGGATAACGAACGCAACGGTCTGAAACTCGATTTTCCGCCGTGCGATGGCTTGGTTTCCGGCAGTTTGGGGGTGGTGCAGATCGCCGGTCTTGTGGCGCGTCGCATCGTTTGTTTCGTCAAGGCGGGCGATACCCTCGACCCCGGCGAACGCTTCGGCCTGATCCGATTCGGCAGCCGGTTGGATGTCTATCTGCCGCCCGGCATCGCGCCGAAGGTGGCGGTCGGCCAGCGCATGCTGGCCGGGGAGACGGTGCTGGCCGATCTCCGGTTGGACCATCAGGACCCGCCGATGCAGGGGGAGAATCGCTGATGCCCCTGATCCCCAACGCCGCGCGGCGACCGATCCGAAGCTTGCCCTTTAATGTCATCATTCCCAACGCGCTGACCCTGTTCGCGCTGTCCGCCGGGGTCACCGCGATTCGCTTTGGGATCGAGGAACGCTGGGAACGCGCGGTGATCGCGCTTGTGATCGCGGCGGTTCTGGACGGTCTGGACGGGCGTGTCGCGCGACTGCTGCGCGGAACCTCGAAATTCGGGGCGGAGCTGGACTCGCTGTCCGATATCATCTGTTTCGGCGTGGCCCCTGCGATTATCATGTATCAGTTCGCGATGCATGGGTCGGCAGGGATCGGCTGGGCGATGTGTCTGTGCTATGCGGTATGCTGCGCGCTGCGTTTGGCCCGTTTCAACACCATGATCGGCGATTCCGACCAGCCCGCCTGGGCAACCAACTATTTCACCGGCGTTCCCGCGCCAGCCGCAGCCTTGGTGGTGTTGATCCCGCTGATTTTGTCCATTGAGTTCGACCATGGCGTCTTTTCGCACGCCGCCGTGGTCGGCGCCTTTCTGGCGGGCGTGTCGTTCCTGATGGTCAGCCGCATTCCCACCTTTTCGTTCAAGAAGGGGCGGGTGCCGGTTCGCGGCGTGTTGCCGTTGCTGCTGTTGATCGGCGCGCTGGCCGCGTTCCTGGTGACGCAGCCATGGTTCACCCTGTCCGCGCTGGGACTGATTTATTTGGGAAGTCTTCCGATCAGCATGCGGTCCTATCGCCTTCGCGCCAAGGCCGAGGCCGAGGGCTGCGTCGCGGATGACGAAGACGACGATTTCGACGCTGGGCTGTAATCGATCCGAGAGTCTTGTCGCACGTCTGGGTTTGCGCTAACGTCCGTTCCGGTAGGCAGTTCACCCAGGCGTCGTCGTCCCGAAAGGGGAGCTCAACCTGCCGCAGACGTTATCTTCGTCCGACACCTTATCCCGTGCCGAGCCGGAAGCCGACGACCACCGAAACCTCCAGCGGTTCATCGGCACGCCCGTCTTTCGAGGGATAAGCGATGTCCAAGACATCTTTGCCTTTTCATTCCGACGATATTTCCGCGCCAGCCCGTGCGCTCGGCGGTCAGTTGGCGGCCTGCGGTCGGCAGCCCAGTCATCTGGAACTGTTGAACATGTTGGCGCGGGTTCAAGGGTGCCGTAACTTCCAGCATCTGCGGGCGTTGGCGCTGTCGCGTGCCGCCCTGGATGCGCCGCCGCCCGCGCCCGAACCGGCGGATATCGTGCGGGTGCGCCGCGTGTTGCGGCTTTACGATCCACGGGGCGTTTTGTCGCGGTGGCCGCCCAAGCTGTGGGAACGGGAACTCTGCCTGTGGGAACTGTGGGCGGCCCTGCCCGCCGATCGGACCCTGACCGAGCCGGAGGTCAACCGGCTTCTGACCGAGCGTCATGCCTTCGGTGATTATGCTTTGCTGCGGCGCTGGCTGTGTGACCTTGGCCTGATGACGCGGACCTCCAGCGGCAGAGCGAATACCGCCGGGTCGAACAGCGCCCCCCCGGCCGATGCGCGGGAGCTGATCGGCCTATTGTCGCGGCGGGAGGCCGCTCCGGCGGAGGATGCGGGCGCGTAGGCGCCCCATTCCGTCGATCAGACGCACCTTCAACAACAGGGCGCAGGGGGTCACCACCAGGGTCAACACGGTGGCGAACCCCAGCCCGAAGACGATGCCGGTGGACAGTTGCGTCCACCACTGCATCGACGGCGCGCCCACCGTCACGTCGCGGGCCACGAAATCGATGTTGAGCATGAACATCATCGGCAAGAGGCCAAGGATGGTGGTGCCGATGGTTAGCATTACCGGACGCAGGCGTTGCGCGCCGGTGCGGATCACCGCCTCGCGCGGGTCGGTGAATTCCCGCTTCAACTGGTCATAGGTGTCGATCAAGACGATGTTGTTGTTGACGACGATTCCCGCCAGCGAGACCACGCCGATGCCGCTCATGATCACGCCGAAGGGCTGGTGAGTGATCAGCAGTCCCAGCATCACGCCGATGGTGGACATCACCACCGCCGACAGAATCAGAAACGCGGAATAGAAGCTGTTGAACTGGGTGACCAGGATCAGCGCGATCAGGAAGGCGCGGCCCAGAAAGGCCTGACTTTTCTTTTGCTCCTCATCCTGTCCCTTGAATTTGGAGCCGATCTCGCGCGGGAGCGGGTTGGCTTCCAGCCAGCCGCGCAGCCGTTGCACCTGATTATCGACCAGCAGGCCGGGTTCGACATCGGCCTTGACCGTCATTACCCGTTTGGCATCGCTGCGGGTCAGCTTGCCGGTGCGCTGATGCGGGGTGATCGAAACGAAACCCGAAATCGGTATGCTGCCCTGCGCGGTGGCGACGCGCAGGCGCCCCAACTGTTCGACGGTACGGAAATCGACCGGGTAACGCACCACGATATCGACCTCGTCATCGGCATCGTCGGGGCGGTAGTCGCTGAGTTTCAGGCCCTTGCTGACCAGCTGCACGACATCGCCGACGGCGCTGACGTCAACCCCGAACTTCGCGGCCTGGGCGCGGCCCACCTTGAGCTCCCACTGAATTCCGGGGATCGGGCGGTTGTCCTCGATGTCGATGAATCCACCCAGTTCGGCCATGCCGCGCCGCACGTGTTCGATGGCGCCGGGCAGACGCGATGGGTCGCGGCTGGCCAGTTGCAGCGCCACCGGCTTGCCGACCGGAGGGCCTTCCTCGCGTTTGCGGATTTCGACCTCGATCCCGGCCATGTCGGCGGTTCGCGCGCGGATGTCGGCGAATACCGCCCTGGCCGGACGACGTAGTTGCCAGTCCTTGAGCTCCAGGGAAATCGCGCCGATCACGTCCTCGGCGGCTTCGCGGTCGGCGATTTCTCCGGCGCGGGCATAGACGGTGTCGAAGGCGTCGCCGTATTCCAGGACGCGGCGTTCGACTTCGTGGACGATGGCGTCGCGTTCGGTGACCGACATGTTGCCGCGCGCGTGGACATAAACCACCGCTTGCTTCGGTTCGATGTCGGGGAAGAATTCGACGCCGCGACCGAACGCGCCATAGAGGATCTGGCTGGCGATCAGCAGGACGAAGGCCCCCGCCACCACCCAGCCCGGACGGTTAAGGGCGCGACCGAGCAGCCGCACGTAGGCGCCGGTCCAGCCGGTCAGGGCGTTGAGGTCGCCGCCCTCGCTCAGGCTCAGCGACGTCAAGACCTTGGGGTCGGCGGACCCCGGCTTGCCGACCAGGGCGCCCAGGGCCGGAACGAAGATCAACGCCATCAGCAGCGAGGCGGAGAGCGTCATCATCAGGGTGATCGGCAGGTATTTCATGAATTCGCCAACCACGCCGGTCCAGAACACCATCGGCAGGAAGGCGGCCAGAGTCGTCGCGGTGGAGGAAATCATCGGCCAAGCCATGCGTTGCGAGGCTTGCATGTGGGCGGTTCGGCGGCTGGCCCCTTCGGCCATCTTGCGGTCGGCGTATTCGACGACGATGATCGCGCCGTCAACCAACATGCCGGTGGCGAGAATCAGGCTAAACAGCACGACGAGGTTCATGCTTTGGCCCATCGCGGCAGGCGCCAGGATGCCCATCAGGAAGGAGCCGGGGATCGCCACCCCGACCAGCAGGCCGGATCGCGTGCCAAGCGCCGCCACCATCAACACCATGACCAGCGCGATCGCCGGTTGGCCGTTGACGCGGGCGACGCTGGTCGGGTCCTTGAATCCCTTGCGGATCGAGGCGATATCGGCCAGCCGGATGACGCCGTCGCCGGCTGCCTTGACCGGCAGGTCCATGATGTCCCGCACGGTTTCGATGACGCCCGGCACCTTGATCGGGAAACGCCTCTTGCCGGTGTCGATGGTCCCCGCCGCCACCAGTTTGTTGGATCGCGTCATGAAGCTGGTGATGTCCTGCGCCACCAGGTTGTAGCTTTCGACCCGCGTGGGGTCGATCACGATTTCGACCTGCTCCTCGCGGTTGCCGCCGATGTTGACTTCCAGCACGGCGGGGATCGCCTCGATCTCGTTCTTCAGCTCGCGGGCGATCTTCAACAACGTCCGTTCCGGCACCGCGCCGGACAGCGTCACCACCAGGACCGGGAACAGGCTGACGTTGACCTCGTGGATGCTGGGCTCGTCGGTTTCGTTTGGCAGGTCCGCCTTGGCGATATCGACCTTGGCGCGAACGTCGGACAACGCCTTGTCGGCGTCGAAGCCGGCATCGAACTCTAGGATGATGTTGGCGCCGCCCTCGTACGCGGTGGCGCGCATTTCCTTGACGCCCTCGATGGAGCGCAGTTCGCGTTCCATCGGACGGATCAGCATGCGTTCCGCATCCTCGGGCGAAATTCCCTGGTGCGTCATCAGCACGTACATGATCGGGATGTTGACGTCGGGCGAGGATTCCTTGGGAATCGTGATGTGCGACCACAACCCGGCCACCAGGGTCAGGAACAGGCACAGCAGGACGGTGCGGGTCCGCCCCGGGCAATGCTGATCAAACCGTTCATGATACCGCCTTAGGATGCATGGGCGGGCGCCGGGGTTAGCAGGGTATCGGGATGGGCTTCGACCGTCTGTCCGGCGCTGACGAAGTCCTGGCCGACGGTAATCAGGCGGATCGTTTGCGGCAGGCCGCCGATCCACAACCCCTGTTCGTCCTCGCGCACCAGGGTGGCGGGGTAAAAGACCACGACGTTGGCGTCGTTGACGGTTTTGACGCCGACCCGTCCGTCCCCGGCCAGGGTCAGCACCGCAGGCGAAATCCGGTGCGCGGCGGTCTGCCCCAGCGGCAGGGCGATCTCGACCGTCATGCCGTCGGAAAAGGCGAAGTCGGAATTGGCCAGCTCGATCTCGACCGCGAAGGTGCGGGTGGCGGCGGCGGCGACCGACGCCACATAGGTGACGATACCGTCGCGGCGGGCTCCGCCGGGCAGGGTCAAGGCGGCCACCGCGCCCTTCGTCACCCCGGTGATGGCGTTTTCCGAGACCTGCGCCGTGACCTTCAAGGGGTCGAGATCGACCAGGGTGGCGACGGTTCCCTCGACCGCCAGATAGTCGCCGATTTCGACCGCGCGGTCGTTCAAGATGCCGGCGAAGGGCGCGCGGATTTCGGTGCGCTTGATGTCCGGGCGGGCGGCGGCCAGTTCCGCGGCGGCGTCGGCGTCGTCGCGGGACGATTTCGTGATGGCCAATTGGATGCGGGTGGTGAAGGCCTTGTCCGACAATTTGGTGGCGGCGGCGTATTCGATTTCCCGCTGTTTCAGAAGGGAATCCGCCTGCGCCAGGCGGGCGCCGCGGTCATCCATCGCCAAGCGGGCGATCAGGTCGCCGTCGCGCACGCGCATGCCGCGTTCGGCCGGAACCTCGATGACGCGCCCCTTGGTCTCTGCCTTCAACGCGACGCTGCGATGCGCTCGCGTGGTTCCGGTCAGGGTGATCTGCGCGGTGACCGGGCGGGCCATTGACTCGATGACGCCGACCCGCGCCGCGCGCACCGCCGTGGCCTTGGTTTCCTGGGGTGGGGGACGCTTGACGATCAGGCCGCCGCCGATCCACGCGGCGCAGACCGCGACGATCGCCGCCGCCGCCAGGTGAGAGCCTTTGAAGCGTATGATTCCCCCCGGGGGTACGAAATTCCATCTCCGCGCGCAGAATAGGCGTCATCGCCGTTGCACTCAAGGGGCGGGCAAAGAAATAACGGCGCCGATCTCCGGGAAGTGTTGACCAAAGCGAAAGCCTCTGTGAAAGTGGGGGCGTCCCCGAATGCCGTCGCGGGAGAGAGCGTCGCCTGGCCTTGGCCGGATGTCGCCGCCGAAGGAGCAACTGTCCCCGGAAACTCTCAGGCACCAGGAACCGCGATGGTCAGGGGGATCTCTGGAAAGTAGGGCGCGCGGCGTTTCGCGCTTCCTCACCGAAGATGTAAGCCTGTGCGTGGGGAAGCCCTCGTCCTTGGCGAATCTTTCAGGTTCCGAAGACAGAGGGGGCCGTCGGACCGAGTTTTCGGTCCATGGCCGATTCGCATCCGTCCTTGCGGGGGTGCGGTCTTCTGTCGATGAGGAACCCGATGGGCGAACCCAATTCCGATTCCCTTCTGACCACGCCGCTGGATGCCCTGCACCGGGAACTTGGCGCGCGCATGGTGCCCTTCGCGGGCTACGCGATGCCGGTGCAGTATTCCGGCATCCTGGCCGAGCATGCGCAGTGCCGCGAGAAGGCGGCGCTGTTCGACGTTTCCCACATGGGGCAGGCGATCGTTCGTCACCCCGACGGGTTCGTGGGCGCGGCCAAGGCGTTCGAGGCGCTGGTGCCGGGCGATCTGCTGTCGCTGGCGGAAGGCGCGATCCGCTACACCCTGTTCACCAATGACGCGGGCGGTATCACCGACGATCTGATGGTTACCAATGCCGGAGACCATTTGTTCGTGGTGGTTAACGCCGCCTGCAAGACCGCCGACTTCGCCCACATGCAAGCGGATCTGGCCGGGTGCACGGTCGAGATTCTGGAAGATCGCGCCCTGATTGCGTTGCAGGGGCCGTTGGCGTCCCGCGTTCTGGCGCGTCTGGACCCGGCGGCGGGGACGATGACCTTCATGACCGCCCGCACTCTCGACCTGGATGGGATTCCGGCCTGGGCTTCGCGCTCCGGCTATACCGGCGAGGATGGGTACGAAATCTCGGTGGCGGCGGATCGGGCCGAGGCCTTGACCCGCCGCCTGCTGGCCGAGCCGGAAGTGGCGGCTTCCGGCCTGGGCGCGCGCGACAGTCTGCGCCTGGAAGCCGGTCTGTGCCTGTACGGGGCCGACATCGACACCGCGACGACGCCGGTCGAGGCCAATCTGAAATGGACGATCGGCAAGCGCCGCCGCGAGGAAGGCAATTTCCCCGGCGCCGCGACAATTCTGGCGCAGTTGAAGGAAGGCGCGGCACGGCTTCGCGTCGGACTGCGGCTGGAGGGGCGGCAGCCCGCCCGCGCGCACACCGACATCGTCGATGCGGCGGGGCTCAAGATCGGCGAGATCACCTCGGGCGGGTTCGGCCCGACGGTGGAGGCGCCGATCGCCATGGGCTATATCGAAGCGGCGCATGCCGCGGTGGGAACCAAGGTCGCCTGCGTGGTGCGGGGGAAGGCCTTGCCGGGAGAGGTGGTGACCATGCCGTTCGCGGCGCATCGCCACCACAAGGGTTGACGGGGCTTATCAGGCAGAGGGGACAGCCAGCATGGCACAGCTTTATTTTTCCGACGAACATGAATGGATCTCGGTCGAAGGCGGCATCGGCACCGTCGGCATCACCAACTACGCGCAGGAGCAACTGGGCGACGTGGTGTTCGTCGATCTGCCGGAAGTGGGGGCTCCGATCAACAAGGGTGACGACGTCGCGGTGGTCGAATCGGTGAAGGCGGCGAGCGAGGTCTATTCCCCGGTGTCCGGCGAGATCGCCGAAATCAACGAGGAACTGGCGGATGCCCCCGGCCTCGTCAATCAAAACGCCGAAGGCGACGGCTGGTTCTATAAGATCACGCTGTCCGACGTGGCGGAACTTGATGACCTGATGAGCCGCGAAGACTACGACGCCTACGTCGAGGGTCTGGAATAATGCGTTATTTGCCACTGAGCGCCGATGATCGCACCCAGATGCTGGGTGCGATCGGCGCCGCGTCGGTCGAGGACCTGTTCCGCGACGTGCCGCCCGACGTGCTGAAGGGCGCGGTCTTCGATCTGCCCGACCATCAGGGCGAACTGGCGGTCGAACGGGCCTTTACCGCCTTTGCGGCGAAGAATCTGTCGCCCGCCCGCGCCCCCACCTTCCTGGGGGCGGGGGCCTATTGCCACCACATCCCGGCGGCGGTGGATGCGCTGATTCAGCGTGGCGAGTTCCTGACCAGCTATACGCCCTATCAGCCGGAAATCTCGCAAGGCACGTTGCAGGCGCTGTTCGAGTTCCAGACCCAGGTCTGCCTGTTGACCGGGAGGGAGGTATCCAACGCCTCGATGTACGACGCCGCCACCGCCTGCGCCGAGGCGGCGTTGATGGCCACCCGCGTCACCCGGCGGAAAAAGGTGCTGATCTCGGGCGGGGTGCATCCGCACTATGCCGACGTGATCATCACCCAGACCGGATTCACCGACATCGTTTGCGAGCGTCTGTCCCCCGATCCCCTGGGAATCGAGGATCTGATGGGCCGGATTGCACCGGATCTGGCGTGCGTGGTGGTGCAGACCCCCGGCTTCTTCGGACGGCTGTCGGACTTCACGGCGTTGGCCGCGCAGTGCCGTGGCCTGGGTGTGTTGCTGGTGGTCGCGGTGTCCGAACCGGTGTCCCTGGGGGCGTTGAAGCCGCCGGGGGAAATGGGCGCCGACATCGTGGTGGTGGATGGTTCCTCGCTCGGGATGCCGCTGTCGTTCGGCGGGCCGGGGGTCGGCTTGTTCGCCTCCCGGGAAAAATACGTCCGTAACATGCCGGGTCGTCTGGTCGGCGAAACCGTCGATGTCGATGGGCGTCGCGGCTGGGTGTTGACCCTGTCCACCCGAGAACAGCACATCCGGCGCGAAAAGGCGACGTCCAACATCTGCACCAATTCCGGTTTGTGCGCGTTGGCGTTTTCCATCCACGTCGCGATGCTGGGCGAAAGCGGTCTGGTCAAGCTGGCCCAGGTCAACCACAAGGCGGCGGCGGCGCTGTTCCGACGGTTGGCGGCGGTGAAGGGGGCGAAGCCGCTCTCCGGTTCCTTCTTCAACGAATTCGCGGTGATGCTGGACAGGCCCGCCGCGCCGGTGGTCGAGGCCCTGGCGGCGAAGGGCGTGTTGGCCGGGGTTCCGGTGTCGCGCTTCTATCCGCAGTTCCCCGAGATGGAAAATCTGTTGCTGGTGGCGGCCACCGAAACCAACAGCGATGCGGACATGGACGCCCTGGTCGCGGCCCTGACGGAGGTGTTGCGATGACCGAGGTTCATGTTTCCCCGTCGGCTCCGGTCGGCACCGTCAGCGGCAATCGCGGCCTGACCGTCGAGGAGCCGTTGCTGTTCGAACAGGGGTCGGCCGACGGTTCCGGCGTCGATTTTCCGAAACCGCGCGACGTGCCGGGCTGTCTGGACGGCTTTGCCAGGACCGGCCGGATCGGTCTGCCCTGCTTGGCCGAGCCGCAGGTGGTGCGTCATTACACCCGCCTGTCGCAAAAGAACTATTCCATCGATGCCGGGTTCTATCCGCTCGGCTCGTGCACCATGAAGTACAACCCGCGCCTGAACGAAAAGCTGGCGCGGATCACGGGGTTGGGCGATCTGCATCCCTTCCAGCCGACCTCGACGGTACAAGGCGCGTTGGAAGCGATGCACGTTCTGGCCGCTTGGCTGATGGAGCTGACCGGCATGGCCGGGGTGGCGATGTCCCCGGCGGCGGGCGCGCACGGCGAACTGTGCGGCGTGATGGCGATCCGCGCCGCGCAGGAGGCCAAGGGCAACCCGCGCAAGATCATCCTGGTGCCGGAATCGGCGCACGGGACCAACCCCGCCACCGCCGCCCTGTGCGGCTATGCGGCGGTGGCGATCCCCGCCACGGCGGAAGGCCGGGTGGATATCGCGGCGCTGAAGGAAAAGCTATCCGACGACGTCGCCGGGATCATGCTGACCAATCCCAACACCTGCGGTCTGTTCGAACGCGATGTGCGGGAAATCGCCGCCCTGGTGCATGCGGCGGGGGCGTTCTTCTATATGGACGGCGCCAACTTCAACGCTCTGATCGGGCGGGTGAAAATCGCCGATTTGGGCGTCGATGCCATGCACATCAACCTGCACAAGACGTTCTCCACCCCGCACGGCGGCGGTGGGCCGGGGGCGGGGCCGACGGTGTTGTCCCCGGCGTTGGCGCCCTTCGCGCCGCTGCCCTTCGTGCGCAAGGGCAAGGACGGTTTCGAACTGGTGGAGACCCGCGCTCAGGCGGGGGCGGAGGCCCATCCCTTCGGTCGGATGAAGGGCTTCCACGGTCAGTTTGGGGTGATTCTGCGGGCGCTGGGCTATGCGATGAGCCTGGGCAAGGACGGTCTGCGCCAGACTTCCGGCGATGCGGTCCTGAACGCCAACTATCTGCTGTCCAGCCTGAAGGACGTGCTGTCCGCGCCCTTCGAAGGCCCCTGCATGCACGAGGCGCTGTTCGACGACGGCTTCTTGAAGGATACCGGGGTGGCCACCCTGGACATCGCCAAGGCGCTGATTGACGAGGGGTATCACCCGATGACCATGTACTTCCCGCTGGTGGTGCACGGTGCCTTGCTGATGGAGCCGACCGAAAGCGAAAGCAAGCAGACCCTGGACGACTTCATCGCGACGATCCGTGCCCTGGCCGCCAAGGCCAAGGCGGGAGAGGAAGACTTCTTCCATGCCGCGCCGCGCCTGACCCCGCGTCGCCGCTTGGATGAGACTCTGGCGGCCAGGAAACCGGTGCTGCGCTGGACCCCGCCTGCGGTGGAGTAGCCGGGAAAAGAAAAAACGATGCGGGGGGATTCAATCCCCCCGCTCCCCCATTCACTGGTTTTTTTGCGCGTGGCACGATAAAACCGTTACGCGGCGTGATGGTTGATAGCCGTCATGCGGCGGCCAGACCGATCATCGTGATCAGCGGAATGCCAAGGGGTTGCAGCACGACACGCATGCCGTGGTCTCCTTCCGCGAAGAGTGCGCCTTCAACATGGGCGCGGTGCGGGGGCGGAAAAAAGGGGCTATGGGACGTAACGCAACCATAGGGCCGACAATGGCATGACGATGACCAGCGCAGGCAACATGCTGGAGAGAGGGAACGTCTTGATGCCGCTGATGGTAAGGCCGGTGGCGATCATGATGAAGCCGCCGCAGGCCGTGAAGTCGGCGGTCATGGCGGGCGTGGTCAGCGGCAGAATCAGGGACGCCGACGACAGCAGGATCATCTGAATGGCGGTCTGGGGCAGCGCCAGCATGGCCACGGCAGCGCCAAGGGTGATGGAGAAAATCGGCGCGGTGAACAGATCCATCACGGACTTGATGAACAGAAGGGTCGGGTCGCTGGTCATGCCTTCGGTCAGGGCCCCCAAAATGCCGACGCCGCTGAAGCAGAAAAGGACGGTGGCCGAGACGAAGGTCTCAAGATAGGCGCCGTCGTTGGTTTTCTCGCGGTGCTTGGCCGTGAAGCGTTTGGGAGTGATGACGTCCACGCCTTTTCGGGCCAGACGGGCGATGGCTCTCAAGCCGCGTTCCAGGCCGATGACCTCGCCGATGATGGTGCCGATGATCAGGGCCAGGACCACGGGGGGCATGGAAACCCCCAATCCCATCGCCACGCAGCCGAAGGCTAGGTTCAGGACCCATTAAATTATTGTCAGGCAGATCGGCGGCTAATTCACTCATGGGAGGGAGGACCCCATCCATGAGTGATCTGTTTTGGTTGTCAGAGAGGCAGCTGGCGAAGATCGAGCCGCATTTCCCGCTATCGCATGGCGTGCCGCGGGTTGATGATCGGCGAGTGATCAGCGGCATCGTTCATGTGATCCGCAACGGCTTACGGTGGCGAGATGCACCACCCGTCTATGGCCCCCACAAAATCCTCTATAATCGTTTCGTTCGCTGGAGCCGACTTGGGGTGTTCAGCCGGATCTTCGTGACCTTGACGGGAGAGGCTGGCCCTCCAGACCGGTTGATGATCGATGCAACCCACCTGAAAGCTCATCGGACCGCCGCGAGCCTCTATAAAAAGGGGCTCTTCCCCGATGTATCGGACGCACAAAAGGCGGGCTGAACTCCAAGCTTCATGCGGTTTGCGACGGACAAGGAAGGCCCCTCATCCTGCTGCTCAGCGAGGGGCAAATGAGCGATCACAAAGGCGCGATGCTGTTGCTCGACCTATTTCCCAAGGCCAACGTCCTGATCGCCGACAAGGGCTATGACGGTGATCCCCTTCGAGAGGCTTTGACACAGCGAGGGATCGCTACATGCATCCCGCCAATGCGTCATCGCAAAACCCAGTACGCTTACGACAAAACCCTCTATCGCCAGCGTCATAGGATCGAGAACCTCTTCGCTCGCCTCAAGGATTGGCGGCGTATCCACACCCGATATGACCGATGCGCGGATATCTTCTTTGCCGCCGTCATCATCGCGGCACTCCTCCTCTTCTGGATCGAACCTTAATGAGTCCTGAGCCTAGTGTTCTGCGCCACGTGAGGACGCACGTTGAGCGTCCGTGGTTCCTCGACAAAATCGGCGGCATCGTAGCCGCAGTCGGCACCCAACGTAATTGCGCGCGGTCGGTCGCCCAGGGGCTCGATCATGTCCAGTGCCGCCAACCGTTCAGCGTGACCCGATGCGCGGGTTAGCCGGGTGTCCACGATCAAGCCCGAACGGTTTTCCATCAGCCCATGATCGATAAAGCACAGCTTAGCCTCCATGCCTGCCTCCTTGCGGTAGAGCATGGCATCGGGATCGGTGGTGCTCTCGTGAGTATCGTTGGATCGTTTTTCGCCGCGAAAATCGACCGAGGGGTTGCGACCACCGCCTTCACCGCCATCGCCCTCAGCGGCCTTCGGTCTGAAGCTCTTCATTGAGGCCCACGCTTCGATCAGCGTGCCGTCGACGCTGAAATGCTCGCTCGACAGTAGCCGTTTGATCCGGGGTTGGACCAACACTGCCGCCAGGAATTTTGCGGCGATGTCCCCTTCCAGCAGCCGGTCGCGGTTCTTGGAGAATGTGGAATGGTCCCAGGCCGGGTCATCTACCCCGAGACCGACGAACCAACGGAACAGCAGATCAAAGTCCAGGCGCTCCATCAATTGGCGTTCCGAACGGATCGAGTAGAACACCTGCAACAGCATGGCCCGCAGCAGCTTCTCCGGTGGAACCGACGGCCGACCCATTCCCGAGTAGAGCGCTGCAAAGTCGCCCGACAACGCCGCTAGTGCCGTATTGGTCATCTCCCGGATCGTCCGCAGCGGGTGGTCCATGCGCACCCGCGTCTCCAGGTCAACGCAGGAGAACAAGTCTCCAGATCGCTTGTCTGTCCCGTGCATCATTCCCTCAGCAACAAGCCACTACCGAGATTGAATTATGCCGATACCAGCCATGCCACCGATTTTTCAACACCCTGCTAAGCTCAGGAAATGACGTGGGGCTAAATCTGCATCACCTTGCGAAGAGGTAAAGAAGCACCGCTTAGAAGATGGATGATAGTCCCCACTCTGTCGAAACAGAGAATCCGAGGGATGAAAGGCGCAGCGATGTTCGCCATCAATCGCGAAAATCCGCTGACAATTTTTCCGTATTTTTTCCGCAGAGGGAGAAGGGGAATGCCGGACTCTGGCGTAACATACTGAAAATATTGGAGCGGGTGAGGGGAATCGAACCCCCGTCGTAAGCTTGGGAAGCTTCTGCTCTACCATTGAGCTACACCCGCGCCGGGCCACGCCTCGGCTGCGCGGAGGCCGGATATTAGGCCACGCGGTTTTTTCTGACAAGAGGGCAATTCCGGCACGCGGTCCAAACGCTTTACGCAAGAAACGGGTTGCAACACCGGCCGCGATCACCAAAATCAAGGGGCGCGGCACTATCAAGATGCCGCCTCGCCCGCAGGAGACCCGTCGTGAACCAAGTGCCGAAGAAGTCCAAGCCCACCCCGAACGCCAACGCCGCCCCCACCCGCCCCAGTCGCGAGGATGCGGAAGCGGCGGTGCGCACCCTGTTGCGCTGGGCGGGCGACGACCCCTCACGGGAAGGCTTGATCGACACCCCGGCACGGGTAGTGCGCTCGTACGAGGAATTCTTCGCCGGGTATTCCATCGACCCCGACGAATATCTGCGCCGCACCTTCGAAGAGGTCGAGGGCTATGACGAAATGGTGGTGCTGCGCAACATCCGCGTCGAAAGCTATTGCGAACACCACATGGTGCCGATCATCGGCCGCGCCCACGTCGCCTATATGCCGCACCACCGCGTGGTCGGCATCAGCAAACTTGCCCGCATCGTCGAAGCCTATTCCAAGCGCCTGCAAATTCAGGAAAAGATGACGGTGCAGATCGCCGATACCATCAATAAAGTGCTGGAGCCGATGGGCGTCGCGGTGGTGATCGAGGCCAGCCACCAATGCATGACGACGCGCGGCGTGCACAAACCCGGCGTATCGATGATCACCAGCCACATGCTGGGGGTGTTTCGTTCCAACCCAACGACGCGCAAGGAGCTGATGGCGCTGTTGGGGGCCTCGAGCGGCAACCCGCTGCACCCATAAGCCGCGATTCTACGAAAAAGGCTTGAACCCGACCCGGGTTACACCGGACATTCGGGAACCGTTCACCGCAACCCGCGAGTCCGTCCATGAGCAGCGAAGCCCCCCTTCCCGAACTCAAGCAGTTGCGCGCCAGCATCGACAACATCGATGCGGCCCTGATCTATCTGCTGTCCGAACGATTCAAGTGCACCAAACGGGTCGGGACGTTGAAGGCCGAGCATGCCTTGCCGCCATCGGACCCGGCGCGGGAAAAGGAACAGATCGCCCGTCTGCGCACCCTGGCCCACGACGCGGACCTGGACCCCGAATTCGCGGAAAAATTCCTGACCTTCGTCATCACCGAGGTCATCCAGCACCACAAGGCGGCACGGGGGCATTAACTCCCTCCCAGACGCATCTGCATCCACGCAGCCAACAAAAAAGCCCCCGGAAATCGGGGGCGAACCGGAGGGGAACGAGGATTGGCGAAAACGCGCTGACAGCACGTTTTCATCCTGCGGACGACGGCGCCGTCGCGATCTATACCCGTGAAGCCGACCGCAAAAAACGCGCCGCCGGGGCCGTCTCCCGCCTGGAAAAAGCACGGACCAGGAACAAGAACTGTAAAACCCAGTCGAAAAAAGTGTAAGGCCGCAAAAAGAAAAGCCCCGAAAATCGGAGCTTTTCCCTTTGGTTTCAATTGGCTGGGAGACGAGGATTCGAACCTCGACTAACGGAGTCAGAGTCCGTGGTTCTACCGTTAAACTATCCCCCACCAGGGACCCCGGCGCGAGGCCGGGAACGTTTTCAAGGGCGGCTGTATAGCACAGGGACGAGGACCTGTGTAGCCTTTTTTCATGGATGCCTCCCTGGCGTCATCCGCCCGGATTCGGTTGTTTTTTTTCCCGGCCACCATCTCTAAGATGGGGCCGAAGATATCCCCCCACAGTCACGGGTCCGCCTCGACATGATCGTTCTCGTTACCGGCGCCGCCGGGTTCATCGGCTTTCACACCGCACGGCGCCTTCTGTCCGAAGGCCACACGGTGGTTGGTATCGACAATCGCAACGACTATTACGATCCGGCGCTGAAACAGGCCCGCGCCGACATCCTGACCGCGATGCCGGGCTATACCGACATCGTCGGCGACATCGCCGACCTGCCGACCGTGCAGGCGGCCTTCGCCGCCCATAAGCCCGAGGTCGTGATCAACCTCGCCGCGCAGGCGGGGGTGCGCTATTCCGTCGAGAATCCCTTCTCCTACGTCAGCAGCAATCTGGTGGGCTTCGTCAATATCCTGGAATGCTGCCGCCACGGCAGCGTGAAGCATCTGGTCTATGCCTCCACCAGTTCGGTGTTCGGCGCCAACGCGATGATGCCCTTCGCCGAGTCGCAAGGTACCGCCCACCCGATGAGCCTATACGCCGCGACCAAAAAGTCGAACGAGATGATGGCGCATTCCTACAGCCACCTGTTCGGCCTGCCCACCACCGGCCTGCGATTCTTCACGGTCTATGGGCCGTGGGGCCGCCCCGACATGGCGCTGTTCAAGTTCACCAAGGCGATCCTGGCGGGCCAGCCGATCGACGTCTTCAACCACGGACGGATGACGCGGGACTTCACCTATATCGACGACATCGTCGAGGGCATCGTCCGCGTCGCGGCCAAGCCCGCCGCCGCCGACCCGGCCTGGCGCGCCGACAGCGCCAATCCCGACTCGTCGAAAAGCGGCATCGCGCCCTATCGCATCTTCAACATCGGCGGCGGCGCGCCAGTGCCGTTGATGGATTACATCCATACCCTGGAAGACTGTCTGGACAAGGCCGCCATCCTGAACCTGATGGACATGCAGCCGGGCGACGTGCCGGCGACGGCGGCGGATACCTCGGCCCTGCACGACGCGGTCGGCTATGCGCCGTCCACTCCGGTTTCGGTCGGCGTCGCACGCTTCGTCGCGTGGTACCGCGACTACTTCAAAGCCCAGGAAAACAGCAACGACATCGCGGACACGATGAAACCTCCCCCGCGCCATGACCGAGGGCGGTAAACGATTCATTGGACGAAACGACATGAGTATCGGACCGCTTCTCAACGGTTCCGCCATTCTCTTCGGCAGCATCCTCGGCGCCTCGTTGGGGGGGCGCATTCCCAAACGCATCAGCGAGCGGCTCCCCCTAGGCCCAGGACTCATTAAGGTTCGATCCAGAAGAGGAGGAGTACCGCGATGATGACGGCGGCAAAGAAGATATCCGCACATCGGTCATATCGGGTGTGGATATGCCGCCAATCCTTGAGGCGAGCGAAGAGGTTCTCGATCCTATGACGCTGGCGATAGAGGGTTTTGTCGTAAGCGTACTGGGTTTTGCGATGACGCATTGGCGGGATGCATGTAGCGATCCCTCGCTGTGTCAAAGCCTCTCGAAGGGGATCACCGTCATAGCCCTTGTCGGCGATCAGGACGTTGGCCTTGGGAAATAGGTCGAGCAACAGCATCGCGCCTTTGTAATCGCTCATTTGCCCCTCGCTGAGCAGCAGGATGAGGGGCCTTCCTTGTCCGTCGCAAACCGCATGAAGCTTGGAGTTCAGCCCGCCTTTTGTGCGTCCGATACATCGGGGAAGAGCCCCTTTTTATGGAGGCTCGCGGCGGTCCGATGAGCTTTCAGGTGGGTTGCATCGATCATCAACCGGTCTGGAGGGCCAGCCTCTCCCGTCAAGGCCGCGAAGATCCGGCTGAACACCCCAAGTCGGCTCCAGCGAACGAAACGATTATAGAGGGTTTTGTGGGGGCCATAGACGGGTGGTGCATCTCGCCACCGTAAGCCGTTGCGGATCACATGAACGATGCCGCTGATCACTCGCCGATCATCAACCCGCGGCACGCCATGCGATAGCGGGAAATGCGGCTCGATCTTCGCCAACTGCCTCTCTGACAACCAAAACAGATCACTCATGGATGGGGTCCTCCCTCCCATGAGTGAATCAGCCGCCGATCTGCCTGACAATAATTTAATGGGTCCTGAGCCTGGTTGCCGGTTCTCATTTCGCCGCGCTGACGGCAATCGACCTTTACGCGGCGACGTGACGGACGATTGGGGGGGCGGAAAAAGGAATGGGGTCAAGGGGGCTGAGCCCCTTTGCGGGTCCGGGCGGCGCCCGGCCTGGTTTTTCCCCTGTCCTTCCGGCGTTCGCCGTATTATGTGGTTGGGTATGATGGATGTTGTCTCTCCCTCCCTGACCTTTTCCCCCCTCGATCTTTTGCGTGCCGAACTGCGTCGGCGCGGGCTGGATGGATTTGTCGTGCCGCGCGCCGACGAACACCAGGGCGAATACGTGCCGTCGTCGGCGAAGCGGCTGGTATTTCTGACCGGGTTCACCGGCTCGGCCGGGGTGGCGATCGTTCTGCCCGAGGTCGCGGCGGTGTTCTCGGACGGGCGCTATACCTTGCAGGTGCGGGACGAGGTGGATACCGCGCGTTTCGAGACCCGCCACATTACCGAGGATCCGCCGCACGACTGGCTGCAATGCAATGCGAAGTCGGGGCAGCGGATCGGCTATGATCCCTGGCTGCACATTCCCGACGACGTGAAGCGGCTGGAGAACGCGGCGCGCGCCGCCGGGGCGGTTCTGGTTTCCTGCGACGACAATCCGCTGGACGCGGCGTGGGTGGACCGTCCGTTGCCTCCCGCCGCCGCCGCCAAGCCGTATCCCGCGGACTTAAGCGGTCGTGTCAGTCTGGACAAACGGCGCGAGGTCGCCGCTCAGTTAGAGCGCGACGGCGAGGACGCGGCGGTGTTGACCTTGCCGGATTCCATCGCCTGGTTGTTGAACGTGCGCGGTCGCGATCTGCCGTGTACGCCGGTGGTGCTGTCGTTCGCCGTTGTGGCCCGCGATGCCGGCGTCGATTGGTTCGTCGATGCGGACAAGGTGGGCGATGACGTGCGCGCCCATTTGGGCGATGGCGTCCGCGTGCGGCCGCGTGCCGAGTTCCGAGCCGCGCTGTGCGATCTGGCGGCGCGGCGGTTGACCGTTCGGGTCGATCCGGCCAGCATTCCGGCGGCGGTGACCGATCTTTTGAATACGGCGGGGGCGCGGGTCAGTCGCGGTCTGGACCCCTGTCTGCTGCCCAAGGCCTACAAGAACGCGGTTGAAATGAACGGCTTTCGTCGCGCCCATCGCCGTGACGCGGTGGCGATGACGCGCTTTCTGGCGTGGTTCGATGAACATGCCCTGGGCCTGGATGAAAAGACCGTGGCCAACCGTCTTCTGGATTTCCGCAAGGAACAGGATCTCTTCGTTTGTCCTAGTTTTCCGACGATCGCCGGGGCTGGTCCGAATGGCGCCATCGTGCATTATCACGTGCGGGCGGCGACGGCGCGTATCCTGTCGCCCGGGCAACTGTTTCTGTTGGATTCCGGCGGTCACTATCGCGACGGCACCACCGATATCACCCGAACCTTGCCCTTGGGCGAGGTCAAGGTTCACGCGCGGCAACACTTCACCCGTGTCTTGCAGGGGCATATCGATCTGGCCATGGCGGTGTTTCCGGCGGGGACCACCGGCAGCCAATTGGATGCCCTGGCGCGGCGGCCTCTGTGGGCCGAGGGCCTGGACTACGACCACGGTACCGGTCACGGCGTCGGCTCGTATTTAAGCGTGCACGAGGGGCCGCAACGGATCAGCAAGGTGCCGAGCGCGGTGCCGCTGAAACCCGGCATGGTGCTGTCCAATGAGCCCGGCTACTACAAAACCGGGGAGTACGGCATCCGCATCGAGAATCTTCAGGCGGTGCATGTCGTGGAGGGCGGCGAGCGACCGATGCTGGGCTTCGAGGTTCTTACCCTGGTGCCGGTCGATCGTCGTTTGATCGAGGTCGAGATGCTGACCCCGGAACAGCGCGATTGGCTGAATGCCTATCACGAGCGGGTGGCGGAGGTGATCGCGCCGCTGCTGGATGAAGCGACCGCGTCTTGGCTGGCCGCCGCCACCGCTCCGTTGTAAGGGGTTAGTTCTTTTCGTCGAAGATCTCGGCGACGAACAGGGCGTTCAGGGCCTTGGGTGCGCCGCAATAGACCATCATCTGCAAGATGATTTCCAAGATTTCCTCTCGCGTCAGGCCGACATGCAGCGCGGCGCGGACGTGGACTTTAAGCTGCGGCAGGGTGCCGAGCGCGGTCAGCGCCGCAATCGTGGCGATTTCGCGGGATTTCAGGTTCAGTTGTGGCCGTCCGAAGATCCGACCGAAGCCGAACTCCAACAGCAGGTCCGCGAAATCTGGAAAGATCGCCCGAATCCGCTGAAGGATCTCGTGGCCGCCAGGGCCGCCGATGATTTCCAGCATGGCAAGGTCCTGGTCGTGCGCGGAGAGTGTCGTCATCGTCGTTGATCCTTGTTCTCGTTTGTTCGAAAGCCGGAGGCGACGATGCGCGCGATTGCTGAATAAATGAAATTCATGATAAATATTCGACCATGAATTACGTGCATATATCAGGCCTGGACCTCAACCTCCTCAAGGTGCTGCATGCGGTCTTGAGCGAACGGAGCGTGTCGCGGGCGGCGGAACGCCTGAATCGCACGCAACCCGCCGTTAGCCACGCCTTGGGGCGGCTGCGTGGGCATTTTGGCGATCCGTTGCTGGTGCGGGGTGGCGCGGGGATGGAGCCCACGCCCTTGGGAATTCGTCTGTTGCCGCGCGTCGCGGCGGCAATGGCGGAATTGGATGGATTGTTCGACCGTTGTTCGGATTTCGATCCCCTGACCACCACGCGCACCGTGGTGATCGGGGCCTCGGACTATGCCGCTTTCGTGGTGTTGCCGTGGGTGTTGCCGGGATTGGCCACCGCCGCGCCCGGTCTGCGGCTGATCGTGCGCAATACTAGCGCGACCCGTGGGTTGGCGATGCTGGAAGCGGGGGAGGCGGAAATCCTGTGGGGGGTGTTTCCCGATCCGCCGCAACGGGTGCGTGCCGAGGAGCTGTTCCATGAGGAATTCTTGGTCGTGGCGCGGCGCGGTCATCCGGCCTTCGATCAGGGGCGGCTGACGGTGGAGGCCTATGCCGCAGCTGACCATGCCAACGTTTCCCTGCGCGGGGAGTCCGGTGGGTTCATCGATGCGGTGCTGGAAGAACAAGGGGTTCGCCGACGTATCGTGCTGACCCTGGGGCACTTTCTGATGGCCGCGCACGTTCTGGCCGGGACGGATCTGATCGTGACCGAGCCGAGGCGTCTGTTGGCGCCGTTGGTCGAGCGGCTGGATTTGGTTTCCGCCGTGCCGCCGGTCAGGGTGCCGGGCTTTGCCGTGTCACAGGTTTGGCATATGCGATCCAGCGGCGACCCTGTCCTTGACTGGTTGCGCGAAGGGATCGCGGCGGCGATGTCGCCGAAGTCATAAGGGAGTGGCGGCATGGCAAAGGGGGGCATGCCGTGCCGCCGGGGGTTCGTCGTCGTCGCGGGGGAGGGTTCCTCCGCGCCGACGACGCCGTGTTTCGGGAGGTCAGCGCACGATGTCGTGGCGCAGCCCCATCTTGTGGTTGGTGAAGATGCGGGCGTCCATCGGCCTCGGCGGCTGGGGCATCAGCGGACGGAAGGCCATCTTCGCCAGGATGTCGCATTCAAGATCCAGGCCCGGCGCGACTTCGGTTAGCACCAGACCGTCCTTGGTCAGCTCGAAGACGCAACGTTCGGTGATGTAGAGCACCGGTCGTCCCTGCACTGCGGCAAGGATGCCGCTGAAAGTTCTTTGCTCCACCGCTTCCAGGAATTTCGGCGCGCCGTCGTCGTCGGCGATGGAAATCGTGCCGTCGCCGATGGTATAGACCGGCTTGCCCGCCGCCAGGGTCCCCAGGAACACCACCTTCTTGGCGTTCTGCGAGATGTTGATGAAGCCGCCGGCCCCGGCCAGACGCGGCCCGAAGCGACTGACGTTGACGTTGCCTTTCGCATCCGCCTGGGCCAGTCCCAGGAAGGCGATGTCCAACCCGCCGCCATCGCAGAAGTCGAACTGGCTGGGTTGGTCGATGATCGCGTGCGCGTTGGTCGCCGCGCCGAAATTCAGGCTGCCCGCCGGGATGCCGCCGATTACGCCGGGTTCGGCGGTCAGAGTCATCAGATCGCCGCAGCCTTCCTCCGCCGCCACCGCCGCGACGCCCTCGGGCATGCCGATGCCCAGGTTGACCACCGCGCCGGGAACCAGTTCCAACGCCGCGCGGCGCGCGATCACCTTGCGCTCGGACAGGCCCATCGCCGTGATCGCGGTCATTGGTACCCGCACCTCGCCCGAGAAGGCGGGGTTGTAGGGTTCGATGAAGCTTTGCTGCTGGTATTCCGGCTTTTCCGCCACCACCACGAAATCGACCAGGATGCTGGGTAACTTGACCAGCTTCGGGTTCAGGGTGCCGCGTTCGGCCAGCCGTTCGACCTGAACGATGACAATGCCGCCGCTGTTGTGGGCCGCCATGGCGATCGCCTGGGTCTCGGTGGTCAGGGCTTCCTTTTCGAAGGTGACGTTGCCGTCCAGGTCCGCCGTGGTGCCGCGCAGGATCGCGACGTGGATCGAGAAGGCCTTGTAGAACAGGTAGTCCTGGCCGTCGATTTCCATCACGCGGACGATGTCCCGGGTGGTGCGCGCGTTGATGCGTCCGCCCGAATTGCGCGGATCGACGAAGGTGCCCAGGCCGACATGGGTCAGGGTTCCCGGCTTCTTCGCCGCGATGTCGCGGAACATGTGCGAGATCACGCCCTGCGGCAGGTTATAGGCCTCGATCTTGTTTTCGACGGCGAGGCGCTGCAACTTCGGTTCCAGCCCCCAGTGACCGCCGATGACGCGGTCGATCAGACCTTCGTGCGCCAGGTGGTTGAGGCCGCGGTCGGCGCCGTCGCCTTGCCCGGCAGCGAAGACCAGGGTCAGGTCGCGCGGATTGCCGCTGTCGAGAAAACGCTGTTCCAAAGCCACGGCCAGGTTCTCGGCGAAGCCGATCCCCACGAACCCGCCGGTGGCGACGGTTTGCCCGTTCTGGATCAGGGCGGCGGCTTCCGTCGCGGTGATCACCTTGTTCTTCATTTCGTCCCCCTCGTTTAGAATGACGTTTCTAGGTCTTGTCGCCTGTTATTGAGGTGCGAAGGGTTGCAGAATCAGGGAAATTATGGAAGGCGTAAGATTTCACGTTTTATTACGTTATCTTTCAATAACGAATTATTGCAATTACTGCAAATACGTCAGCATGCGTTAACTTTATCCGTGTTTTAGACTTCATGAAAGTCAGAGATATTTGCCCCTGAATCTGGAATGATTTCGCGCGCATCCGATCCATACGGGTTGGCGCGGGGAAATGGCGATGGGGAAGGGGTCAGGCGGGGCTGTCGCAGAGCGCCAGGAAGGCGTCCTCGGTGATCGTCGCGACGCCCAGTTCGGCGGCCTTCTTCGCCTTCGATCCGGCATCGGCGCCGACCAGCACAAGGTCGGTCCTGGCGGAGACGGAGGACGCGACCTTTGCCCCCATCGCCTCGGCGCGGGCCTTCGCCTCGTTGCGCGACAGGCGTTCCAGGCTGCCGGTGAAGACCACCGTCTTGCCGGTCAGCGCGGTGGCGCGGGCGGTGGTTTCCGCATGGGGTTCGACCGCGATCTCGGCGGTCAGACGTTTCAGTTCGTCGGTGTTGTGGGCCTCGGCGAAGAATTCCGTCAGGGCATCGGCGGCGGCGTCGCCCAGGCCGTCGCGGTTGACCAGTTCGGCGCGCGCCGTATCGTCGCCCGCCGCCAGAAGGGCCACCGCATCCACCCAGGCGGGCAGGGTGCGGTACAGCTGCGCCAGGGCCTTGGCGGTGGTCTTGCCGATGTGGCGGATGCCGAGCGCGAAGATCAGGCGCGCCAGCGGCACGCCACGCCGGGCATCGATCGCCGCGAACAGCTTGGCGACCGATGCGGCGCCCCAGCCCTTGCGGCCGGCGAAGGAAATTTCCCCGGCGTCGATGCGGCGCTTCAGTGTGAAAATGTCGGAGGGGCGTTTCACCCAGCCGAGGGCGAAGAATTCCTCGACCGCCTTGTCGCCCAGGCCCTCGACGTTCAGTGCGTCGCGGGACACGAAGTGCTTCAACCGCTCCACCGCCTGCGCCGGACAGGTGAGGCCGCCGGTGCAGCGGATGATCACGCCGTTGTCGTCGTTTTCCGCGTGGCTGCCGCAGACTGGACAGGTGCGTGGGAAGGCATAGGGTTCGGTGTCCTCGGGCCGTGCCTCCGTCACCACCGCCACCACCTGCGGGATGACGTCGCTCGCCCGTTGCACGATCACGGTGTCGCCGACGCGCACGTCCTTGCGGCGGATTTCGTCGGCGTTGTGTAGGGAGGCGTTGCCGACCACGACGCCGCCCACCGTCACCGGGCGCAGACGCGCCACTGGGGTCAGGGCGCCAGTGCGACCGACCTGGATGTCGATCGCCTCGACCATCGTCCGCGCCCGTTCGGCGGCGAACTTGCGGGCGATCGCCCAGCGCGGTGCGCGCGAGATGAAACCCAGGCGTTGCTGCCAGTCCAGGCGATCCACCTTATAGACTACGCCGTCAATGTCGTAAGGCAGGGCGGCGCGCTCGCGGTCGAGGTCGGCGAAAGCGGCCGCCGTTTCCTCCGCGCCGGTGCAGCGGCGGTTGCGCGGGTTGACCGGGAGGCCCCAGGCGGTCAGGCATTGCAGGAAGTCCCAGTGGCTGCCCCAGGCGATCCGCGAGGTCTCGCCCCAGGCATAGGCGAAGGCCGACAGCGGGCGGGCGGCGGTGATGGCGGGGTCCTTCTGGCGCAGCGATCCGGCGGCGGCGTTGCGCGGATTGGCGAAGGTCTTTTCCCCGGCCTCCGCCTGGGCGCGGTTGAGGTCGGCGAAACCGGCCTTGGTGATGAAGACCTCGCCCCGTGCCTCCAGGATATCGGGGGCGTCGGCGGGCAGGGCATGCGGCAGGTCGGCGACGGTCATCAGGTTGGCGGTGACGTCCTCGCCTTCCGCGCCGTCGCCGCGTGTCACGCCGCGCACCAGTCGGCGGTTTTCATAGCGGGCGGAAAACGACAGGCCGTCGATCTTCGGTTCCGCGATCAGGGTCGGCGACGCGTCGTCGGACAATTTCAGGAAGCGCCGCACCGATCCCAGGAATTCCGTCATGTTGTCATCGGAAAACGCGTTGTCCAGCGACAGCATCGGCACCGCGTGGCGAACCTTGGCGAAGCCCTGGGCGGGCGTGGCGCCGACCCGGAGGTTGGGGCTGTCGGTGCGGATCAGGTGCGGAAAAGCCGCCTCGATCGCCGCATGGCGGCGACGCAAGGCGTCGTAGACGGCATCGTCGATGGTGGGGGCGTCGTTCTGGTAATAGGCGACATCGGCGGCGGCGATCAGGCGCGCCAGACGCTCCAGTTCCGCCGCCGCTTCCAGCGGCAGCAGATCGGCGACCGGACTCTCGGGGGCGGTCACGGCGCGCGGCTCCCGCCCAGCAGGGCTGCGGCGGCGGCGCGGGCCTCGTCGGTCAGGGTGGCGCCCGCCAGCATGCGGGCGATTTCCTCCAACCGGGCCGCGTCGTCCAGACGTTCGACGGTGGTGGCGATGCGGTCCCGACCGTCTTTCCGTGCCCGCAGGTGGGTTTGTCCCTGTGCCGCCACCTGCGGCGAGTGGGTGACCACCAAAACCTGCGCGTCGTGCGAAAGGAGCGCCAGGCGTTCGCCGACCGCCGCCGCGGTGGCGCCGCCGATGCCTGCGTCCACCTCGTCGAAGACCAGGGTCGGCACCGGATCGGCGTGGGCCAACACCACCTTCAGCGCCAGCATGACGCGGGCCAGTTCGCCGCCCGAGGCGATCTTGGCCAACGGTCCCGGCGGACTGCCGGGGTTGGCGGCGATCAGGAAACGCACGGCGTCGATGCCGTGCGGACCGGCAGCGGTTTCGTCGGAGGTGACCTCGGCGACGAAGCGCGCCTTGTCCAGTTTCAGGGGGGGCAGTTCGGCGGCGACGCGGGCGTCCAGGTCCCTTGCCGCGCCGACGCGGGCGCGGGACAGGGCGTGCGCGGCCTCAAGGGCGGTTTGGCGGGCCTGCGATTCCCATCGGGCCAGGGCGGTCAAGCCGTCGGCGCCCAGGTCCAGCGCCTGCAAACGGGCTTGCATGTCGGCCAATACTGCGGGCAGGTCATCGACGCTGACGCCGTGCTTGCGGGCGGCGGCGCGCAATGCGAACAGGCGTTCTTCCAGGCGGTCGGCCTGTGCCGGATCAAGGTCGATGTCGGCGGCGAGAGGCGCCAGTTGCTCGGTCGCCTCGGTCAGTTCGATGCGGGCGCGTTCCAAGGCCTCCAGCGCTGGGGTGAAGCGGTCCCCGGCGACGTTGGCGGCGCGTTCCAGGGCGCGCGCGGCGGCGGCAAGCGGCGGCTCGGCATGGGCGAGTTCGCGCTCGGCGGCCTCGATCGCCTCGATCAGTTTGCCGCTGTGTTGCAGCACGCGGCGGCGATCGGCCAGGGAGTCTTCCTCGCCGGGTTGCGGCGACAGGCCGTCCAGTTCGCCGCAGGCGTGGCGCAGAAAGTCCTCCTCGGCGCGGGCCCGGCTCAAGTTGGTCTCGGCGTCGGCGAAGGCGCGCTTCGCGTCCAGCCAGTCGGCATAGGTGGCGGTGGCGGCGACGATCAGCCCCCGGTCAACGCCGAAGGCATCCAGGATGGCGCGATGGGTGGACGGATTCAGAAGCCCCTGGGCCTCGAACTGGCCGTGCACCTCGACCAGGGTGTCGCCGATGCCGCGCAGCAGCGCCACCCCCACCGGTTGATCGTTGACGAAGGCCTTGCCGCGTCCATCGCGGGCGATCACCCGGCGCAGCACCAGCGGTTCTCCGACGGGCGCGCCCAGTCCCTGCTCGTCCAGAATCGCCCGTACCGGGTGGTCGGGCGGCGGCGCGAAGGCGGCGGCGACGGACAGGCGATCCGCTCCGGCGCGGATCATTCCGGCTTCGCCGCGCGCGCCCAGGGCCAGGCCCAACGCGTCCAGCAGGATCGATTTGCCGGCCCCGGTTTCGCCGGTCAGCACGCTCAATCCCGCCTCGAACTGCAGGTCCAGGCGTTCGATCAACACCACGTCGCGGATCGACAAGGAAACCAGCATGGCGGTAGCGAGCTCTCCCCCGGTTTTGCGGATGGCGGCTTAGAACGGCGCCAGTTCCTTGGCCTGTTGTCCCCAGGTCTTCTTTTCCGGCGTGGGCATCGGGGCGTTGGCGCCGGGTTCAAGCAGGCGATAGGCCATCACGTACCAGTCGGAGCCGGGATAGTTATGCCCCAGAAGCGCGCCCGCCTTCTTCGCCTCGTTGGTCAAGCCGATCTCGGTATAGGTCTCGACCAGCCGGTAAAGCGCTTCCGGTACGTGGGTGGTGGTCTGAAACTTATCGGCGACGACCTGGAAGCGGTTGATCGCCGCCAGCCAAGCCCCGTGCTGTTGGTAGTAGCGACCGATTTCCATTTCCTTGCCGGCCAGATGGTCGGTGGTGAGGTCGATCTTCAGCCGCGCATCGCGGGTGTATTCGCTGTCGGGGAAGCGCTTGACGACTTCGTTCAGTGCCTCGCGGGCCAGTAGCGTCATTTTCTGGTCGCGGGCGACGTCGCTGATCTGTTCGTAGTAGCAGAGAGCCCGCAGATAATACGCGTAGGGAACGTCGGAATTGGCGGGGTAAAGCTCGATGAAGCGGTCGGCGGCGACGACCGCGTCGTCGAACTTGCCGCCCTGATAATAGGCGTAGGCCGCCATCAGTTGCGCCTTTACCGCCCAGGTCGAATACGGGTGCTGACGTTCCACGTCCTCGAAGGATTTGGCCGCCGCCTTGTATTCTTTCCCGGAGAGCTTGGACATCGCGTCGTCGTAAAGAGACGCGATCGGCTTTTCGACGTAATCGTCCTTCTTGTCGTCCCCGGCGCAGCCGGACAGGGCGATGGTCGTCGCCAGGGCGATGGTCGCAAAACAGCACCGGGCGACGATGCGGGACAGGGGCGAACGGGTTTGACGGAGCACGGTGGGAGTATCCTTTGCGGGGTGCTGCGGACGTCTTCGTGCAGGACTATAAAGCAAAACGGGAGGCTTTGTCAGCCTCCCGCGTCATGGAGTTGAATGCCCGAAGTCTCAGGCGGAAACCGCCTGGTTCAGCCAGTTGACCTGGTACGAAGCCTGGTGGTCGTCAAGCTCGACCCAGCACCATGCATCGGGGTTGGCGAAGAGGGCGCGCAGCAACTGGTTGGAGTGCGCATGCCCCGACTTTTGCCCGATGAAGCGACCGATGATCGGCGCCCCGGCAAGGTAGATGTCGCCCAGGGCGTCCAGCGCCTTGTGGCGGACGCATTCGTCGTCGAAACGCAAGCCTTCCTCATTCAGGACCTTGTTGCCGCTGATCACCACGGCATTGTCCAGTGACCCGCCCAGCGCCAAGCCCATCTTGTTCAGGCGCTCCACGTCCTCAAGGAGGCCGAAGGTGCGGGCCGAGGAAACCTCGGCGCGGAAGGGACTGGCGGTCGCGGTGTCCAGCACCGGGAAGGTCATGTCGAAGCTCTGGCGGCCGATCAGTGGGTTGGCGAACGCGATCTCGAAGGAGATCGAGAAGCCGTCGTCCTCGGGGTCGAGGCGGGCCAGAATGCCGCCGTCGGCAATGCTGACCGGCTGCAAAATCTTGATGGCGCGGCGCGGCGCGTCTTGCCTGACGATGCCGGCGCATTCGATCAGAAAGACGAACGGCGCGGCGGAACCGTCCATCACCGGAACTTCGGAGCCATCGATATCGACGATCAGGTTGTCGAGGCCCATGCCGGCGATCGCCGACATCAGGTGTTCGATGGTTCCCACGGTCAGGCCTGACGCATTGCCGATGCAGGTACACAGGCGGGTATCGACCACGGTGTCGAAGCGCGCCGGGATCAGGCCGTCGCGATCGCCCGCATCGGTGCGGTTGAACACGACGCCGGTGCCGATCGGCGCGGGCTTCAGGGTCATCGAGATCTTTTTACCGGAGTGCAGGCCGGTACCCGAGCAGCCGATGGCGGACTTCAGGGTCTTTTGCTTGAAGGCGACGATCCGGGCCGCGTCACGGTCCTTGGCTGGAAATTCGGAGGCATGCGTGGCATCGAACATGGCGTGCGGACTTTCCCACAGGGAACTTGAAACAACCGGCCCTTCCGGGCGGTCACCGGCGCGACAGGAAAACAAGGGCGCCGTCAATGTGGCCCCGAGGGTTCCAGGTTGCAGGCGCGGGGCCGTTCGTGCCTCTCATTGGAACCATGAGAGTTTTAGCAGTGGTCCGTCATGTCCTCAAATCAATGATTGTTACCGATTGTTACACGAAAAAAGCGGAAAAAATCGTGAGGAATCATTGGGGTATGTGAAGCGGCTCACAGTCCTGACGGGGGGTGGCGCGGGGGTACGAACACCATGCGCGGTGTTTCGTTTCCGAGCCGCCCACCGCATGTTGGGGTGGGCGGCGTCGCCGGAGGCTCGCGAGGAGTCTCCGGCGGCGGGTCGGGATCAGTTCGCCTGCCGCCGCAGGAAGGCGGGGATGTTGTCTATCTGCGGATCCAGGGACACCGACAGAGTGGAACGATCGTCGGCTTCAAGATCGAGCCGTTCGGACGGAGCCTCGTCGCGGGCCGCCAGCCTTGGGGTCTCGGTCGCGTGCGGCGTTTCCGTCTTGGTCGCGTTGGCGCCGCCCCACAGGGCCCAGCGGCGCGACGGACGAACCACGTTGTCGGCTTCCGGTTCGATTTCGGCGCGCGGCAGCGGGTCGAGCCTGGGTTCGTCGTCGATCATCGGTTCTGCCTTGATCGACTCGACCGGGGCCATGTCTTCCGGGGCCACCGGCGCGCTGGGGATGAAGGCGTCCAGTTGCACGGCGGGGGCCGGGGCGACCGGAGCGGTCGGGGCCGGAGGCCGGTCGAACAACGACAGGCCAAGCGGATCGAAGCTGGGTTTTTCCGGGGCGGGGCCCTTCGGGCCTCCCGATGGCGGGGTCGGCGGCAACGGCGCCGGGGTCGGCACGACCAGGGTCGAGGCCAACTGCGCGGGTTCGTTCAGATGCGTCGAGACGGCGCCGCCGATGCCGGTGGCCACCACCGAGACGCGGATCTTGCCGGTCAGGCGTTCGTCGAAGCACGAGCCGAAGATGATGTTGGCGTCCTCGTCCACTTCCGAGCGGATGCGATTGGCGGCTTCATCGGCCTCGTAAAGGCCAAGGTCGGGGCCGCCGGTGATGTTGATCAGGACGCCCTTCGCTCCGGCCATCGAGGTGTCGTCCAGAAGCGGGTTGGCGATCGCCAGTTCGGCGGCGCGCACGCCGCGATCCTCGCCCTCGGCCTCGCCGGTTCCCATCATCGCCTTACCCATGCCGTTCATCACGGTGCGCACGTCGGCGAAATCCAGGTTGATCAGGCCGGGCATGATCATCAGGTCGGTGACGCTGCGCACGCCCGAGTGCAAGACGTCGTCGGCCATCTTGAAGGCATCGGCGAAGGTGGTCTTTTCGGTGGCGACGCGGAACAGGTTCTGATTGGGGATGACGATCAGGGTATCGACGAACTGCGACAGTTCCTCGATCCCCTTGTCGGCCAGACGGCGGCGGTGGATGCCCTCGAAATCGAAGGGCTTGGTGACTACGCCCACCGTCAGAATGCCGAGTTCCCGCGCGGCGGAGGCGATCACCGGCGCCGCGCCGGTGCCGGTGCCACCGCCCATGCCCGCGGTGATGAAGGCCATGTTGGTGCCTTGCAGTTCCTTGATGATGTCTTCCAGGCTTTCCTCGGCGGCGCGGCGTCCGACGTCGGGACGGGCGCCCGCGCCCAGGCCTTGCGTCACGGCGGCGCCCAACTGGATGGTGCGCGGGCTCTTCGAGGTCGAAAGCGCCTGCGCATCGGTGTTGGTGACCAGGAAGTCGACGCCTTCAAGGTCGGATTGGATCATGTTGTTGACGGCGTTGCCGCCGGCCCCGCCAACGCCGATCACGAGAATCCGGGGTTTTAGCAGGGGGGCTTCCCCTTGGGGCAGTCCGAGGTTGATTGCCATGGTGGCCTCCGCATGAATGCTTGAAGAATACGAAGTTAAAGGTGAAGAGTTAGCTAAAGACGCGGTGTCGTCAGCAAGAAGATCGGCGAGCGTCAGGGGGCCGGCGTCGGCCCCGGGCGCGCCCGGCGGCAGGTTCAGAAATTCTGTCGAAACCATTGTCCTAGTCTCCCTAGACGGCTGGCGACGCGCGGCGCGCGTGGCGCCGTGGCGTCGCCGGTGGCGAAAGGCTTGCGAAAACGCTCAAGCCCTCGATCGAACGGCAGGCTAATCATTCCGTTGCGCAACAATCCGGCGCAGGTGGCAAAGCCCGGTCCGGCGGCGGCATCCGCCATTCCCTTCAGGCCAAGCGGGCGGCCCAGGCGGACCTGGCGTTGCAGAATCTCGGTGGCGACGTCGCGTGCGCCGTTCATCTGGCTGGCGCCGCCGGTCAACACCACGCGGCGCCCGGCGACGTTGAACAGTCCGGCGGTTTCCAGGTGATTGCGTACCAGTTCGAAGGTCTCTTCCAGACGCGGGCGGATGATCTGGGTCAGCATCGAACGCGGCACCTGATTGACTTGCCCTTCCTCGTCCTCGCCGATCAGCGGCACGTCCAAAAGCTCGCGGTCGGCGGTTGGCGCGTGCATAGCGTGGCCGTAGAGTGTCTTCAGTCGTTCGGCCGAGGCGACCGGCGTCGAAAGACCGCGGGCGATGTCGTTGGTGACGTGCTGGCCGCCGATCGGCAGCACCCCCACATGCACCACATAGCCGTCCAGGAACACCGCGATCGAGGTGGTGCCGCCGCCCATGTCGATGACGGTGACTCCCAGGTCGCGTTCATCATCGACCAAACAGGCCAGGCCGGAGGCATAGGCCGATACAGCCAGGGACTCGACCCCCAAATGGCAGCGGGAAATCGCGTTTTCCAGGTTGCGCATGGGGCCGGGCGCGGCGGTCGCCAGCAGCACGTCAACGGCCAGGGTCTCGCCGAACATGCCGGTCGGATCCTTGACCCCGGCGCCACCATCGACCGCGAAGCCGACCGGAATACGGTGGATCGGCACGGAATCGATCCCCGCCTTTTCCTCGGCCTCGCGCAGGGCGGCGGTGGCGCTGTCGATGACGCGGACCACGTCGGTCGCCTGAATCGCGTGTCCGGCGACCGAAACCTCGGCGTTCAGACGGTGCGAACGGATCTGCGCGCCGGAAACCCCTAGGATGACCCGTTCGATACGGGTTCCGGCCATTTGCTCTGCGGTATCGACGGCGTTGCTGACGGCGGTTTCGGTGGCGTCCATATCGACCACCACGCCGTGTTTCAGGCCGCTGGAACGATAGGTTCCGATCCCCAGCACGCGCATGTTTCCCGTTCCCTCGCTCTGGGCGATGAAGCAGGTGACCTTGGTCGAGCCGATGTCGAGGGCGGCAAGAATATCGCGGCGGGTGTTCTCGGTCGCGGTCATGCGCTCTGCCCTCCCTTGCCGCGGCCCTGCCCCAGGTTGGCGGGCGGCAGCGTCTTGCCGTTGGCAAGGCGCACCACCAAGCGATCGGGCAGGCGCAGGTCGATCATCGCGACGTCGCGCGACAGCAGGCGGTGCTTGCGTTCTAATTCGGCTAAGCGTCCCCACGCGGCGGCGGCATCGGTTTCCGGGAGGCGGATTTCGATACCGGTTTCGACGGAGTCGAGCTTCAGGTTCCAGCGCCGGTCGCCGACCCGCACCGCCGCCTTAACCCGCGCGGCGATCTCGGGGAACGGCGCCAGGTCGGACAGCAGCGCCGCGACGTTTTCCGCCGCGCCGCGTCCGGTAACAATCGGCAAATCAGAGGAACGTATGGAAATCGGCACGATTTCGGTGCCGCCGGCGTCGATCAGAGCCGAGCGGTCGTTGGTTTGCGAAATCGCGATCGGCACGCGTTCGGTGATGACGATGCGCAGGGTGTGCGGCAGGCGGCGTTCGACCTCGGCGCTTGCCACCCAGGGCAGGGATTCGACGCGGCGTTTGGCGTCCACCAAGTCAAGGCCGAGGATCGGGGTCCGCGCCGATACCCCCAGCGCCCGCAACAGGTCTTCGCCGTGGGTGTTGTGGCGACCGACGGCCTGGATGTCGGAGACCGTCAATCCGCCGCGCGCCGTCCATTGCAGCGCCTGGGTCCGGGCAGCCCGCCAGGCCTGTGCCGGTTTGTCGGAGACGCCGATGAAGACGGCCAGGCTCAATCCCGCCGACAGCGCCGCCGCCAGACCGGCGATGGAAAGCCGCCGCCGCCAGACCGGAGCCATGCGTTGCGACCGTGTCGTGCCGCGTTTTTGCGGCGAGGCACGGCGCGGACGGTCGGACAGGGTCGGCGTCAGCCGTCGCATTGCGCGTTCTCCACCATCCAGGACACCAAGTCCTCGAAGCTGATTCCCGCGTGGGAGGCCAGTTTCGGTACCAGCGACAAGGGCGTCATGCCGGGCTGGGTGTTGACTTCCAGAATCACCACCCGTGGATGCCGGGGGTCGGTTTCGTCGATACGGAAATCGGATCGGCCGGCCCCTCGGCAGCCCAGCGCCACATGGGCGCGTACCGCCAGGTCGAGAACGTGGGCGGTCATTTCCGGCGTCAGGGGCGCGGGACAGATGTGGGTGGCCTTGCCCTCGGTGTATTTCGCGGCGTAGTCGTAGAACCCTTCCGCCGGGCGGATCTCGGTGACGCCCAGGGCGCGGTCGCCCAGTACCGCGACGGTGACCTCGCGGCCCGGCACGTATTCCTCGACCATCGCTTGCGCGCCGTAGGGCCAGGACTCGACGGTGTAGGGTTGCAGGCTGTCGCCATGGCGGACGATCTTGACGCCGACGCTGGAGCCTTCGTTGAAGGGCTTCACCACATAGGGACGCGGCATCGGGTCGCCCGCATTCAGGGTCTCGCGGTCAACCAGCCGGTCCGCCGCCACCGGAATCCCGGCGGCGGAGAAGGCGTGCTTGGACATCGGTTTGTCCATTGCCAGGGCCGAGGCCAAACGACCGGAGTGGGTGTAGGGGGTGGCCATGATATCCAGAATCCCCTGGATGCAGCCGTCTTCGCCGAAGCGACCGTGGAGGGCGTTGAAGACCACGTCGGTGTCCGCCGGAATCCCCGCGACGATGGCCCGCACGTTGCGCGGCAGGTCCAGGGTGGAAACCCGGTATCCCGCCTTGGCCAGGGCTTCGGCGCAGGCCTTGCCGCTGGTCAGGCTGACCTCGCGCTCGGCCGAAAATCCCCCCATCAGGACAGTGACGTGCTTGCTCATGACGCGGTTCCTTCCGATAGGGGCTCGCCGATGCGGCGGATTTCCCAGGCGAGGTCGATGCCGGAGGTTTCCTTGACCCGGCGGCGGACTTCCTCGCCCAGCTCCTCGATGTCGCGGGCGGTGGCGCCGCCGACGTTTAGCAGGAAGTTGCAGTGCTTGTCCGAAACCATGGCGCCGCCCTTCTTCAGACCGCGGCAGCCCGCCTTATCTATCAGTTCCCATGCCTTGGCGCCGGGAGGATTGGCGAAGGTGGAGCCGCCGGTGCGGGTGCGCATCGGCTGGCTTTCCTCGCGCGAGAGGCGGATTTCCTCCATCCGCGCGGCGATCGCGGCAGGGGTGCCGGGATGGCCCGCGAAGGTTGCCTCGACAATGATCCAGTCCTCGGGAATCTCGGAATGGCGATAGGCCAAGCCCAGATCGTCGGCGGTCAGGCAATGGCGGAAGCCCGATGGATCCAGAAGCACCGCCTTGACCAGCACATCCTTGATTTCGCGGCCATAGGCGCCGGCATTCATGATGATCGCGCCGCCCACCGTGCCGGGAATGCCCGAAAGGAATTCCAGCCCTTCAAGGCCGGCCCGTTGCGCCGTCCGCGCCACCGAGGCATCCAGTGCCGCCGCGCCGCAGCGTACCCGCGCGCCATCCGTCGTCACCTCGGCGAAGGCCCTGCCCAGACGCACCACCACACCGCGCAGACCGCCGTCGCGGACCAGAAGATTGGACCCCACCCCCAGCACCGTCACCGCCAGGTCGTCGGGCTTGGCCGCCAGGAAATCTACCAAATCGGCGATGTCGGCGGGCTTGAACAAAACGTCGGCGGGGCCGCCGACCCCCAGCCAGGTGACCGGAGCCAGAGGCATGTCGAAGCTTAAACGACCGCGCACCGGAGGCAGCCGGTTGGCAAGGGAAACGATGCGGCAGGCGGCGTTCATGCGGTGCCTCCCTCGGCGGGCGACTTCAGGGCTTCCAACTGGGCGGGCAGGGCATTCGCCCACTGGCTGATGCTGCCCGCGCCCAGGCAGATCACCAGATCCCCCGGTTTTGCCGCGTCCAGGATCATCGGCGCCAGGGTCTCCGGGCTTTCCAGGGGGTCGGCGTGGCGGTGGCCGCGGGCGCGCAGGGCTTCGACCAGATTGTCGCGGCTGGCTCCCTCGATCGGGGCTTCGCCCGCCGCGTAGACGTCGGCGATGATCACCCGGTCGGCGGCGGACAGGCAGGCGCAGAAATTGGTGAACAGATTGTGCAGGCGGGTATAGCGATGCGGCTGGATCACCGCGATCACCTGCGCTTCTCCCGCCACCTGGCGCGCCGCCTTCAGCGCCGCAGCGATCTCCACCGGGTGATGGCCGTAGTCATCGACGATGGTCACGCCGTTCACCACGCCGGTCCGGGTGAAGCGGCGCTTCACCCCGCTGAAGCCGGACAGGGCGCCACGGATGCGTTCGGCGTCGATCTTCATCTGGTGGCCGACCGCGACGGCGGCGAGGGCGTTCAGCACGTTGTGCTCGCCGTGCATGGTGATGGAGAGGCCGGTCAAGGTGGTGACGGAGCCGTCCCGGCGGTCCGAGATCACCACGTCGAAATGCGCGCCGCTGGCATCGAAGCCAAGGTTGACGCCGCGTACGTCGGCTTGCGGCGAGAAGCCATAGGTGACGAGGCGGCGGTCGGAGACTTGCGGGATCAGGGCCTGCACCTCGGGATGATCGACGCACAGCACCGCGAAGCCATAGAAGGGTACGTTTTCGACGAAGGTCTTGAAGGCGGCCTTGGCGGTTTCGAAATCGCCATAGAAATCCAGGTGCTCGGGGTCGATGTTGGTGACCACGGCGATGGTCGCGGGCAGTTTGGTGAAGGTGCCGTCGCTTTCGTCGGCTTCGACCACGATCCATTCGCCGCCGCCCAGGCGCGCGTTGGTGCCAAGGGCGTTGATGATGCCGCCGTTGATGATGGTGGGGTCCAGGTCGGCGGCGACCAGCAGGTTGGCGATCATCGAGGTGGTGGTGGTCTTGCCATGGGTGCCGCCGACCGCCACCGCCCATTTCAGGCGCATCAGTTCGGCCAGCATGTCGGCGCGGCGGACCACCGGGATGGAGCGCGCCCGTGCTTCCCTGACCTCGGGGTTGTCGGCCTTGATGGCGGAGGAAATGACCACGGCGCGGGCCTCGCCCAGGTGATCGGCGGCGTGTCCGACGAACACCTGGATATGCATCTTGCGCAGGTGCCGCGCGTTGGCGTTGTCGGCCAAATCGGAGCCCTGGACGCGATAACCCAGGTTGTGCAGCACCTCGGCGATGCCGCTCATGCCGATGCCGCCGATGCCGACGAAGTGCAGGATGCCGAAGTCCAGCGGAAGGGATCTCATGACGGGGACTCCTGCGGGGCGTTAGGCAACAGGGCGATGACCAGATCGGCCAATCGCGCCGCCGCGTCGGGGCGTCCGGCGGCGCGCGCGCAGGCGGCGGCGTGTTCGAGGGCGTGGGGCTGCGAGAACAGGCTTTCCAGGCGCGCGGCCAGGGCTTCCGAGGTAAAAACGTCTTGCGGCATCAGCCAGGCGCCGCCGCTTTCGGTAACGGCGTGGGCGTTGGCGGTCTGGTGGTTGTCGATGGCGTGCGGATAGGGGATCAGGATCGCGGCGCGCCCGGCGGCGGTCAACTCGGCGACGGTCGAGGCGCCGGAGCGGGCGATCACCAGATGGGCGCGGCCCAACCGTTCCGGCACATCGTCGAAAAAGCTTTTCAGATCCACCGCGATGCCGCTGCCGTCATAGACGGCGCGGGCCTGTTCGATATCGGCCGGGCGGCACTGTTGGCTGACCCGCAGGCGGGACTTGATGCCGTCGGGCAGGGCCTTCAAGGCGACGGGGATGATCTGGCTTAGAACCGTCGCGCCCTGCGAGCCGCCGATCACCAGCAGTTCGATCGGGCCGTCGATGGAAAGGGTCGGCAGGGGAGAGCCCGCCAGAGCGGCGATCGCCGGACGGACCGGCATGCCGACGGCCTCGACGCGAGCGCCCTTGGGCAGGGTGGCGACTTCGGCGAACGAGGTGGCGATGCGGGTGACGCGCGGCGCCAGCAGACGGTTGGCGCGGCCCAGTACGGCGTTCTGTTCGTGGATCACGGTGGGGACGCCGCGCCAGATGGCGGCGACGGTGCCGGGGATCGACGCATAGCCGCCGAAACCGATCACCACGGCGGGATTAAGGTCGGCCAGCAGGCGGCGCGCCTGAAGCACGCCGCAGCCGAGGTCGAAGATCGCCTTGGCGCGGGCGCGCGGACCGCGTCCGGCGATGCCTCCGGCACGCAGCGGATGCACCGCGACCCGCCCGAGGGCGCTGCCGAAGGCCTGTCCGCGACGGTCGGTCAGCAGCGCGAGATCGAGTCCCTTGTCCAGCAGCGCTTCGGCCAGGGCCTCCGCCGGGAAGACATGGCCGCCGGTGCCGCCCGCCGCCAGGACCACCAATTTCGGGTTGCGCATTGTCATCACACGTCCCCCCGGTCGGGATGCTTGCGGGTCAGCGCCAGCACCGCGCCCATGCTCATCGCCAGCCCCAGAAGCGACGACCCCCCGTAGGAAATGAAGGGCAGGGTCATTCCCTTGGTGGGGATCAGGTGCAGGCTGGAGGCCATGTTGATGAATGCCTGCATGCCGAATTCGGCCAGCAGGCCGGACACCGCCAGCAGCACGAACAGGCTTTCGTCCTTCATCGCCAGCACGAAGCCGCGCAGCACGATGAAGGCGAAGATCGCGATTAGGATCAGGCAAAGGATCATGCCGAATTCCTCTCCCGCCACGGCGAAGATGAAATCGGTGTGGGCGTCGGGCAGGACCTCCTTGACGCGGCCCTCGCCGGGTCCGCGCCCGAACAGATTGCCGTTCTGGAAGGCTTGCAATGCCTTGGTGATCTGATAGGTGTCACCGGTCGAGGGGTCGAGAAAACGATCGACCCGGCTTTGCACGTGGCTGAGCGTCGCGTATGCCCCCACCGCGCCGCCGACCCCCAGGATCGCCAGTCCGGCGATCCACAGCATCGGCAGACCGGCCAGGAACAACTGACCGCACCAGGTGGCGGCGACCACCACGCTCATTCCAAAGTCCGGTTGCAGAAACAAAAGTCCCAGGGTCAAGCCCAACAGGCCGATCGCGATGTGCATGCCGGGGAAGGTGGGGTCCTCGCGGTGGGAGGAGAGCATCCACGCGGTGACCACGATGAAGCAGGGCTTCATCAATTCGGAGGCTTGCAGGGAGAATCCGGCGAACTTGATCCAGCGGGTGGCGCCCTTGACCTCGGCTCCGGCGATCAGGGTCACCGCCATCAAGGCGATGGTCGCGGCGAAGCCGACGACGGCGGCGCGGCGGATGGTCCTTGGAGATTGCAGCGATAGGGTAAAAATCAGCACCAGGGCGACCGGCACAAACATTCCTTGCCGCCAAACGAAGTGGAAGGCCTCGGCGCCCTTTTTCATCGGCGCGGCGGCGACGATCAGCATCATGCCGACGGTCATCAGAATGGCCAACGCGGAGAGTGTCCAGCGGTCCACCGTCCACCACCAACGTCCCAGAACGCTGGTATCCGCGCGCGTGAAGCCCCGGCTCATGATGCGCCTCCCTCGTCGGCGATGCGGTGGCGGACGATGTCGCGGAAGGCGTCGCCGCGGGCTTCGAAGCTGCTGAATTGGTCCCAACTGGCGCCGGCCGGGGACAGCATGACCACCGGGCGGATGCCGGGGTGGGTGGCGGCGAAGGCCTCGGCGTCGGCGGCGGCCGTGGTCGTGGCGACGTCGAGGGTGCCGCAGCGTTCGAACGGGATCGCGTCGCCGATGGTTTCGGCGAAGGCGTTCGCCGCCTGGCCGATCAAGTAGGCCTTGACGATGCGCGGGAAGTGCCGTTTCAGCGGTTCGATGCCGCCCGCCTTGGGCAGTCCGCCGATGATCCAAAACAGGGAGTCATAGGCGACCAGCGCCTTTTCCACGGCGTCGGCGTTGGTCGCCTTGCTGTCGTTGACGTAAAGCACGTCGCGGAACTCGCCAACCCGCTCCTGGCGGTGGGCGAGGCCGGGGAAGGTGCGCAATCCCGCCACCGCGTCGGCGACCGATACGCCGACGGCGCGCACTGCGGCATAGGCGGTAGCGGCGTTCTGGTGATTGTGGCGACCGGTCAGGACCGGAACCTCGGACAGGTCGAGAATATGCTCCGCCACGTCCGCGCTGGCGTCGATCAGGTGACCTTCCTGGGCATAGATTCCGCCGGTCGTCACCCGTTCGGCGGTGACCGGAACCAGATGCCAGTCGGCGCGGGGTTCGATGATCTCGGCGATGCCGCGAGAGGCGACGTCGTCGGTGACGACGATGGCGGTGGCGTTCGGCGCCGGATGATCGAACAGGTGGATTTTTGCCGTGACGTATCCGGCCAGATCGCCGTGACGATCGATGTGGTCGGAGCTGACGTTCAGATGAACCGCGACGTTGGGCCTTAGTGACGGCACCAGTTCCAATTGATAGGACGACAGTTCCAGAACATAGACGCCGTCGTCGGGCAGGTCGGTCAGTTCCAGGGCCGGGGTGCCCAGGTTGCCGCCCGCAGCGCAGGGGCGACCGCTCCGTTCGATGATGTGGGCGATCAGGCTGGTGGTGGTGGACTTGCCGTTGGTGCCGGTGATGCCGATGAAGGCGCAGCCGGGTTTGGCGCGGGCCAGCAGATCGACATCGCAGATCAGCGGGACTCCGGCGGCGCGCGCCGCCACCGCGACCGGGTGGGGCGTGGGCAGGGTATGCGGGATGCCGGGGCTCCAGATCACCGCGTCGATGGTCTTCCAGTCGATGGCGTCGATGGCGGAAAGCGCCGCCGTGCCGACCGCGGCGCGAGTCTCGGGCTTGTCATCCCAGGCGGAAACCGTGGCTCCGGCGGCGGACAGCGCGCGCAACGCGGCCTTCCCGGACTTGCCGAGACCGACGACGATGAAGTTTCCGTCCTTGAGCGCCGCGAGCGGGATCATTCCCGTCTTCTCCCGTGTCTATCGCAGTTTCAGCGTGGTCAGGCCGACAATCCCCAGGATCATCGCGATGATCCAGAAACGGATCACCACGGTGGGTTCGGCCCAGCCTTTCTTTTCGAAGTGGTGGTGCAAGGGCGCCATGCGGAAGACCCGCTTGCCGGTCAGTTTGAAGCTGGCGACCTGCACGATCACCGATACGGTTTCCAGCACGAACAGGCCGCCGACGATGGCCAGAACCAGTTCATGCTTGGTCACCACCGAAATCGCGCCGAGCGCGCCGCCCAGGGCCAGGGATCCGGTGTCGCCCATGAAGACCTGCGCCGGCGGCGCGTTGAACCACAGGAATCCCAGCGCGGCGCCGACGATCGCGCCGCAGAACACCGCCAACTCGCCCGAGCCGGGGGTGTGGTGGATTTGCAGGTAATTGGCGAAGACGGCGTGACCGCTCAAATAGGCGATGATCATGAACACCGCAGCGGCGATCATCACCGGCACGATCGCCAGCCCGTCCAGACCGTCGGTCAGATTGACCGAGTTGCTGGAGCCGACGATGACCAGCATCGCGAACGGCACGTAGAACAGGCCGAGGTCGATCATCACGTCCTTCAGAAACGGCACCGCCAGGGCCGTGCGGTCGTCGGCTCCCAACAGCACGATCCAGACGGTGGCGACCAGGGTGACGCCGAACTCGGCGGCCAACTTTTGGCGGCCGGACCAGCCGGCGCTGCTGCGTTTGGTGACTTTCATGTAGTCGTCGCGGAAGCCGGTCGCGCCGAAACCCAGGGTGACCAGCAGCACCGCCCAGACGTAGCCGTTATCCAGTTTCGCCCACAGAAGGGTGGACAGGCCCACGCCCATCAAGATCATCAGGCCGCCCATGGTCGGCGTTCCCTGCTTGGTCAAGAGATGGGTTTCCGGGCCGTCGTCGCGGATCGGCTGGCCGCGACCTTGCTTGCGCCGCAGGGTGCGGATGATGGTCGGCCCGAAAACAAAGGCGAACAGCAGTGCGGTCAGCACCGCCCCCGCCGTGCGGAAGGTGACATAGCGGAACAGGTTGAACACCTGATACTGGTCGGCCAGGGGATAGAGAAGGTGGTAGAGCATGGCATTCCGCTTTCACTCAAGCCTTGGTTGTGGACGATTTCAGCGCCGCGACGATGCGATCCATGCGCATGCCGTGGGAACCCTTGATCATGACGATGTCGCCGGGTTGGATTTCCGCGATCAACGCGGCGATCAGCGCGTCGGAGGTCTCGGCGTGGGTGGCCTGCATCGCTTTCGGCGCGGCCCGATAGGCGCAAGCCATCAGCGGGCCGCAGGCGAACAAACGGTCGATTTCCTTGCTTTTCAGCGTGTCGGCGATGGCGGCGTGCAGCGCCTGAGCGGTTGGACCCAGTTCGCGCATGTCGCCCAGGACGGCGAGGGCGCGACCGGTGCCATAGACCTGACGTACGTTGGCGACCGCGGCTAGGGCCTCAATCGCAGCGGTCATCGACTGCGGATTGGCGTTGTAGCTTTCGTCGATCAGGATGAAGGCGCCGTCCTGAATCGGGATTTCGGCCAGGGCGCCCCGGCCCTCGGGGACCACGATGCCTTCCAGGGTTCCGATCGCTTGCAACAGGTTGGCCCCGGCGGCCAGGGCGGCGCCCAGCGCGGCCAGGCTGTTCATGGCCCAGTGCTTGCCGACGAAGGGCAGGGAATAGGTCACCTCGCTGCCGCCGATCTGGGCCTCGACCTCGGTGCGCATGGCGATGACGCGGGCGGAGATCAGGCGCAGGTCGGAACCTTCCGCCGCGCCGAAGGTGATGACGTTGTCCGCTCCGGCGCGGGTCGCCGCAGTTTCCATGGTACCATAGAAGGGATGATCGGCCAGCAGCACGGCGGTTCCGCCCTTTTTCAGGCCTTCGAAGATTTCGCACTTCGCCGCGACGATGGCCGAGATGTCGCCGAAGTATTCCAGATGCGCTGGGCCGACGGTGGTGATGACGGCGACGTCGGGTCGTGCGATTTGGGTCAGCTCCGCCAGTTCGCCGGCATGGTTCATGCCCATTTCCTGTACCGCGAAGACGGTATCCTTGGGCATCCGGGCCAGGGTCAGCGGCACCCCCCAGTGGTTGTTGTGACTGCCTTGGCTGACGTGAGTCGGGGCCTGCGCGGCCAGGATCGCGCCCAGCATCTCCTTGGTGCCGGTCTTGCCGACGCTGCCGGTAACGCCGATGACGCGGGCGTTCTTGGCCCGCATCCGCCCCGCCGCGCCGATCGCGGTCAATGCCTTCAGGGTGTCGGCGACGCGGATCGTCGGGCCGGGGAAGTCGTCTTGCGTATGTACGATCGCCTGTACGATCGCCGCCGCCGCGCCCTTGGCGAAGGCGTCGGCGACGAAGGCATGGCCGTCATGGGTCGGTCCGGCCAACGCCACGAACAGATCGCCCGGCGCGATGGCGCGGCTGTCGATGCAGACGCCGGTCACGGTAAAACGGGCGGAGGCCTTTGCCTTCAGGTTTTTTTCCAGTTCGGTGGAGGTCCACAAGGATTTCGTCATGTCACCAAAGCTCCCGTGCCAGCGTATCGACCACGGCGCGGTCGTCGAAGGGCAGGATCGTCGCACCGACGATCTGCCCGGTTTCATGCCCCTTGCCCGCCACCAGCAACAGGTCGCCCGCGCTCATCGCGCTCATCGCGGTTTTGATCGCGGCGGCGCGGTCGCCGATCTCCTCGGCGTCCTTGCGCCCGGCCAGGATTTCCGAGCGGATCGTGGATGGATTCTCGGAACGCGGATTGTCGTCGGTGACGATGACGCGGTCGGCCAGCCGTGCCGCGATGTCGCCCATCGCCGGACGCTTGCCGCGATCGCGGTCGCCGCCGCAGCCGAAGACCACGGCCAGGCGGTTCGTCGCATGCGGGCGCAGGGCGCGCAAGACGGTTTCCAGGGCATCCGGGGTGTGGGCGTAATCAACATAGACGGCGGCGCCGTCGTCGCGGCGGGCGCGACATTCCAGGCGGCCCGGCGCACCCTTCAGGCCGGGCAGCGCGGCCAAGGCGGCGGCTTCGTCGATGCCGGTCGCCATCGCCAGACCCAGCGCGGCCAGGGCGTTCATCGCCTGGAAGGTCCCGGCCAGGGGCAGATCGACCCGTATCGTCCGCCCGTTGATCGTGAGTTTCAGACTTTGCCCGACGGCGGTGGCGGTCAGGCTGGACAGGTGCAGGGATTGCGCGGTTTCGCCGTAATCGACGACCGCGAGGTGGTGGCGGCGCGCGATGTCGCGTAAGGCGGCGGCTTCTGGCACGTCGGCGTTGATGACGGCGGTGGCGCCTTCCGGCAACAGGGCGGAAAACAGACGGGCCTTGGCCTGGAAATAGGCCTCGGGCGTGCCGTGATAGTCCATGTGGTCGCGGGTCAGGTTGGTGAAGGCGGCGGCGGTCAGGGTCAAGCCGTCGAGGCGACGTTGGTCGAGCCCGTGGCTGGAGGCCTCCAAGGCGACGTGGGTAACCCCGTCCTGGGCCAATTTCCCCAGGGTTCCGTACAGCGAAACCGTGTCCGGCGTGGTCAGGTTGCCGGGGGTGTGCCCCCGTGGTGAAACCAGACCAAGGGTCCCCATGCTGGCGGCGGCCAGGCCGCTCGCCGCCCAAATCTGGCGGGTGAATTCGACGATCGAAGTCTTGCCGTTGGTGCCGGTGACCGCGGCCAGCCGCCGCAGCTGCGGCGCGAAGAAACGGGCGGCCACATGGGCCAGAACGCGGCGCGGATCGGCGCAAAGAAGCGCGGTGATGCCCTGGGGCAGGGTGGTCGCCGGAGTTTCGGCGGAGATCAGCACGGCAACCGCGCCCGCCGCTATTGCTTGCGGGATGAAGTCGCGGCCATCGGTCTTGGTGCCGGGCAGGGCGGCGAACAGGGCGCCCGGCGTCACCTTGCGGGAGTCGAGCGCGATCGACGAAATCTCGACGGCGGTTTCGCCCACGATGGTCAGGCAGGGGTCGGTGGTACGGGCGGCGGCGATCGCTTGGCTTAAGCGCATGATCAATCCCTCCGCATCGCGGCCACCATCAGGGGGCCGTAGTTCGGGTCGTTGTTGGCGAAGGGGTCGATCGTGGGCGCGACGGAAAGCATCGGACCGATCGTGGCGATGATCTTGCCGGCGGTCGGCGCGGCGTTCCAGCCGGCGCCGGCGAAGTTATAGGTCGAGGGCAGGCCCTTGGGGGCATCCAAGGTCACCAGGACGGTGTAGCGCGGCTGATCGGCGGGAAATACGGCCAGGAAGCTGGACAGGACGGCGTTGCGGGAATAGCGACCGTTGACCACCTTCTCGGCGGTGCCGGTCTTGCCCGCGACGCGGTAGCCGACGACGTCGGCCTTTTTGCCCGAGCCTTCGGTGACCACCATGCGCATCAGGCAGCGCATCAATTGCGAGGTCCGGTCGCTGATCGCGCGGGTGCCGGGGATCGCTTCGTCCGGGGCGCGGGCGATCAAGGTGGCGGGGTGAAGGATGCCACCGTTGACCAGGGCCGAGGCGCCGGTCGCGACCTGCAACGGCGAGACCGACATGCCGTGGCCGAAAGCGACGGTCGCGACGGTGATCGAGGCCCAGGGAAAAGCTGGAATTTGCGGTGCGCCGACCTCGGGCAACTCCAGGGCCGATTTCTGCATCAGACCCAGGCGCTGCAAATACGAACGTTGAAGATCTCCGCCGAATTCCAGGGCCATCCGCGCCGACCCGATGTTGGACGAATGGATCAGGATTTCCGGGACCGAGGCGGGCCTCTTCAGGGCGTGCAGGTCGTGGATGGTGAAGTTGGCGATCTTGATCGGGTTGGTGTCGTAGCGATCGGTGACTCGCACCTTGCCGCTTTCCAGGGCGATCGCGGTGTTAAACACCTTGAACACCGAGCCCATTTCATAGACCCCCAGGGTGGCGCGATTGAACATCGCGTCATCGGTCAGGGTTTCCGGGCGGTTGGGGTCGAAATCCGGCAGCGAGGCCAGGGAAATGATCTCGCCGGTGTGGACGTCCTGGACGATCGCCGCCGCGCCCTCGGCCTTGAAGGTGGAAACCGCTTCACGCAGGATGCCGGTGACCGCAGACTGCACCCGCAGGTCCACCGACAGACGTAGCGGCTTGCCGTCCTTCAGGGCAGCGTCGAAGCGGCGTTCGACGCCGCTGATGCCGCGGCTGTCGATATCGGTCTTGCCGATCAGGTGCGCGAACAGGGGGCCTTGCGGATAGACGCGCAGTTCCTCGTCCTCGAAGCCCAGTGCCGGGATGCCCAGGCGGTTGACCGCGAACTGCTGCGCCGGGGTCAGGTGGCGGTGCAGGTAGACGAAGGCCTGTCCGCTTTTTAGACGTTCGCGGGTTTTGGCGAGGTCGAGATCGGGCAGAATGCGCGCCAGGTCGGTGGCGACACGATCGGCGTCGCGGACGATGCGTCCGTCGGCGTACAAGTTGACGGTCGGTAGATTGGTCGCCAGCAGGATGCCGTTGCGGTCGGTGATGTCGGCGCGCAGGGATTTGGCCGTGGTCTCGGGTTGCGGCGCGGCGCGGGCGACCTGTTCGGCCTCGGGGTGGAAGGCGATATCGACCAGACGGACCGCCACCGTGAAGAACAGCAACAGGAAGATGCCGCCGGCGAAGGCCAGGCGATTGCGCCCGGTCTCTAGGGCGGCCTTGGCGGTGCCTTCGACGCGGACCATGCCGGGTCGGGTCGGGGCGGTGCCGGTCGGCGGCAGATCGATGCCGGGGACGATGGCAGGGGGCGCCTTCTTCCAGATCATGGCGCGGTCCTCCTGCTGGCGACTTCGGGCGCGCTTGGGCGGGCGATGGTGGCCGGGGCGGGTTGTCCCGCGACGCGCGGACCGACCGTGCCGTCGGCGAACGGCAGCGCCGAGATCGAAGAGATCTGAGAGGACTTCGCCGGGACCAGATGCAGATGGCTGTCGGCCAGGCGTTGCAGGCGAACCGGATCGTTGAGGTAGCTCCACTCCGCCTTCAGCACGCGGATCGCGGTGCGATCCGATTTGATGCCGGTTTGCAACGAAGCCAAGCGGTTTTCCATGTCCTGTACGCGGGCTTTCACCGCGACCAGACCGGCGCTGACCATGCTGAACAAAAAGGCGGTGATGACGATCAGGCGGATCATGATGCGTCCTCCCCCTGGCGGACGGCGATGCGCAGGTGGGCGCTACGCGCACGGGGGTTGAGCCGCGCTTCGCTGTTCGAGGCGGACAACGGGCGGCGGCGCGCCACCGCGAAGGTCGGACGGATGGCGCTGATCGTGTACGGCAAGTGGCGCGACGGCGCCGCTTCCCTGCCGCTTTTGAGGTCCATGAAGCGCTTGACGATACGATCTTCGAGCGAGTGGAAGCTGACCACTGCCAGCACGCCGCCCGGCGCCAGCAAAGTCTCGGCGGCGGCGAGGGCGCGTTCCAGTTCTCCCAGTTCGTCGTTGACCGCGATTCTGAGCGCCTGGAAGGTCCGGGTCGCCGGATCGATGCCGTCCTTCGACCCGCGCACCGCGCCGCGCACGCAGGCGGCCAGTTCCAGGGTGGTGGCGAAGGGCTTTAGCGCGCGGGCGGCGATGATCGCCGCCGCGACCCGGCGCGAGGCACGTTCCTCGCCATAGGCATAGATCAGATCGGCCAGTTCGGCTTCCGGCAGGGTGTTGACCAGCTCGGCGGCGGAAGGACCGCCTCCGCCCATGCGCATGTCCAGCGGTCCCTCCTTCTGGAACGAGAAGCCGCGCGCGGCTTGATCGATCTGCATCGAGGACACCCCGAGGTCGAGGGCGATGCCGTCGATCCGGCCGTGAAGCTCGGGCGGCAGCAAGTTGGCCATGTTGCCGAAGCAACCGGGCAAGAAATGGAAGCGGTCGGGGAACGAGGCGGCCACCGCAGCGGCGGCGGCGGTGGCGGAAGGATCGCGGTCTATGGCGTAAACTGTGTCGTTGGCTTCCCCCAGGATGGCGCGGGAATAGCCGCCGGCGCCGAAGGTGCCGTCAACGTAAACGTCGCCGTCGCGAGGGTTGAGCGCGCCCACCACCTCGGGCAGAAGAACCGGGATGTGCGGGGCGCCAGTCATCACGTTTCCTCCGGCGGACGCCGCAGGGTCAGGGACAGGCCTTTTTCGCGGGCGCGGCGCAGTTGTTCGGCCTGGTGGGCGTGGAAGTCCTCGGGGCGCCAGATCTGGAAGGTGCGTCCCTTGCCGACGAAGACCGCCGCATCGGTGATTCTGGCGTGGGTGGTGAAGGGCTCGGGCAGGCTGATGCGGCCGGTGGTGTCCCACGGCAGCGGTTGGGCGTTGGCCAGAATCAGGCCGGACAGGTCGTCCGCTTCGTCGGAGAACAGATCCAAGCCGTCGGTGGCTTCGGTGATGGCGTTGATGCGATCCCAATCGCAACACTCGATGCAGGGCAGCTTGAAGTGCGGAAAGGCGACGACTTCCTGCATGCCCTTTTCAATCAACAGATTGCGCAGCACCGCAGGGACGGAGGCCCGTCCCTTGCTGTCCACTTTTACGGTCGTGGTCGAAATGAAGGCCTTGGCCTTCGCCCGATCCGTCATGGTGCTAACGCCTTTCTGTCCCGGCGGCGCGTCCGGCGCCGCCACGGAAGATCCTCTTCTGTGGGTATTCATGGGTTAGCATGGGATTTCTTGCCAGTCAATCCTGCGATCCGCCAAAGCATGGCGAATAACCCCAAGTTTTTCCTACGCTTTAGGCAGTCTCTCGGGAGGCCGTGGTAAGGTCTTCGGAAACCTCGATTTTGCTGAAAAGGGGAAAAACCCCGCCTGGAATTCCACGATTCCGGCGCGGTGATCGCGGTCACCACGGTTTGACTTCGTTCTTGTTTCGTTCCACTTGCGCGAAGGGTGTGCACGAGCTTTTCGCGCGGAGTCGGGTCGGAGAATTTGCGTCAGGGGGTCTATAAGCCGGGTTCTGTCCTCCCCCTCGCGGGGAATGGATGGCCATTCATCTGGGACGTTCGTTGCCGAACGCCTCAAGCAACCAACCCGGACGACGGCTCGAAAACCAGCCTGCCTTGCGGCGCGCCGTCCCTATTCGGTCTTGCTCCCGGTGGGGTTTGCCGTGCCGTTCCTGTCGCCAGGATCGCGGTGCGCTCTTACCGCACCCTTTCACCCTTACCGGGCCGAAGCCCGGCGGTTTGCTTTCTGTGGCACTTTCCCTAGGGTCGCCCCCGCCGGACGTTATCCGGCACCGTGTTTTCGTGGAGCCCGGACTTTCCTCGATCCCAGCCTAAGCGAGACCGCAGCCATCCGACCCCCTGACGCGGGCGGATCATAGCGATGGAATGCGGCGGATGCAAACTACGCCGCGTCTTCCCCCGCCGCTTTCAGAAGACCGGCCAGGGTTTCCGCGCTTTTGCGGTCGGGCAGGCCGTCGATCCGCTTGCGCCGGAAGTGCCGCTGAAAGGCGGTCAACGCGGCATGCACGTCGGTGGTGTCGTAGCCATAGCGGGCCAGCGCGGGCGCGACCCAGGCCATGCCCCAGTGCGGCACCGGCGCAGGGGCGGCGATCAGGCCGATGTTCAGGCGGGCCAGGGCGTTCCAGGGGAAGCGTTCGCCGGGGTCCTGCCTGCGGGTGGGCGCGATGTCGGAATGGGCGACGACGTTGCGGGGCGGAATCGGGTGGCGGGCGAGGAGATCGCGGCACAAATCGGCCAGTGCGTCGATCTGTCGCGCCGGAAAATCGCGGTAACCGAATTCATGGCCCGGATTGACCAGTTCGATGCCGATCGAACGGTCGTTGAGGTTGGAGGCGCCGCGCCAGTGGGCGATCCCGGCGTGCCAGGCGCGGCGGTCTTCCGGCACCAGAGCGAAGGTGGCGCCGTCCTCGTCGACCAGGTAATGGGCGCTGACCTTGGCCGCCGGGTCGGTCAGCCGCTCCAGCGCGGCCTCGGCGGTTTCCATGCCGGTGTAATGCAGCACCAAGGTGTCGATGACGATCCCCTCGGGGCGGGGTTCGTGGTTGGGCGAGACGCGATCGGTGCGAAGCGGCGGTTGCGGCATAACGGCTTCCCCTAGGCTAAGCCGGATTTGGCGCGGCGTGGCCAATTGAATTGAATGGCGGCGACCCCGGCCAAGGTCAGGATGGCGCCGACCAGCTTTTCCACGGTCATCGGTTTGTGCAGCAGAACCACCGCCGAAATCACGCCGATCACCGGACCCAGCAGGGTAAACGGCACGATCGGCGACAGATCGTGACGCTGCACCAGACTGTACCACAGACCATGGCCGATGATCGAGGCGCCGATCGCGGTGAAGATCACGCCGCCCCAGGCGAAGACGCTCGCCGCTTGCATCGCGGCGATCTGGTGGTCCTCCAGCAGCAGCGAGGCGATCAGGGTCTGCCGCGCGGCGAAGGCGGCGGTGCCGCCGATATAGGTCAGGCTGGGGATCGACGGCATTACCTTGAACAGGGCGCCGGAGGCCGACCAGCAGAGGGCGGCGCCGATGATCAGGGCAAGCGAGGCGGGGTGGGTTTCTCCGGGTTCTCCGGCCAGGACGACGATACCAAGGAAGCCAAGCGCGACGCCCAGGCCGCGCTTCGGGCCGATCCGTTCGCGGAACACCAACGCGCCGATCAGCACGCTGAACGGCGCGTTGGTTTGCAGGGCGATCGCCGAGGTCGCGGCGTCCACCCGCACCATGCCGACGAACAGCATTCCGAAGTGCAGGCTGCCCATGGTGAGGGAGAGCAGCAAGAGCGGCTTGATGTATGCGCGCTTCATCGGCGCGAAGGGCAGCACCAGGCAGCCGACAAGGGCGAAGCGCAGGGTCGTCATCAACAGCGTCGGCAATTCGGCCACGCCGTATTTGACCGCGACGTAGTTGATTCCCCAAAAGGTCACCACCAGGGTGGCCAGTAGGGTATCGCGCCGCTCCAGGCGGTCGGTCACTTTATGCCCCGTGCGCGCTTAATGCTTTCGAACGCGGTGTTGATCGTTGCCATCGTGCGGTTGGCGTTGGCGACCAGTTCCGGCGGCATGCCCTTGGCGATCAAGAGATCGGGGTGATTTTCGCGGATCAAGCGGTGATAGGTGTCCTTGACCTCCTGGTCGGTGGCCGAGGGGGAAATCCCCAGCACCGCATAGGGGTCCTCGCCGCCTGGGGAAGAGGAGGAGGCGCTGCCCGCCGCGGCACGGGCGCGGATGGTTTTGAAATGCGCCGCCGAGAACCCGAAAATCTGGGCGACTCGCGCCAGGAAGGTCATCTCGGCGGGGTGAAGGTCACCGTCGGCGCGGGCGATCAGGAACAGGGCGTGCAGCAGTTCCTCCAGCACGGCCGGGCTGTCCTGGAACATTTGCGCGATTTGCGAGGCGTAGACTTCGAAACCGTCGGCGGTTTGGCGGGCTTCGTCGAACATCCGTCCGACCTTGCCCACGTCTTGTTGCGGAATCTGGAACAGGCGCTTGAAGGCATCGATTTCGGCGCGGGTGACGACGCCGTCGGCCTTCGCCATTTTCGCGGCGAGGGCGATCACCGCCAGGGTGAAGGCGATCTGACGTTCCTGTTCCGAGCGTGGCGTCGCGCCGATCCACGGTGGCGATTCGGTGCCGCCGCGGGCATGAATCTTGTCCACGGCGTGTCCCAGCGTCGCGCCGAGGATCGCGCCCAGCGGCCCACCCAGCGAAAAGCCGGCCATGCCACCGATGATTTTGCCCCAGATACTCATGCCCTGCGTTCCTTGACGTCGCGCCTGTCGCGCCCCTCAACGAAGTATCCCGAGCGCGCGGCGAGGGCAAGGGGGTGGGGATGGACGGAATCGATTTTTCCCGCGAACGAGAAGCGGAAATCGGTCTCGTCTTGCTGTATGCTGCCCCCCGCCAAGGCCGTCCAATGACGATCCGGGGGAATCGACGCCGTGAGGAAATCGTTACGCTATGGGGCGGTCGCCGTCCTGCTGCTGGGGGTGGTTGGGGTCGTCCTGCCGAGCCTTCTGATCGACAAGGACGCCATCAAGCGGCGATTGGCCCGCGCCGTGTACGAGTCCACCGGACGCGAACTGGCGATCGACGGCGCCATCGGCTTTTCGATGCTGCCGTTGCCGCACTTTTCCGCCGAGGACGTGCGTCTGTCCAATTGGCCGGACAGCGCCGAGCCCTGGATGGTGAGCATCCGGCGGGTGATGGCGACGGTTTCGCCCTTGGATCTGTTGCGCGGCAATGTCGTCGCCCGGACTCTTGAACTCGATACGCCAAATCTGCTGCTGGAACGTCGTGCCGGACGCGGCAACTGGTCGTTCGTGGCGCCTGGGCAATTGCCGCCGCGCCCGGAGGCCGCGCCCGTTGAGACCTCCGCGCCCGCCGAAGCCGCCGTCGCGGCGCTGGCCGTCGCCTTCAGTCGTGTCGTGGTGCGCGACGGTCGCGTCGTCTATCGCGATGCCAACGGCGACAGATCGGTGACCGTCGGCAAACTGAGCGCGCAGTTGGAGGCCCAAACCGTGCAAGGGCCATTTCAACTGCATGCCCAGGCCGTGGTCGGCGGACAGGCCGCCACCCTGGACGGCACCGTCGGTCGGATCCAGCCGGGCCGTGCGGTGACCTTGCGCTTCGATGCCGGGGTCGCCCCGGCCCGCCTGCACCTGGATGGCTTGTTGTTGCGCGCCATCGACGAAGGATCGGTGCTGAAGGCTGCGGCGGAACTGACGGCCCCCGACGCGGAGGTCTTGGCCGCGCGCTTCGGGGTGACGGGATTGTCGGGCCTTTCCGGTCAGGCGGTGTCGCTGAGCGGGCAGACGCGGATGACCGCCGTCGGCGGCGAACTGGCCGATGGTTTGCTGCGGCTTGGTTCGTCCGAGGCGACGGCGAAACTGGCCTGGGAACTGGATGGGGCGCGCCCAAAACTTTCCGCCACGATTAAGACGCGGCGGATCGATCTGGATGCGTGGACCGCGCCGCGCGCCGCGCATCTGGACGATGCCGTGCCGGGCCGTGCGTCGTCGGCGATCGCGGTGGCGCGGGCCGCCGAATCTCCGGCGGTTTTGACGCCGCCGCGTGGCTTCGATCTTGATCTGTCGCTGGCCGCCGATGCGGTGATCTGGCACGGCCAGGCGGTGCAGACGGCGGTTTGCGACATCGCCTTCAGTCGCGGCGATCTGGTCGTCAATCAGGCCTCGGCGGAATTGCCGGGTGCCGCGCAGGTCCGGGCCTTTGGCTTTGTCGGCGCCGATGCCGCCCGCCGCAACGTCGATCTGACGGTGCAGGCGGGCGCGGCGAATTTGCGCGGGTTGCTGGATTGGCTGGGGGTGGATGTTGGCGCGGTGCCATCGGACCGTCTGCGCAAGGCGGGGCTGACCGCCGTGGTCACCGCCGTCAAGGACGGATTGCTTCAGGTGCGCGACATCGATCTGCTGCTGGATGCCTCGCGCGGGAAGGGGGCGCTGGATCTGCGCTGGGGGGAGCGTCCGGCGTTCGGACTGTCGCTGTCGGTCGATCAGGTCAATGTCGATGCCTACCGTGAGGACAAGGCCGGGGATGACCAAGCCGCCGTGCCGGTGGTGCGGGCGATCCCCGTCGCCGCGCAGGATGTCCCGGCGACGAAGGGAACGGCGTCCACGCCCCCGATGTGGGACCGTTTCGATGCCAACCTGGATGTGCGGGTCGGTCGTTTGACCATGGGGGGGCAACCGCTCGATCGCGTTGCCGCGCGTGGGCGCTGGCAGGGAGAACTGCTGGACGTCGCCGCGTTGTCGGCGGAGATCGGCGGCGAAGGGCGTTTGGCCGCCTCTGGCCGGATTGCCGCCAAGGGCGAAGGCGCGCCCCGTTTCGATGCGGTGAAGGCCGAAATCACCACGCCGCGCGCCGATCGTCTGCTGGGGCTGTGGCCGGTCTCGCTGCCGGGGTTCGTCAGGGACTGGCGGGCGCTATCCGCGTCGTTGTCGGTCGATGGTCCGGTCTCCGATTTCCATGCCGAGGCGGCGGTGGCGGTCTCCGACACTCGTTTCGGCATTGCCGGACGGTTCGACGGTTTGCGCCGGATGCCGACCGGCGATGGCGACATTTCCATTTCGGCGCCGACGTTGGCCGCCCTGGCCGCCACGTTCGGGGCCGAAGTCGCGCCCGAGCTTGCCCGCAAGGGCGCGGTGGAAATCTATGTTCCGCTGAACGGCGATGCTCATGGCTATGCGATTCCGGCGCTGACCGCGACGGCGGACGATATTGCCCTGGGGGGCGAGTTGACGGTGAAGACCGATGGCCCGCGCCCGCATCTGACGGCGCGGCTAAAGGGCAACCTGTTGCCGTTGTTCTCGGCCTTGTCCGCGCGGGCTTCGGCCCATCGCGGCGGCGCCCTGGCGGCGCCACGCGTCGTGCCCGCCGCCGCGATGGCGGAAAAAACGCCCGGCGCGGGGTCCGCCGCGTGGTGGATGGTCCTGTGCGGCTTCGACGGCGATGTGGTTGCCGCCTTCGACGCGGTGGTCGGCAAGACTCTTTCCGCCGAGGCGGTGACCCTGACGGCGCGGCTGGACGATGGAATCCTGACCCTGGACGAGGCCACCGCCAAGGTGTTGGGTGGAAACGCGGGCATCAAGGGGAAGGCCGACCTGCGCGCCCTGCCCAAACTGACCGCGACGGTCGATGCCAAGGACGTGGCGATCGACGCCAAGTCGCCGTTGTTCGCCGGCAATGCGCCCCTGGCCGGTCGCGTCACGTTGAAGGCCGATGGCGACAGCGTGGGCGGCGATGCGGAGACCTTGTTGCGGGGCATGAACGGTAAGGGCGAGGTCACGATCCGCGACGGGTCCTTCGCGGGGGTTGATTTGGGGGCGGTCAACGATCGCCTTGGCAATGTCAAAAGCTTGCAGGACATGGTTTCGGCGATCGAAGCGGGTGGACGCGGGCGCACCGCCTTCACCGCGCTGACCGGTCACTTCACCGCTGCGGGCGGAGTGGTCAGAAGCGATGATCTGAAGATGATGGCGCCTTCTGGCCTGGGGGAGGCCAACGGTACCGTCGATCTTGCGGCGCGGCGCATCAATGCCGTCGTCCGCTTTGCCTTGGCCAGTCTGAAGGATGCGCCGCCCCTGGGGCTGAAGTTGCAAGGGGCGTGGGAATCGCCGCGCGTCTTCTTCGAAACCGGTGATTTCCAGGGCTATATGATTCAGAAGGGCCTGGGCCGTTTCCTCAAGGGGTTGACGAAGAAAGGCGCCGCGAAGAAAAGCGACGAGCCGCCGCCTCCCGCCAAATTGAAGCCCAAGGACGTGCTGCGCGAAGCCCTGGACGCGATCCCGGCGCGGTAGGGGAAGGGGAAGATCGGATCGGGGTTCCACCCCGGATCCCGCACAGGGTCTTGGTCCCTGTGCACCCATTTTCTGGGTTCTTGCGCGAAGCGCGATAAAGCCATCACGCCGCATGACGAATGATTGCCGTTATGCGGCAAAAAACCAGGAAAGGGGAGCGCGAGGGGGCCGCGACCCCTCGCAGGTTTTTTATCCGCGCGGGGTCCGGGGCAGAGCCCCGGACTGGGTTTATTTTCTCGCAAGTTTGTCCTGCAACGTTCGCAGCACGAACAGGCGCAGGGCGCCGGACAGGTTGCCCTCCACTCCGTCACGGTCGCGGTCGATGGTTTCGACCAGGGTGTGCAGGCTGGCGCCCTGTTCCCGCGCGATGTCCTTCAGGGCCTCCCAGAAGGGGTCCTCGATCGAGATGCTGGTGCGGTGACGGTCCAGGGTTACCGAACGCTTGCGGACGCCTTCGGTCATGGTGCGATCTCTTTCACGAACGCGGCGATGGCGTCGGCGGCGATCGCTATGGCTTTCGTCTCGTCCAGGCCCGAGGTTTTTCGCGGTTTCAGCGAGTGGTCGCCGTCCGCGATCCAAATCAGGCGCACGGCGGAAGGCAGAGACAGGGCGGCGACGTCGGCGCGGTTGCCGAGAGCGTCGCGTTTCCCCTGCACGATCAGCACGGGACAGGGTGAGGCCATCAGAGGCGACAGACGCTCTTCCGTCATCGGTTTGCCCGTGGCGTGGAACGGATAGCCCAGGCAGACCACCCCGGCGGGCCGGATATCCGGCGCGGCCATTGCCGCGACACGACCGCCCATCGACTTGCCGCCGATCAGCAGCGGCAGTCCCGGCCACCGCGCCCGCGCTTCCGCCGCCGTTTCCGTGAAGGCGGCGATCAACGCGGGCATGCGGTCGGGCGGACGCTTCACGCCGTCGATCCGGCGCTTTTCCATGTGGGGGAATTCGAACCGCGCCACGGTTATCCCGCGTGCCGCGAGGAGCGCGGCGGTGCGCTTCATGAAGCCGCTATCCATGCAGGCCCCCGCGCCATGGGCGAGCAGCAGCAGGGCAAAGGGATCGGACGGCGCGTCGATGAGGAAATCGGTTATGGAGATGCCTCGAAACCAAAACGTCGCGAGGGGACTCGGTCCCCTCGCGCACCCCATTACGTAGGTTCTTGTGCGAAGCGTCATAAGCCTTTTGCGATCGCAACGCGGGTATTGCTTGCCGCTTCGCGGCGGAAAACGAACGGGAGGCGCGGAGGGCCCAAGGCCCTCCGAAAAGTTTCTGGCTTTAAATCTGGGCGTAGAAGTCGTTGCCCTTGTCGTCCACCACGATGAACGCCGGGAAGTCCACGACCTCGATCCGCCACACCGCTTCCATGCCGAGTTCCGGGTATTCCAGGATCTCGACCTTCTTGATCGATTCCTTGGCCAACTGCGCGGCGGCGCCACCGATCGAGCCCAGGTAGAAGCCGCCGTGCTTTTGGCAGGCCTCGGTAACCGCCTTGGAACGGTTGCCCTTGGCCAGCATCACCAGCGATCCGCCCGCCGCCTGGAATTGATCGACATAGGAGTCCATGCGTCCCGCCGTGGTCGGCCCGAACGAGCCGGAGGCATAGTTGGATGGCGTCTTCGCCGGACCCGCGTAATAGATCGGATGGTTTTTCAGGTAGTCAGGCATCGGTTCGCCCTTGTCCAGGCGTTCCTTGATCTTGGCGTGGGCGATGTCGCGGCCGACGATAATGGTGCCGGTCAGTATCACGCGGGTCTTCACCGAGCACTGGGAGAGGGTCTTCAGAATCTTGTCCATCGGCTGGTTCAAGTCGATGTTGACCGACTCGCCGCCCAGGGCTTCCGACTTGATGTCGGGCATGTAACGCGCCGGGTTGGATTCCAACTCTTCCAGGAAGACGCCGTCCCTGGTGATCTTGCCCAGGCACTGGCGGTCGGCCGAGCACGACACGCCAAGACCGACCGGGCAGGATGCGCCGTGACGCGGCAGGCGGATGACGCGCACGTCATGACAGAAGTACTTTCCGCCGAACTGCGCGCCGATGCCGAATTCGCGCGTCATCTCAAGAACCTGGCGTTCCATTTCGATGTCGCGGAAGGCTTGGCCGAACTTGCCGCCCTTGGTCGGAAGGGCATCGTAGTAGTGGGTGGAGGCCAGCTTCACCGTCTTTAGCGTCATTTCCGCCGAGGTGCCGCCGATCACGATCGCCAGATGGTAGGGCGGGCAGGCGGCGGTGCCGAGGGCCTTCAACCGTTCGATCAGGAATTTTTTCAGGGTGGCGGGGCTCAACAGCGCCTTGGTCTGCTGGTAGAGGTACGTTTTGTTGGCGGAGCCGCCGCCCTTGGCGACGAACTGGAACTTATAGGCGTCGCCCTCGGTGGCGTAGAGTTCGATCTGCGCCGGCAGGTTGTTGCCGGTGTTGACCTCTTCGTACATGTCGAGCGCGGCGTTCTGGGAATAGCGCAGGTTCAAGTCGGTATAGACGCGACCGACGCCTTCGCTGACCGCCGCCGCGTCGTTGCCGCCGGTCCACACCTGCTGGCCCTTTTTCCCCATGACGATGGCGGTGCCGGTATCCTGGCACATCGGCAGCACCATGCCTGCGGCGATGTTGGCGTTCTTCAATAGCTCCAGGGCGACGAAGCGGTCGTTGGCCGAGGCCTCGGGGTCGTCCATGATGGCGCGCATCTGCGCCAGATGCGTCGGGCGCAACAGGTGGTTGATGTCCTTGAAGGCCTCGTAGGTCAAAAGCTCGATCGCCTTGGGATCGACGACGACGATCTCTTTATCGTCCAGCTTCTCGATCTTGACGAAGTCGCCTGTCAGCTTGCGGTATTGGGTGTTGTCCTGGCTTAAGGGGAATGTTTCGGCATAAGCGGCGTCGAACGGCATGAAAAGACCCTCCCTGACTGGGTTCTGGTGGCGGGGTTGACCCCGGTTGTTGGGCTACGCGTCGATATTGGCGCGGCACCTATTTCTTGCGGAACGCGTCCAGCACGACGACTTTGCTGTTGTCGGGCGGTAACGGTTCGTCCGCGCGGACGTGTCGCGGAAGGCCCGGTATCTCCAACTCATTCGGCGGCGGCGCATCCAGAAGCGGGTCGTCGTCCAGCGAGTCCTCGAAGTCGTCCTCGTACTGGAATTGCAAACCGAACTTCGCCGATGGGTCGGCGAAACCGGTGATCGCCGCGAAGGGCACCACCAAGCGTTCCTTCCGGTCGTTGAAGCTGAGCGTCACGCCGAAGGTGTCCGGGGCATCGGTGTCCACCGAAAGGTCCCAGAACTCGTGCTGCAGGACGATGGTGATGTCCTCGGGATGGGTGGCGGCCAGATGCGACGGGATGCTTACCCCTTCGGCATCGGTGCGGAAGGTGATGTAGAAATGATGATCCCCGGGCAGGCCATGCTCCGCGGCGCGGCTCAAAGCCTCGCGCACCACGCCGCGCAGGGCCTGTTCCACCAGGGCGTCGTAATCGAAAATCGGACGTTGATCCATGGGCTGGGTGTCGCCTCGGCAAGGGACGCGGGCGAGCTAAGGCCCGGAACGGAGCCCATATTACGCACACTCGAACGGCGAGGAAAATCCCATACGGGAAAAATGGGCAAAAAAAATGGGGCATTTCTGTTGCTAGGAAGCCCCACTCCCCACCTGAAACCGCTCAAGGCCTCAGGAATTCAGAGTCGGCTTGGAGACCGCTTACGCGGCAGCCAGAACCGGAGTGCGATTATCGTTCGCATCTACTAAAAAGGCCCGATAACGGCGGAACCATGCCGAGCACAGCTATGATCTTTACCACGCGCGTCGATCCTGTTTCGCCCCCAGGGTCCCGGACTTGCCGGGGTATGGTGGAGGCGCCGGGCACTGCCCCCGGGTCCGCAACGATTATTCCATCATAGGTTTAGCACCGTAGTCTGTTTCCAGACTCGTTCTATATAGGAGGTTTGGAGCGCCAGGGGAAGCATAACCCGCGAAAAGAAACTGGAGCCGAGCGTCGGGTTGCGGCTATGCTCTTGGGCGTTTTTCACCGTTCTCCGTATGAGGTTCTTCGATGCCGCTTTCCCCGGAACAGGTTGCCGAGATCACGTCCGCGCGAGCGCAGCAGAATCCGACCCTCCGCCCCACCGTGCCGGAGCTGGAGGAGATGCTCTTCCGGCCGATGCCGGTTCTCGACCACGGCTTCCTGCGGGTCATCGACTACATGGGGTCGGATGCCGCGATCGTGCAGGCGGCGCGCGTTTCCTATGGCCGGGGCACGAAAAAGGTCAGCGAGGATCGCGGACTGATCCGCTATCTGATGCGGCACCGCCACACCACGCCGTTCGAAATGTGCGCGATCAAATTCCACGTCAAACTGCCGATTTTCGTGGCGCGGCAGTGGATTCGGCATCGTACCGCCAGCGTGAACGAGATTTCGGGGCGGTATTCGATTCTCGACAAGGAATACTACATCCCGGCGCCGGAGCAGTTGGCGGCGCAGTCGCACATCAACCGTCAGGGGCGTGGCGACGTGCTGGAGGGGGCGGAGGCCGCCCGCGTCCTCGCCCTACTGCGGGGCGACGCGGAAACCTGCTACGCCCACTACGAGGACATGCTGAACGCTGACGAGGCGGGCGACCCGCTCGATCCGGATCGTGACGGTCTGGCGCGCGAACTGGCGCGGATGAACCTGACGCTGAACACCTATACCCAATGGTATTGGAAAATCGACCTGCACAATCTGATGCACTTCCTGTCGTTGCGCGCGGACAGCCACGCGCAGTACGAAATCCGCGTCTATGCTGAGGAAATGCTGAAGGTGTTGAAGGCTTGGGTGCCCGCCACCCATGAGGCCTTCATGGACTATCGCGTCGGCGGCGCCGGTCTGTCCGCCAAGGATCTGGAGGTGGTCAAGGCGTTGATCGCGGGAGAGGCCGTGACGCAGGAGGCCGGCGGCCTGTCGAAGCGCGAATGGGGCGAGTTGATGGCGACCCTGGGCCGCGAAGGCTGAAATGACCGAAAGGGGTAACGACCGGGGCATTGCCCCCGGTTTTTTATGATGCCGTGCCGTACAGGATTGCGTCCGCGATGACGCGATAGGCCTTGGCCTGCGGGCCGTCGGGTTGGGCGAGGACGATCGGGGTTCCGGCGTCGGAGGCCTCGCGGATCGCCAGAGTCAGCGGTACCTCGCCCAGGAAGGGCGCCTCCAATTCCGCCGCCGCCTTTTCCGCGCCGCCGTGGGCGAAAATCGGCTCGCGGTGGCCGCAGTTCGGACACTCGTAATAGCTCATGTTCTCGACGATGCCGAAGATCGGCACATCGACCTTAAGGAACATCGCCAGGGCGCGCCGGGCGTCGATCAACGCCAGGTCCTGAGGAGTGGAGACGATCACCGCCCCCGACAGCGGGGCCTTCTGGCTCATCGTCAGTTGCGCGTCGCCGGTGCCGGGGGGCAGATCGACCAGCAGAATGTCCAGGGTTCCCCAATCGACGTCGCGGAACAACTGCTCGATGGCGCCGGACACCATTGGTCCGCGCCAGATCACCGCCGCATCGGGCGGCAGCAGGAAGCCGATCGAGATCAGCTTGATGCCGAAGCGTTCGATCGGCAGCATCTTGCCCTCGGGCGAGGCCGGAGGCTTGGCATCGGCGCAGCCGAACAGGGTGGGAATCGATGGGCCGTAGATGTCGGCGTCCAGAACCCCGATCTTCAATCCCTTGGCCGCCATCGCCATCGCCAGATTGGCGGTTGTGGTGGACTTGCCGACGCCGCCCTTGCCCGAGGCGATGGCGACGACCAGACCGATGCCGGGCAGGTCGATCTTGCCGCCGGTCGGATGCTGGCCGATGCGTGGTGACTGCGGTGGCGATTCGGCGGGTTTATCCGCGGTCAGGACGACCTGGGCGGCGGTGATGCCGGGCAGGGCTTTCAGGGCGGTTTCGATCCCGGCGCGGAAGGGTTCCAGCACGGGGGCCAGCGCCGCCGTCACCGAAAACGCCAACAGCGCGCGGCTGTCCGTGACGTCGATGCCGACGACATGGTCGGCGGGACGCCATTCGGCGGCGGTGGGGGGGGGCGGCAACTCGGCCAGCAGGCGGCGGACGGTTTCCACGGTCGTGGCCGGGGCGGGCGTTGACATGGGCTTGGGTTGTCCCGATATGCGGTGATACAAAGTTCGCCAGTTCACTTTCGCGGTGTCTCGATCAAGCGGGTTCCATGGTACGGGTCTTCGATATAAGGTGCAAGGGACGTGTCTGGCAAACCCGTGATTCACAATAATCAAATCCAGAGGGGATGAACAACGATGCCCTGGAATACCGGCAGCGGAAACGGGGGAGGTCCCTGGGGTAGCAATAACCAGCCCGGAAACTCCAACAGCCCGTTGGGAGGCGGCCCGCGCAAGGGGCGCGGCCCCGGTCAGCAGCCTCCGGATCTGGAGGAATTGCTGCGCAAGGGGCAGGATCGCATACGCGGATTGTTTTCTGGCGGCCCACAAGGGCCTAAGGCGATCATTCTGGGCTTGAGCATCCTGATCGCGGCGTGGGCGAGCTCTGGCTTCTATAAGGTGCAGCCGGACGAGCAGGGCGTCGAGTTGATGTTCGGCAAGTTCGTGAAATCGACCGAATCCGGTCTGCATTACTGGTTCCCGTCGCCGGTCGGCGGCATGGTGACGGTGGCGGTGACCAACATCCGCCAGATCAACGTCGGCGCGCAGAGCGATGAAACCTCGCGCCGCTATGCCTCGGTCCGTCGTGAAACCGACGAACGGCAGATGCTGACCGCCGATCAGAATGTGGCGGATGCGGATTATTCGGTGTTTTGGCGGGTGTCCAAGGCCGAGGACTATCTGTTCAATATCCGCGATCCCGAAGCCACCATTCGCCGCGCCGCGGAAAGCGCGATGCGCGAGGTGGCGGGCCGTTCCAGCCTTGATCAGCTGATGACCGACCGCAAGGAGGCCTTGCAGGTCGAGGTGATGCAGCGGTTGCAGGAATTGCTGGACTATTACAAGGCGGGGGTTCTGATCACCGGCGTCAAGCTGCTGGCGGTCGATCCGCCGAAACAGGTGATCGAGGCCTTCCACGACGTCAACAATGCGCGTCAGGACCTGGATCGCCAAAGGAACGAGGCCCTGGCCTATCGTAACGACATCATCCCGCGCGCCAAGGGCGAGGCGGAAAAAATGTTGCAGGACGCCATGGCCTACAAGGAACGTCAGGTCAAGGATGCCCAGGGCGAGGCCAATCGCTTTAACTCGGTCTACGAAAGCTATCGCGTCGCCGAAGGCGTGACCAAGCAGCGTCTGTATCTGGAAACCATGCAAGAGGTTCTGGGCAAGGCCAACAAGGTGGTGATCGACGAAAAGTCGGGATCTGGCGTGGTGCCGTATCTGCCGTTGCCAGAAATTCAGAAACACAATCCGGCCAAGGGGGGCAAATAACATGAATCGCCGTCATGCCTTCCTCGGCCTGGGTGCCGTGGGTGTTCTGTTCGTTGTCCTCAACTCGCTGTTCGTGGTGCATCAGACCAAGCAGGCTCTGGTCATGCAGTTCGGCGATCCCAAGGCGGTGTACCAGGAGCCTGGGCTCTACTTCAAACTGCCGTTCATCCAGGACGTGGCCTTCTATGAAAAGCGGGTTCTGGATCTCGATCCCGAGCCGGAGGAAATGAACCTTCGCGATCAGCGGCGCATCATCGTCGATCTGTACGCTCGTTATAAAATCGTGGATCCCCTGCAATACCGTAAGTCGGCGGGCAACGAACTGGTGCTGCGCCAGCGCCTGGGCCGCGAACTGAACAACGCGGTGCGGGTCGAGGTCGCCAAGGTGCTGCTGCCTGACGTTCTGTCGGAAAAGCGCGTCGAGGTGATGGATCGCATCAGCGAGGCGGTGAAGGCGCGAGAAGGCGAATTCGGTATCGAGGTGATCGACGTTCGTATCGGACGTACCGAATTGCCGAAGGATACGGCGGATTCGTTGTACAACCGCATGCGTTCCGACCGTTTCGCCGAAGCCGCGCGCTATCGCGCCGACGGCGCCGAGATGAAGGCCAAGATCCAGGCGGAGGCGGAACGCGAACGCACCGTAATTCTGGCCGAGGCGCGGCGCAAGGGGCAGTCCTTGCGCGGTGAGGGTGACGCGACACGCAACGAAATCCTGGGCAAGGCCTATGGTCGCGATCCGGAATTTTTCGCGTTCTATCGCTCGATGGAGGCCTATCGCGAGGCGCTGGGGCCGGATACCACGCTGGTGCTTTCCCCCAATTCGGAATTCTTCCGTTTCTTCGAAGCGTCGCGTGGACGGAAATAAGGGAACGATACCGTGAACTGGAGGCTGACGACCGTGATCGATGATGTGAAGGCAGTGCGGGCGATTGCCGGGGAAACCCTTTTCCTCGGCCGCCGGTGGCTTGGCGTGACGTGCGCCCTGGTGATGCTGACTTTGGCGATGGTGTCGCCGGCGGCGGCCAGGGGGGGGCCGGAAAGTTTCGCGGACCTTGCCAAGAAGCTGCTGCCCGCGGTGGTCAATATCTCGACCACCCACATCGCCGAGGGCGAGGACCAGCAGGAACTGAATATGCCGCAGTTCCCGCCAGGATCGCCGTTCGAGGAGTTCTTCAAGGACTATTTCGAACGCTTCCAGAATCACAATGGTCAGCATCAGAAGCGGAAGACGCGGTCGCTCGGCTCCGGCTTCGTGATCGATGCCAAGGGACTGATCGTCACCAACAATCATGTCATCGACGATGCCACGGAAATCGTCGTCAGCTTCAGCAACGGGCGCGAAATGCCCGCCAAGCTGGTCGGTCGCGATGCCAAGTCCGACATCGCCCTGTTGCAGGTGGAGGTCAAGGACCCCCTGGCCTTCCTCGAATTCGGCGATTCCGATAAGGCACGGGTCGGCGATTGGGTGCTGGCGATCGGCAACCCCTTCGGCCTGGGTGGCACGGTGACCGCGGGCATTGTCTCGGCGCGCGGTCGCGACATCAATGCCGGTCCCTATGACGATTTCATCCAGACCGATGCGCCGATCAACCGCGGCAATTCCGGCGGCCCGATGTTCGATATGGATGGACTGGTGATCGGGGTGAACTCGATGATCTATTCGCCCTCGGGCGGCAGTGTCGGCATCGGCTTCGCAATTCCGTCGAAGACCGTGCAGGCGGTGATCAAGGATATCGAGACCTTTGGTCATGCCCGTCGCGGCTGGTTGGGGGTGACCATTCAGCATGTGTCCGACGACATCGCCGAAAGCCTGGGCATGGATCATGCCAAGGGCGCCCTGGTGCAGGGCGTGCAACCGGGAAGCCCGGCGGCGGAAGCGGGGCTGGAAGCGGGCGACGTGGTCGTCGCCTTCGACGGCAAGCCGGTCGATGAAATGCGGCTGCTGCCGCGCATCGTCGCGGAGACCGGGATCGGCAAGACGGTGACCGTCGATTTCATTCGTGGCGGCAAGCAGATGACCCGCAAGGTCAAGGTCGCCGAGATGAAGGACGAGGTCAAGCAGGCCGCCGATAAGCCGCAGCCGGAAGGCAGGAAGGTGGCGACGGGTCGAGAGATCCGGGCCCTTGGCTTGACCGTCGCGGCGATCTCCCCGCCCCTGCGCGAGAAGTTCGAGATCGCCGATAACGTCAAGGGCGTCGTCGTCACCGCAGTCGATCCCAAAAGCCAAGCGGCGGAGCGGGGCCTTCAGCCGGGGGTGGTGATCGAAGCGGTGACCCAGCGCCCGGTCCATTCCCCCGAGGATTTGCGCGAAGGCGTCAAGGCGGCGCAGAAGACCGGGCGGCAGTCGGTGCTGTTGCAGGTGCGGCTGGGCGATCGCAAGCGTTTCCTCGCGCTTAAGATCGACGGCGGCAAGGAGTAACCCGTCGGAAGGCGCCAGCGGATGAGCCGGGTTGACTTTTATCACTTGCAGAAGTGGCCGCTGGAACGCGCCCTGCCGGAGTTGCTGGAGCGGGTTTTGGTGCGCGGGCTGAAGGCGGTGGTGGTTGCCTCGTCGCCGGAGCGGGCCAAGGATCTTGACGCCTTACTGTGGAGCTATCGCGAGGACTCCTGGCTGCCGCACGGCTCCGCCGGGAGCGGCGAGGCATCGGCGCAACCGGTGTGGATCACCGATTGCGCCGAAAACCCCAATGACGCCGAGGTTCTGGTGATTACCGACGGGGCTGACATCCTGGACCCCGGCGGCTTCTTGCGTTGTCTCGATATTTTCGATGGCGCCGTCGCGGATGACGTGGCGGCGGCCCGTCTGCGTTGGACGAAGGCGCGCGACGCCGGGCATGAATTGGTCTATTGGCAGCAGGATGGCGATGGACGCTGGACGGAGAAGGCGAATTCCGCGAAAAAAGAATAAGAGGGAATATCCTTCGAGGCTGTCCCAAGAAAAATAACGGCCCGGGGGAAGAGGGGGGAGGAGCCGAAATGTCGAGCCGCCGCGCGACATTCGAGTGTCAGGTTCTTCAGTCCAAGAATTGGACGGTGGTCAACCTGTGCGATGACGAAGCCTCGGCGATTCGTGCCGCCGAGCAGGAGTTGACTCGCCGCGCCGAGGGCGTCCGGGTCATTCGCAACTGGCAGCGAATCGACGGCGAACTTGCCGAAAAGGTGGTGTTCGAAAAACAGGGCGACGCCAAGCCGTTGAGCGACATGCGCATCACGCCGATCGAAACCGTCAACGCATGCAAGGACGAAGCGGATTTCTTGTCGCCGGAAAGTTTGGCGACGATGGGTCGGCTGTTCCGCAAATATCTGGACGAACGACGGATCACACCGACCGAGGTGCTGCACTTGTCGCGCGAATACCAGCGCATCTGGGACACCGAATCGATCGTTCCTGCGGGGGTGAACCGGGTGGCGTTGGTGCAGTCTCGTGGCACCGATCAGGATTCCAAAAGTCGCGGCGAGGAAATCTATCGCGCCATCGAAGGCATTGGCGCGTGGGCGCGGCGTTGCGAACGGCGGCGCGGCCTGGGTAAGCGCGTGGCGACCAGTTTCGGCGCGGTCCTGGCCGAGGTTTCGGGCATCGCCGAGGATGAAATCGACCGGACTTTCGCGGCGACCGTGGTGTTGGCCCGCGATCTTGCGAAAAACGGGGCCTGGATGGCCAAGTTGGACCGTCTGGGGGAACTGATCGAGGCCGAAACCGACCCCGAGGCGCCGGCGATTCTTGACGGCGTGGTCGCCCAGGTCTTCGGCAATCGCGAGGTCTTGCAGGACGCACTCGGACCGCAAGCCAATCTGGCATCGGCCTGCACGACGCTGATCGATGTGCTGGAAGGCGGTAAGGGAACCTTCGACCGCGCCTTGCCCCACCGCGACATGTTCGTCGCGCAGGTGCGGTCTGGGCGCCTGCCGCAATTTCGCGCGGCGCTGATCGACCGCTTGCTGCGAATGATCGCGGGCCCAGGGGAGCTTTCGCGTAACGACCGAACCAGGGAGCTTGTGTGTTTTAAGGGGCTGGCCAATCGCTTGGTCGGTCCTGGGGAGATTCTGGGGGGAGCTGATGGCGCCTGCGCGCTGCGGGACCGGGCGATGCTACTCATCGTCGAGGGTGGCGTCACCGGTCGCAAGCTGGGGCTGCAACGACTGTTGGAGGGCCTGGATGGCCCGGTCCGCCGGATCCGTCTGCTGCGGGTCATGGACGAGACGCTGAAATGCGAACCGGAGGTGCGGGTGGATGCCTTCGAGGCGTTGCGCACCATCGTTGCCTCGGCGTCCACGATCCGTGCGTTCGCCGAAAAAACCGACGATCCGATCAAGCCGCTGATGGCGGCGGCCGAATTGAGCCGTTGGCTCGCCGCCACCTATCCGGCGAAGGCGGTGGCGCCGCTGCGGGCGCGCCTGGACGACCTGGAGGCGAAGTTCCTGGTCGCCGAACGGGTGATCGAGCGCATCGACCGTGCTGATCTGGCCTTGCCGTCGCGGGCCGCCCTGCTGCTGAATTCTCTGTTGTCCGGCGTCCTGACCGAGGGTAAAGCGACGGCGTTGGCGCGGGAAAGAATTTGCGGGCATCTGAAACGCCCGGATTTCGTCGAGGCCTTCGCTGCGGATTGCGCCGATGCGGCGGACAAGGAAAGAAAACTGCGTGAGTTCCATGCCCTGCTGACCCGGGCAGGGCTTTCCGGCATGTCGTAAGGGGAGATCGATGGTCCTGGCGGTGGTTCTGTTTCTGGTGGTTTTTTTCGGTTTCGGGGTGGTTCTGGCGGTGCGCTATTTCCCCGATCGCCGCGCCATGCCCGCCAGCCCCGATGTCGTCCGTCTGGTCGGCGAAATCCGTACCCGCAAGCTGTTTGGCGCGGGCGGTTGCGACGATCCGGGTATCCGCGATTTGGCGGCGCACGCAGGGTTTCGCGTCATCGATCGCGACGGCACCATCCTGAAACTCCACCGCGATGCCTGGGTCAAATTCAAGTCGTTGAGTACCGGCGGTCGCCTGCTGGGGATTCTGCTGTTCCCCCTGTCGATCAGCTTCGCCGCCGGACTGATGCTCGGCCTGTGGTGGCGGCGCGGCTTCGACGAACTCGTCCACCTGGATTCGGTGGTGCGGCAGGAAAACCCGTGGGCTCCGCCCACCCCCGGCAAGGGCCTCGGGCCCTTGCATCCCATTCCTTTTCAGCCGCCCCCCCCCCCCCCCCGCCCGTCACGCGGCGGGAGGGCGCTGTTGCGCTTTGCGCCAAAACCAAAACCGACAGCTTCGCGCCCAACGCAGTCGATCCACGGGGCTGCGCCGGTTCCCCACAGCGGACGTTACGCAAGGGATGCATAAAAATTTTTGATCGGGTGCGGCGGCTGTGAAGCACGTTTGATATAAATCTTAAGCTGCAATATGCTTTCTATGCACAACGATTAGAAGGCGAGCAGCATGGTCGTAAGGAACCGCGATGGATCTTTGACTGCGGATGAAAAACCGGTGGTCAAGGCCCTGCTGAAGCAAGGGTGGCGTAATCAGGACATTCAAGCTTTGCTGAACGTCGGCCGCAAGGCGACGGTCAACAGCGCGCGAATCACCGAGGTCAAGCAGTCAGGAGACATTGCTCCCGCATCAGACGAGGTTGTTAAGCACTTTATAGCCAAGAAGAGGGCGTTCGATCAGCGCACTGGCCTTAACATTCTCGACGACGAAAGGTTGGTGCGGGCGCGCGAAGCAATGATCGTCGCCGTCCAGGTATTCAACAGCCCAAGCGTGATTTTTAAGACGGAAGTGTTTGAAATTCTGGTGAACGTTGCCTGGACGTATTTTCTGCACGAATACTACCTTCGGAAGCGGCAAAGAAGATATCCGCGCATCGGTCATATCGGGTGTGGATACGCCGCCAATCCTTGAGGCGAGCGAAGAGGTTCTCGATCCTATGACGCTGGCGATAGAGGGTTTTGTCGTAAGCGTACTGGGTTTTGCGATGACGCATTGGCGGGATGCATGTAGCGATCCCTCGCTGTGTCAAAGCCTCTCGAAGGGGATCACCGTCATAGCCCTTGTCGGCGATCAGGACGTTGGCCTTGGGAAATAGGTCGAGCAACAGCATCGCGCCTTTGTGATCGCTCATTTGCCCCTCGCTGAGCAGCAGGATGAGGGGCCTTCCTTGTCCGTCGCAAACCGCATGAAGCTTGGAGTTCAGCCCGCCTTTTGTGCGTCCGATACATCGGGCAAGAGCCCCTTTTTATAGAGGCTCGCGGCGGTCCGATGAGCTTTCAGGTGGGTTGCATCGATCATCAACCGGTCTGGAGGGCCAGCCTCTCCCGTCAAGGCCGCGAAGATCCGGCTGAACACCCCAAGTCGGCTCCAGCGAACGAAACGATTATAGAGGGTTTTGTGGGGGCCATAGACGGGTGGTGCATCTCGCCACCGTAAGCCGTTGCGGATCATATGAACGATGCCGCTGATCACTCGCCGATCATCAACCCGCGGCACGCCATGCGATAGCGGGAAATGCGGCTCGATCTTCGCCAACTGCCTCTCTGACAACCAAAACAGATCACTCATGGATGGGGTCCTCCCTCCCATGAGTGAATCAGCCGCCGATCTGCTTGGCAATAATTTAATGGGTCCTGAGCCTAAGGGTTATCGCCCGTAACATCTCATTCCCACGGTCGGAACCCGCCCGTCCGCAATTGGCCTATCCCCGTCCTGGTTTTCGCGCGCAGCGCAGGGAAACGGCACGCGGCGTCGTGACGGTTGCGGGGGATTGATCGGCGAAAAAGGGAATGGGATCGAAGGGGCCAAGCCCCTTCGCGGGTCCGGGCGGCGCCCGGCCTGATTTATCAGTCTCCGGCTAATCCTGCTCCGCCTCGGCGGTTTCCAGGTCTTCCACCGCCTGCATCCAGGTGGCCTCGGCGGCGGCGATCTTTTGGGCGAGGGCGCCCAAGTCCTTTTGCAGGGCGATCCCCTGGGCCGATCCGTCGCGTTCGTAAAGCGCCGGGTCGGCCAGTTGGTTTTCGATCTCGGCGCTGGCGGCGGTCAGGCGTTCCAGGGTTTTTTCGGCGTCGGCGACGCGGCGTTTCAAGGGGGAAATCGCGGCACGGCGTTCCGCCTTGTCGCGGCGCGCCCCCTTGCGGTCGGGACTGGCCTCGCGCGGGTCGCCGGTGTTCTCGCGTCCTTCGCGGGCGGCGGCGCGGCGTTCCTCCAACAGGGTTTTGCGATAATCGGAAAGATCGCCGTCGAACGGCAGGCAGGCGCCATTGCCGACCCGCCACAGGCGGTCGGCGACCATCTCCACCAGATGGGTGTCGTGGCTGATCAGGATCACCGTGCCGTCGAAGGCGTTGAGGGCGGAGATCAGGGCGGCGCGGGAGTCGATATCCAGGTGGTTGGTGGTTTCGTCGAGGATCAGGATGTGTGGGGCCTCGCGGCTCATCAGGGCGAGCAGCAGGCGGGATTTCTCGCCGCCCGACAGGGTTCCGACCTTGCGGTCGGCCAGTTCCGCGCCGAAGCCGAAGCGGCCCAGATGGGCGCGAATCTTCGCCTCGGTCGCCATCGGCATTTTTTCCGCCATGTGTTCGAGGGGGGAGGCCCCCACCCGCAGTTCGTCGGTTTGGTGCTGCGCGAAATAGCCGATCCTCAGGCGTGACGACCGCCGCATCGTGCCGCTAAGCAGGCCGATGCGTTCGGACAACAGCTTGGCCAGGGTCGATTTGCCGTTGCCGTTGGCGGCCCAGCAGCGCGATGCGGTCATCGCCGTTGATGCGCAGGCTAAGCCCCTTCAGCACGGCCTTGCCGTCGTATCCGACGTTGCCGTCCTCGATGGTGATCAGCGGCGGCGACAGGGGATCGGGGTCGGGGAAGTCGAAGGAAATCGCCTTGTCCTTGATGATCGGCACCGGGACTTCCATTTTTTCCAGCATCTTGACGCGGCTTTGCGCCTGCCGCGCCTTGGCCCGGAAGCGGTCGATGCAGCCCTGGATCTTGCGGCGTTGTTTCAACTGTTTCGAGAAGGACTTGGCGGCCAGGTCCATCTTCATCCGCCGGGGGCGTTCGAAGGCGTCGTAGTTGCCGCCATAGGCGACCAGCCGTTTCTGGTCCAGATGCACGATGCGGTCGGGGACGGCATTCAACAGGTCGCGGTCGTGGCTGATCACGATCAAGGTGCCGGGATGGCTCGCCAGATGGTTTTGCAGCCACAACGTGGCTTCCAGGTCCAGGTGGTTGGTGGGTTCATCCAGCAGCAGCAAGTCCGGCTTTGGGAAGAGGGCGGCGGCCAGCGCGACGCGCATTCGCCAACCGCCGGAAAACTGTTTGACCGGCAGGGACTGTTGTTCGGTGGAAAAGCCGAGGCCGGTCAGAATGGCGGAGGCACGGGCCGGGGCGGAATGGGCGTCGATGGACAGCAGGCGTTCGTGGATTTCGGCGATGCGCAGGCCGGAGTCCGGCGCTTCCCCCAGATCGGCCATTTCGTCCAGCAGGGATTTGCGCTCGGCGTCGGCGTCGAGCACCCAGTCGAGCAGGCTTTTTTCGCCGTCCGGGGTGTCCTGCGACACCCAGCCCATGCGCGCCCGTGGCCGCACCGAGATACCGCCCGCGTCCGGCTGCGCCTCGCCGCGAATCAGGCGGAACAAGGTGTTTTGCCGCTGCCGTTGCGTCCGACCAAGCCGACCCGTTGCCCGGCGGTGACGTGCAGCGTGGTTCCGTCCAAAAGGACGCGGGGGCCGATGCGGAAGGTCAGTTCGTTGATGTGCAGCATGGCGGCGGTCATAGCATAGCCGCCCGTCCGGGCCAAGGGGCGCGCCGTTTTGGTGGAAAAGCGGCCCCGCTATGACAAATGCCACACTCTCGCGGTTGCGTTTGGCTTGCGTTACGGGTATGTAATGCGGCCAGTCTGGACCCGCATGCGGCACATTCGGGGCTATCGGACCAACCGGGGGCGACAATCGCGCGCCGGGATAACCGTTGATCAATCAAGGGAACTCAAGATGGGCGTTGAACGCACGTTGTCTATCGTCAAGCCGGACGCCACGCGCCGCAATCTCGTCGGCAAGATTTGCGCCCGCTTCGAGGAAGCCGGTCTGCGCATTGTCGCGCAAAAGCGAATTCAGATGACTCGCGAGCAGGCCGAAGGCTTCTACGCGGTTCACAAGGAACGCGCTTTCTTCGGCGAACTGGTGGAGTTCATGATTTCCGGACCGGTCGTGGTGCAGGTTCTGGAAGGCGAGGGCGCGGTTGCCCGCAATCGCGAGATCATGGGCGCGACCAATCCGGCCAATGCGGTTCCGGGTACCATCCGCGCCTATTTCGCGGAATCGATCGAGGCGAACTCGGTTCATGGTTCCGATGCGGCCGAAACCGCGACCGAGGAAATCGGCTTCTTCTTCAGCAAGGTCGAAATCGTCGGTTAATCGACGTTTCGCGGCTGAGACGGCAAAACGGCCCGGGGTTTCCCGGGCCGTTTTTCGTTCAGCATCCCAGCGGTGGGTTGACCGCGACGGGGCCGGAGGAATCGAATCCCTGGATCGTTACCCGTTCGTCGTTCACCGTGACCCGACCCTGCGCGATCAGGCGCACCGCCTCGGGATAGAGGGTGTGTTCGCAGGCCAGGACGCGCGGCCCCAAGGTGTCCGGGGTATCGGCTTGCGCCACCGGCACCGCCGCCTGAATGATGATCGGCCCGGCGTCCATGTCCGGGCGCACGAAGTGGACGGTGCAGCCGGAAAAGCGCGCGCCGTCGGACAGCGCCCGTTCGTGGGTGTGCAGCCCCTTGTAGGCGGGCAGAAGCGACGGGTGGATGTTGATCAGGCGGTCGTGCCAGAGGTTGACGAAGCTTGGCGTCAGCAGCCGCATGAACCCGGCCAGACAAATCAGGTCGATCCTGGCCGCGACCAGGGCTTCGGTCATGGCGGTTTCAAAGGATTCGCGTCCGGGAAAGGCCTTGTGGTCGATCACGGCGGTGGGCAGTCCGGCGGTTTTCGCACGGTTCAGGCCCGCCGCCTCGGCGACGTTGGACAGCACCAGCGCGATTTCCGCCGGGAAGCCCTGATTGGCGCAAGCGTCGATCAAGGTTTGCAGGTTGCTGCCGCGTCCGGAAATCAGAACCCCGAGTCGCAGGCGCATTGCCGTCATCGAGCCGCCTCGGCGCGGTGGGGATCGAAGTTCTCGACGCGGCAGGTCGGTTCGTTCGCTCCGGCTTCGATGGCGCCGATCGCGAACACGCTTTCCCCGGCGGCTTCCAGCGCGGCGGTGACCGCCGCGATGGCATTCGGCTTGACTACCGCGATCATGCCGATGCCGCAGTTGAAGGTGCGCAGCATCTCGGCGCCGGCCACGCCGCCCACGTCGGCCAGCCAAGCGAAGACCGGCGGCACCGGGAATTTGCGGGCGTCGATCATCGCGTGCAGGCCCTTGGGCAGGACGCGCGGCACGTTTTCGGTCATGCCGCCGCCGGTGATATGGGCGAAGGCGGCGACGCCACCCGCCCGAATCGCGACCAGACAGCTTTTCACATAGATGCGGGTCGGCGTCAGCAATGCCGCGCCCAGGGTCTTGCCGGGGGCAAAGGGGGCGTCCGCGTCCCACGCCAGGCCGGAACGTTCGGCGATGCGCCGGACTAGCGAGAAGCCGTTGGAATGGACCCCGTGGGAGGCCATGCCCAGGACCACGTCGCCCGCCGCGACGGCGCGACCGGTGATGACGTTGGCACGCTCCACCGCGCCGACGCAGAACCCGGCCAGGTCATAGTCGCCCGCCGCGTACATGCCCGGCATTTCGGCGGTTTCGCCACCGATCAGGGCGCAGGCCGACTGACGGCAGCCCTCGGCGATGCCCGCGACGATGGCGCGCCCGGCCTCCACCGACAAATGCCCGGTGGCGAAATAGTCCAGGAACAACAGGGGTTCGGCCCCCTGCACGACAAGGTCGTTGGCGCACATCGCGACCAGATCGATGCCGACGAAATCGTGGATGCCGGTTTCGATGGCGATCTTCAGCTTGGTGCCGACGCCATCGGTGGAAGACACCAGGATCGGGTCGCTGAACCCCGCAGCGCGCAAATCGAACAGGGCGCCGAAGCCCCCCAGTTCGGTATCGGCGCCGGGGCGCATGGTGCTGCGCGCCAGGGGCTTGATCGCTTCGACAAGGGCGTCGCCGGCATCGATATCGACGCCCGCGTCGCGGTAGCTGAGGCCGTTATTGCTCCGGTCGCTCTCGGGAAAACTGGAAATGGCCGCCTCTTTTGTTAGAGTGGTGTCGCGCGTCGCGGGGGGGGGGCCGCAAACGGAGTTGAACCATACGGTTTCTGGCGTCTTTTGCAAAGATGCTCGCGGGGGCCAAGTTAGCGAATCCTCCGGGCAACGATCCATCGGGGATGGGCATGACGGTCATGAGTGGTGTGATGGTGCGGGCAGGGCGCGGGGCGCTGTTGACCGTGAGTTTCGCGGTTTTTCTGGTCTTTACGGGGAGTTGCGCGGCGAGGGCGGATGTCTTCACGGTCGGCGGCATTCGGGTCGATGTGCGCGCGGCCTCGTCGGCCAAGGCGCGCGAGGAGGCCTTGTTGCAGGGGCAGGTCGATGCCTGCCGCCGTCTGATCGGTGGTCTGGTTTCCGACTCCGAGCGGACCCGTCTGCCGGAACTGTCCGCCACGGCGGTGGAGGCGATGGTCTCGGACTTTTCCGTCGCCGACGAGAAGTCGTCCGCCACCCGCTATATCGCGACCCTGACCGTGCACTTCGATTCCGAGCGGGTCGGCGCCTTTTTAAGGTCCAATGGCGTCGCGATGGTGCGCGGCAGCGACGAGACGGTGGTGCTGTTGGGCATTTATCGCGAGCGTCCCGATGCACCGTTCTTGCTGTGGGAAGAGGATAATCCCTGGCGATCGCTGCTGACGCAGACGGCGGTGTCGCGCGGACTGTTCCCGGTGGCGGTGCCGCTGGGCGATCCGGTGGACATGGCTCAGGTGACGCCGGAGAAGGCGGTGGCGCTGGATGTCGAGGCGCTGGACGCGCTGATCGCGCGCTATGGCGCGGATGTGGTGGTGGTCGCGATCGCCGAGGGGATTCCCGGCCAAGGCGCGCATTTGTCGTTGCGCCGCTATCCGCGTCCGTTGCCGCCGAATCTGGCCGAGATCGATTCGCCGATCGCCGACGATCCGGCGGCGGCGCTGGGCGATCTGGCGGCGCACGCGGTTCTGGCGGTGGCGCGCGGCGCCAAGCCGCAGATTGGGGGCACCATGGTCGGCGAGTTCGATTCGCTGGCCATTCTGGTGCCGGTGACCGGAATCGCCGATTGGGTGCGGGTGGACCGTACCCTGCGCGCCTTGCCCGGCGTCAAGTCGGTGGTCATGCGGGCGGCGCGCACCGACGTGGCGCAGGCGGCGGTGCAATATTCCGGCGATGTCGAAAACCTGCGGCGGGCGATTGTCCGCGTCGGCTTCGCGGTCGAGGTCCACGACGGGTACTGGGAAGTGGTTCCCGCGCCCGAACCGGCAACGCCGCCGCTGCGGTAGGGGAGAGCCTGGGTGATACGTCGGAACGTCTTCCGAAACTGGGTGATCGCCTTCGTGGCCTTCTTCCTGGTTCTGTACCTGCTGCGCGGAATGCTTCTGCCGTTCGTGCTGGGGCTTGCGCTGGCCTATTTCCTCGATCCCTTGGCCGACCGTCTGGAACGGCTGGGGTTGAAACGCACCCCGGCGGCGGTGGTCATCATCGTCACCGTGATGCTGTCGGTGATCGGTCTTCTGCTGGTTCTGATTCCGGCCATTCAGGTGCAGGTGATCACCCTGATCGACAATGCGCCGAGCTATGCCGACCGGGTGTGGGCGTTCCTTTCCCCCCATGTTCGTTGGGTTCTGGACCATTTGCCGCCGGATCAGGTGCAGACCTTTGAAAAGTCAGCCGGAAACTATGCCGGAAATCTGGTCGATTGGACGGGGGAGCTGGCGCGCGGTTTGTTGTCGCGCGGGTTCGCGGTGGTCAACGTTCTGTCCCTGCTGATCGTCACGCCGGTCGTGACCTTCTATCTGTTGCGCGACTGGGATCGCATGGTGACGCGGATCGACGGGTGGCTGCCGCGCAAGTCGGCGCCGACGATCCGCGAAATGGCCCACGACATCGACCTCACGCTGGCGGGTTTCCTGCGCGGACAGGCTGCCGTCTGTTTGGTCTTGGCGCTGTATTATGGCCTGGGGCTCAGCGTGGCCGGTCTCGATGCCGGGTTGCTGGTCGGTCTTGGAACCGGTCTGTTGTCGTTTATTCCCTACGTTGGCGGCATCAGCGGTTTCGTGATTGGGATGATTCTGGCCTTGGTGCAGTTCACCGATTGGCCATCGATCATGGGCGTGGTCGCGGTGTTCGTGGGTGGCCAAGCGTTGGAGGGATACGTCCTGACGCCGCGCCTGGTCGGCAATCGCGTCGGTCTGCATCCGGTGTGGGTGTTGTTCGCGTTGTTGGCCGGCGCCGCGTTGTTCGGTTTCTTGGGAATCCTGGTGGCTCTGCCGGTGGCGGCGGTGGCGGGCGTGTTGACGCGGCATGCCTTGCGCCGCTATCTGGCAAGCGCCGCCTATCGCGGTGGCGCGTCCCCCGATGCATGAGCCGTCGCAGTATGTCCTTGATTTGCCGCACCGACCGGCCCTGGGGGACGAGGACTTCTGGGTTTCCAACTGTCATGCCGCGGTGATGGCTTGGTTGGATGCCTGGCCGGATTGGCCGCTAGGCGGCGTCGTGGTGGTCGGCCCGCCGCGTTCTGGGAAGACCCACATCGCGCGGATGTTCGCCAAGGAGAGCGGCGCGGCGGTGGTGGCCGCCGCCGATCTGTCGCGGTTCGGCGCCGATTTACCGACCCCAGGCCTGCGGGCCCTGGTGATCGAGGACATCGATCGCGATCCGCCGGAAGAGGCGCTGTTCCATCTATTCAATCGTTGTCGTGAGCGCGGGGTTTCTTTGTTGTTCACCAGTGGGACGTCGCCGTCGTTGATTCCCCTGCGGTTGGCCGATTGGCGGTCGCGGCTGTTGACCTGTCCGGTGGCGGAAATCGGACGCCCCGACGATCGGCTGATGTCTTTGGTTTTGGCGAAGTTGTTTCTCGACCGCCAAGTGTCGGTCGGCGAGGCGGAAATCGCCTTTCTGCTGACCCACATGGAACGCGCCATCGCCGCCGCCGAGCGGGTGGTGGCCGACGCCGACCGCCGCGCCTTGGCGCTGAGGCGACGGGTCACGGTGGCCCTGTTGAAGGAAACCTTGGACAGTCTTAGCGGATCAGTTCCTTCGGCGTAAAGGCGGCGATCAGGCCTCCCCGGCCTGGGGGCAAATCGGCCCAGGCGGTGATTTCCAGGCGAAATGCGGCGACGCCGCCGGTCGGGAACTTGGCGAAGATCGGTCGTGCCGACAGATCCTCGGCCCGCGCCAGAAACCAGGCGAATTCCAGCAGTCCCGGGTTATGGCCGATCAGCAGGACGGTGGCGGCGCTGTCCGGCAGGTTTGCGACGATGGCGCGCAAGGCTTCGCCCGAGGCTTCGTACACGGCATCCTCGAAGCGGACTTCGGCGGCGGGGCAGGCCTCGCAAATCGCGGTCAGGGTGTCACGGGTTCGTTGGGCTGGAGAGCAGACGACCAAGTCCGGGGGCGGGCAGCGCGTCGCCAGTGCGTCTTGAACCAGCGGCGCGGCGGCGATGCCGCGTGCCGCCAGGGGGCGGTCGCGGTCGGGTCGGACGGGATTTCCCCAATCGGATTTTAGGTGCCGCAGAAGGATCAGGGATTTTGTCATGAAAACATCATCTTGGATTGGGGCTGGGTTCCGGTATCCGAGTGCGTGATGGCTCTTTCGGGGAGATCGAGTTTCCGCCACAATAAAGGTTCGTGTCCAGCGGCGCGATATGTCGTCGTTCGCCGGACCGGCGCCACGGATCAAGAGGTTCCCCTACATGAGCGGTGTTACGTCCGTCCCCACGACCCCGCCACTAGAAATCGGCGATCTTCCGGTCGATCAGTTGTATATCAACCGCGAGCTGTCGTGGCTGGCGTTCAATACCCGCGTGCTGGAGGAAGCCGATAATCCGGCCCATCCGCTTTTGGAACGGGTGCGTTTCCTGTCGATCAGCGCCTCGAACCTGGATGAGTTCTACATGGTGCGCGTCGCCGGCTTGAAGGGGCAGATCGATGCCGGCGTCAATACCCCCAGCGACGATGGGCTGACTCCGGCGCAGCAATTGACCCGGATCAATGCCGAGGGTCGCGATCTGGTGGCGCGCCAAGTCGGGTGCTGGAAATTCCTGCTGCGGGAATTGCGCAAGGAAGGCCTTTCGGTGATCGAGCCGAAGGAGCTGACCAAGGCCGATCGCGGCTGGCTGGCCGATCACTTCATGCGGCAGATCTTTCCGATTCTCACCCCGTTGGCGATCGATCCGGCGCATCCCTTCCCGTTCATTCCCAACCTGGGGATGGCGCTGGTGCTGGAACTGAAGGCGAAGACCGGGACCGGCGTGTTGCACGCCCTGGTGCCGTTGCCCGCGCAGGTCGAACGCTTCATCCGACTGCCGGGAGAGGGGATCCGCTTCATTGCCTTGGAGCGGGTGGTGATGATGCACCTGGGTCGCCTGTTTCCCGACTATTCCGTGGCGAAAAGCGGGCATTTCCGTATCCTGCGCGACAGCGAAATGGAAATCGACGAAGAGGCCGAGGATCTGGTGCGGAGTTTCGAAAGCGCGTTGAAGCGCCGTCGTCGCGGCCATGTCATCCGTTTGACCATGACCTACGAGATGGCGCCCGAGCTGCGGACTCTGATCGCCGAGGCGTTGGACATCGCGCAAGAGGACATGTTCGACCTGGAAGGCCTGATCGGCATGGCCGATGTTAAGACGGTGATAGTCAACGATCGCCCCGATTTGCTGTTCTATCCCTTCATCGCGCGTTTTCCGCAGCGCATTCGCGATTTCGGCGGCGATTGCTTCGCGGCGATCAGCGAGAAGGATCTGATCGTCCACCATCCCTATGAATCCTTCGATGCCGTGGTGCAGTTTATCCGGCAGGCGGCGCGCGACCCCGACGTGGTGGCGATCAAGCAGACGCTTTATCGCACCAGTAACGATTCGCCGATCGTCGCCGCCCTGGTCGAGGCCGCCGAGGCCGGAAAGTCGGTCGCCGCGATGGTCGAACTGAAGGCCCGCTTCGACGAGGAGGCGAATATCCGTTGGGCGCGTCGTCTGGAACGTGCCGGGGCGCAGGTGGTCTATGGCTTCATCGATTTGAAGATCCATGCCAAGGTGTCGTTGGTGGTGCGGCGCGAGGGCGACGAACTGCGGTTCTATGTCCACTACGGCACCGGCAACTACCACCCGATCACCGCCAAGATCTATACCGATCTGTCTTTCTTCACCTGCGATCCGGCGTTCTGCCGCGACGCGGCGAAGATGTTCAACTACATGACCGGTTACGCGTTTCCGGAGCAGATGGAAAAGCTGGCGATCGCTCCGATCAATCTGCGCGGACGTCTGATCGCCGACATCGAAGCCGAGATCGCGCACGCCCAGGCCGGGCGCCCGGCGGCGATCTGGGCGAAGCTGAACTCCCTGGTCGATACCGCGATCATCGACGTGCTGTACCAGGCTTCTCAGGCCGGGGTGCAGATCGATCTGGTGATCCGGGGTATTTGTTGCTTGCGTCCCGGGGTGCCGGGGCTGTCGGAAAACATCCGGGTAAAAAGCATCGTCGGACGTTTTCTGGAGCATGCGCGCATCGCCTGCTTCGCCAACGGTCATCCGATGCCGTCGCCCCATGCCAAGGTTTATATCTCTTCCGCGGACTGGATGCAGCGCAACACCCTGCGCCGGGTGGAAAGTCTGGTGCCGATCGAGAACCCGACGGTGCACCGCCAAGTCCTGGACCAGATCATGGTCGCCAATTTGAAGGACACCGCGCAAAGCTGGGTTCTGCAGAGTGACGGCGTTTATCGGCGTTGCGAGCCGGTGGGCCAGGGTTTCAGCGCCCATACCTATTTCATGACCAATCCCAGCCTGTCGGGGCGCGGTAGCGCGCGTGTCGGACGCCGGGGTGGAGAAGAGATTCAAACCTTGTCGTTGGACCATTCGGAAAACTAAGATGCCACCGCCCGTGCCCCGGTGGCGCGGCGCGGCTTGGCGAATCGGTGTAAAATGAGCGCGCACCCCCTGCATCATAGCGATACCGCGGTGGCCTCGATCTCTGGCGACGGCCGTCCCGTCGGCATTATAGACATCGGTTCGAACTCGGTGCGCTTCGTGGTATTCGCCGGCTTGACCCGTGCCCCGGTGCAGTTGTTCAACGAAAAATCAGCGTGCGCGCTGGGGGCAGGCATCCAGAACAGCGGCATTCTCAACCCGGCTGGCCGCGATTGCGCGGTGGCGGCGGTTGGACGCTACGTGCGGTTGGCGCGGGCCATGGGGGTGGGGCGTCTGGATCTTCTGGCCACCGCCGCAGTGCGCGATGCCACCGACGGCCCGGCCTTCGTCGCCGAGCTGACGACCCGCTTCGGCGTCGTGGTGCGGGTGCTCTCGGGCGAGGACGAAGGCCAACTGGCCGCGCTGGGGGTGCTGTTGGGGACACCGGATGCCGGGGGAATCGTCGCCGACTTGGGCGGTGGCAGTCTGGAGCTTGTGGAAATCGATGGCGGCCGGGTCGATCCGCTGGGCCGGTTGTGCTCCTTTCCCCTGGGCGTGCTGCGTCTTGAGGATATCGCCCAGGGCGGAGAGGCCAAGGTGGATGCCGCGATCGCCGGATTTCTGCGCCGCGTGCCGTGGATATCCGAACGTCCGGTGCGCAACCTATACGCGGTTGGCGGTTCCTGGCGGGCGCTGGCCAAGCTGTGCATGCTGCAAGAGAACCACCCCCTTCAGGTTCTCGATAAATACACGCAGGATCGAGGAAAGGCGCTGGAATTGGCCGATTTGGTGGCGCGTATCGGTCGGCGCTCCATGGACAAAATTCCCGGCATCTCGCGTCGGCGCATCGCCGCCCTGCCGTTCGCGGCGCGTTTGTTGCAGGAGTTGCTGACCACAATCCGTCCAGAGCGCCTGGTGTTTTCAATCCACGGCATGCGCGAGGGATTCTATTACAACAACCTGCCCGAGGTGATTCGCGACCGCGACCCGATCGTTGACATGTGCGAGGCGGTGGCGGGCGACGGACACCGTTTTGCGCAGCAGCCGGTGCTGCTGATGGCCTTTCTGGACCCCCTGTTCAGTGGCGAGACGGATAAGCAAAAACGGCAGCGGTTCGCCGCCTGCATGCTGGGCGACCTTTATTGGGACGAACACCCGGACTTTCGTGGACAGCAGGCGTTTTTTAAGACGTTGCGTCTGCCGGTGGTTGGCTTTGATCACCAGGATCGTGCCGCGCTCGCCCTGATGGTGCTCTATCGCTATCAAAGCTATGACGAAATTCACGATGCCCAGCACGTTCTGGCGATGCTGTCGCCCGATGATCGGGTGCGGGTGCAGGCGGTGGGGTGCGGTTTGCGACTCGCCCATGTGATTTCCGGCGGCGCTCCCGGCATCCTGGGGCATTGCCGCCTGATCCGCGAACCTCGCCGCGTGGTCCTGCGGATATCGTCCGACGATCCCGCCTTCGACGTGGCGGCTTTCGAGAAGCGGCTGGATCGGTTGGTCCGTTGCCTCGGTTGCGACGGCGTCATCGAACGGGTGTGAAAAAAGGCCAGGATTCCCGGGAGGAAATCCCGACCTATTTCAGGCGCAGGGCTTGTTCCGCGATGCGACGGCCCAGAAGGCGGGCGGTGGCGAGGTCGGCGGGCGGCGGCGCCAGATCCGGTCCCTGGTCGTTGTTGGACTGGGCCATTGCCCCCAGGTAGGACCCCAGGCGATTGATGTCCTCCACCAATCCGGTGGAGCGGTTGTTGCCGCCCAGGACATCCAGGCCGACCCAGATCATGCCGTGCTGCGCCGCAAAGATCGCCAGATGGATCAGGGTGTTGAGTTTGTCCCCGCTTTGGCTGGCCGAATTCGTGAAACCGGCGGCCAGCTTGTTCTTCCATGCGCGCCGGTGCCAACGCTGGCCGGTCGCGTCCATCCAGGTTTTAAACGGCCCGGAGACGCCGCCCATGTAGGTCGGCGAACCGAAGATAATGGCGTCCGCCGCGTCGATGAAGGCGGCCTCGGTCTCGAAATCCTCGACCTTGACAACCTTGACCTCGGTCCCCGCCAGGCTTTTCGCCCCTTCGGCGACGGCCTCGGCCTGTTGCGCGGTGTGACCGAAGCCGGAGTGATGGATGACGGCAACCTTGCTCATGCGGGGTCTCCTTTGCGGGGGGGGGGGTGAAATAAGAATGGTTACATTCTACGGCGTGCGATGATGTCGGACAGGCGGATCTTGGACAGTTCCGCCTCGCGCGCCCGTTCGGCGTGGCTGATCGCCTCGGTCAGGATTGGACGGATACTGCGGCTGACCGGGCAGACCGGGTTGGGTGGGTTGGGGGTGAACACAAGCCTGTCGTCGTCGTCCACCGCCCGCGCAATGCGGGCCAAGTCGATTTCGGAAGGGGCAAAGGCCAAATGATAGCCCCCCGCCTGCCCACGCTTGGAGGTTACCAGACCGGCCCGTGCCAGGGCGGCCAGAATGCGTCGTACCACCACTGGGTTGGTGTTGACGCTGCCCGCGATGAAGTCGGATGTGACGGTGATTCGCGGGTCCAGCACCAGGACGGCGCAGATGTGGGCAGCGACGGTGAAGCGGCAGTTTCCGGCCATGGCGGCTCCTTTCGAAACAGATAAAGTTACGAATGAGCGCGCCGTCAACCCCGCGAGGAGATGCTCACGGGGAAGCGGTGCTTTAGGCGGCGTCTATGGAGCCGGACAAAAGGTCGGAGTCGGCCTCGCCGAAGTCCTCGTCGGCGCCGTCTTCGACCGGGATCAGCTCGATGCGGCCGCTGTCCGGGGAAATCGCGAGGGCGATATGACCGTGTTTCAGTCGCAAGGCGTCCTCGCCGAAGAGGATGCGGCGCCAGCCTGTAAGGGCCCGCACCGGCGCGTTGTCGTCGGCGGCCAAGTCCTCCAACTCTTCGGAGGAGGCGACGATCTTCGATGCCACGCCGTGGGCGTCGCACTTGGTTTTCAGCAGGACCTTCAGCAGGTCCACCACCGGCGCCAGGCCCGGCGGATGATCCTTGTGGTTCGGCAGGTCGGGGCATTCGCCCATGGGGAGCGTCAGACCGGTTTCCACGGCGGCGATGATCGCTTCGCCGACCGGCCCCTCGGTCATGCTTTTCGGCAACTGACGGGTGTCGGCCAGGGCATCGAACGTGGTCGGGGCCGAAGCGGCGACTTTCAGCAAGGCTTCGTCGCGGATGACGCGCTGGCGCGGCAGGTCGCGCCGTTGCGCTTCGTTTTCGCGCCACGCGGCCAGTTCGCGCAGGACCGCCAGGAAGCGCGGATTCTTGGTCCGCGATTTCAGGCGGCGGAACATTTCGCGCGGGTCGGGTTGATAGGTGGCGGGGTCGGTCAGGGCGGTCATTTCCTTGGCCAACCAGGCATCGCGCCCGGTGCGCGCCAACACGGCGGCCAGTTTGCGATAAACCTTGCGCAGCGGAATCACGTCGGACAGGGCATAGACGACCTGGCGTTCAGTCAACGGCCGTTTCGACCAGTCGGTGAAGCGGGTGGATTTGTCGATGTGCGCGCCGGCCAGTTTGGTGGCTAGGGTCTCGTAGCCGACGGACTCGCCGAAGCCGCAGACCATCGCCGCGACCTGGGTGTCGAAAATCGGGGTCGGCAGTTCGCCCATGATTTTCAGCATGATTTCCAGGTCTTGCCGTGCCGCGTGGAAGACCTTCAGCACCGAGGCATCGCGCATCAGCGCGAAGAACGGCTCAAGGTCGATGCCCTCGGCCCGCGGATCGATGCCGGCAGCCTCGTCCTCACCCGCGACCTGGATCAGGCACAGCCTGGGCCAATAGGTCTTCTCACGGATGAATTCCGTATCGACGGTGACGAACTTTGATTTGGCCAAGCGCGCGCAGAGGGAGGACAAGGCCTGCGTATCTGTAATCAGGCTCATGGCGGCAAGCTATACTCTTCGGGATTCTCTCTGGCAAGCCTTAGGATCGTTCGCGACTCCGGGAAAACCAGCCGTCCGTGCCGCGCCCTCAAGAAATCCCGCCTTGACAAAGGCGCGGCTTCGTTGTGCTTTTGCCTGCCAAGTTTGAACCGAAGGATCGCGCCATGCATCCCTATCGCACGCATACCTGTAAAGACCTGAACGCCAGCCATGCCGGGGAGACGGTTCGCCTGTCCGGGTGGGTGCACAGGAAGCGCGACCATGGGAACCTGCTGTTCGTCGACCTGCGCGACCACTATGGCATCACCCAATGCGTCACCGACAGCGCGATCCCGGTCTTCTCTGTTTTTGAATCGGCGCGACTGGAAACCGTGGTCTGCGTTACCGGGCGGGTGGTGAAGCGGTCGTCCGACACCGTGAACGCCAAGTTGCCGACGGGCGAGATCGAGGTCCGTGCCGATAGCGTCGAGGTCCTTTCCACCGCCGAGGTGCTGCCGATTCAGGTCGCTTCGAACGAGGGCTTCTCGGAAGAAATGCGCCTGCGCTATCGTTTCCTCGATCTGCGGCGCGAACGTCTGCATGCCAACATCGTGTTGCGGTCGAATGTGATTTCCTCGATCCGGCGGCGGATGATCGACCAGGGATTCACCGAGTTCCAGACGCCGATCCTGACCGCCTCCAGCCCCGAGGGCGCCCGCGACTTTCTGGTTCCGGCGCGGCAGCATCCGGGCAAGTTCTATGCCCTGCCGCAGGCGCCGCAGCAGTTCAAGCAGTTGCTGATGGTGGCGGGCTTCGACCGTTACTTCCAGATCGCGCCGTGCTTCCGCGACGAAGACAGCCGTGCCGACCGTTCGCCGGGCGAGTTCTATCAGCTTGACCTGGAAATGAGCTTCGTCACCCAGGACGATGTGTTCGCCGCCGTGGAACCGGTGATGGCCGGGGTGTTCCAGGAATTCGGGCGCGGCCGCACGGTGACCGAAACTCCGTTTCCGCGCATTCCGTACGACGAATCGATGCTGAAGTACGGGTCCGATAAGCCGGATTTGCGCAATCCGCTGGTGGTCGCCGACGTGACCGAGGCCTATCGCAACTCCGGTTTCGGCATCTTCGCCAAGGCGGTGGCGGCGGGGTCCGTGGTGCGTGCCATTCCGGCGACCGGCGGTGCCGCGAAGCCGCGTGCGTGGTTCGACGGATTGAATGCCTGGGCGCGCGAGGAAGGGGCCGGTGGCCTGGGGTACATCACCTTCGTCAATGGCGAGGCGAAAGGCCCGATCGGCAAGAATCTGGAGCCCGAGCGTGTCGCGGCGATCAAGGCGGCGACTGGCGTTGGCGATGGCGACGCGGTATTCTTCGCTTGCGACAAGCCGCTTCCCGCCGCCAAGTTCGCGGGCAAGGTCCGCACCAAGTTGTGCGCCGACTTGGGGCTGCTGGACGAAAACCAGTTCAAGTTCTGCTGGATCGTCGATTTCCCGATGTACGAATTGAACGAGGAAACCGGCAAGATCGAATTCAGCCACAACCCGTTCTCGATGCCGCAGGGCGAAATGGACGCGTTGCTGAATCAGGATCCGCTGACCATCAAGGCGTTCCAGTACGACATCGTTTGCAACGGTATCGAACTGTCGTCCGGCGCGATTCGGAACTATCGTCCGGATATCATGTACAAGGCCTTCGAGATCGCGGGCTATCCCGCCTCGGTGGTCGAGGAGAAGTTCGGCGGCATGCTGAACGCCTTCAAGTTCGGCGCGCCGCCGCACGGCGGGTCGGCGCCGGGCATCGACCGTATCGTGATGCTGCTGGCCGACGAGCCCAATATCCGCGAGATCATCGCCTTCCCGCTGAACCAGCAGGCGCAGGACCTGCTGATGCAGGCCCCGGCCGAGATCGAACCGGAACGTCTGCGCGAACTGCATATCAAACCCGACCTGCCCAAGCCGAAGCTGAAGGTGACCGAGACTCCGTCCGAAGGTTGAGGGACGGGAAACAATCCGTCCAGGGGCATCGCCCCTGGACCCCATCCATGAGTGATCTGTTTTGGTTGTCAGAGAGGCAGTTGGCGAAGATCGAGCCGCATTTCCCGCTATCGCATGGCGTGCTGCGGGTTGATGATCGGCAAGTGATCAGCGGCATCGTTCATGTGATCCGCAACGGCTTACGGTGGCGAGATGCACCACTCGTCTATGGCCCCCACAAAACCCTCTATAATCGTTTCGTTCGCTGGAGCCGACTTGGGGTGTTCAGCCGGATCTTCGCGGCCTTGACGGGAGCGGCTGGCCCTCCAGACCGGTTGATGATCGATGCAACCCACCTGAAAGCTCATCGGACCGCCGCGAGCCTCTATAAAAAGGGGCTCTTCCCCGATGTATCGGACGCACAAAAGGCGGGCTGAACTCCAAGCTTCATGCGGTTTGCGACGGACAAGGAAGGCCCCTCATCCTGCTGCTCAGCGAGGGGCAAATGAGCGATCACAAAGGCGCGATGCTGTTGCTCGACCTATTTCCCAAGGCCAACGTCCTGATCGCCGACAAGGGCTATGACGGTGATCCCCTTCGAGAGGCTTTGACACAGCGAGGGATCGCTACATGCATCCCGCCAATGCGTCATCGCAAAACCCAGTACGCTTACGACAAAACCCTCTATCGCCAGCGTCATAGGATCGAGAACCTCTTCGCGCGCCTCAAGGATTGGCGGTGTATCCACACCCGATATGACCGATGCGCGGATATCTTCTTTGCCGCCGTCATCATCGCGGCACTCCTCCTCTTCTGGATCGAACCTTAATGAGTCCTGAGCCTGGGCCCCAAACCCCATTAAATTATTGCCAGGCAGCGACGATCGGTCTTTACGTTTCCGTGTAAGGGCTTATCGCGCTACGCGCAACAACGCTAGGGCGCGTTCGGCGCGCGTCGTCAGCTCCGCCATCGGGGCGGAGGACGCGCGCAATTCGTGGACCCGGTTTTCCCGTTCGCGGATCATGTCGCGGGGGTGGTCGGGGCGCGCCCGTTTGCCGACCAGCGCGCCGCTGGAGTCGCCGAAGCGCGGTGGCATCAGCCGGGTCGTCACGGTGTCGGAAAAGACGTAACGCGGCCACGGCTTGGGAAGCCGGTCGTAAAGCCGCGCCAGATTGGACAATCCGCCGCCAAGAACGATGACCTCGGGATCGAGGATGTTGATGACCATGGCGGTGGCGCGGGCCAGCCGGTCGATGCAGCGGTCCAGCGTGGCGTTTGCCGTGATGTCCCCCGTTGCGGCGGCTGCGGCGACTTCGGCGGGGGAAAGGTCCTTGCCGCCGTGGGCGCGATGATCGGCGGCGAGGCCGGGGCCGGATAGGAAGGTCTCGATGCATCCCATCTTGCCGCAATAGTAGGGGGGGCCGGGGCGTTCGTCGTCGGTGGGCCAGGGCAGGGGGCAATGTCCCCATTCTCCGGCGATGGCGTTTGGACCGGCCAGCAGGTGCCCGCTCACGACGATGCCGCTGCTGACCCCGGCGCCGAAGATGATGCCCTGGACGGCGGCGGCGCCCGTTCCGGCGCCGTCGGTGGCTTCCGACAGGGCGAAACAGTCGGCGTCGTTGGCGATCGCCACCCGGCGGTTCAGGGTGGCGTTTAGGTCGGTTTGCAGGGGGCGTCCGATCAACCAGGTGGAGTTGGCATTCTTGACCAAGCCCGTGGCGGGGAAAATCGCGCCGGGGATGCCGACGCCGACGCTGGCGGCGGGTCCGAAGCGGGCCTCGGCTTGTTCCACCATGGCGCGGAGGGAGCGGAGGGTGGCGCCGTAATCGTTGACCGGCGAGGCGACGCGCCAGCGGTCCAGGACCGTGCCGTCGGCGGCGAGGACGATGGCCTCGGTCTTGCAACCGCCGAGGTCGATGCCGATCGCGGGGCTGGGATTTTTTGCCATCGCCCTGTTGTCAAGCGCCGCCGCCTCGCGCAGACTAAGGCCTCGCGCCGTCGAAGGCGCGGATTCGGAGAGCGATTTTCCCATGTTACGACCCCATCTTATGGAGTTCCCCATCCCGGTACTGCGCCCCGGCGAGGTGCGCGCGGTCGCGCCCGGCGTCCACTGGCTAAGGATGCGCCTGCCCTATCGTCTGAACCACGTCAATCTTTGGCTGTTGGAAGATGGCGACGATCTGACCGTGGTCGATGTCGGGATGAATTTGCCGGAAACGCGCGAAACCTGGACGTCGGTTCTGGCCGACCATTTTCCCGGTCGCGGCATCAGGCGGGTGATCGGGACCCATTATCACTCCGACCACATCGGGCTGGCGGCGTGGCTGTGCAAGACCTTCGACGCGCCGTTTTATGCCAGTTACATCGAGTGGTGCATGGCGCGAAGCCTGGGGATTGACCGCACCCAGGAGCTTCTGGACGCGCAGCAGGCGTTCTATCGCCGTCTTGGCTATGATGCCGGGCAACTGGCGCGTCTGGCCGAATCGGGCAATGCCTACGCGGCGAAGGTGATCCCGGTGCCGCCGGTGATGCGCCGTCTGCGGCATGGCGAGGCGCTGGAAATCGGCGGACGCGATTGGCGGGTGATCGCCGCCGCCGGTCACTCGCCCGAGATGATCTGCCTGTATTCCGCCGATCTGGGGTTGCTGATCGCGGGCGACCATGTGCTGCCCTCGATCACGCCCAACGTCAGCATCTATCCGGCTGAGCCGGAGGGCAACCCCCTGGGCGATTATCTTGGCAGCTTCGCGCCGTTTCTGGATTTGCCGCCGGAGACTTTGGTCCTGCCCTCGCACGGGCGTCCGTTCCGTGGGCTGCATCCGCGCGTTCACCAGATCGAGGCGCACCACGCCGAACGCCTGGAACAGGTGGTGGTGGCCTGTGCGGCACCGAAAAGCATCGTCGAGATGCTGACCGTTCTGTTCGAGACCGAACTCAACGATCATGAACGGGTGATCGCGGCGGGCGAGGCGTTGGCGCACGTGCGCTACCTGCAACATCGCGGTCGTCTGGCCGAAAGCGTCGAGGACGGGGTGCTGCAGTTCGTCGCGGTCTGACGGTGGCTTATTCGGCGACGGTGGCGGTGGGAACGAAGGGCGCGGTACAATAAATGCCGTGCAGGGTGCGGATGACTTCCGTCGCCTCGACGCCGTTCAGGGAATAATAAATCGTCTGCGCGGCGCGCCGGGTGCGGACCAGCTGATCGCGGCGCAGCCGCGCCAAATGCTGCGACAGGGCGGATTGGCTCAATCCGACCAAGCGCTCCAATTCGCCGACCGAGCGTTCCCCGGCTTGCAATTGGCAAAGAACAAGGAGCCGATGCTCATTGCTCATCGCCTTCAAAAGGGCGCTGGCGCGGCGGGCATTGTCTTGCAGGAGCTCGATATTCATGGGTGATTTCCGTTGCGTGTTTGCCGTGCTCCCCTCCCCCACGAGGGCAGTTGTATGCGATTTCTTGGGAAAAGGGAATCGCATCAAATGGATTTCTTATCCCGGCTTCTTTTCGCTTGCGGTGAAACCAGGCACAAAAGGGCGGGAATCGCCAACAGGGTCAGGAAGGTGGACAGCGTCAGACCGCCCAGGACCACCGCTCCCAGTCCGCGATAAAGTTCGGTGCCGGCGCCGGGAAACAGAACCAGGGGTGCCATGCCGAACAGGCTGGTCAGGGTGGACATGAAAACCGGCCGGATTCGGGACTGCGTGGCGGTCGCCACCGCCGTGGCCATGGGCAGTCCTTCGGTGCGAACGAGGTAAAGAGATTGGTGAACCAGCAGGATCGCGTTGTTGACGACGATGCCGATCAAAATCACGAAGCCGAGCACCGTCAGCATGTCGAGAGGCGTATAGACGAACAGGTTCAGAATTCCCAGGCAGACCAATGCCCCGGCCGAGGCCATCGGCAGGGTGGCCATGATGATGAGTGGGTAGAGCAGGCTTTCGAACAGCGCGGCCATGATCAGGTAGACGACGACGGCGGCGATCAGCAATTGCCAGGTCATTTTCGTCCAGGTCGCGGCCAGTCGGCTGGCGACACCGCTGATATCGATTCGTACGCCATCGGGCAGGCCCTCGCGCAGGGTGGGGGCCACGACTTTGTCCTGCAAGCGTTCGATCGCTGCCTGCATGGCGACGCTGGTCGGGGGGCGCAGTTGCAGGGTAATGGCACGACGGCCGAACAACGATGGCTGGCTCATGAAGCCGTAGGCGCCGGGTTCGTCGAAAATCGGCGCGCGCATCACGGGGATCAGTTCGGCGATGCGGGTCTGGTCCACCGCCGTGGCGGTGATTTCCATGTAGCCGCTGTCGTAGGCATTGAAGGAAAAGTTCTCGATCTTCGGCGGTTGGCCGGGGACGGGGTCGCGCCCATGGTCGCGGGCCCACAGGGGGCGCACCGCGGCCTCGATCCATTCCGCCACCGCCATCGTGGTGACGATGTTGTACCCCGGCGGCGGTCGTACCGAGCCGAAGGCCATGTTGCGGTTGCCCTCGGGCAGGTATTCCAGCTTTGGCATCAGCAGGACGGTCAGGGCCAACGACATCGCGGCGATCGCCGCGATGGTCAGAAACGCGGATCGCCGGTTGGCGGTGATCCGCGCGACGGCGTGGCTTAGACCGGCGGCGCAGGCTTGGCCGAACGCATCCAGCCAAGGCAGGGCCAACGGCGGGCGGGAGGCGCGGCCCCAGAAGACGTCGCGCCAGGACCGGCACGACGGTGATCGCGACCATCATCGACAGCGAGATCGAGACCGCGATCGCCACCGCGATGTCGCGGAAAAGCTGCCCGGTTTCCTGTTTCATCAGCAGCAGCGGCACGAAAACCACGACGGTGGTCAGGGAGGAAACCAGGACCGCTCCCCACACCTGGCGGGCGCCGGTCTCCGCAGCATGGGCACGGGAAAAGCCCATTTCACGGTGGCGATAGATGTTTTCCAGGACGACGATGGCCGCGTCCACCACCATGCCGACGGCGAAGAAAAGTCCCGCCAACGAAATCACGTTGAGCGACCGTCCCAGCGCATTCATGCCGACGAAGGTGCCGATCACCGAGACCGGAATCGCCAGCGAGATGACGATGGTGGCGGCGACCGAACGCAGGAACACGAACAGAACCAGGGCCGCCAGGATGCCGCCGATATAGATGTTCTGCACCACCAGGTCGAGGGCCTGTCTGACATAGTCGGTCTGGTCGTAGACGAGGCGCAGGTGCAAACCTTCGCGCGGCAGCAGTTCGGCGTTAAGTTCGTCGATGACGGCGCGGACTTGCTCCATGGTCGCCATTACGTTGGTGCCGGTTTCCGCCATCAGCGAGATCGAGATCGCCGGGTCGCCCAGGCTGCGCAGGACCATGGTCGGGCGCTTATGGCCGAAGGCGACGTCGGCGACCGTGATCCGCGCGGTGCGGTTGGCGGTGGAGTCGCGTTCGCTGCGCAAGAGGACGGAGGAGACCCGCTCCGGGGTCACCAGATTGCCATCGACCCGTACCAGATAACGGCGCTTGCCGTCGTTGACGTAGCCCGCGCTGGTGGCGATGTCGGCGGCGCGCAGGGCGGAGAGAATATCCGAGATGGTCAAGCGATAGGAGGCCAATCGCGCCGGATCGACGATCACCTGCAATTCGCTTTCGCTGCCGCCATATATTCGGGTGGAGGCGTCGCCGGGAATGCGTTCCAGGCGACTGCCAACCACGTCCTTGGCAAAGTCGCCATAGGTGTGGGTGGGGCGCTGGTTGCCGGGCAGGCGCTCCAGAATCAAGGAGGCGATCGGCGTATCCTCCGACCCCGCCGTGTCCAGCGTCGGTTCGTCGGTTTCCTCGGGGTAGCCGGAGACGCGGTTCAGCCGGTTGGACACCAGCAGCATCGCCTTGTCCATGTCGGTGCCGATGGCGAACCCCAGGGTAATCGACGCGGATCCCCGGCGGGCCGTGGATTCCATGGATTGCAGGCCGGTCAGCCCCTTGAAGACTTCTTCTTGGCGGGAAAGGATCTCTCGCTCGACATCGGCGGGGGCGGCGGCGCCCCATGAGGTGCGCACCGTGATCACCGGTTGGCGGACATCGGGGGTCAGCTGAATCGGAATCGTCATCGCCCCGACGATGCCGAACAGGACGACGCTCAGCACCAGGGCCAGCACCACCATTGGGCGCCGCATCGCCGCGTGAATCCGGTCCATCAGCGCGGGTCCCGGTATTTCAAGGGCGTCCCCGGGGTAAGGCGTTCGTTGCCGCGCACCACCGCCAGATCGCCTTCGTTCAGTCCTTCGATCACCGTGAAGCGGGGGCCCAGGGGAAGCCCCAGGCTGACGGTACGGGCCGCCGCGCCATCGGGCGTGGCGATCATCACCTGGGTCAGGCCATCGCGCCGGATCACCGCGTCCTTGGCAACCGACAAGACCCCCTGGCGTCGCCCGGAGGGAAAAGCGATCTTGATCGTGCGGTTGACGGCAAGCGTGCCGGATCGCGGTTCGTCGGCAAGGACGATGCGCACCAGGCGGGTGCGGGTGCGGGGGTTCTCGCGGGGCAGGACGGCGCGGACGGTTCCCTTGACGGTGTGGGTGTAGCTGATCGCGATATCGACGACCCGACCGGACGGAGATCCATGAGGCATCAGATCCGCCGGGACATCCGCCTCGATCTCGATGTCGTGGTCGTTGATCAACGCGAAGGGAGAGTCTCCCTTCGCGACGTAGGCGCCGACGCTGATCCGTCGTTCGGCGACGACGCCGTCATAGGGGGCGGAAAGGATCGCCTTTGCAAGGTCGCGCTCGGCCAACTTGCGATTGGCCATCGCGACCCTTCGGGTGGCGTCCGCCGCCTCGGCGGCGGCCTCGGCGCGGGCGACATCGGCTTTCAGGCGCAGCGGCACCGGGTCGATTTCCATCAATGGTGCGTTCCGTCTCACCCGGTCTCCGACCTCGGCGTGGATCGCCGTGACCACGCCCGCCACTTCGATGGCGATGGGGCCTTCGCGCAGGGCGATGATGCGCCCGAGAATGGGGACGGTTTCCTCGGACACCACGTGGCGGACCGGATCGACCATGACCTGCACCGCCGCCCTCTTGGCGGAGGGGGGAGCTTCGGCGTTGGCGGACGGCGCGGCGGTCAGACACAGCAGCAGGCAGAACAGGCGAAGAAGCGGCATGGCTGAGGGGCTCTGAGCGGTGAGGAGAAATAGGCATTGTGTTATAGTGTAACCAAATGAAAAAACCAAAGGGGTTTTGCTTCGGTGAAGCCTGGGCGCGCGGCGCATCGGCGGTTGTCGAACCGGGGACGTCGGCGTAAAGTACCGGACTTGGTTTCGGGCGGCGCGCGCCGCCCGTGCCGTTTTTGCCGCAACCCGGAACGAGAGAACACTCATGGCCGAGCAGCCAGCGGTTTCCGATGGGCCCGCCGAGATCGCGGGGATGAGCTTCGAAGAGGCGATGGCCGGTCTGGAGGCGATCGTTCGCCGCCTGGAAACCGGCGAGGTCGAGCTGGATGCGGCGGTCGGCGCCTTCGAACGCGGCGTCCAGTTGAGGCGGCATTGCGAAAAGAAGCTGGCCGAGGCGCGGGAACGGGTCGATCAGATCACCCGTGGTCCCGATGGGGCGCTCGGTCTCGCGCCGTTGCCGGATATGGAATAGGGGAAGCGGCGTGTCCAATCCCGATGGCGGAACCGCGTTCCGCGAGGCTCTGGCGGACGTGGCCGAACGCGTCGAGGCCGAACTTGACCGGATCATGCCGTTGTCCGGCATGCCCGAGGATCGGGTGGTCGAGGCGATGCGTTATGCCTGCCTGAACGGCGGCAAGCGGATGCGCCCGTTCTTCGCGGTGCAGACGGCGGCGTTGTTCCATGTCGATTCCCGATCCGCGCTGCGGGCGGCGGCGGCGATCGAGATGCTGCACTGCTATTCCCTGGTGCACGACGACTTGCCGGCGATGGACGACGACGATCTGCGTCGAGGCCAGCCCACCGTGCACCGTCGTTTCGACGAGGCGACGGCGGTTTTGGCGGGCGACGCGCTGCTGACCGCCGCCTTGGGCGCGATGGCCGACCCCGAGGGGCATGCCGATCCGGCGGTGCGCTGCGAACTGGTGGCGCGGTTGGCCGAAGCCTCTGGCGCGCACGGCATGGTCGGTGGCCAGATGCTGGACCTGCTGGCCGAGCATCGGGATCTCGACATGCCCGCGATTACCCGCTTGCAGCGTATGAAAACCGGCTGCCTGATTGCGTTTTCCTGCGAATGCGGGGCGATTTTGGGGCGTGCCGCGTTGCGTTCGCGGCAGGCCCTGGTGGCTTACGCCCACGATGTCGGGTTGGCCTTCCAGATCGCCGACGATCTGTTGGATGTCGAAGGTTCGGTGGCGGACGTCGGCAAGGCGACCGCCAAGGATGCGGAACGCGGCAAGGCCAGCTTCGTCACGATCCTGGGCGTCGAACGTGCCCGCGATCAGGCACGGTTTCTGGTCGAACAGGCGATCCGGCATCTGGACGCGTTCGAAGGGCGCGCCGTCCTGCTGGAAGCGGCGGCGCGTTACGTGGTGGATCGCCGTCGCTGACGGCGTCCGACGAGGGGAGAACATGGCGTGACGAAGGGGAAGGAACCCGCCCGGCGGACCCCGATTCTTGACGGCGTGACCGATGTCACGGCCCTGCGCGCGTTGCCGGAGGATCGTCTGTCGGAGTTGGCCGAGGACGTGCGCGTCGCGATGATCGAGGCGGTGTCCACCACCGGCGGTCATCTGGGAGCGGGGCTGGGTGTCGTCGAACTGACGGTGGCGTTGCACTATGTCTTCGATACCCCCAACGATCGCCTGATCTGGGACGTCGGTCACCAGTGCTATCCGCACAAGATTCTGACCGGCCGCCGCGACCGGATGCATCGAATCCGGCAAAAGGATGGTCTGTCGGGCTTCACCAAGCGCGAGGAATCGCCCTTCGATCCATTCGGCGCGGGGCACAGCTCGACCTCGGTCTCGGCCGGTCTGGGGATGGCGGTGGCGCGCGACCTGCAACAGACGGAACGCGCCGTCGTTTGCGTCATCGGCGATGGCGCGATGAGCGCGGGCATGGCGTTCGAGGCGCTGAACAACGCTGGTTCGATGAATTCGCGTTTGATCGTGATTCTGAACGACAACGACATGTCGATCGCGCCGCCGGTCGGCGCGATGAGCGCCTATCTGTCGCGGCTGCTATCGTCGCAGTCGTATCACGCGATTCGCAGCGCGATCAAGGATGTCGCCTCGCTGTTTCCCGCCGCCGTCGAGCGTGCCGCCCGTAAGGCCGAGGAATACGCGCGCGGCCTGGTCACCGGCGGTACCCTGTTCGAGGAAATGGGCTTCCACTACGTCGGGCCGGTGGATGGGCACCGCCCGGACCATCTGGTGCCGGTTTTGCGCAACGTCCGTGATGCCAAGGCCAGCCGCCCGGTCCTGGTGCACGTGGTGACGCAAAAAGGGCGCGGCTATGGCCCCGCCGAACGCGCCGCCGATAAGTATCACGGTGTTTCTTGCTTCGACGTCGAAACCGGTGCGCAACAGGCGTCCAAGGGCAATGGCCCGTCCTTTACCGAGGTCTTTTCTTCCGCCCTGCTCCGCTCCGCCGTTGCCGACCCCAAGATCGTCGCGGTAACCGCCGCGATGCCCGCGGGGACCGGCCTGGAGGCCTTCGCCCGGGCGTATCCGGGGCGGATGTTCGACGTCGGCATCGCCGAACAGCATGCGGTGACCTTCGCCGCTGGCATGGCAGCGGAAGGGTTGCGCCCCTTCGTCGCGATCTATTCCACCTTTTTGCAACGCGCCTTCGATCAGGTGGCGCACGACGTGGCTTTGCAGAACCTGCCGGTGCGTCTGATCGTCGATCGCGCCGGGTTCGTCGGCGCCGATGGCGCCACCCATCAGGGGGCTTACGATCTGGCGTTCCTGTGTTGTCTGCCGAACATGGTGGTGATGGCCCCCGCAGACGAGGCGGAGCTTGCCGCCATGGTGGCGACCGCCGCCGTCCACGATTCCGGCCCCACGGCGATTCGCTTCCCGCGCGGTTGCGGCCGGGGCGAGCCGGTGCCGGACGAACCGGAAATTCTTGAGGTCGGTCGCGGGCGCATCCTGCGCGAGGGCGACGATGTCGCGATTCTGAGCCTTGGTCCCCGTCTGGGCGATGCGCTGAATGCCGCCGATATGCTGGCGGCGGAAGGCTTCTCCGTCACTGTTGCCGATGCGCGCTTCGCCAAGCCGCTGGATGTCGCCCTGATCGACGGTCTGGCTCGGCGTCATGCCGCGCTGGTCACGGTCGAGGAGGGATCGGTCGGTGGATTCGGTGCGCTGGTGCTGGATCATTTGGCCAATTCCGGTGGGTTTGACGCGGGGCTGAAGGTCCGCGCTCTGCACATGCCCGATGCCTATTTCGAACAGGATACCCAGGCCGGACAGGTCAAGGACGCGGGCCTTGACGCCACCGGCATCGCGGCGGCGGCCCGCGCCGCCTTGGGGCGGTAGGAAAAACGTTGCGGAGGGACTCGGTCCCTCCGCGCCTCCCAATCCGTTTGTTTTATGCCGCGTTGGCGGCGAGCGACCTTCGCGTGGCGTGATGGGTGATTGCCGCTTTGCGGCGAAAACAAGTCGTGGGATGCAAGGGCCTTAGGTCCTTGCCGGGTCCGGGGCGGAGCCCTGGCCTCGTTTTATTCGGGGTATTCCATCGTGAGCGAACGGGCGGATCAGGCGTTGGTGGCGCGGGGGGCGGCGGCCAGCCGGGCGCGGGCGCGCATGCTGATCGAGGCGGCGGCGGTTTTCGTCAACGGCACGGTCGTTGACAAGGCTTCGCGCGGAATCGGCGCGGCGGACGTTCTGGAGGTTCGGGGCGAGCCGCTGCCCTGGGTGTCGCGCGGCGGGTTGAAGCTGGCGCATGGGTTGGCGCATTTCGGATACGAGGCGGCGGGGCGGGTCTGCCTGGATGTCGGAGCCTCGACCGGCGGTTTCACCGATGTGTTGCGGCAGGCCGGGGCGGCGCGGATTTACGCAGTGGATGTCGGCCATGATCAACTCGTGGCGGAACTGCGGGCCGATCCGCGGGTGATCGCGATGGAGGGGGGGAACGCCCGGCATCTGTCGGCGGCGGAGATCCCCGAGGCGGTGGGCGCGGTGGTCTGCGATGCCAGTTTCATTTTCTTGCAGACGGTTCTGGCGGCGCCGCTGGCGGCGCCCGGCGCTTGGGCTATCGCATTGATCAAACCGCAGTTCCAGGTCGGGCCGGGGGCGGTGGGCAAGGGCGGCGTGGTCAAGGACGAAACCGCCCGCGCCCGCGTCCGTGACGAGGTTTCCGCATGGTTCGCCGTTCAGGGGTGGACGGTGGACGGCATCGTCGAAAGCCCGATCCTGGGGCCGGAGGGCAATGTCGAGTTCCTGATCGGCGCCCGCCGTTAGCGGAGTGTGATCGGCGGCAGGATGGCCGCGCCGCGTTCCAGGTCCAGGCGCATCCAGGCCTGCAAGGAGGCGATCGGTTCGGGCAGCGGTGCCTGGGCGCTCAGTTGCGCGATGGCGTTTTCGCCGTCGCCGGAGAACAAGCCAAGCAGGGTCTCGGACATCGTCTTCGGCTTCGGGAAGGCGACGATCGCCGCGATCTGGTCGGCGGGGACCCCCGCCGCGCGCTTGGCGTAGGCAATCGCCTTGATGAGGCCGCCGGTATCGTCCACCAGTCCCAATTCCTTGGCGACGCGTCCGCTGAAGACGCGTCCGCGCGCCACCTTGTCCACCGCCTCGGGCGAAAGCTTGCGAGCGGTTCCGACCTTGGCCGAGAAGTCGGCGTAGGCGGCATCGACGATGGCTTCCAGGCGGGAGCGTTGGGCCGCCGAGAATCCCCGATTCGGCGACCACATGGCAGCGGTTTCCCCGGTCTTCAGGGTGTGCCAGCGCACCCCCAGCTTCGCCCAGGCATCCTCCAGCACGATCTTTCCGGCGATGACGCCGATCGAGCCGGTGATGGTGGTGTCCTCGGCGATGATGGTCTCCGCCGCCGAAGCGATGAAGTACCCGCCGGAGGCGGCGACGTCGCCCATCGAAACGATCACCGGAACGCCGGATTGCCGTGCGGCGCCGACCGCCTGACGGATGGTGTCCGAGGCGGCATAGTCGCCGCCGGGGCTGTTCAGGCGCAGGATGGTGGCGCGCACGCCCTTGGTCCGCGCGGCCTCGCGCAGGGCACGGGCGACGGTGACGGCGCCGACGGTGGCGTGGTCCGACATCGGGCAGTCGTCGGTTTCCCCGGCGACGATCTGGCCGACGGCCTGGACCAGGGCGATCTTAGTCGGCGTGTTCGGGGTCTCGATGGTGGCGGCATAGGCTTCCGCCGCGATGCCCTTGCCCGGAAAGGCCGACGCGACGGTTTCCTGGAACGCGCCGCGATACCCCAGCCGATCGACCAACTTGGACGCCTTCGCCTCGGTCGCCAGCAATGGGCCAAGGCGGGCGAGGTCGCGGACCGTCGCGACATCGATACCGCGCGCCCTGGCGATGGTCTGGTTGAGGGAGGCGGCGATGTCGTCGATCAGTCCTTGCAGGTTCTCGCGCACCGGCGGCGACATCTCGTCGCGGGTCAGGAAGTCCATCGCGCTTTTGTATTCGTAGCGTTGAACGATCTCGGCGTGGATGCCGTAATCCGCCAGTCCCTTGCGCAGGAAGGGACTTTCCACGGCAAGGCCGCGCAGTCCGACGACGCCCGAGGGTTGCAGCCAGACCTCTTGAAAAGCCGTGGCCAGAGCCACCGCGCCCGTTCCTCCGTCCAGGGATTCGGAATAAAGCAGGGTTTTCTTGCCGACCTTCTTGAAGTCGGCGATCGCTTCGGCGAGTTCTTGCGCGGTGGCGGGGGACATTTGCGCGGAGCCAAGGTGGGCGGCGACGCCCGCCACCTTGGGGTCGGCGGCGCCCCGGCGCAACGCGGTGACCAGATCCGAGAGCACGTAGGCACGGCCCTGCGACAGGGCGGCGAAGGCATCCAGCGGCGGGTGTTGGGCGATGCCGCGATCGAAGTCGATCAGCAGGTAGTCGCCCTTATGCACCGTGACCCTGGACGGTTCGGCCGAGCGGACGGCCAGAATCGCGACGACCGCGACCACGCTGGCCGTGGCGCCGATCAATGCCAGAAGAATCACCAGCCAGCGGACGACAGTGCGCATTCCGTGCTTCCTTTCCCGGCGGGGCGTTCCGCCCTGTCAGCAGCGTTCGAAAATCGCCGGCATTCCGGCATTGATCCAGGCAACGATGCCGCCCTTGAGATTATAGACTTCGATCCGTCCGCCCTTCGTCAGCGCCGCCGTGACGCGCGCCGAGCGGACACCGGAGTGGCAGATCACCGTGATCTTTTGTGCACCGAAATCCGGGTACTCGTCCATGCCGACGTGCGACATCGGCAGGCAAATGGCCTCGGGGATTTTGATTTCGGCGACTTCGGCGGGTTCGCGCACGTCGATCAGGCAGGCTTCGCCGGCTTGCAGCCAGGCCCAGGCGGTCGGCGCATCGACCTCGGCCGAGGGGGGCGGCGGAAGAACATCTGAGGGACTCCTGCGCTAGAATGGCGGTTACGCGCCGGAAAAGCCACCGCATTGGCCGCGATGTCGCAGCAGGTGATCGGCCAGCGTGGCGGCCAGCATCGCCTCGGCCACCGGCACCGCGCGGATGCCGACGCATGGGTCGTGACGGCCCTTGGTCAAGACCTCGACCGCGGTGCCCGCCAAATCGACGCCGCGGCGCGGGATCAGAATCGAGCTGGTGGGCTTCACCGCGATCCTGGCGACGATCGGTTGGCCGGTGGAGATGCCGCCCAGGATGCCGCCCGCGTGGTTGGACAGGAACCGCACGCCGCCCACCCCGTCGGGGACCATTTCATCGGCGTTGTCCTCGCCGTGCAGGGTGGCGGCGGCGATGCCTTCGCCGATTTCCACCGACTTGACCGCGTTGATGCTCATCAGTGCCTTGGCGATGTCGGCGTCCAGCTTGTCATAGACCGGGTCGCCCAGGCCGGGGGGCGCGCCATCGGCTATCACTTCGACCAGAGCCCCGATCGAGGAGCCGCGTTTGCGGATCGCGTCCAGTTCCACCGCCCAGTCCGTCGCGCTGGCGGCGTCGGGGCAGAAAAAGTCGTTGGCCTCGACCTCCGCCCAGTCCCAGCGGGCACGGTCGATGGCGTGTCCGCCCATCGCGGTCATCGCGCCTCGGATCGTTACGCCGCCGGGGATCAGGGCGTTCAGAACCTTGCGCGCGATCGCTCCGGCGGCGACCCGCATGGCGGTTTCCCGCGCCGAGGAACGCCCGCCGCCGCGTGGGTCGCGGATGCCGTACTTTGCCTGATAGGCGTAATCGGTGTGACCGGGGCGGAAGGACTGGGCGATCGCGCCATAGTCATGGGACCGCTGGTCGATGTTCTCGATCAACAGGCCGATCGGGGTGCCGGTGGTCCGCCCCTCGTAAACGCCGGAGAGAATTTTCACGGTGTCGGGTTCGCGGCGCTGCGTGGTGTGACGGGATTGGCCGGGGCGACGCTTGTCGAGGAAGGGTTGGATGTCTGCTTCCGACAGGGGAATCCGAGGGGGGACGCCATCCACCACGCAGCCGATCGCCGGACCGTGGCTTTCGCCAAAGGTGGTGAAGCGGAAAGCTGTGCCGAAGGCGTTTCCAGCCATGTGCCGTTCCTCCCCGGATCGGGCGGGGGCGCGGTGCGCCCCCCCGTTTGGTGGTTAAGAATCAGCCTTCCGAGAAGGCTTTCATCAGATCGGCATTGCCTGTGGCACTGGTCGGATTGATCATCCCGTTGACGTGATAGCCCGCATCGACGTGGTGAACTTCGCCGGTGACGCCGCCGGCCAGATCGCTCAACAGGTACATGCCGGAGTTGCCGACGTCGTCGATGGTGATGTTGCGCTTCAAGGGCGAATTCAGTTCATTCCACTTCATGATGTAGCGGAAGTCGCCAATCCCCGAGGCGGCGAGAGTCTTGATCGGTCCGGCGGACAGGGCGTTGACGCGCAGGCCGTATTCCCCCAGATCCATGGCCAGGTAACGGATCGAAGCGTCCAAAGCCGCCTTTGCCACGCCCATCACGTTGTAGTGCGGAATGAACTTCTCCCCGCCGTAATAGGTCAGGGTCAGCAGGCTGCCGCCTTCGTTCAGAATGGGCTGGGCGCGACGGCAGACATCGGTGAAGGAAAACACCGAAATGTGCAAGGTCCGCGAGAAGTTCTCGGCGGTGACGTCGTAGTATTTCCCCTTCAATGCTTCCTTGCCCGCGAATGCGATTGCGTGGACGATGAAGTCCAGTTTGCCCCAGCGTTCCTGAATGGACGCGAACAGAGCATCCATGCTGTCGGCGTCGGTGACGTCGCAGGGAAGCAGGAAGTCGGAGCCAAGTTCTTTGGCAAGCGGCGCGACGCGTCGCTGCAAGGCGTCACCCTGGTAAGTGAAGGCAAGCTCCGCGCCCTGCGCGTGGCAGGCCTTGGCAATGCCCCAGGCGATGGAGTGGTCGTTGGCGACCCCCATGATCAGGCCTTTTTTCCCGGCCATCAACGGTGCGGCGGATGTCATTGAGTTCCTCTTGCAGCGGACTAAAAAACCAAAATACCCATTCATCTTCCTCGGAAAACCGGGTGTATGGGCGTCAAAGCGCGCGTATCCTACACGAAACCTCAAAACCGGCAAAGGGGAACGGGATGAACGAAACCGCCGCCGCCACCGAAACCCGGAAAGACCGTTCGCGCTTTCGCCTTTGGCTGAGGCGCGGGGCCGCTTGGGTCGATTTCGCGCTTTATGTCTTCAAACGCGGTCAGAAGGATCAGTTTCTCAGGGTGGCTGCCTCGTTAAGCTACACCTCGCTGATTGCCCTGGTGCCGTTGTTGGCGATCATGGCGGCGATCTTTTCGGCGTTTCCGGCGTTTTCGTCGATGCGCGGGCAGTTGGAGGGATTTATCTCGCAGTCGATGCTGCCGAATGCCGGAAATTCGGTGCAGGTTTACTTGCGGCAGTTCATCAGCGCCACCGGCAAACTGACCACGGTCGGCGTGGTTGGCCTGGGCGTCACCGCGCTTTTGACCCTGACCACCATCGAGATCGCCTTCAACGCGATTTTCCGGGTGGCCCGCCAACGCCCGATGGTGTCGCGCTGGATGTTCTGTCGCTGTTGCGCGATGCGCAAAAAAGCGGCGCGCGGGTGCGGCGGTGGCAGGTTATGGCGGCGGTGACGGTCCCCGAATTGGTAGTCGAGGCGGTTTTGGACAAGTTGAGAGCGGCCGATTTCGCCGCCAGTACCGAGGACGGAGACTGGATGCTGAGCCGCGATCTGGCCGAGACCCCGATGTCGATGTTGCTATCGGCGCTGGGGCGCGGCCGGTTGTCGGAAAATGTCGGGACGCTGCCGGAAGGTTGGTGCCGAATTCTCTCCGGCGCGGTCGAAACCAGCTTGGTCGCCGAACGCGCCGCGTGGGAAGGCTCGGTGCGGGCCGCCGTGGAAAGCCGTGCGGCCTGATCCTGGGTCAGGCCAGACCCTTGCGCGGGTCGGTGGCCTCGGTCGGGGTCCATGCCTCGGCGAAGGCGGTCAGCGCCGGGTCGTTTTCCGGCACCATGATCATCAGGGTGATCAGCAGGTCGCCGTGTCGCTCGCCGGCGGTTCCCGGCGGCGTAAACGGCGCGCCCTTGCCGCGCAGGCGCAGGACCTTGCCGCTGCTCGATCCCTTGGGGACGGACACCGCCACCGTGCCGTGGGGGGTGGGAACCGGCACCTTGGCGCTAAGAACCGCCTCTTTCAGGGTGACTGGCAGGTTCAGCAGGATGTCGTGATCGCGACGCTTGAAATGTGGGTGATCCTCGACCTGAATTTCGATCAGCGCATCGCCCGCCATGCCGCCGCCCATGCCCGCCATGCCCTGGCCCTTCAGGCGAAGGGTCTGGCCGCCTTCGGTCCCTGGCGGGATGCGCACGTCCAGGGTCTTGCCGTTTGTTAACGCGACGCGCTTGGTGGTGCCGACGATGGCGTCGGTGAACCCGACCTTGAGGGTGTAGGACACGTTGGCGCCGCGGCTGTGGAAGGGGCGGTGTCCGCCTTGGGCGTTGCCGCCGCCGCGCAGGATGTCGGAAAAGGCGTCGGCATCGCCGAAAATATCCTCGAACGAAAATTCGCGCGCGCCACCGTCGGTGCTGGAATAGGCGCGGCCGCGCCGCCACTGACCGAATGCGGCGGTGGTTTCGTTGCCGTCGGCGTCGATCTCGCCGCGACCGAACCGACCGCGTTTTTCGGCGTTGCCCAGAATCTCGTAGGCCTTGTTGACCTCCTTGAATCGGTCCTCGGCCTTGGGGTCGTTGGGGTTGCTGTCCGGATGAGCGGTGCGCGCCTTTGCCCGGAACGCCTTTTTGATGGCGCTGGCATCGGCGGATTTGGAAACGCCCAGAACGGTATAGGGATCACGGGTGACCATCGCCGGTTCGAGTATCCTCTGTATAAGTTCCACCTTGCGATCAAGGGGCTAGCTTAATAGCGCAGACGTTAAAGATTTATAGCCTTTTCGGCGGTTGCGCCAGTGTCTATGCGGTGGGGCTTGTCCGGCGGGCAATTCCGTGGAAGACTCCCCCGCTCAGGGCCACCGCCGCGCACCGGCGCTGGGCCGCGCCTTTACCCGCCAAGATGTTTCAATTCGGATACGCCCATGACCGTGATTCCGTGGTCGGAACCCTTCGACCTTTTTGCCGCCTGGATGAAAGATGCCGCCGCCAAGGAGCCCAACGATCCCGAGGCGATGAACCTGGCAACCGCGGATGCCGGGGGACGCCCGTCCACGCGCATGGTGCTGCTGAAAGCGGTGGATCCCGAGGGGTTCGTCTTTTACACCAATCTGGAAAGCCGCAAGGGCCAGGACCTCGCGGGAAATCCGTTCGTCGCGCTGTGTTTTCACTGGAAAACCTTGCGTCGTCAGGTGCGCGTCGAGGGGCCGGTGGCGCCGGTGACCGACGCCGAGGCCGACACGTATTTCGCCTCCCGTGCTCGCGGCAGTCAGATCGGAGCGTGGGCGTCGCAGCAGTCGCGCCCGCTGGAAAGTCGGTTCGCCCTGGAACGCCGGGTCGCCGAATACACCGCGAAGTTCGGTTTGGGCAAGGTGCCGCGCCCGCGGCATTGGTCGGGGTTCCGGGTGCGGCCCGAGCGCATCGAATTTTGGCAGGACAAGCCGTTCCGTCTGCACGATCGCAGCATTTATATGAGCGTGGATGGCGGCTGGTCGTTGGAAAAGCAGTATCCGTGATACGGAAGGTCTTGGACCATGCAGACACCTGCCCCGGATGTCCCGCGCAGCCACTGTTTGATGCACCGCGCGACCATCGCCGCAGTGGCGACCGCTACCCTGCTGGTCGTCGTCAAGCTGGGGGCGTGGATGGCGACCGGCTCTCTGTCGATGTTGGCCAGTCTGGTCGATTCCGCCCTTGATGCCGCCGCCTCGCTGGTCAACCTGATGGCGGTGCGTCATGCCTTGCAGCCCGCCGATTACGATCACCGCTTCGGTCACGGCAAGGCGGAGTCGGTGGCGGGTTTGGCCCAGGCCGCCTTCATCGGTGGCTCGGCCCTGTTCCTGGGGCTGGAATCGGTGCAGCGCATGGTCTCTCCGGTCGTGGTGACGCGCGAGGGGGCCGGTATCGGCGTGATGCTGTTTTCGATCGTGGCCACCGCCCTTCTGGTTCTGTTCCAGCGTTACGTAGTGCGCGAGACGCAGTCGTTGGCGATCAGCGCGGATTCCGCCCATTACACCGGCGATATCCTGGTCAACGCCAGCGTCATCGTCGCTTTTGTGCTCAATCGTTTGGTCGGTTGGGTCTGGATCGACTCGGTGTTCGCGTTGTTGATCGCGGGCTATTTGGCTCACAACGCCTGGGGAATCGGGGTGGCGTCCTTCGACCAGTTGATGGATCGGGAAATGCCCAAAGAGGACCGCTCCCGCCTGACCATCATCGCCCTATCGACCAGTGGCGCGCTGGCCGTGCATGATCTGAGAACCCGGATGTCCGGCCCCAATACCTTTATCCAGTTGCATCTGGAGGTCGATGGCGCGATGTCGGTGACTGCGGCGCACGATATCGCGCAGCGGGTCGAGGATGCGTTGGCCGCCGCCTTCGAAAGCGCGGAGGTGATCGTCCATATCGATCCGATCGGCGTTGTCGAACCGATCGCCGCCCCGGCGGTGCTGGATCGGGTGATTTTCACGGAAGCCGGAAGCATCCTCGCCCCGTGAGCCGGATGTATGGTATTACCTCTTTGTTTCAACGTATGAAATCCGCTCGCGGAAGGCCATGGGAAGGAGCACCATGGGCAAATCAACCGGGGGCAAGTCGCAAGCTTTGGTCTGTTCCATTCGGACGGGAGAACGATCCATGGGTATCAAGGACATTCTGATTCATCTGGACACCGGAACCGCTTGTGGCGAGCGCGTCGATGTCGCGTTGCGTCTGGCGGCGAAGTTCGATGCGCGCATCATCGGTTTGTTCGTGCGGTCGCTGCCGTATGTTCCTCACTTCGTTGCCGCGCAAATCGGGCCGGACATCTATGAAACCCAGAAGCGCGTCGCCGAACGCGAGGAAATGTCGGTTCGCAAGGACTTCCTGGATCGTTGCGCGGCGGCCGGGCGTGCCGGCGAATGGCGCTGCGATGAAGGCGACATGATCGAAACCGTCTGCTTGCACGCGAAGTACGTCGATCTGGTGGTGATCGGTCAGTTCAACCCCGACGAGGAACACCGCGAAGGGGAAATGGCCTTGGCCGACAACGTGGTGATGGACGCCGGGCGCCCGGTTCTGGTGATTCCCTACGCCGGAACCTTCCCGACCGTCGGCGAGACCGTGATGTGCGCCTGGAACGCCAGCCGGGAATCGGTGCGCGCCATTCACGATGCGCTGCCGTTCCTGAATGCCGCGCGCTCGGTGACGGTGGTTGCCGCCAATCCGCAGGATGCCGAGGGGGTTCATGGCGATATTCCGCGCGCCGCGATTTGTTCCCATCTGTCGCGCCATGGCGTGACCGCGACCGCCAAGACGATCTATGCCGATGACATGAATGTCGGGGCGTTGTTGTTGTCGCGTGCCGCCGATGACAGTGTCGATCTTTTGGTGACGGGCGCCTATGGGCGGTCTCGTCTGCGCGAATTAATTCTGGGCGGTGTCACCAGGCACCTTTTGGGCAACATGACGGTGCCGGTGCTGATGTCGCACTGAGCGGCCTTTCGCATGACCGGGCGCGTCGGGAAACCGGCGCACCCGGTTTTGTTTTTATTGAAGAAAGACCTGTAAAAACTCCATGGGGGTCCCACATCTAAGGTTGGAGATGGGGGCACTCTTCCCGCTTTTACGCGACCGGACGATGGTCGCGGTGGGCGCGGACAGCGCCACTTCCGCCGGAGCGACGGAAATAACGCGAACGGAGGATCGAAACATGAAGATAGGCATTTTCGGTGCGGGTGCGGTTGGTGGCTTTCTGGGAGCTAAGCTGGCGGAAACCGGGCAGGACGTGCACTTCATCGCGCGCGACAACCAGATGAAGGCGATGCGCTTGAATGGACTGACCGTGAAAAGCGAGGCCTTCGGGAATACGTATCTTGCCCATCCCCAGGTGACCGATAAGCCCGAGGAAATCGGGGTCTGCGACGTGGTGTTTCTGACCGTCAAACTTTACGACAGCGACGAAGCGATCAAGATGATGAAGCCGCTGATCGGTGCTGGAACCGTCGTGGTTTCCTTCCAGAACGGTCTGACCGCCGCCGAGCCGCTGATGAAGGCCTTTGGCTCCGACATGATACTGGGCGGCGTTGCCTACACCATATCGTTCATCGAAACCCCCGGCATCATTCATCAGGTCGGTCGTTGGCGCCGTTTCGTGATCGGTCGCTTCGCGCCGGGCGCCACCGCGCACGGCGAGGCGATGGAGGAGAACGCGCCGCAACTGCGGGCCGAGGCGATTAAGGATGTGATCCTCGAGGCCGGGTTGGAAGCGGCGGTCAGCGACAATATCTGGGAAGAAATTCGCTTATCTGGCGCCGTTGTCGGGAATGGCCGCGTTTCTGCGGCGTCCGTTGGGCGAAATTCTGGCCGATCCCGACACCAAGGCGATGTTGGAGGCCGCCATCATGGAGGTCATCCGCGTTTCTTCCGCCAAGGGTGTGAAGCTGGAGCCGACGCTGAAGGACAACATCATGCGGATGTTCACGGCGATGCCGCCGGAAATGGGTACGTCGATGCTCTATGACATGCTGCAGGGCAAGCGTCTGGAGGTGCCGTGGTTGTCCGGTACGGTCAGCCGTTTTGGGCACGAATGCAATGTGCCGACGCCGATACACGACGCCATCTATACCGCGCTGAAGCTTTGGGCGTGATCTTGTTGCGCTGCGGTTAAAGGAAAAGGCCCCCGGATTTCCGGGGGCCTTTTTCGATGCGTCAGGGACGGCCCAGGGATCAGACCGCAGCTTCCGGCCCACGTCCGCCATGGCGTAGCGACCATTCGACGGGATCGTGAAGGAAGGCGCGGACTTCTTGAATTGCGTTCTTCGAGAAATATCCGCCGTCCTCGGCCGCTTCCAGCACGTCCCACCACGTGGCGAGGTAGTGCAGGGTGACGCCGCTTTCTTCCAACAGCTTCAGAGCGCCGGGGAAGACACCGTAAAAGAAGACCACCAAGGCATGCGCTGTTTGCAGTTCAGCGGTGCGCAACGCGTTGACGAAATTCAACTTGCTGGCGCCGTCGGTGGCCAGATCCTCGACCAGAAGAACGCGCTGGCCGGGACGCGGATCGCCTTCGATCTGGGCGTTGCGACCGAAGCCCTTGGACTTCTTGCGGACGTAGAGCATTGGCAGTTCCAAGGCGTCGGCCAGCCATGCGGCATAGGGAATGCCCGCGGTCTCGCCGCCGGCGACGGCGTCCAGCGATTCGAAGCCGATCTTGCGATAGACCCTCTGGCGCGCGTGCTCGGTGATTTCCTTGCGGGCGCGCGGGAACGAGATGATCTTGCGGCAGTCGATGTAAACCGGGCTCACCCAACCGGAGGTCAGCGTGTAGGGGGCCTCGGGACGGAAGTTGACGGCGCCGATTTCCATCAAAATGCGCGCCACGGTCTGGCCGGTCTGTCGTTGTTCGGAGGTGCGAGAAGCGGTGGACATCTGTCTTCCTTTTGCGGTCGGGGCGAGCGGTAAAGCCCCCATTGTTTAGGCCGAAGCTAAGTCCCTGACAATGGTCTTGCCTGGGCGGCAAGGGTATCCCTGCGCCGGGGAGCCGACGCGCGCGCCGATATACGGCTTTTTTTCGTTCCTGAAAAGGGCTATCGCTTTCGCAGGCGGGAAGCGCCGCGCCGAGCGCGATGCGGTGCCGTGGATGGGAAATAAGGAGCGACTCCGGTGGATCGATGCGACGTCTGGGTTCTGATCGACGATCGAGCTGGCAATACCGCCCAGGCCCTGGGCGTCGCCGAGGCGCTGGGCCAGCCCTTCGTCGAAAAGCCCATCGTTTATACCGCGTCGGCGCGGCTGCCCAACCTGTTGCGTGGCGCCAGTTTGCGGGGCTGCGTTCCCGGAATCCGTCAAGTCCTCGAGGCGGAGACATGGCCGCGCCTGGTGATCGCGGCGGGTCGCCGCCTGGCGCCGGTGGCGCGCTGGATCAAGGCGCGGGCGGCGAAGGCTGGTCAGTCCTGCGCCCTCTGCCAGATCATGGACCCGGGTTGGCCGGGGCGCAGCGACTTCGATCTGATCGCGGTACCGACTCACGACACCGGTTGTGCCGACGCGGCGAATCTTTTGCGCGTCACCGGCGCGCCGCATCGGGTGACGGCGGCGAAGTTGGAGACGGCGCGCGCCGCGTGGGAAGATCAGTTGTCCCGCATGCCGTCGCCACGGATCGCGGTTCTGGTCGGTGGGGCCACCAAGGCCTTGCCGTTCTCCGTTGCCCGAGCCTCCCGATTGGGGCGGAATCTGTCCGGTCTGTCCGCCGCCATGGACGGGCGGGTGATGCTGACCACCTCGCGCCGCACCGGTCGCGCGGCGGAAGACGCGCTGCTGGCTGAATTGCCGTCGCCGGTCTGGGCTTACCGTTGGGGCGATGTTGGGGAGAACCCGTACTTTGGCCTGTTGGCCTGGGCGGACATCGTGGTGGTGACCGGCGATTCGATGTCCATGGTGTCCGAGGCCTGTGGCGCCGCGAAACCGGTGCTGATCGATGCGCCGGGGGATGAAACCTCGGCCAAGCATGCCCGTCTGCACGCGGATCTGATCCATCGTGGGCGCGCCCTCAAACTTGAGGGCGACATCGCCGTCCTGGCCACGGCGGCGACGGGGCTTGATTGCCGCCCGATCAACGCCGCGACCGAGATCGTCGCCGCGCTGCGTGGACGCGGTCTCGTCTAAACCGCGCGGGAGTGTCGCTGTTCTCCCGCCACCAGATAGCGGTCGAAGGCGGCGCAGGCGGAACGCACGAACGGGCGTCCGTTCTCGGTGATTTTAACGACATCGCCGTCGCGCACCAGAAGTCCGTCGCTTTCCATATCGGTCAGGCGGGGATAGTCGGCGCGCATGTCGCCGATGTCGATGCCGTGCAGGGCGGCGGTGGCGGCGATATCGACGCGCAGGTCGCACATCAGGCGCTCGATGATGGCGCGCCGCGCCTTGTCCTCGACCGAAACCGCGATGCCCCGTCGGGTAGCGAAACCGCCCGCCGCGATGGTCCTGGCATAGGCCTCGATGTCGCCGTCGTTGACCGCGTACCCCTGCGGCAGCTCGCTGATGCCCGATGCTCCCATGCCGATCAGGGCGGTGGCGGTGTCGCTGGTATAACCTTGAAAATTGCGGTTGAGGGTTCCCTTCGCCAAGGCGCGCGCCAAGTCGTCGTCGGGGTGGGCATAGTGGTCGAAGCCGATCGCCGCATATCCATTGGACAGCAGCATTTCGCGCGCGGCCCCTGCCTGCGCCCAGCGCTCGGCGGTGCCGGGTAGGGTGTCCTCGGGGATCAGGTTCTGGTGTTTACGCATCCACGGCACATGGGCATAGCCGAACATCGCCAACCGATCCGGCGACAGGTCGAGCATGCGGGTCACGGTGTCGCGGACGTTGGCTTCCGTCTGGTGCGGCAGACCGTACATCAGATCGACGTTGATGCGGGTGATGCCGATGGCGCGCAGGCCGCGGAAGGTGCGTTCCACCATGGCATAGGGCTGGATGCGGTGGATTGCCTTTTGCACCTTCGGTGTCAGGTCTTGCACGCCGACCGAGGCGCGGGTGACGCCCGCTTCCGCCATGGCCGCGACCAGATCGGGGCGGGTGGTGCGGGGGTCCAGTTCGATGGCGATTTCGACGTCGTCGCGGAAGCGGAAGGACTTGCGCAACAGCGCGATCACTCCGGCGAAGTCGGGGCCGTTCAGGATCGAGGGGCTGCCGCCGCCGAAATGAACGTGGCGGATCGGTTGCGGCGCGCGACCGCCCTTGCCCAGGTGTTCCGCGACCAGGCGGATTTCCTGCTTCAGGGTGTCGAGATAGGACGCCACCGGCGCATAGCTGTTGGTGGCGCGCGTATGGCAGCCACAGAACCAGCACAGCATCTCGCAATAGGGGATGTGGAGATAGAGCGAGACGTCCTGTGTCGGCGCCAGGTTTCCCAGCCAATCGTGGAAATCCTTGGGGCCGATTCCGGCATGGAAGTGCGGGGCGGTCGGATAGGATGTGTAACGCGGGATGCGCGTGTCGTATTTGGCAATCAACTCGGTCGGCATGGCGTCCCCTTTCTCAGCAGAAGCTAGGCTGGCGGAGTGGGGGTTGCAAGGGGGGAGCGCATACCGTCACACTCCGAAACCGATCGCACCGATCAAAGGATGACGCCAATGCCGAGGTTTGCCGCCAATCTGTCGTGTCTGTTCCAGGAATGGGATGCGGAAGCACGCTTCATCGCCGCGCGGGAAGTCGGCTTCAAGGGGGTGGAAGTTCCCTTTCCCTACGATATCGGGTTGGGCCGTCTCGGCGATCTGTTGAGCATGAATGGACTGGAGTTGGTGTCCTTCAATGCCCCCGCCGGGGATTGGGAGAAGGGCGAGCGCGGCCTTGCGGCACTGCCGGGGCGGGAGGAGGAGTTCTTCGACGGCCTGGAAAGGGCCTTCGACTTGGCCAATTTCGTCGATGCCAAGCAGGTCCACGTGATGGCCGGGGTGATCCCGGAGGACGAGGACTTCGACGACGTCTACGACACCTATGTCGGCAATCTGGTCCGTGCCGCGAAAGAGGCGCGGGCCCGTGGCCTGATGGTCACCATCGAGCCGATTTCGCCCGCCATCGTTCCCGGTTACATGCTGGCGACGCCGGAACAGGCGTTGGCGGTGATCGCCGACGTCGATGACCCGGGCCTGGGGTTGATGCTGGATATTTTCCATGCCCAGAACACCCAGGAGCGTCTGGCCGAGACCATCGAGACGTCGATGTCCGTGCTTTTCCACGTGCAGATCGCCGGGGTTCCGGATCGGGCCGAACCCGATGCCGGGGAGGTCAACCATCCCCACCTGTTCGATCTGTTGGATGCGCACGGATATGGCGGTTGGGTGGGGCTGGAATATCGTCCGCAGATGGGGACCCTGGTCGGCCTGAAGTGGGCGCGGGCCTGGGGGCTGCGACACGATGCGGTGACGGTTCCGCCGCTCCCGTCCGAGAAGCGCAAAAAGTGATGCTGGTATCGCTTGACGCGATCGTCGAAGAGCGTTATCTACAGCGCCCCATGTGGCGGGTGTAGCTCAGTTGGTTAGAGCGCCAGTTTGTGGTACTGGATGTCGTCGGTTCGATTCCGATCACTCGCCCCATTCCCCCTTTTCGTGAACAGGTTCCGCCGCCGCGCGTTCAGCGGGCGGTGGCGTTGGCCGCCGGGTCGCCGCCGCTGGCGGTCGTGGCTTCCGTCGTGAAGTTGGGCAACACCGGGGCGTCGCGACCTCGGTGTTCGGCGGCGCGGTTTCGGCCGTGGGTTCGCCCTGTCGGGACCGCGATCTCAGTCGCTGTTCCAGGGTGGCGATGCGTTCCTCGAGTTGCGCGATGGTCGTCGTCAATCCTTCGCGTTCGGCGGTCCAGGCGGTATCTCGCTTGGCGATCTCGGCGGTCAGCGCCGCCTGGATGTCCTGTTGCCGCCGTCCCAGATCCTCCAGCATCGCTCCGCGCGAGCGTTCGACCTTGGCCATCAGGTCGCCGCGGGCCCATTTGGTCTGTTTGATCATCTCGGTTTCGACCCGTCGGATGCCGTCGTCCAGGTCCTTGCGCATTTCGACCTTCAACTCATGGGCGCTGCGGGCGAGCGATGACATGTAGGAAACCAGCGCGATCCCCAGGATGGTGACGGCACCGATCAAAAGGGCAATGCCCAACAAGGCGGCGAAGCTCATCTCGTGTTCTCCCGAACGGTCGTTAGGGCTTCAGTCCAAGTCGGACAATTTCGATTTTCTGGCAACGGTCCATGACCACGGTCAGGCCGGCGGCCTCGCCGCGCGCTGCGGCTTCCGTGTTGATCACGCCCAATTGCATCCAAACGACGCGGGCGTCGATCGCGATCGCGTGATCGACCAGGGGGCCGGCATCGTTGCCGTTGCGGAAGATGTCGATCATGTCCACCGCCGTTCCAATTTCGGCGAGGGAGGCGTGAACGGTCTCTCCCAACAGGATTTGACCGGCCAAACCGGGGTTGATGGGGATGACCCGGTATCCCTTGTCCTGCAGGAAGGCCATGACCTCATGGCTGGGGCGGTGCGGGTTGGCGGAGGCGCCGACCAGGGCGATGGTTTGAACCGATGTTAAAATCTCGCGGATGGCGTTGTCGTCGATGGGGCGGCACGGCGTTTCGGTCCCCTGATTGATCACGACATGGCGGCCCGGCAGCGTTGTCGCCAAGCTGGTCACGATATCGGTGCTGGCGCCGTTGCCCGCGTTCCACAGCACGGCCAAGGGTTTTCCCGAGGGGCGCGCGCCGTGCATCAGCCAGCGTAGATAGCCATGCCGCAGATCGACCTCGGCCAGTCGGCCAGTGCCGCTGATGGCGTCGAAGTTGGCGGTGCGGCTGGCCTCGAACAGACTTTTTAACTCGAAGCTGGCCGATGGGGTGTTGTCGATGGTCAGGCGGAAGCCGATGGTGCCCTCCTCTGCTTCGGCGGAGGTCATCATCAAGGCGTACGGAATGTCCAGCGCGCGGCAGGCATAATTCAGCATCGGATAGGGCGCGCAGCCAAGAAACACGACATCGCAGTCCGCGCCTTGCAAGCCCCCGATCGCCAAGTGGACGTGGGTGCGGTTGAGGTCGCGCCGGTCCGAGGCGACGACGATCTTCCGAGACGCGGTTTTCGCGATCATCGTGCCGATATAAAGGCCAAAGCGTTAGATATCGCGGGAGGAAAAGGTCTCGTCGAACCTTCCGCAAATATGGTGGTCTTGACGGATGGAAATCGCGCCGTTGCCGCTCATGTCGCCCTCCCGGTCTTTTTTGCGCCGTTGCCGAAGGGTGCGAAGCACGCATTATGCCAAGACTCAAGTCCACGGTAACAGATTGATGTATATGGATTCTGTGTCTGATCCCAAGGCGGGATTCCGTGCTGGATTTGCGAAATGCGAATAGCGTGCTTGCCAAATTGCAGTTTGGTTAAAGCGGGCGGGCGTCAAAAAACCAAGTTAATGCGTTGTTTTTTAATGATAATCATAGTGGTACTATAGTACCATGCACTAGCACGCTGATTTTAAAAGAAAAATCATGATTGACAGTGTGCCGTTCTGTGGCATACTCCGCAACCTTAACGGCAAGGGCATGGTGCCCCGCCGACGACTTATCGATTTCAGAACAAGACGGATGGTGCGATGAAGACCTATTCCGCCAAGCCCTCCGAAGTTGAGCGCAAGTGGCTGCTGATCGACGCCGAGGACGTGGTCCTGGGCCGTTTGGCGGTCCTTATCGCGAACCTTCTGCGGGGTAAGCACAAGCCGATGTACACGCCGCACATCGATTGCGGCGATCATGTCGTCGTGATCAACGCCGAGAAGGTGAAGCTGACCGGTCGCAAGCTGACCGACAAGCGGTTCTTCTGGCACACCGGGCATCCGGGCGGCATCAAGGATCGCACCATGGGTGAGATTCTTGAGGGCAAGAACCCCGAGCGCGTCATCGAAAAAGCGGTGCAGCGCATGGTTCCGAAGGGGCCGATGGGCCGCACCCAGCTGAAGAAGCTGCGGGTCTATCCGGGTATTGCGCACCCGCACGAGGCGCAGCAGCCGGAGATCTTCGATGTTGCGGCGTTGAACCCGAAGAACAAGAGGAGCGTGTAACTCCATGGCTGATGATTTGAAGTCCTTTGAGGGTCTGAAGGACGTGGTGGAGGCTCCGGCCAAGGCCGAGCCCAAGCGCGACGCGCAGGGTCGATCCTATGCCACGGGCAAGCGCAAGAACGCGATCGCCCGCGTCTGGGTCAAGGCCGGTAGCGGCAAGATCACCGTGAATGGCCGCGACGTTCTGACGTATTTTCAGCGTCCGGTGCTTCGCATGGTGATCAACCAGCCGTTCGTCGTCACCAATCGCGAGCGTCAGTTCGACGTTGTTTGCACGGTGAAGGGCGGTGGTCTGTCCGGTCAGGCCGGTGCGGTGCGTCACGGCATCAGCGTCGCCTTGAACCTGTTCGAGCCGGATCTGCGCGCCGTTCTTAAGAAGAGCGGCTTCCTGACCCGCGACTCGCGCGTCGTCGAACGTAAGAAGTACGGTAAGGCGAAGGCCCGCCGTAGCTTCCAGTTCTCGAAGCGTTAATCCTTCGCCGCCTTGCGGTGGACCATGGAAAAGGGCCTGGCATGTTCAGGCCCTTTTTCTTTTGGATGCGGTGGTGTAGTCCATAATTCTTTCCCTTCGAAGACTGTCCCCAGTCGGCTTCTTTCGGAAATATCTATACCAGGGCGGTCGTTACAGTGTAGGAAATCTTCTTTGGGTTGGAGTCAACGGGTGGTTTGACTCAAGTTTCATTCGCGGACTCTGCTTCCAGGTGGTTTGGGCGTTTGTGTTTGGGGGGGCAGGGTATGGCGGAGCGGTCGCGTATCCTGGTGGTCGAGGACTCGAGGTTTTTCCGGACGTTGGTCAGCCGCGAAGTTTCCAAACGCATCGATGCCGAGGTGGTGACCGCCGAATCCCTGGCCGAGACCAAGGCGCGGGTCGCGGCGTCGGCAACTCCCTTCAATCTGGCGCTGGTCGATATCGTGCTGCCCGACGCGCCGGAGGGCGAGGCGGTGGACTGGCTGTTGCAGCAGGGTGTTTCCAGCATCGTCTTTACCGGCGTCTTTTCCGACGATCTGCGCGAACGTCTGCTTTCGCAGCACGTTATCGATTATGTGGTCAAGAACACGCCATCCAGCCTGAATTATCTGATGGGGCTGGTCGAGGAACTGCACTGCAACCAGGGGACCAAAGTTCTGGTAGTTGATGATTCGATGACGGCGCGTCATCACATCGCCAATCTTTTGAAGAGTTACCAGTTCCAGGTGATCGAGGCAGCCGATGGCGAAAAAGGCTTGGCGGTGTTGGTCGCCGATCCCGATATCCGTCTGGTCATCACCGACTATCACATGCCGGTGATCGACGGGGTGGAGGTGGTCAAGCGAATGCGTTCCAGCCATGATCAGGACCGCCTGGCGATCATCGGGGTGCCGTCGGGCGGCGGAAGCGCGCTGTCGGTCCGGTTCATCAAGTTCGGCGCCAACGATTTCATCAATAAGCCGTTTCTGCAGGAAGAGTTTCTCTGCCGCGTGATGCAGAACATCCGCATGTTGGACATGGTGAAGCGCCTGACCGAGATGTCGATCCGAGATTCCTTGACCGGTCTCCACAATCGCCGCTTTTTGTTCGACGCGGACGAAACGATGATGGCCCGTGCGGTGCGGGACGATGTCGCGGTCACCGTGGCGATGGCCGATATCGATTTCTTTAAGTCGGTCAACGACACGCATGGACATGCCGCGGGCGATGCGGTCTTGAAGCAGGTTGCCGCCCTGTTGCGGCGCGACGTGCCGACAGTCCGATATCGTTGCCCGTTTTGGTGGCGAGGAATTCGCGATTCTGGCGATTGGCATGGATGAGGCCGGGATTGGCGTCTTCTTCGATCGGTTGCGGGCGGCGGTCGCGGCGGAAGTCATTACCCACGGTCAGACGGCAATTTCCGTCACCACCAGCTTCGGGATTTGTCATGGGCGTGGCGGAGATCTGGAATCGATGCTCAGACGCGCCGATGAAATGCTTTACCGCGCCAAGGACAACGGTCGTGACCGTGTCGAAGTCGCCTGATCTCGGCTGTCGTATGTCGTCGTTTGGCCCGCCGGATCGTCCGGCGGGTTTTTTCATGAGTCCGGGCATGGTGGCGGGTTGCGGCGGCGTCCCGCATTTCATAAGGTGGCGTGGCGCGATTCCGCGTGGGAAACGACAAGGTGAGGACGAGGCGATGGCGAACATGGCCAACGTGGCGATTTTGGGGGCCAGCGGGTATACCGGGGCGGAACTGATCAGGTTGCTGGCGACCCATCCCCATGTCCGCCTGACCGCCCTGACCGCCGATCGCAAGGCGGGGCAAAGCATGGCGTCGGTGTTTCCGCATCTTGCCCCGATGAACTTGCCCGACCTGATCGCGCTCGATGCCTTCGATCCGGCCTCTGTGGATTTCATTTTCTGCGCGCTGCCCCATGGCACCACCCAGGAGATCATCGCCAAGTTGCCGCGCGACAAGAAGATTTGCGATCTGTCCGCCGACTTCCGGCTTGCCGACCTTGGCACCTATGCCGAATGGTATGGCCATGCCCATCTGGCGCCCGATCTTCAGGCGGAAGCGGTCTATGGCTTAACCGAATTGGCGCGGGCGCGGGTGTCCGGTGCGCGGTTGGTGGCCAATCCCGGTTGCTATCCGACGTGTGCGCAGTTGCCGTTGATTCCGTTGGTCGAGAAGGGGCTGATCGATCTTGGCGCCATCGTCATCGACTCGAAGTCGGGGGTTTCGGGCGCGGGCCGTGCGGCGAAGGAAGGTTCGCTGTATACCGAAGTGGCGGAAGGCATGCACGCCTATGGCATTGCCAGTCACCGTCATGCGCCCGAGATTGATCAAGGGTTGAGCGCCGTCGCGGGCCGACCGGTGATCGTCAGCTTCACGCCGCATCTGATCCCGATGAATCGCGGCATGCTTTCGACGATCTATGTCAATCTGACCGGTGGCGCGACCGCTGCCGATTTGCACGTGACGCTGGCCGCGCGTTATGCGGGCGAAGCGTTCGTCAAGGTGCTGCCTTTCGGCCAGGCGCCCCATACCCGGCATGTGCGTGGCGCCAACCTCGCGTTGATCGGCGTGGCCGCAGATCGTCGTCCGGGCACGGCGATTGTGACCTGCGCCATCGACAATCTGGTCAAGGGCGCATCCGGTCAGGCGATCCAGAACATGAACGTGATGCTGGGTTTCGAGGAAACCTTGGGCTTGGCTCAGGTTCCGATGTTCCCCTGACGGGAACCGCGCCCATATAGGAGACTTGGCTGCAACAGGGGGCTTCGATGACACCGATCATTTTGCCGTACAAGGGGGTTCACCCCGACATTCACGCCAGCGCCTTCGTCGCCCCCGGAGCCTCGGTTCTTGGCGACGTGGTGATCGGCGAGGACTCCAACATCTGGTTCGGCTGCGTGCTTCGGGGCGATGTCGATGTCATCCGGATCGGCAAGCGCAGCAACATCCAGGACGGCACCATCGTGCATTTGAGCCGCGACGCTCCGACCATCGTTGGCGACGACGTGACGGTCGGTCATGGTGCGATCCTGCACGGCTGCACGTTGGAAGACCGTTCGTTCGTCGGCATGGGAGCGACCATCCTTGACAAGGCGGTGGTTGAAACCGGCGCCATGCTGGGGGCCGGTGCCCTGTTGACCCAGGGCAAGCGCGTCCCCTCGGGCGAGTTGTGGGGCGGCTCTCCGGCGAAGTTTCTGCGTAAACTACGGCCCGATGAAATCGAACACTTCACGCCGCATGCCTGGGCCTATGTCGAACTGGCGCGTCAGTACAAAAGCGAAAACGGCCTTTGACCCGCATGCGTTTGGGATTTCACCTGTTTCGGTTTTGATGCTATATGGATAACCGAAAGCTCGAGTAACGAAGCGGCGGTGGCGACAGGGGTCCGGGCGCCGTTCGTTTTGTTGCCGTCCGTCAGCGAGACAAGAGGAACGAGAAGCCATGCAGATCGGGGCAGAAGGTTTGGGGGGCGCCGCCAAGAGCCGCGCCGCGCGGTCGTTGACCGTTGCAATTGCCGGGGCCTTGGCGCTTCTGCTGGCGGGGTGTTCCAGTTCCTACAACCCGGTGAACTGGTTCGGCGATAATACGCTGAAGCCGCAGCAGATTGCCCTGCCCGCCGAGGATGCCGCCGATCAGGACGATTTGCCGCAGGGTCTCTCCGGCGATGCCGCCGGTCATTCCTATGCCGACGGTTCCGGACGTTCCGATGTCACGGTGGTCCGTCCCCTGCGCAACGAACCGCCGCCGAAGGTCGCGGTCGGGGCGGTTCAGCCCGCGCCCGTGTCGCGCGCCGTCGCCCAGTCCGGCGATATGCCGACGCAGGCTCCGGGTGCGCCCCGGTTGCTGGGCGACGAGGCGTCCGCCTCGAAGGCTCCCGGCGCGACGGTGGCCGCTGATGCGCGGGACGGTGGCTTGCAAGGGCTGGATACCTTCTCGCCGGAAAACTATGGTCTGTCCTATCTGGCCGCGACGGTCCCCTTCGGCCACGGTTTGGCGCACCTGTCGGGGAGCGATATGGCGGCGTTGCGGCAGGTGGTTGCCCAGTACAGGAAGTCGGGTGGCGTGATCACCGTGGTCGGTCATGTCTCCAGCCGGACCGGCGAAATGGTGGCGGTTTCTCATAAGATCGCGAACTTCGACGAGTCCGTCCGTCGTGCCGAAGTCGTCGCTCGCGCCCTGCTGAAGCAGGGGGTTCCGGCGAAGGCCTTGTACGTTGGCGCGGTTTCCGACGCCGAGCCGGTCTATCAGGAAGTGATGCCCTTGGGCGAGGCCTACAACCGTCGAACCGAGATCTTCCTGAACCACTGATCGGGAGAGCCGCGTCGTCATCGACGTAAGAAAAAGGCCCGGCTTCGATCGTCGGGCCTTTTTCTGTTCGCCAAGCTGGCCGTGGCGCGATTAGAATTCGATCCCAGACCCGGAAAATCGGGCGTCTCCTGTGAATGAAAAACCACCCCAACAACCCCAGACACGAAGTCTAATGGACCGAAATGGAACAGGATTTTTACCGCGTTAAACGTCTTCCTCCCTATGTCTTCGCCGAAGTCAATGCGATGAAGGCCCGCGCCCGCGCCAACGGCGATGACATCATCGATTTCGGCATGGGCAATCCGGATCAACCGACCCCGGATCACATCGTCGATAAGCTGTGCCAGTCGGCGCGCAATCCGCGCGCTCATCGGTATTCCGCGTCGAAGGGGATTCCGGGGCTGCGTAAGGCGCTGGCCGGATATTACGAACGCCGCTTCGGCGTCGATCTGGACGTCGAGAAGGAAATCGTCGTTACCCTGGGGTCGAAGGAGGGGTTGGCCAATCTGGCGATGGCGATGACCTCGCCGGGCGATGTGGTGTTGGTTCCCAATCCCAGCTATCCGATCCATGCCTTCGGTTTCATTATCGCGGGCGGTGCCATCCGCCATGTTCCGGCGGCGCCGGACGAAACCTTTTTGGAGGCGATGGACCGCGCGGTTCGCCACAGCATTCCGAAGCCGGTCGCGGTGATTCTGAACTATCCGTCGAACCCGACGGCACAGGTCGCCAGCCTCGACTTTTATCGCGATGTCGTCGCCTTCTGCCGCAAGCACGAGGTCTATGTCCTTTCCGATATCGCCTATTCGGAAATCTATTTCGACGGCAATCCGCCGCCGTCGATTTTGCAGGTGCCGGGCGCCAAGGACATTGCCATCGAATTCTCCTCGATGTCCAAGACCTACAGCATGCCGGGCTGGCGCATCGGTTTCGCGGCGGGAAATCGGCGTCTGGTTTCGGCGTTGGCGCGGATCAAGTCCTATCTCGATTACGGCGCCTTTACGCCGATCCAGGTGGCGGCCACTGCGGCCTTGAACGGTCCGCAGGATTGCGTCGAGGATGTGCGTACGCTGTACCGCGAACGCCGCGATGGCCTGATCGAAGGTCTGGCTCAGGCCGGATGGGATGTTCCCAGTCCGCCCGCGACGATGTTCGCCTGGGCTCCGATTCCGCCGGCATTCGCGCATTTGGGGTCTCTGGAATTCTCGAAGCTTTTGTTGTCGGAGGCCTCGGTCGCGGTGGCGCCTGGCCTGGGCTTCGGCGAACACGGCGACAACCACGTGCGTATCGCCCTGGTCGAAAACAAGCATCGGATCCGGCAGGCGTTGCGCAATATCAAGTCGTTCTTGTCGCGTTCCGATTCGATCCTGGCCGAATGCGAAGCCAAATCAGTGGGGAAACAACCGTGAGCGAACCCAAGAAACCCAGCGGCGTGGGGAAACCCCCGCCGCTCAAGGTTGCGGTTGCCGGACTGGGAACGGTCGGCGCCGGTGTGCTGAAGGTGTTGCAGGGCAATGCCGTTGAAATCGCGGCACGGGCGGGGCGTCCGATCGTTGTCACCGCGGTCTCGGCGCGCAATCGCGACAAGGACCGGGGGGTCTCGTTGGATTCCGTGGCCTGGTTCGATGATCCGGTGACGCTGGCTCGCGAGGCCGATGCCGACGTCGTGGTCGAACTGATCGGCGGCGCCAACGGTCCCGCCAAGGCGACGGTGGAGGCGGCCCTGGATGCGGGCCGTGCCGTGGTCACCGCCAACAAGGCGTTGTTGGCCTACCATGGCACCGATCTGGCGCGCCGCGCCGAATCCCACGACACCACCCTGGCGTTCGAGGCGGCGGTGGCGGGCGGCATTCCGATCGTCAAGGGCCTGCGCGAGGGGTTGGCCGCCAATCGCATCGACCGTGTCGCCGGCATTCTGAACGGCACCTGCAACTATATCCTGACCACGATGCGCGAAACCGGTCGCGACTTCGCCGACGTGCTGGCCAATGCCCAGTCCCTGGGCTATGCCGAAGCCGATCCGTCGTTCGACATCGATGGCATCGACGCGGCGCACAAGTTGTCCATCCTGACCAGTTTGGCGTTCGGCACCGCGATCGATTTCGCGCATGTGCATGTCGAAGGTATCCGCCATGTCTCGGCTCAGGATATCGCCTACGCCGACGAACTTGGCTATAGCATCAAGTTGCTGGGAATTGCGCGTCGTACCGACGCCGGGATCGAGCAGCGGGTCCACCCCTGCATGGTGTCCAAGACCTCGGCGATCGCTTCGGTCGATGGCGTCTACAACGCGGTGATGGTGGAAGGCGACGCGGTTGGGCAGATTGCCTTCCGGGGGCGTGGCGCCGGCGAGGGGCCGACCGCGTCGGCGGTGGTCGCCGATTTGATCGACATCGCGGTGGGGCGCGCCAAGACCCCGCCGTTCGGGGTGCCGACCATCGTGCAGGCGCGGTTGAAGCCCGCGCCGATGTCCGATCACTTCGGGTCTTATTACGTCCGTCTGATGGTGGTGGACAAACCCGGCGTGTTCGCCGCCATTGCCTCTGCCCTGGGCGAGGAAAACGTTTCGATGGAATCGGTGTTGCAACATGGACGTCATCCCGATGGGCCGATGGCCGTGGTACTGACCATCCACGAAACCACCGAGGGCGCGTTCATGCGCTCCCTGGACCGGATGAGCCGCGTCGATGGCGTTCTGGATACGCCGCGCGCCATTCGTATCGAGGCGGTGTAATTCCGCAAGGCCCGGCCCCGGGCGGCGGCAACGGGAGGAACGACCATGTCCGATCACGCGGCGGCGCGGGAATGCCTGGAAACCGATGCGCGCATGGACCGCAATCTGGCGCTTGAGGTGGTACGCGCCACCGAGGCGGCGGCGCTGGCTTCGGCACGGCTGATGGGGCAGGGCGATGAGCGGGCCGCCGATGTCGCCGCGATCGAGGCGATGCACCGTACCTTGTGCTGCGTTGAAATCGACGGGTTGGTCGCGGTTGGCGAAGGCGACGCGGGCGATGCGCTGCTTTTGTTCTCGGGCGAGAAAATCGGCGCCGGGGGGCGTCCGGTCGATATCGCGGTGGATGCCCTGGAAGGCGCGACCATCGTCGCACGCGGCGGGCAGAATGCGCTGTCGGCGATCGCCATGGCGGAACAGGGCGGGTTTCTTAATCCACCCCGGGTCTACATGGATAAGATCGCGGTGGGGCCGGAGCTGCCGGAGGGCGTTGTCGATCTTGACGCCACGCCCGGCGACAACCTGACGGCGTTGGCCACGGCCAAGGGAGTGCCGGTGCGCGACCTTTTGGTCTGCATCCTTGATCGTCCTCGCCACGAGGGATTGATCGCCCAGGTGCGCGCCTGTGGCGCGCGGGTGATCTTGATTCCCGACGGAGATGTCTCCGCCGCCATCGCCACCGCCCGCAGCGGCCTTGATTTCAATCCGGATATTTATCTGGGGACCGGCGGCGCGGCGGAAGGCGTGCTGGCCGCCGCTGCCCTGAAGTGCGTCGGCGGACAGATGCAGGCCCGTCTGCGCTTGCGCGACGACGCCGAGCGCAATGCCGCGATGCGTTTGGGGATCGTCGATTTCGATCGCAGGTACGAAATCGCCGACATGGCGCGTGGCGAGGTGATGTTCGCCGCCACCGGCGTCACCCATGGCGCCTTGCTGCAGGGAGTGCGGCGGTCCCGGGGGGGCGTGGTCACCCATTCGGTGGTGATGCGGTCGAAATCGGGGACGGTGCGCTTCATCACCGCCCATCACAACGTCCAGCGGGACGGGCTGACGCCTTGACCGTCGCCAACATCCGCACCGTCGATAGTGACGAGACGGCCTTCCTGGACGTGCGGCGATCGGTGCGGGGGCGCATCTGGCGTCTCAGCCCCGCCGATTCCGAGCTCGTCTCGCTGCTGACCCGCCGCTTCGATTTGCCCGAGGTGGTGGCGCGCGCGATGGTGGCACGTGGAATCACCGCCGACACCGCCGAATCATATCTTACCCCCACGTTGCGCGCGCTGCTGCCCGATCCGTCGCGGTTGATCGACATGGATCGCGCGGTGGCGCGTTTGGTCGCGGCCGTGAAGGCCGGCGAGCCGATCGGCGTGTTCGGCGACTATGACGTGGACGGAGCGACCTCCTCGGCGCTTTTAAGCCGGTACCTGCGGGGGGTTGGTCTCGATGTGCGGGTGCACATTCCCGACCGCATCGCCGAAGGCTACGGCCCCAATGCCGCGGCGCTGATCGCCCTGCGCGACGCGGGGGCGAAGCTTTTGCTGACCGTGGATTGCGGGACGACCGCCTTCGAGGCGTTGCAAACCGCCCGTGCCGCGGGACTTGAGGTGATCGTCGTTGATCATCATCAGGTGGAAGACACCCTTCCCGAGGCCCTGGCGGTGGTCAATCCAAAGCGTCATGACGATACCAGCGGGGCCGAGGATCTGGCGGCGGTGGGCGTGACCTTTCTGTTGTTGGTGGCGCTCAACCGCGCGCTGAGGCTGGCCGGGGTGTTCGGCCCAGAGCGACCGGAACCCGATTTGATGGCATTGCTGGACCTGGTCGCCTTCGGCACCGTCTGTGACGTGGTACCCTTGACCGGGGTCAATCGCGCCTTCGTTTCTCAAGGGTTGAAGGTGCTGACCGGGGGCGGCAACGTCGGTTTGGCTTCCCTGGCCGAGATGTCGGGGGTCAAGGCGCCGTTGGGGACCTATCACATCGGCTTTGTGATGGGGCCGCGCATCAATGCCGGCGGACGGGTCGGCAGGTCGGATCTGGGGGCGCGGTTGCTGGCCTGTGACGATCCGGTTCTTGCCCGGTACATCGCCGGGGAACTGGATCAGCACAATACCGCGCGCCGCGAGATCGAGGCCGCCGCCCTGGACGAGGCGGTGGCTCAGGTCGAGACCACGATGCCCCCCGATTGTTCGGTGGTGGTGGCGGCGGGCGAGGAATGGCATCCCGGCGTCGTCGGGTTGGTCGCGGCGCGCCTGAAGGAGCGTTTCAATATCCCGGCCTGCGCGGTGACTTTTTTGGGGGAACATGGCAAGGGGTCGGGGCGGTCGGTTCCCGGTGTCAATCTGGGCGCGGCGGTTCTGGCGGCGCGCGAAGCGGGGGTGTTGTTGTCCGGTGGCGGGCATGCAATGGCGGCCGGGTTCACCGTGGCGCGCAAGGACCTGTCGCGTCTGTGCGCGTTCTTAAGCGATCATATCCATGCCCAGGAAGGCAGTGGCGCGGTGGCGCCGGTCTTGGTGGACGGCGCGATCGATTTGCGTGGCGCGACGCCGGAACTGGTCGCCATGCTGGCGCGCATGGAGCCGTTCGGCGCGGGGAACGAGGGGCCGCGTTTCGCGGTGCCCTGCGTGCGTCTGGGCCGGGCCGAGACGGTCGGGGGCGGGCATGTGCGGGCGCATGCCTATGGCAAATCCGGTGGACGCTTGAAGGTGATCGCCTTCCGTGCCGCCGACGGTGAGCTGGGGCGCGCCCTTCTGGGGCATCGCGATCGTTTGGCGCACCTGTTGGGGGCGTTGCGCGCCGATACCTGGAACGGGCGCAACGACGTGCAGTTCGTGGTCGAGGACCTGGCCTGGGTGGATCAGTCGGAGGCTTGATCCGGGGCGTCGGCGAGATGCCGTTGCATGTAGACTGAGTCCAGCCAGCGCCCGAATTTCAGGCCCACCTTGGATAGGGTGCCGATGTGCGAGAAGCCGCTGGCGGCATGGGCGCGGATGCTGGCGTGATTTTCGGAATCGCCGATCACCGCGACCATTTGGCGGTACCCCAGCGTCGTGCAGCGCTCGACCAAGGCACGCAGCAGGGCGCGCCCGACGCCACGGCCCCGGACCTCCGGCGCAACGTAGGCCGAGTCTTCCAACGTATAGCGATAGGCCGAACGCGGGCGGAACGGACCGGCATAGGCGTAGCCGACGACAGTGCCGCGAAACTCCGCCACCAGAAAGGGTAGGCCGCGATCCAGGATGTTTTGTCGCCGATTCGTCATTTCCTCCAACGAAGGTGGTGTTTCCTCGAACGACCCGGTCCCGTTCATCACGCTGAAGGCGTAGATGCGGTGGACTTCGCTCATGTCCTCGATGCGTGAGTCGTGGACTACGAACTCGACCGGGGCCGCGACCTTAACAACCGAAATGGGGGCGTGCGTCATCGTCCTTCTTCCTTCGCGGGGATGGCTTGGCGGCAGTGGTATAGGACACTTTTCAGCCTTCCTGCAAGAGGGGGTGCGCAAGCGCGGCATTTTCGGCGCAAAACCTACCGAAAAGGATTGAACAGACTGGCGTTTATCGGCTAGAAAAACGGGCTGCTGACCCCATTGTCTAGAGGCCTAGGACATCGGCCTTTCACGCCGGTAACACGGGGTCGAATCCCGTTGGGGTCGCCAGCCGCGTCGGCGCGAACGGTTCGGTTCGCCCGGGCGAAATGGGGGGTGGATCTTGGCCTCGGCGCGCCTTTTGCGCGTGGGGCGGGGTTCTGATGATCGGAGTGGGGGCGAAGACCTTGTGGTCGCATAGGGGGAACGCCGAATACGATGACTTGTGGATGACCATGTTGAGCCGGGGAACCGGGTCGGCGGAGGATGGGTATCGCCATTCTACGGATTGCGCTGCGATGGGGGTTGTTGCGGTGCCGGAAATTGGTTGTTCGAAAACGAGCAAACATCTAACAGGAGACTGTGATAATGGGTAAGTATGGAACACTGGATGAGCGCATCTGCTGTAAATCCCTGATGTCCAAGGTTGTCTCGATCGAAGACACCATCGGAATGTTCAAGGACGGGATGCACGTGGGCTTCTCTGGGTTTACCCCCGCCGGTTGTCCGAAGGCGGTGCCAACCGCGCTGGCCGATTACGTCGAGAAGAACAACCTTCAGGGCAAATTGCGTTTCAGCCTGTTCGTCGGCGCGTCTTCCACGGCCGATATCGAGAACCGCTGGGCGCGGAACAACATGCTCGATCGCCGCTGGCCGTACCAGACCGGCAAGGACATCGCCATGGGGATCAACGACGGCAGCATCCGCATGGGCGACAAGCATTTGTCGCTGTTCGCCCAGGACATAGCCTACGGGTTCTATACCAAGGATACTCCGTCCGGTAAGCTCGACATCGCCGTCATCGAAGTTTCCGCGATCACCGAGAACTGCGGCCTGATCCTGACCGCCTCCTGCGGCATCGTTCCGGAAATCCTGAAGGTCTGCGACAAGGTCATTCTTGAAGTCAATACCGCCATGCCGCCCTTCGAGGGCATGCACGACATCATCGTGCAGAAGGCGCCGCCGCACCGCGAGATCATCGGCATCACCGCCGCCAATACCCGTGTCGGCACCGCGTTCGTGCCGTGCGATCCGAACAAGATCGTTGCCATCGTCGAATCCCCGTATCCGGATCGGGGCCGCGCGCTGGCTGATGCCGAGGAGAGCTCGGTGGCCATCGCCAACCATCTGCTCGAATTCTTCGGCGCCGAGGTGAAGGCCGGTCGTTTGCCGAAGAACCTGCTGCCGTTGCAGTCGGGCGTGGGTTCCATCGCCAACGCCGTTGTCGGCGGTCTGTCCAGTGGCCCGTTCTATAACCTGAACGTGTACACCGAAGTGTTGCAGGACGGCATGCTGGATCTGTTCGATTCCGGCCGTTTGGACGCCGCTTCCGCGTGCTCGCTGTCCCTGTCCGAGACCGGTTTCCAGCGTTTCCTGGAAAAGCGGGATTTCTATGCGCCGAAGATCGTCCTGCGTCCGCTGGCGATCTCCAACAACCCGGAAGTCAGCCGTCGTCTCGGCGTTATCGCCATGAACACGCCGGTCGAGTTCGATATCTACGGCCACGCCAACTCCACCCTGATCAACGGCACCCGCATGGTGAACGGTATCGGCGGTTCGGGCGATTTCCTGCGCAGCGGCTTCCTGAAGATCATGCACTCACCGTCAACCCGTCCGTCCAAGACTGATCCGCGCGGTATCTCCTGTATCGTGCCGCACGCTCAGCACATCGACCACACCGAGCACGATCTGGACATCCTGGTCACCGAGCAGGGGCTGGCGGATATGCGCGGTCTGGCTCCGCGGGAACGTGCCCAGTGCATTATCGACAAGTGCGTGCACCCGGAATACAAGCCGGTCATTCAGGAATACTACGACATGGCGAAGAAGGAATGTCTCGCCAAGGGTGTTGGGCATGAGCCGCAGCTGTGGGATCGCGCCCTCAAGATGCAGCTGAATCTTGCCCAGAACGGCACCATGAAGGTCAAGAATTGGGACATCAAGGTTGATCTTTGCGAATAATCGCGGTTCGCGAGATCCCCAATAAAGAAGAGCGGCAGTTTCGACTGCCGCTCTTCTTTATTGCCCGGTTTCCGCCGATCAGGAGATCAGGCTGCGCAGCATCCATGCGTTCTTTTCATGGACTTGCATGCGTTGGGTCAACAGGTCGTTGGTCGGTTCGTCGTCAACCTTACCGGACAGGGGCAGGACCTCGCGCGCGGTTTTGGACAGGGTTTCGTTGTCCTTCGCCAATTGCGAGATCATCTCAACCGCCGGCGGCGTGCCAGTTTCTTCCTTGACGGTGGCCAGTTCCTTGAACTGGGCGAAGCTGCCTGGCGCGAACACGCCCAGGGCGCGGATGCGTTCGGCGATCAGGTCCACGGCCAGGGCCAGTTCGTCGTATTGCCCTTCGAACATCAGGTGCAGGGTGTTGAACATCGGTCCGGTGACGTTCCAATGGAAATTGTGGGTCTTGAGATACAGGATGTAGGTGTCGGCCAGTAGATGTTTCAGCCCGTTGGCGATCTTCTCGCGGTCCTTTTCCGTAATGCCGATGTCGATGGGCGGCGGCTTGGCGACGTTGACGGCGGTCGATTTGGACATAGCGCGGCTCCTTGTCTCGGGTGGATCGTTCCGGTGATCCCGGCTATTGTGGGGTCTTTCCTGGGGTTCGACAAGGGCGGCTCCGTGACGTTTTCCGTGCCTCGTCTAGGGGTCAGCCTTGGATTACGAACAACCCTACACCCGGCATGGAATCCTGTATAACGGGGAATAGCCCTCGGTTTGATCGAGAAAAACGATGAAACTTATTCCGACTCTCCGTCAGTTGCATTATCTGGTGGCCGTGGCCGATCTTCGGCACTTCGGTCGGGCGGCGGAGTCCTGTTTCGTCACGCAATCGACCTTAAGCTCGGGCATTCAGGATCTGGAATCGGTTCTCGACTGCCAACTGGTCGAGCGCGGTACGCGGCGGCAGGTGATGTTGACCCCCCCTTGGCGAAGACATCGTGGAGCGCGCCCGTGCTCTGTTGCGCGATGCCGAGGCGCTGGCTGAAGTGGCGGAATCTGGGCGGCGTCCGCTGGCCGGGCGCCTGCGTATGGGGGTCATTCCGATGGTCGGACCCTATTTTCTGCCGCGTGTATTGCTACAGGTTCGGGCCATCTATCCAGAGCTGAAGCTTTATCTGCGCGAGGATCAGTCGGCGCGGCTGATCGATGGCTTGCGTGGCGGTCGTCTGGATTGCGCGGTACTGGCGACCCCCTATGATTTGGGCGATCTGGCAAAGCTGCCGTTAGGCGATGACGAACTTTTTGTGGCGATTCCCGCAGCGCACCCCCTGGCGGCGGCGGACGAGATCGCGCCGGAACGCCTGGAGGTCGAGGATGTGCTGATGCTGGAAGACGGACACTGCCTGCGCAACCATGCGCTGGGGGCGTGCGCCGGGCACCCCCTGCGCACCAACGAGGCGGTGCAGGCGACCAGTCTTGGCGTCTTGGTGCAGATGGTGGCGAATGGTTTGGGGCTGACCCTGATTCCGGCGATGGCGGTGCCAACCGAGGCGCACGGCGGTTCCGGTGTCGTCGCCCGGCACTTCGTGTCCCCCCGTCCCAGCCGTGGCATCGCCATGGTCTGGCGGGCCTCTTCCCCTCGCCGGAAGGAGTTCGAGCTTTTGGGCGAAGTGCTCAAGGCCTGCTTCGTCAACTCCGACGGAGTCTGCGGCGGTCGCAGTTGACGAAGCCGACCGGTTCGGTTAGACATTCGGCTCTTGATCGGCGGCACGATGCGTTGCCGTCGGGTGCGGAGGGATGGCAGAGCGGTAATGCAGCGGATTGCTAATCCGTGACGGTTTTAAACCCGTCCCCGGGTTCGAGTCCCGGTCCCTCCGCCAATTTATTGAGCCAAGCACTTAAAATGCTTGGCTTTTTCTTTGCGCCGACGAAGCTGCCCACAATCCCGCCCACAACTTGAAGAGCGTTAGGCTCAGGACTCATTAAGGTTCGATCCAGAAGAGGAGGAGTACCGCGATGATGACGGCGGCAAAGAAGATATCCGCGCATCGGTCATATCGGGTGTGGATACGCCGCCAATCCTTGAGGCGAGCGAAGAGGTTCTCGATCCTATGACGCTGGCGATAGAGGATTTTGTCGTAAGCGTACTGGGTTTTGCGATGACGCATTGGCGGGATGCATGTAGCGATCCCTCGCTGTGTCAAAGCCTCTCGAAGGGGATCACCGTCATAGCCCTTGTCGGCGATCAGGACGTTGGCCTTGGGAAATAGGTCGAGCAACAGCATCGCGCCTTTGTGATCGCTCATTTGCCCCTCGCTGAGCAGCAGGATGAGGGGCCTTCCTTGTCCGTCGCAAACCGCATGAAGCTTGGAGTTCAGTCCGCCTTTTGTGCGTCCGATACATCGGGGAAGAGCCCCTTTTTATAGAGGCTCGCGGCGGTCCGATGAGCTTTCAGGTGGGTTGCATCGATCATCAACCGGTCTGGAGGGCCAGCCTCTCCCGTCAAGGCCGCGAAGATCCGGCTGAACACCCCAAGTCGGCTCCAGCGAACGAAACGATTATAGAGGGTTTTGTGGGGGCCATAGACGAGTGGTGCATCTCGCCACCGTAAGCCGTTGCGGATCACATGAACGATGCCGCTGATCACTCGCCGATCATCAACCCGCAGCACGCCATGCGATAGCGGGAAATGCGGCTCGATCTTCGCCAGCCGCCGATCTGCCTGACAATAATTTAATGAGTCCTGAACCTAGTGTTCTGCGCCACGTGAGGACGCACGTTGATGCGTCCGCGGTTCCTCGACAAAATCGGCGGCATCGTAGCCGCAGTCGGCACCCAACGTAATTGCGCGCGGTCGGTCGCCCAGGGGGCTCGATCATGTCCAGTGCCGCCAACCGTTCAGCGTGACCCGATGCGCGGGTTAGCCGGGTGTCCACGATCAAGCCCGAACGGTTTTCCATCAGCCCATGACCGATAAAGCACAGCTTAGCCTCCATGCCTGCCTCCTTGCGGTAGAGCATGGCATCGGGATCGGTGGTGCTCTCGTGAGTATCGTTGGATCGTTTCTCGCCGCGAAAATCGACCGAGGGGTTGCGACCACCGCCTTCACCGCCATCGCCCTCAGCGGCCTTCGGTCTGAAGCTCTTCATTGAGGCCCACTCTTCGATCAGCGTGCCGTCAACGCTGAAATGCTCGCTCGACAGTAGCCGTTTGATCCGGGGTTGGACCAACACTGCCGCCAGGAATTTTGCGGCGATGTCCCCTTCCAGCAGCCGGTCGCGGTTCTTGGAGAATGTGGAATGGTCCCAGGCCGGGTCATCTACCCCGAGACCGACGAACCAACGGAACAGCAGATCAAAGTCCGGGCGCTCCATCAATTGGCGTTCCGAACGGATCGAGTAGAACACCTGCAACAGCATGGCCCGCAGCAGCTTCTCCGGTGGAACAGACGGCCGACCCATTCCCGAGTAGAGCGCTGCAAAGTCGCCCGACAACGCCGCTAGTGCCGTATTGGTCATCTCCCGGATCGTCCGCAGCGGGTGGTCCATGCGCACCCGCGTCTCCAGGTCAACGCAGGAGAACAAGTCTCCAGATCGCTTGTCTGTCCCGTGCATCATTCCCTCAGCAACAAGCCACTACCGAGATTGAATTATGCCGATACCAGCCATGCCACCGATTTTTCAATACCCTGTTAAGGCGATGGCCGCGGTCTCCGCCCGGTGTGTTGCCTCTTTCTCTTTTTTTTTCAGTCTATTGACCTTGAACTCCGCCTTGCCGAGGGCAATTGTCTAAAGGAGGCCAGTCCAACCGCGTTCCATGCAATCCGAATCCGTGAGAGGCCCCATGCCGACCGTCGCAGTCATCGGAACCGGTCCCAGCGGTTTGGCCGCGGCCAAGGCCCTGCTGGAACACGGCCTTGAGCCGGAGGTCTTCGATAAGGCCGGGGACATCGGCGGTATGTGGGGCGCGCCCGGGCGTGGCGCCCGGTTGTCCTATGCGCGGACCAATCTATCCCACTATAGCTGTGCCTTTTCCGATCATCCCTGGCCGAAGGGGACCGACGTGTTCCCGAAGCGGCGGACCGTCATCGACTGTCTGCGTGGGTACGCCGAAACCTTCGGGGTTCTCCGTTGCATCCATTTCGGCACCACGGTGGAGCGCGTCGAGGCGGCGGGCGAACACCGTTGGCGGGTGACGACACTGACCGGCGATCGTCGCGAGTCTCGGGTGTTCGATTTCGTGGTGGTGGCGACCGGCGTCTTTTCCCGCCCGCATGTGCCGGAATTCGAGGGTCTGCCTGGATTCCAGGGAAAAATCCATCATGCCGCCGACTGCTATTCCGAAGAGGTCAATCGCGCCCACTTCGGCGGCAAGCGGGTCTTGATCGTCGGTGCCGCGTTTTCCGGCACCGAGATCGCCGGGCAGCTTTTAGAGGTTGCCGAGAAGGTGACGGTGGGCTTGCGCAATCCGATGTGGTTTTTGCCGCGCCGGGTCGAACCCTGGGCGGGCGCGCCACGCTATCCCGCCGATTTGGTGTTCTACACGCGGAGCCGCGACAACCCGCTGTTGACCCATCCTCGCGATTACTTGCGGCAGTTGGGGGGGGGGCGGCGAGGCCTCGCCCGATTTGGCTTTCGACGACATCGCGAACGCGCCCCTGACCGTCGTCACCTCGGATGATTTCCTGCCCCTGGTCGCCGACGGGTGCATCCACGTCAAACGGTCCCGCGCCTTCGGCTTCGACGCGACCGGAGTCTTGTATTCCGACGGCGACCGCGAGGACATCGACGCGGTGGTGATGTGTACCGGCCATGCCTCGGCCCTGCCGTTTCTCAGCCCGGACATTCTGGATGCGCTGGAATTCGATGCGGGCGACCAGTTGCAGCCGGTCCTTCTGCACAAGCAGATCTTTCATCCGAAACTGCCGGGTTTGGTCTTCGTCGGTTATTATCGTGGTCCGTACTTTCCGATCATGGAACTGCATGGGCGCTGGGTGGCGCGGATCGCGGCCGGAGAAATCCCGCCGCCGCCTCTTGCGGCGATGCGGGCCGGTATCGACATAGAGCGGGGCATTCGCAACCGGCGACCGCGCCCGCAATTTCCGCACGGCGACTCCGTGCGCCTTGCCGATGACCTGGCGCGCGCCATCGGGGCTTTTCCCGAAGGGGCAGGGGGCGCGGACATCGCCGCCAGGCTGACCGATGCCCCGGTGACCGCGGCGCACTTCCGTCTGGTCGGTCCGTATGCCAAGTTCGAACAGGCGCGAGCCGTGATTTTTTCGACTCTGGCACCACTTTTGGATGGTCAGACATGACAAAAACCCAGACATCGCCTTCCAGCAAGAAACCCGCGACGAGGAAGACCTCGGCGCCGAAGGCAGGGGTGCGTCCGCCTCTGGCCGATCGGGTCTTCGCGTTGCTGGAAGGCGCCTGGATGATCGAACGCGAGATTCGTCCGAAGGGACGGTTCAGCGGCACCGCCAGCTTTGTGCGGGGCGATGCGACGATCCTGCTCTATGCCGAGGAAGGCACCCTGGTTCTGAACGACGGACACAGCATGCTCGGCGAGCGTCGCCATGCCTACCTGCTGCATGAAGATCGTGTCGAGGTGCTGTTCGCCGACGGCCCCAACGACGGCCAGCATTTCGTCGATATCCTGTATCCCGCCGACCCCGAGGCCGATTGGCCGTTGTGCTCGGGCGATACCCATGTCTGTCTGCGCGACACCTACAAGGCGATGTTCTGCTTCGAGACCGAGGACGAATTCGACGTGACCTACACCGTCTGCGGCCCGGAAAAGGACTATGTCAGCCACTCGGTCTATCGCCGCATCAAGACCACCGCCTAGGCTCACGGGCTGGAGAGGAACGCTTCCCGCAGTTGCCGCGCGCGCTCCAGGCGGTCGTCCAGTTCGGCGATCATCGCGGGCGTGGGTTGGCGCTCGTCGGCGTTCTCGCCCCAGCTTTCGAAGGGCATCGTGAACTTGGCGCGCGGGCGGTCCAGGGCGTTTTCGTCGCGCAGGTGAACGCGGGTGGTTTCCGCAAGAATCGGACGCCCGCGCACCAGACGCCGCAGGATCACGCGGCAGGCGCAGTCCTCGTACCCATGGTCGCGGAAGTCCGGGTGTTCCGGGAACCCCAGGCAGAGGTCGTGCCAGGGGCGGCGAAGGCACAGGTTCATGACGCTGGACTGATTCAGGCGGTCGCGCCAGCTGTCGTGTACCGGTAGGTCCCAGGCGCGTCGTCCCCAGACATAGCCGATCGCAGGGTCGGACAGCAGGGTATCCAGGCACAGCCCGATGTGCGGCGGCAGGAATTCGTCGTCGGCATCCAGGAAAAACACGAACTCCGCGTCGCTGGCCGCGACGCCGGTGTTGCGGGCTGGTCCGGCGCCGCGATTCGCGTCGTGCCGAACGGCCAGGATGCGCACTCCGGCGGGAAGGTCGACGGTTTTGGCCGGTTCACCGCCGATGACCGCGCTGTCATGGGTCGAGCCGTCGTCCGCCAGCACGATGTCGAGCCGCAGGTCCAGGCCGTGTTCCGACGAGGCGGCGGCACTGGTCAGGACGCTGGATACCGCGCGGCGGATCTCCGGGGCGTTGTTGAAGGTGGGAATGACCACCACCGCGTGGCAGGGGCGGGACAAGACAGTCTCCATCGTTCGCCGGACCGCCGTCAGTATTGGGCGGCGGTCTTAATGTCCGGTGAATGGCCCGGCGCCTATGCGGCGGGGGGCGTTGGCGAGATCAGGTGAACGTCGCGCTGCGGGAAGGGAATGGACAATCCGGCGCGGTCGAAGGCCTGCTTCAGCGCCTTGGTGGTGTCGGAACGCACCCCTCCGAAATCGGCGGCGGCGCACCAGATGCGCAGGCCCAAATTGACCGCGTTATCGCCCAAATCGTTGACGAAGGCAAAGGGCTCCGGCTCGGTCAAGATGCGGGAGTCGGCGGCCGCGACCTCGCGGCAGACGGCCAGCGCCCGGTCGATGTCGTCGGCATAGGACAGGCCGATCGCGATATCCATGCGGCGGGTCGGATTGGCCGAAAAATTTCGGATAGTCTTGCCCCACAGGTCCGAATTGGGCACCACAATGCGAATGTTGTCGGCGGTGGCCAGTTCGGTGGTGAACAGGGTCAGGATCTTGACCACGCCGGCATGGCCGGAGGCCTCGATTAAGTCGCCGACCTTGAAGGGGCGGAACAAAAGCAGCATGGCTCCACCGGCCAGACTGGACAAGGTTCCCTGCAAGGCCAAGCCGATGGCTAGGCCGGTGGCGCCTAGAACCGCGACCAGGCTGGTGGTCTGCACCCCAAATTGGCCCAGGGCCGCGATCACCGTCAGGGCCAGAACGAAATAGCGGGTCAGGCTGGCAAGGAAGCCCCGCAGCATGTCATCGACGCGGCCAAGTCGTTCCAGGCTGCGCGACACCATGTGGGAAATCCATCCCGCCGCCATCCAGCCGAGGCATAGGATAAGGGCGGCGCCGATCACCGACAGGCCGTAGGAGGTCAGGGTGTCGATGATCGTCTGAACCGTCTGGGACAGGCCTTTCTGGTCAAGAAGGTCGTTCATATTCATGGCGAGAGCCTTGCTGGAGGGGGTGGCGGAAGGATCTTCCCCAATGAAGGGATGAACCGGGGTCAGTTCAAGGTCCGACAGTGGTCATATGGGCAAATGCAGGCTCATCCGCAGCCCGCCTTCCGCCCGGTTTTTCGCCTCGATGCCGCCGCCGTGGCTTTGCGCGATGGAGCGGGCGATCGACAGGCCCAGGCCGACGCCCCCGGTTTCCCGGTTGCGCGAATCCTCCAACCGCACGAAGGGGTCGAAGATGCGGTCGATGTCTTTTTCGGCCAGACCGGGTCCAGAGTCATCGACGTGAACGAACACCGCCTTGTTGCTGATTTCGATCGAGACCGCAGCCTGCTCCCCGTACTTGATCGCGTTGTCGATCAGGTTGCGTAGCGCCCGCTTGATCGACAGGGGGCGGCAGGCGACGGATTTGGGCAGATTGGCGGGCAAGGGGCTCACCGTGACCGGTCGCCCGAGATCGGAAAAATCGTCGCAGACGCTTTCCACCAACGAGGCGATATCGACGCGGTGGGTGGGCTCGCTGCGGGTGTCTTCGCGCACGAAGGCCAACACCGCGTCCACCATCTGGTTCATTTCATCCAGGGTGGCGAGCATGCGGGTGCGGGTTTCCTCGTCATCAATAAACTCGGCGCGCAATCTCAGGCTGGTCAACGGCGTGCGCAGGTCGTGCGATATCGCGGCCAGGAATCGCATGCGGTCGCTGACGAACCGTTGCAGTCGCCGGTTCATCAGGTTGAAGGCGCGGGTCGTGGCGCGGAACGAATCCGGGCCGGTCACCGGCAGGTTGGGGACGGTTTCGCCACGGCCCAGGCTTTCGGCGGCGGCGGCCAACCGGACCAATGGTCGCGTGATGCGGCGCACCGTGACCACCGCGACCAGGACGATCAGTATGGCCGACAAGCCGAAGGTCAGTAGGGTCGGCCTGGCCCATTCCAGCGGCGGCATGTCGAGGCTGGTTTCGGCGTTCAGCCACAGGCCGTCCGGCAGCTTCAAGGATGCGGCGGCGGCGATGATGAAGGGGTTGCGTTGCTGCGGCGGGCGCGATGTGCGCCAGTGATGCAAGCATTCCATGTCGACGAAGCCGGTGGCGGGTTCGATGCAGCGCCGCCAGGAGGAGCGGCCACGCCCACGATCGCGGTCACGGTCGTGATCGGGATCATCATCCATCATCGGCATTCTTCCGATCGGTGGCGCGAGGCCGCGCGGCGGCAGAAGCTTTTCCTCGGGCGTGGTTTCGGTTTGGATGCGCAGCCACAGATCGTTGTCGCGTTCCGGCAGCAGGGCGGCAAGGCGGCGTTGGATGCGCTGCGATTCGGTGTCCGGCGCGGAGGCTTCCAGCAGCGGCGAGGAGGCGATCCAAAAGCGCAGGTCCTCGGTCTGCAAGGCCCGCAGCATCTGCGGGCGCAGATACACCGGCGAGTCCGCGATCAGGCGACTGGCCGCCGCGATGCGTTCCAACACCTGGGATTTGAAGACGGTGCGCTGGGCAAGCTTGCGTTCGTCGCGGATCACCTGAAAGGCGACCGCCTGGGCGACCACCAGGGCCGCCAGCAGCAACAGCGTCAATTGTCCGGTCAGGCCGCGTGGGTAAAAGCGCGGGCGCATCATCCGTCCCGCCGGGGTTGCGGCGCCGTGCCGTGACTGACCGCGACGCTCAGCATATAGCCGCCGCCCCAGACCGTCTTGATCAGAGTCGGGGCCTTGGGGTCGGGTTCGATTTTCTTGCGCAGGCGGCTGACTTGATTGTCGATGCTGCGGTCGAAGACGTTGGCGGCGCGCCCCTGTGTCAGGTCAAGCATCTGGTCGCGCGACAGCACCATGCGCGGATGGTCGGTGAAGACCTTGATCAGGGCGAATTCGGCGGTGGACAGCGAAATCACCGTGCCGTTTTCATCCTCCAACTCACGGCGGTCGATCCGCAGCCGCCAGTCGCCGAAGGTAACGACGGTTTCGTCCGGGACTTCTCCGCCACCGACGCGCGGCAGGCTGTTGGCGCGGCGCAGAACCGCCTTGATCCGCGCCAGCAGTTCGCGCGGATTGAAGGGCTTGGTCAGATAGTCGTCGGCGCCCATTTCCAGGCCGACGATGCGGTCGGTGTCCTCGGACACCGCGGTCAGCAGGATAATCGGCGCGTCACGGGTCTCGCGGACATGGCGGCAGACCGACAAGCCGTCCTCGCCCGGCATCATGATGTCCAGGACGATCAAATCGATCGCCGCCGAGGCCAGCACCTTGCGGGCTTCCGCGCCGCTGGGCGCGGTGGTGGCGCGCAGACCGTTGCGGATCAGGTGTTTGCTCAACAGGCTGCGGATTTCCGCGTTGTCGTCAACGACCAGGATATGCGGGGTTTTTTCGTTCATGTCGGGTCCGTGTGTGGTCTTGCCGTTTCCAAGAATAGTGGCGGATGGCGACGGCGGTCGAAAAAAATCGTATCCAAATGTATCGGTTGTTCGGTTTGGCATACTCTGCGACACTTTTTGCCTTGGAACGACGAACTCCTGCGACGGGGGTGGGGTCTAATCACGATATCGAACGGGGGCAATGCTCCGTTCACGCGAACGACCCCAACGATAGGAGACGACGATGAACACGATGCTCAAAACCCTTGCCGTGGTTGGCGCCTTGACCGCCGGCGGCGTGGCCCTTTCCCTGGGTGCTTTCGCCGAAACTGCGGCGACCTCCGATCAGACCGGCCAGTCCGTCGATTGCCCGGTGCGCGGTCCCGGCATGGGCCCCGGTGCGGGCCGTGGGTACGGCAAGGAAGGAATGCATGGTCGGGAACACGGCCCGCGCGGCGGCTGGGGAATGCTGGGCGGCAAGATCGATCCCAATCGCGTTCTTTCCGCCGATCAGATCCGTACCATCGCGCAGGCGCACCTGATCATGATGGGCAACGACAACCTCAAGATCGGCAAAACCACCGAAAACAAGGATAAAGCCTATGACGTGCAGATCGTGACCAAGGACAATTCCCTGGTCAACACGGTTGCGGTCAGCAAGGCGACCGGCATGCCGGTGCGCTGATCGCGCATCGATAACGGGAACGGCGACGCGGCCCACGCCCGCGCCGCCGCTTCAACGAGGGAGGACGAAGAATGTATCTGTCGAAGCGACCGGTGGCGTTGTTTCTCCTGGTGACGACGTTGGTTCTGACGGTAACCGGCCTGTGGTTGTGGCTGGGGGCGCCGGGCGGCGGCGGGCGCGGTGCCGGTCCTTCGGGTTTGCGGCATCTTCTGAAGGATATTCACCTGTATGCCAGTTGGGGGTTCATGGCGGCCGTTGTCGGCCATCTGGTCTGCAACGGGCGGGCGATGCTGCGGCATCTTGGCGTCAACGTCGATACCAAAAATCCCGCGTCGCCAGGCAAGCCCCGCCAACGATAAGCAGGCAGGCGATGCCGATTCTTGGCGTCGTTTCGCCGTAACCGGCCAGAATCATCCACGCGGTGGACAGCAGCGGCGCGGCGTACGACATCGCGCCAAGGGCGCGGATGTCACCGTGCTTGACGCCATGATCCCATGTGAAGAAGGCCAATCCCACCGGTCCCAGGCCCATGCCGATCAGGCAGGCCCAGGTGCGGGCGTCGGACCACACCGTGGTCTCCATGGTGACGTGACAGATCGCCGCCAGCAGCGCGGTGGCGCCGCAGAAACCGCCCACCACATCGGTGGGGACGTGGCCGACGCGACGGCTTGCCACCGAAGAGCTCGACCAGATCAAGGCCGCCGCCGCCGCGCCGTAGCCGAGCAGCGATCCCTCGGCGCCGGTTTCGCCGCGTCCGGCACCGATGATCAGAACCGCGCATCCGGCCAATCCCAGCAGTGCGCCCCCGCCTGGAACCAGCGCAGACGTTCCCCCGGCAGCAAGGCCGACAGCACCACGATCAGCAATGGCCACAGATAATTGATCAGGGTGGCATCGACCGGCGGCGCGTGCTTGACGGCGGTGAAATAGGCGAAGTGGTGGCCGAATAGGCCATAAATCCCCAGCCCCCAGACCGGAAGGGGGAGGGCGAAGACCCGTGCCAGGGATCGTCCGCGCGCCAGCGGCAGAACTAGCCCGATGACGAAGGCGACGGAAAATGCCGTCGCCACCATCTGGAAGGGGGGAACCGGCCCGCTGGAGGCGGCAAGCAGGGCCAGACTGGAAAACATCAGGATCGCGGTGGCGCCGATCAGGGTGGCGCGGCGGATGTCGGCCTCGCGGTTCATGACGTTTGGCCAAAGCAGTGGAACAGGAAGTCGCGGGCGATGAACAGGCCATGATCGTCAATGCCGTGGCCAAGCTCGCGGCAGGCATGGGCGCGGACCTCGACCCCGTTGGCGGAAAGCGCGTGGGCGGCCAGCGACATCGCGCCGAAGGGAACCACTTGGTCGGCGTCGCCATGCACCAGAAGAACCGGCGGGCGCGCCCGGATCTCGGCGGGCAGGCGGGATTCGCCGGTTAGGGCGCCGGAGAAGCCGATCACCCCGGCGAGGGGGAACCGGCGGCGCAGGGCGACCTGCAACGCCATCATCGTCCTCTGGGAAAAACAGACCAGGGCCAAGCGGTCGGGGCCGAAGCCGTGGCGCGGCGGCGGCGACGCCGCCGTGGATATCCTCCAGCGCGCGGGGCAGGGATCGCGGGTCGCGGCGCAGCATGTCGGGGTCGTGTTCCTCCATGCTGAACCATTGATAGCCGAAGGGGGAGATTTCGCAGGGTTCGGGTGCGTCGGGGGCGTAGAACACGGTGTCGGGCAGGCTGCCCGACAGGAACGCGGAAAAGTCGATCAAGTCGTCGCCACTGGCTCCGAAGCCATGCAGGAAAATCACCGCCGAGGTGGCGATGTCGAGATTGCGGGTGGGGTAAAACGCGCCCTCGAGGGGCAAGCCGGAGAGTGTCATGGGGCTCCGTTTACTCGAAGAGACCAAGAAGGATCGGCAAAAGAACCGGCAGCAGCACGGCGGTGGCCAGTCCGTTCAGGCCGATCGCCATGCCGGCGAAGGCCCCCGCCGTTTCGCCGAACTGATAGGCCCGCGCGGTTCCCAGTCCGTGCGAGGCCAAGCCGAGTGCGAAACCCATGGCGCGCGGATCGGTAATGCGGAGCGCACGGTAGATGACGAAGGCGCAGACCGCGCCGATGACCCCGGTCAGAACCACGAAGACGGCGGTGAGCGACGGCACGCCGCCCAGCTTTTCGGAAAACCCCATGGCGATCGGCGTGGTGAGCGACTTCGGCAACAGCGACACCAGGGTCGATGCCTCGGCCCCCAGGACGCCGGCGATTACCACTGCGGCGGCGGCGGCGATGATGCTGCCAAGAATCAGCATGATGCTCAGTGCCGCGATTGACCGGCGCACCTGCGCAAACTGGCGGTAAAGCGGCACCGCCGGGGCCACCGTCGCGGGGCCGAGCAGGAAGTGGATGAACTGGGCGCCCGCGAAATAGCTTTCATAGGAGGTCCCGGTGACGGTCAGAAGTCCGCCCAGGACAAGCATGCTCCACGGCACCGGATTCAGCGGCGGCCAACGCCCGCTTCTTTGGAACAGCCAATTCAGCGCCTGGAACACCACCAGGGTGAGGGTCAGCCAGAACAGCGGCGCGCTCGCCAGATAGACCCACAGCTCGGAAATCGCGGGACCGGTCATTCGTCCGCTCTCCCCTTGTCGGGAGCTGGCGGCATCAGGCGCTGCGCGATCCAGGCGGTGGCGGAAAGCTCGGTCACGGTGCTGCCGATCAGGGATACGGTGATCGCCAGCCATTCGGCCTGAATGCGGTGGGCATAACGGATGACGCCGACCCCGGCGGGGACGAACAGCAATGACAGGTGGTCGAGAAGGCCGTCGGTGACGCGTTCCAATCCACGTGGGACATGGCCGCGCAGACACAGAATGATGAACAGGAAGACCATGTCCAAAACCGGGCCGGGGACCGGTAGGTCGATCAGCCGGGTCAGGATTTCCCCGGCGGGTTGGCAGGACAACAACAACGTGACGGCGCCAAGCATGGCGAACGTGTCCTTGTGATGGAAAAAACCAGACGGCGCGCCGTGGAAAAGGGTTAACCGGAAACCGGGGGGTCCAGATCCTCGACCGGCCCGGTGTCCGGGGTGCGCGCCAGCCAGTCCTTCAGAATGGCCACATGTTCGGTTTCCTCGGCGACGAACTCCCGTGCCAGGGCGATCAGCGCGGCATCCGTGGCGCTTTTGGCGACACTGTCATAGAAGGCCACGGCCCCCTTTTCCCCCTTGAGGGCCAGAAGCAGGGCATCGCGTTCGTTCATCGCATAGTCGGCTTCGTCGGCGGGCGCGTTTTCCGGGCTGTCATCGCCGGGCCACTGGTATTCCCAGGTTTTCAGGCGCGGCAGGGCCAGCCCGGCGGTGCGGCGCTCCACCTCGGCGAGGTGGAGGCGGCTGTAGTGCGCCATTTTGCGGAACAGGCGGGCGATATCGCCCTTTTGGTGAACGTCGAGGGCGGCGGCCATCTCGTCGTAGTGAATGGCCGAGTCCTCTTCAAGCCTGAGCGCATGGGCAAGGAACAGTTCCAGGCTGTTCATAGGGCGAATTGCCTTTCCAGGTCCGCGATGGCCTCGGTGGATTGATGACACGGCTTATAGGATGGTTCGACCGACTTGAACAGCACCCCCAGCGAATATCCGTCGTCGTCCAGCAAGCGGCGCCGTGCTTCCAACCGGCTGGTCGAGGTTTCGGCGAAGCCGTCGTGGACGCGGGTCTTCAAGGCGCGCATCTCGGGACGATAGGTGACGCAGGGTGAAATCACCTGGATGAACGAGAACCCGGGATGTTCGATCGCCTCGACGATGTATTTGGTTAGCATCTGCACCCGCCCCGAGAAGGCGCGCACCACATGGCTGGCGCCTGCCGCAAGCGCGATGTCCAAAGGCTGGAACGGGGGAACGCCGGGGCCTTCTGGGGTCAGCTTGGATTCCCGCCAGTCGGCTTCGGTGGTTGGCGAGGCCTGCCCCTTGGTCATGCCATAGACCGCGTTGTCCATGACGATGTAGGTGAGGTCGAGGTTGCGGCGGCAGGCGTGCAAGAAGTGGTTGCCGCCGATCGAGAACCCATCGCCATCGCCGCCCGCGCAGATCACCGTGATGTCGGGACGGGCCAGTTTCAGTCCCTGTGCGACCGGCAGGGCGCGACCGTGGATGCTGTGGAAACCGTAGACCGAGGTATAGGCCGGAATGCGCGACGAACAGCCGATACCCGAGACCACCGCCACGTTTTCACGTTTCAGACGCAGTTCGGCCAGGGCCTTGGTGATCGCGGACAGCACGGCGTAGTTGCCGCAGCCGGGGCACCACACCGGGTTGACGTCGGACTTGTAATCGGTGTGATCGAGTACGGGGGTGAGCTCGTTCATGGCGCATCTCCCTTCAGGGCGGTGATCGCGGCCAGAATCTCCATCGGGCGGATCGGCAGCGGTCCGGGGCGGTGCAGGGTTTCGATTACCGGCGGCAGGGTGTAGTGACCGCGCAGGAAGTGCGTGAACTGCGCGCCGTGGTTCTGTTCGACGATCAGGACCTTGGTCGCGCCTTCCAGGGCCTTGGCCATCAGTTCGGGTTGCAGCGGCAGGATCACGCGCATGCCGATCAGTCGCGCCGCGCCGCCCGCGCGGGCCACCGCCTCGCGCGCCGGTGCGGTCAACGATCCCAGGGCGATCACCGCGATTGGGCCATCGCCTTCGGTTTCGGCCCAGACCTCGTCGCAATCCAGGGTTTCCAACTTGCGCGCCCGCTTGTCCAATTGTGCCTGATGATCGGCGGCCTGGGTCGAGGGCGTGCCGCGTTCATTGTGCGCCAAACCGTCGGCGGTGTATTCGCCACCCGCGATTCCCGGCACCGCCATTGGCGAAACCCCGTCGTTGGTCAGGGCGTAACGGCGATAGGGGGCGTCGGTCTCTGGCGTCGCCAGACGGCGGTTGGCGGTTGGCCCGCCTTCAACCGGAGGGTCGATGATGGCGCGCGATTGTCCCATGTTCTGGTCGGACAGCACGATCGCGGCGCATTGCGCGGCCTCCGCCGCGGCGACCGCCCACTGCACGGTGGTCATGCAGTCGGGGATCGAGGTCGGGGCGCAGACGATGTGCGGCGCGTCGCCGTGGAGACCGTAAACCGCGATGTTGAAGTCGCTTTGTTCCGATTTCGTCGGCACGCCGGTCGAGGGACCGCCACGCTGGACGTCGATCACGGTGACCGGAATTTCGGCGCCGACCGACAGGCCCAGGCCCTCGATCATCAGCGACAGGCCGGGGCCGGAGGTGGCGGTCAAGGACGGGACGCCGCCGTAGGAGGCGCCGACCAGCATGTTGATCGAGGCCAGCTCATCCTCGGCTTGCACCAGTTGGCCGCCGACGCGGGCCAGGTTGGGGGCCAGCCACTCCAGCACTTCGGTGGACGGCGTGATCGGATAGGCGGCGACGAAACGTACCCCGCCCCTGATCGCGCCCAGACCCGCCGCCTCGTTCCCGGTGATCAACCAGCGTGGCTTTGCTGCGGCGGTGGGGCGGGGGGCGTCGGGCCATGTCTTATCGGGCAGGGTTTGCGCCAGTTCGGCGCCCAGTTCGATGCCGCGCAGGGATTGCGCCAGGGCTTCCTCGCCCTTGTCGCCCAGGGTGTCGCGCAGCACCGGTTTCAGATCGTCCGGCGTCAGGCGCAGAATCCGCGCGGCAAGCCCAAGGCCGATCATGTTGGGGCGGATGCCGGTGGCCGTTTTTGCGGTCGCCGACAGTTTCACGGCGACGAAACGCGCGTTGCTGCGGGCGATTACCTCCGGCACTTCGCCGGCGTCGGGGTCGAACAACACGACGCTGTCCGGCCTGAGCGGCAGTTCGGCGGCGAACCGGGTGATGTTGCCCCAGTCGAAGGCGAACAAAACGCCGAAGGTGTCGCCGTGACTTAAAATCGGGCGTGAACCGAAGCGCATCAGCGCGGCGGATTCGCCGCCACGGATCTGGGGGCCGAGCGAACGGCGCATCAGTCCATACCAACCGGCGCGCGCTGCGGCGTCGAGGAGGATCTGGCCAACCGTCATCACCCCGGCGCCGCCGGAGCCAGTCAGGGCCAGTGAAAGCACGTGTTCCGTCATGGTTCTCCTGCCGTGAGAGCCTTCAAAAAACCTGTTCCCGCCCCGCCTTTCCGGTGGGACGCATTGATCTGCGGTCTATTCTAAGCCACATTTGTCCGCTTTGGGATAGTTGTTTCTAAACGGATTTGCCGTGTCCTGTCCACGTTGGATTTGTGTCGGGGGCGGGAACGCGGTGGATAATGACGTTGTACGCCTTGTCTGGCTTTCGTTCGCCAAGGGAATCGTTTAGTCTACCCGCCGCGACTACCGCAACAAGTTGGACGTCTTTGATTATGTCTCTGAAAATCAACAAGAATTGTGTGTTTTGTGGGTCCTGCGAGCTGGATTGCCCGAATCAGGCGATCTCTCCCGGAGAAGACACCTACGTCATCAATCCCGCCCTTTGCACCGAATGCGTCGGCGCTTTCGACGAGCCGCAGTGCCGTCTGTTGTGTCCCGCCGATGCCATCCAGAAAGACCCGGCACACGCCGAAACCCGCGAGCAGCTGGCCGCGAAGTACAAGGCCCTGCACGGCTGAGGACTCACGGCGTGGCGTCGGCGGGGACTTCCGGCGCAACGGTTTCATCGGCGGCGGGTGTCGTCGGCATTGACGCGTCGTCGCTTGGCGGCGGCGCGGTGGTTTCGTCGTCCGTCGGTGGCGGCGTGACGGTGGCTGCGTCCGGCGCGGCCTCGACGGTCTGCGGTCCGACCGGTTGCGGTTCGACGATTGGGGAAATCGGTGGAACGGGGGGCTCCGCCGTCTTCCTGGCGGGTTCCTCGATCCTTTTTTCGGGCTTGGCGGGAGCCGCGATCTCCACCGAATAATCGGCGACGATTCGCGCCTGATTGCCGGCGATCACCAGCACCTTCTGGCCAAGGGGAAGCGGTGCTTGTTCGCGCTGCGTCACCGACAACAGGTCGCCGTTGGCCTTGCGGACAATGTATTCCCATCCGGTGGTGTCACCGGAGGCATGTTCGATGGTGGTGCCGATGATACTGCCGATGGCGGTGCCGCCGACCGCGCCAAGGGCGGAATTGATGCCGACCAACGGCGATTGCGTGCCGCCCAGAACGCCACCGGCGGCGCCGCCGGTGGCGCCTGCGCTGATGGTGACTTGGCGGAAGCCGATGACGACGCCGGGCTCGACCTTGTTGACCTGCTGCACCGCGCCGGTGGCATAGGTGTTCGGGGAACAGCTCGGGCCACAGCCGACGACGGCGGCCAGGCCGATGACGGACAAACCCCATTTGACGGATCGCGGCAAGACGAACCACCCCTGTGAAAAACCGGCCAACCCCGGCGATTACTTCGCCGGGGGGTCGCGTAGCAGGAAGCTCGGCGTGTGACCGCCAAACGCCACGACGTCGTCGGAATGCTGCATCTCGCCAACCTCGTCGGCGGGCTGCATCGGGCGCCCGCAGCGTCCGCCGCGTTGCCGGGCCAGGGCCTCGCGCCCCGATGTGCGGGCGGCGGTGCGTTCCGTCGGGTGCTCCGTGTGTTCCGTCGTCCGTTCCACCTTGGGCTCCGGCGCGGTCGTGGAGTCGGCTTCCGGCTTCCGGGGACGCGGCTTTCCGCCGCGGCGCGGACGGCGCTCCGCTTCGGTCTCGGCCTCTTCCAGTGGTGGCGGTGTGTTGCCGTCCAGGGAAACCACGGGAATCGTCTTGCCGATCAGTTTCTGGATCGCCGCCACGTAGCGCCCGTCCTCGGGTGTCGCGATGGTGAAGGCGCGGCCTTCCCGTCCGGCGCGACCGGTTCGACCGATCCGGTGCACGTAGTCCTCGGCGTGGCTGGGGACATCGTAGTTGAAGACGTGCGAGACGTCGGCGATGTCCAGGCCGCGCGCCGCCACGTCGGAGCACACCAAAAGCTTGATGTCGCCACGACGGAAGGCGTCCAGGGTCTCGGTCCGCATCGACTGCGGCATGTCGCCGTGCAACTGCCCGGCGGGCAGGGCGTGGCGCTCCAGCGAGCGGAATAGCACCGCGACGTCGCGCTTGCGGTTGCAAAAGATGAAGGCGTTGGCCACCGCTTCGCTGGTGATCAGGGTGCGCAGGGCGTCGCGTTTGTCGCGGGCATTGACCACCACCATCGACTGGGAGACCAGTTCGGCGGGGGAGGCGGGCGGCGCGACGCTGACCAGTTTCGGGTTGGACAGGAACTTGTCGGCCAGCCGCTTGATTTCGGGCGCCATGGTGGCCGAGAACAAAAGGGTCTGACGCAATGGCGGCAGCCAGCCGATGATCTTTTCGACGTCGGGAATGAATCCCATGTCGAGCATGCGATCGGCCTCGTCAATCACCAGGATCTTGACGTCGGACAAAAGAATGCGCCCGCGTCCGAACAGATCCATCATTCGGCCCGGCGTCGCGATCAGGACATCGACGCCGCGGTCCAGCGCGCGTTCCTGATCACCAAAGGATTCGCCGCCGATCAGCAGGGCCATCGAAAGCTTGTGGTACTTGCCGTACTGCTCGAAATTCTCGGCGACCTGGGCGGCCAATTCGCGGGTCGGGGCCAGGATCAGCGAGCGCGGCATTCGTGCACGGGCCCGACCGTTCGACAGGATGTCGATCATCGGCAGGGTGTAGCAACCGGTCTTGCCGGTTCCGGTCTGGGCGATGCCCATGACGTCGCGCCCCATCAGAACCAGGCCGATCGCCTGTTCCTGAATCGGGGTCGGGGTGGTGTACCCCATTTCGACGATGGCCTTCATGGTGTTGGGCTCAAGCCCAAGCTCTTCGAACGTCATGTGGTTCGATGTTCCGTTGATATGTTGCGCGGAAGCAGACTTCCGGGGGCGTGGCGGGCCGCATTATGCGGAAACCAAGGCACGCCGCGAAAAGTCCGGCGATAATCAGGCGGAAATCGGAGAATGTCAACGCGCGAGGCGCGAGATCCCGGCGGATAATGCCGGTTTGTTGCCGTAAAACCGCGCGACGACGAAAAACCGGCTTGAAAGCGACGCGGTCAGCACCGACACTTCGGTCTCGCCGTCCCCTCTTTCGGAAGGAGTCTCCCATGCGCATCAAGGCCGATCAATCCTGTCTGGTCATCGTCGATGTTCAGGAGCTCTTGGCCCCGGTTATGGCGGATCCGCGCAAGGTGATCGACGGCACCACCCGGTTGGTCGCCGCCGCTGTTCGCTTGAACGTGCCGACGGTGATCTCCGAACAGTATCCGAAGGGGCTGGGGCCGACCATGATCGACCTGCGCGAGGTTCTGCCCGAGGAAGAGGCCTATATCCAGAAGACCGCGTTCTCCTGCGTCGGGGAGCCCGCCTTTATGGAAAAATTCGCCGCGCTCGGCCGTCGTCAGGTGGTGGTCGCGGGGATCGAGATGCACGTGTGCGTGATGCAGACGGCCCTCGACCTGAAGGAAAAAGGGTACGAGGTGTTCGTCGTCGTCGATGCCTGCGGATCGCGTTTCGCGATTGACGAAGACACCGCGAAACAGCGCATGATCGCCGCCGGTATCGCGCTGGTGACCATGGAAATGGTGATCTTCGAGTGGTTGGAGCGGTCCGGCACGCCGGAGTTCAAGGATATCACCAAGACCTTGATCCGCTAAAACCGAGGAGCCGCCAGGGTGCAACGTCAGGATTTGATTTTACTGCCGGGATTGTTGTGCGATGCCCGGCTGTTCGCGCCGCAAGCGGCGGCTTTGGCCGATATCGCCAGGGCGATCGTACCTGACCTCGATGCCGACAGCATCGCGACGATGGCCGATGCGGTGTTGGCCGCCGCGCCCCATCGCTTCGCCCTGGCCGGGCTGTCGATGGGCGGTTACGTGGCACTGGAAATTCTGCGCCGTGCGCCCAGGCGGGTGACGCGTCTGGCCCTGATTTCCACCACCGCGCGGCCGGATCTGCCGGAACAAAGCGCGATGCGCCGCGATCTGATCGAACTGGCGAAGACCGCGCGTTTCGTCCAGGTGATGCCGCGTCTGTTGCCCAAGGTGATCTCGTCCGTCCGACGCGGCGGGGGCGGAAACCTTCATCCGGCAGCAGACCGCGATCATGCATCGTCCCGATGGGCGCGACGATCTGGCGCGCATCGCGGTGCCAACGGCGGTGATTTGCGGCGATGCGGACGAACTGACGCCGCCCGACCGCCACGAGGAAATCGCCACGGCGATTCCGGGCGCGAAGCTTTCGGTGATTCCAGGAAGCGGTCACTTGTCCACCCTGGAAGCGCCGGAAGCGGTCGCCGCCGCGCTGTGCGAGTGGCTGCTGGGATAGCGTTAGCCGGTTTCGATGGGATTGGCGGAATCCGGCTGCTGCGGCAGCGGCTCGCGGCATTCCAGAACCCAGATATCGTAGACCGGGTGGTCCATGGCGGAGACCGCCGGGCTGGACGCGAACATCCAGCCGCGGAAGATGTCTGCGGGCGGCTGGTTCGGCTTGATGTCGGTGATGTCGAGGAAGGCGGCGCCTTCTGGGGTCTCTTCCGGTGTGCGGGTGCGGCAGGCGCGCACGATGATGGCCAGGGAGACGAAGCGCACGGTGTCGCCGACCGGCGTGGTCAGGGTGGTGATGCGCCCGGTGATCTTGTCCAGGCCGCGCAGCACCGCAAGGCGGGCATCGACGGTGGTGGCGGCGTCCAGGCGGGCGGGGAGTGCGGTCAGGCAGATAGCGCCCAGCGCGCAGGCGAAAAGACGGGGCGCGATCACGGTTTGGCTTCCTCGCCGCTGCCGGTGGCCAGGAAAATGAACTCGCCCACCGTGTCTTCCAGCGATTTGAAGTCGCGGGTGTTCTTCAGGGTGTCGCCGCCCTTCATGCGTTCGCGCAGGGGGCCGGGTTCCAGGCGGATGTATTTGTCGCCCATCAACCCCTGCGTCGCGATCGAGGCGACGGTGTCCACCGGCAGCAGAATGTCGGGGCGGATGCTTAAGGTCAGGGAGGCCTCGTAGGTATCCTGGTCGAGGCGCTGATCGATCACCGAGCCGATCTTGATGCCGCTGATCCGCACGTCGCTGCCGACTCGCAGTCCTCCGACTTTCAGGAAGTTGGCCTTGATGTGATAGCCCTGAATCTCGCGAACCTGCGCCGAGGTGTACGCAAACACCAGGAAATACCCGGCCACCAACAGGACCACGGCCCCCATGATGCTTTCGATGACCTGCTTGCGCATGGCTTTCAATTCCCCTTGCTTATCGGCAGCAACAGCGTCGGCGCGGCCTGTTCCGTTGGTTCCGTCCGTGGGCGCGGCGCCGGCACGGACATCGCTTCGGCGCATTTGGCCTTTTGCGATTTCGCCATGGCGATCAGGCGATCCAGAAGGTCGTCAACCACCAGGGAATCCTGGGTGAAGGCGAGACTGTCGCCGGAATTCAGCATGTCGGTCGCGCCGCCAGGCTCGATTTCGATGTATTTCGCGCCGAACAGGCCATCGGTGTGGATCACTGCGGCGGAATCGGCGGGAACCTTGATGTCGTCACGGATGCGCAAGGTGGTGCGGGACTGAAAGCTCTCGCGCAGTTTCATGTCGCCGACGATGCCGATGTTGATTCCGGCCAGACGAACCGGGGCGCCCTCGACCAGGCCGTCGCTGCGATGAAATCCGGCGTAGAGGGGGTATCCCACCGACTCCGCCTTCGTCTCGCGGCCATGCACATAGGCAAGGATCACCGCCCCCAGCAGGCAGACCAGGGCGCCCAGGCCGATATCCTCGCGTTCGCCGAAGTGCACGGTGTTCCCCCCTCAGGGTGTCAGGACGGACGCCAGGATTCGTAGTCGCTGGTCGCCTTGTCGCGTTTGCCGCCGCGCCGGTCGTGTCCCGGCGGGAAATAGGCGAACTTGGTTCCCGACAGGTTGGGGCGGTGCGGCTTTTGCCAGGAGTGGCGGGCGCCTTCCAGCGGCGCGTCGGAGGTGTGATGCAACCAGGCTTGCCATTCCGGCGGCACCTTCGTGGCCTCCGGCTTGCCGTTGAACATTACCCACCGCCGCTCGCGCCGTCCGCGCGCCGTCCGGCGGTCGCGGAAATAGCGGTTACCGAAGGCGTCTTCGCCGACGAATTCGCCATGCAGCCACGTATAAAGGCGCGTACCCAAGTCCATTTCCGACTCTCCTTAGCCGCTGTCCGCACTTGCGCGCACCGTCGAGCAAATCGTACGGACTATGCCACCCACGGGCCGGTTCGTAAAGGTGCTCGGCACGTCAATGCCGCCCCCATGGAAATGGGGAGGCGGAGGGCGTGGCGAAACGCGCCGGGAATGGAAAAATGCCCGGGGGCTCGATCATGTCCAGTGCCGCCAACCGTTCAGCGTGACCCGATGCGCGGGTTAGCCGGGTGTCCACGATCAAGCCCGAACGGTTTTCCATCAGCCCATGACCGATAAAGCACAGCTTAGCCTCCATGCCTGCCCCCTTGCGGTAGAGCATGGCATCGGGATCGGTGGTGCTCTTGTGAGTATCGTTGGATCGTTTCTCGCCGCGAAAATCGACCGAGGGGTTGCGACCACCGCCTTCACCGCCATCGCCCTCAGCGGCCTTCGGTCTGAAGCTCTTCATTGAGGCCCACGCTTCGATCAGCGTGCCGTCGACGCTGAAATGCTCGCTCGACAGTAGCCGTTTGATCCGGGGTTGGACCAACACTGCCGCCAGGAATTTTGCGGCGATGTCCCCTTCCAGCAGCCGGTCGCGGTTCTTGGAGAATGTGGAATGGTCCCAGGCCGGGTCATCTACCCCGAGACCGACGAACCAACGGAACAGCAGGTCAAAGTCCAGGCGCTCCATCAATTGGCATTCCGAACGGATCGAGTAGAACACCTGCAACAGCATGGCCCGCAGCAGCTTCTCCGGTGGAACCGACGGCCGACCCATTCCCGAGTAGAGCGCTGCAAAGTCGCCCGACAACGCCGCTAGGCTCAGGACTCATTAAGGTTCGATCCAGAAGAGGAGGGGTGCCGCGATGATGACGGCGGCAAAGAAGATATCCGCGCATCGGTCATATCGGGTGTGGATACGCCGCCAATCCTTGAGGCGAGCGAAGAGGTTCTCGATCCTATGACGCTGGCGATAGAGGGTTTTGTCGTAAGCGTACTGGGTTTTGCGATGACGCATTGGCGGGATGCATGTAGCGATCCCTCTCTGTGTCAAAGCCTCTCGAAGGGGATCACCGTCATAGCCCTTGTCGGCGATCAGGACGTTGGCCTTGGGAAATAGGTCGAGCAACAGCATCGCGCCTTTGTGATCGCTCATTTGCCCCTCGCTGAGCAGCAGGATGAGGGGCCTTCCCTGTCCGTCGCAAACCGCATGAAGCTTGGAGTTCAGCCCGCCTTTTGTGCGTCCGATACATCGGGGAAGAGCCCCTTTTTATAGAGGCTCGCGGCGGTCCGATGAGCTTTCAGGTGGGTTGCATCGATCATCAACCGGTCTGGAGGGCCAGCCTCTCCCGTCAAGGCCGCGAAGATCCGGCTGAACACCCCAAGTCGGCTCCAGCGAACGAAACGATTATAGAGGGTTTTGTGGGGGCCATAGACGGGTGGTGCATCTCGCCACCGTAAGCCGTTGCGGATCACATGAACGATGCCGCTGATCACTCGCCGATCATCAACCCGCGGCACGCCATGCGATAGCGGGAAATGCGGCTCGATCTTCGCCAACTGCCTCTCTGACAACCAAAACAGATCACTCATGGATGGGGTCCTCCCTCCCATGAGTGAATCAGCCGCCGATCTGCCTGACAATAATTTAATGGGGCCTGAGCCCAGTCGGGCACTTTTTCCAACAAGGTCAGCATGACGCGGGGGGAAGGGAATGTGAAATTGATTATCCGCATCCAGTGATAAGCTTTACAAATAACAGGCCGTTAAAGGCGTGGTTCCGCATGCAGGAGGTTTCCGATGGAACTGACCCAGTTGCGCAGTTTTCTGGCCGTTGCCGAACTTCTGCACTTCAGCCGGGCGGCGGAGCGGGTCCATTTGAGTCAACCGGCCCTGAGCCTGCAAATCCGTGCGCTGGAGCATGAGCTGGGGCTTACCCTGTTCGACCGGGATCGCCGCAAGACCGAGCTGACGGTGGCGGGGCAGGTCTTTCGCGAGGAAATCGCCGGTGTCATGGATCGTATCGAAAGCGCCACCATGCGCGCCAGGCAGGCCGCCGCCGGAAAGGTCGGGTGTTTGCGCATCGGGTTCATTTCGACGGCGGCGGAGATCGTGCCGCCCCTGGTCACCGAGTTCCGCAAATCCCATCCTCTGGTCTATTTGGAAATGCATCACGCCCTGACCGCCGAACAGATCGAACTGCTGGATGGCGGGAGCCTTGACGTCGGTTTTTACCGTGAACCGTCGGCGCCGCGTCGGGGCATTCGGACGGTAGTCGTCCATCGCGAACCGTTCAAGCTGTTCCTGCCGTCGTCGCATCCGTTGGCTCGGGCTGGCGATGCCGGTCTGGATGAAATCGACGGACAGGACTTTCTGATCTATGCCCGTCGCAATGCCCCCGGGTTTCACGATTTCCTGTTGCGGGGCGTGATCGACTCCGGCGCCACGCCCGCCACCATCCATCAGGCCAACGACATGCCGCCTTCGACGGTGGTGATGGTCTTCCGCGAGGACGAGGCCGCGCCGGCGGCGCGGGCCTTCATCGATTTGACGTTGATTGCCCGCGCCATCGACGGGGTCTGACTCCGGAACGGAGGCGCCGCGAAGGATTTCCGGCGAGTCTCGCAAGCCCTGGAACACATCCCGTTGTGTGTCGTGATCACGATCACACCAAATGTTGAAATTTGAGTTGCGCGGGTCCGTGCGGCGCAGTACCTTGTGTTCTTGCCGCCGGGAACCACTAAATGTGGTCCTGGCGCCGGGTCCTCCCCTTCGCGCCAAGGCGCCAGGCGGCAGGGCTCCCTTGCTCGGTCGAACAGGGAACAAAGGCATCGCGCGGCTGCATTTTCGCGCGTCTTTGCTTCCTCGGGGTTTTTCATCATGCGGCATGCGTCCGGCAACGGATCGCCGCCCGTAATTTCTCTAGGGACGGAAGTCAAACCATGCGGATCGAACGGCATTTCACCAAGGACGGCGTTTCTCCCTATGCATCCATCGAGTTTCGTTACACCAGTAGCGAAATTCGCAAACCCGACGGCAGCATCGTGTTCAGCCTTCAGGATATCGAAGTGCCGAGCGATTGGTCGCAGGTCGCCTGCGACATCCTGGCGCAGAAGTATTTCCGCAAGGCCGGGGTGCCGGTGGCGTTGAAACGCGTCGAGGAGCCGGAGGTTCCGTCCTGGTTGTGGCGGTCCGAGCCCGATCTCGCGGTCAGCGCCGAGTCCGTGTCCGAAACCAAGGCGACGCAGGTCTTCGATCGCATGGCGGGGACCTGGGCCTATTGGGGCTGGAAGGGCGGTTATTTCGACGCCGAATCCGATGCTCGCGCCTATTTCGACGAAATGCGCTATATGCTGTGCAAGCAGATGTCCGCGCCGAATTCGCCGCAGTGGTTCAATACCGGCATGCACTGGGCCTATGGCATCGACGGTCCGTCGCAGGGCCATTTCTATGTCGATTTCAAGACCGGCAAGCTGGTTCGTTCCAATTCCGCCTATGAACATCCGCAGCCGCACGCCTGCTTCATTCAGTCGGTGTCCGACGATCTGGTCAACGACGGCGGCATCATGAATCTGTGGATGCGCGAGGCGCGGCTGTTCAAGTACGGCTCGGGAACCGGCACCAATTTCTCGTCCCTGCGTGGCGAAGGGGAAAAGCTTTCGGGCGGCGGGCGTTCGTCGGGCATGATGAGCTTCCTGAAAATCGGCGATCGTGCCGCAGGCGCGATCAAGTCCGGCGGCACGACGCGCCGCGCCGCCAAGATGGTGATCGTCAACATCGACCATCCGAATATCGAGAACTTCATCAACTGGAAGGTTCACGAGGAACAGAAGGTCGGGTGCTTGGTCACCGGCTCGACCCTGATCAACACCCACCTGAACGCGGTGATGAGGGCGACCTTTGAATGGGATGGCGCGCTTGCCGTGGCGGATGACGAAGTGCGCTTCGACCCGCGCAAGAATGCCGCCCTGAAGAAGGCGATCCTGGCGGCGCGTCGGGTCGCGGTTCCGGAAAACTTCATCCAGCGGTCGATCCAGTTCGCGAAGCAGGGGTTCACCGAGATCGAGGTTCCGGTCTATGACACCGATTTCGACAATGAGGCCTATGCCAGCGCGTCCGGTCAGAATTCCAACAACACGGTGCGCGTCACCGACGACTTCCTGAAGGCGGTCGCCCAGGATGGCGACTGGAATCTGATCAGCCGCACCGATGGCAAGCCCGTGCGGTCGATCAAGGCCCGCGATCTGTGGTCGCAGATCGGCTATGCCGCTTGGGCCTGCGCCGACCCTGGTTTGCAGTTCGACACCACCATTAATGCTTGGCACACCTGTCCGCAGTCGGGGCGGATCAATGCGTCCAACCCGTGTTCGGAATACATGTTCCTGGACGACACCGCGTGCAATCTGGCGTCCCTGAACCTGATGACCTTCCGTCAGGCGGACGGCAGTTTCGACGTCGAGGGCTTCGCCTATGCGGTGCGGCTGTGGACGGCGACCCTGGAAATCTCGGTGCTGATGGCGCAGTTCCCGTCCAAGGAAATTGCCAAGCGCTCCTTCGAGTTCCGTACCTTGGGCCTGGGTTACGCCAACATCGGCGGTCTGTTGATGTCGTCGGGTTTGTCGTACGACAGCGACGCGGGCCGTTCCCTGGCCGCCGCGATCACCGCCCTGATGACCGGCGAGGCGTATCGCACCTCGGCCGAAATGGCCGAGGAAATGGGGGCCTTCCCCGGTTATGCCAAGAATGCCGGCGATATGCTGCGCGTCGTTCGCAACCATCGCCGCGCCGCTCATGGCGAGACCCATGGCTATGAGGGTCTGAACGTGATGCCGGTGCCGATGGACGCCGCCAACTCTCCGCAGGCCGACATCGTGATGGCGGCGCGCCAGGTTTGGGACGCGGCGCTGGCTTTGGGTGAAAAGGCCGGGTTCCGTAATGCGCAGGTCTCGGTGATCGCGCCGACCGGCACCATCGGTCTGGTGATGGATTGCGATACCACCGGCATCGAGCCCGACTTCGCCCTGGTGAAGTACAAGAAGCTGGTGGGCGGCGGTTATTTCAAGATCATCAATCGGTTGGTGCCGGAGGCCCTGGCAAGCCTGGGGTATTCCGAGACCGAAACCGAGGCGATGATGCGTTTCGCCTTGGGCTACGGCACCCTGCGGGGGGCGCCCGCGATCAACCACGAGACCCTGAAGGCGAAGGGCTTTACCGACGTCGCCCTGATGCAGTTGGAGGAAAACCTCGGCAATTGCTTCGACGTCAAGTACGCCTTCAACGCCTATACCCTGGGCATGGACTTTGCCCGCGAAACGCTGGGCTTCTCGGACGCGCAGGTCAACGACCTGTCGTTCAACATGCTGGAGGCCCTGGGCTTTTCCGCCCAGGAAATCGATGCCGCGAACACCTTCATCTGCGGCGCCGGCACGCTGGAAGGCGCGCCCGGCCTGAAGGACGAGCATCTGTCGGTGTTCGATTGCGCCAGCCCGTGCGGTCGCACCGGCACCCGTTATTTGTCGGCGGATGCCCATATCCAGATGATGGCGGCGGCGCAGCCGTTCATCTCTGGCGCGATCTCGAAGACCATCAACATGCCGAATTCGGCCTCCGTCGAGGATTGCACCACCGCTTACCTCAACAGCTGGATGCTGGGGTTGAAGGCCAACGCTCTTTACCGCGATGGGTCCAAGCTCTGCCAGCCGCTGTCCGCTTCGTTCGGTGATGACTTGGTGGACGACTTGGCCGACGAACCGGCGGCCAAGCAGGCCACGGTGGTCGCCGAGCGCGTCGTCGAGCGGATCGTCGCCGCCGATCCGACCCGTTCCGCTTTGCCGACCCGGCGCAAGGGCTATACCCAGAAGGCGGTGGTCGGTGGGCACAAGGTGTATCTGCGCACCGGCGAGTACGACGACGGCCAGTTGGGCGAGATTTTCATCGACATGCACAAGGAAGGCGCCGCCTTCCGCAGCCTGATGAACAACTTCGCGATCGCGGTCTCGATCGGCTTGCAGTATGGCGTGCCGCTGGAAGAGTTCGTCGAGGCCTATACCTTCACCCGCTTCGAGCCCTCGGGGATGGTGGAAGGCAACGATGCGATCAAGATGGCGACCTCGATCCTCGACTATCTGTTCCGCGAGTTGGCGATTTCCTACCTGGGGCGCAACGACTTGGCCCACGTTCAGCCCGACGATCTGCGTCATGACAGTTTGGGTAAGGGCGAGGTCCAGGCGGAACTGGAAAAGGCCGCCGAAAAGGTGGTGGAGGCCTATGCCTCGTCCGGGTACGTGCGCGGCAATTTCCGGGTGTTCGACGGCGGGGTTCTGGCCGCCACCGGGACCGATAGTCCGATCGTCGCGACCATGGAGACCTCGGCTGCCGCGGTGACCTCCGGCGCGATCACCGGCGGCACGGCGACCACCGCCTCGGCTTCGGCTTCGTCCACCCGGATGGTCCGTATTCAGCAGGCGCGGATGAAGGGTTACGAGGGTGATAGTTGCCCCGAATGCGGCAACTTCACCCTGGTCCGCAACGGCACCTGCCTGAAGTGCGATACCTGCGGTTCCACCACCGGTTGCTCGTAAGGTTTCTGGGGGGAGTAGAGTGCCGTCCGGTTCCGTGAGGAACCGGCCGGTTTTTTTTGGATCATACGGTCTTCTTGCAGAAGTACCAGTCGATGTATTCGTAGCCTTCCTTGCTGCGTTCTTCCGCGTCCATGGGGGTCTTTGGAGGCGGCACGATCACCTTGTCTCCGGGGTGCTAGCTTTCCGGTGTCGGCGTGCCGTGCTTGTCGGTGGTTTGCAACGCGTCCAGAATGCGCAGAAATTCCGCGATCTGACGCCCGGTGGTCATCGGATAGTACATCATCGCTCGCAGCACGCCGTTGGGGTCGATCAGGAAGGTGGCGCAGACCGCCGAAGTCGTGGAGACGCCAGGCTGCACCATACCGTAGGCGCGGGCCACCGCCATCGACAGGTCGGCGATAATCGGGAAGCCGACATCGGCGCCGAACTTCTCCTTGATGTTGCGAATCCAGGCGATGTGGGAGAACGTCGAGTCGATGGACAGCCCGAGAAGCTGGCAATCGCGTTTGGCGAATTCGCCCTGCAGTTTGGCAAATGCGATGAATTCGGTGGTGCAGACTGGTGTGAAATCCGCCGGGTGAGAGAACAGGATCAGCCACTGCCCCAGATAGTCACCGAGCTTCTTGACGCCATGGGTGGTCTCCGCGACGAAATCCGGGGCGGGTTCGTTGAGGCGGGGAAAGGACATGGCGTGGGTTTCTTCGGTCATCGCAGCGCTCCATTCGTGTGTTTTGCTTGGATAATATCCGGGAGATGATCGCATCGATCTGGCCGCAAATATCGATCGCTTCCATCGAGCACGGCGATGGATGGCCCAATTTTTTTGGAGGCGATATTTTCCTTTCTGGCGTCATCCCGTGGTGATCAGCGTCTTTGCCCGATCCGTTTGGTCGTGGAAGAGGGGGCGGGGACCTTCTTCGCTCCGAGGTCGCTGAACGCCATGAAGCGAGCGCGGCCCGCACCTTCCCTTTCTGAATTTTTCAGATACTTCATGTTGGTGGTTCTCGCGGAGAATCAACCGGTGATCTTGCCGCGCGGAAAAGGAAAACTGCGCGGGTGCCGGGCGGTTTAAATTTGGAAAGTCAGTCAAAGAGCCGACCGGTTTTCACCGGGCCGCGATCAGAACTTGTAGCCGAGGCCCCCGTAAACCCCAAACGGCGCGTCGGTGTATCCCGAAGACGTGTAGTATTCGGAATCGAAGACGTTCTCGATGCGGGCGTAGGCGGTCACGCCGTCATAAATCTCGTACTGCGCGCCGAGGTTCAGGAACCAGCCGTCGCCGTCATAGGAGGGGTCGTAGCCGGAAACGCGGCCGCCCTTATGGTATTGCTCCCACCCGCGGCTTTTGATCACGGCGTCGGCGCGCAGACTGCCCTTGCCGCTGTCGAACCCGTAGATCGCGCTGATGTTCACGACATGCGGAGGGGCTTTGTCGGAGGAATGGTTCTTGTAGGTCTTGTCCGAGAATTGGGACACGGTGTAGGTGTAACCGAGATGCATGTCCAGGCTGTCGGTCTTGCCTTCATAGACCATGGCGCTGAGGTTCGTTTCGATCCCCTTGCTGGTCATTTCATCGTTGTTGACATAGCACTTGCCGGACGGGTCGGTGGTGCAGACGGAAGCGAGACTGCTGTATGCGATCTGGTTGGTGACCTTGTTCTGGAATCCGGTCGCCGACAGCTTGACGCGGTTGCCGAGAATCCATTGGTCGAATCCGGCCTCGAGCATCGTGGTTTCTTCGGGCTTCAACTCGCCCGGATTGACGTGGGTGTAAAGCTGGAACACCGATGGCGCGCGATAGCCGGTGCCGGCCCCGGCGCGCAGGGTGGTACCGGTTTCCTTGATGTTGTAGGCGGCGCCGATGCGATAGGTGAGGCTGTTCGCGCCATACGATTCATAGGAGAGTCCGGTGGTGACCTTCAGGTCGTCGAAGAACGTGCTTTGCAGTTGCAGCGTGCCGTTGCCGTGGCTCATCGTTCGGTCGATGGTCTGCCGCTGGTTTGCCGTGCGTTCGGCGCGCGAACGGTCATAGGAGACGCCGCCGGTCAACGCGTGGTCGTTGTTCAGGTGGTAGGTCGATAGGTGTTCGAATTGCAGGAAGTCGCCGCGATAGGCGTAGGCCTCGCGCGGGTTTTGGTTGTAATAGATCAGCCGTTTCGATGTGTTCATGCCGGAAACGGAGTCCTTGTTCTCCAGGCGCCCGTCCAGCAGGCGCATGTCCCACACCGTGCCGTAGTTGTAGGTTCGCGTATCCTTGTTGCGGTCGGCGTCGAGCCCGGCATTGTCGAGGTCGGAGCTCATGTCGCTGACCGACAGGAACATTCGACCGTCGAGGTCCTGCGTCGGCGACAGCCTGAAATCAAGGCTATTGTCATAGATGGAGCGTCGGTCGCTTTAGTTGGGGCGGATCTCCGTGCGGTAGAACCTCCGATCCTCGTCGGAGATGTTCGGCCCGTTGGCGATATATTCGCTGTGTGCGTAGGCAAGGGTGAACGGCATGTCGTCGATCTTGCCGCCGTAGCTGATGTTGCCGTCGAGCCGCCGCGTCGCATGGGAACCGTATTCGGCCTTGACCGCGCCGTGGCACCCCTCTTGCGCGGCCTTCTTGGTGATGATGTTGATCACCCCGCCCGAAGCGTTGGACCCGTACAGCGATGCCATCGGGCCGCGCACGATTTCGATACGTTCGATGTTGTGCGGAATGATGTTTTCGAAGTTGAATCCGCCGCGCCCGTTGGAATCGGCCGGGTCGTTCATGCGTACGCCGTCGATCATCACCAGAGTATGTTCTTCTTCCATGCCGCGAATCTGTATGACGCTGGAGGAACCGACACCACCGCTGGAATGCAGGAAGACGCCAGGTGTGCGGCGGATGATTTGCGCGATGCTGGCGCTGCCCTGTGCCTCGATTTCTTCCGCCGTGATGACGGTGACCGAGGCCGGAATATCACTGAGTTTGGTTGCGGTTTTCGTCGCGGTGGTGACGAGGGGGTCCAGTCGTGTAGCCTCATCGGCCAATGCGGGGTAAGATGTCAGAACAGCGCAGGCCAGGGCCAGGGTCGAGGCGGTTTCTTTCAGGCGAGCTCTGGGGCGCGCGCCAAGAACGGCGTAAACGGGAATGTCGTTCCTTCGTGTCACTGTGGGAATCCTTTCGAAGGGAATGAGAGAGAGGTCCGCGCGAGTCTTCCGCACGCCCTGAAAAAAGGGTTAAATAACGGTATAACGTAACTGCGTCAACCGAGCATGAAAGGGCGGAGGGGGGCGCGTGGGGCTTGTGTCGCCGCGTGTGATAAGGAGCTCAGACCAGGAAGCGGACGCGGATGGTGCCGTCGATCGCTTCCAACTGGCGGCGGAATCCCATGCCCGGCTGGATGTCGGAATCGACATCGACCACGACATAGCCGATCTCGCCGTCGGTACGCAGGTATTGACCGGAGATGTTGATCCCCTTGCCCGAGAAGATGTCGTTGATCCGCGAAATCACCCCCGGCACGTTGCGGTGGATGTGCATGAAGCGGGTGGTGCTGCCCTGCAGCGGCAGGGCGACTTCCATGAAGTTGACCGCGCCCAGGGTCGATCCGTTGTCGGAGTAGGTGATCAGTTTTTCCGAAACCTCGGTCCCGATGTTGGCTTGTGCTTCTTGCGTCGAGCCGCCGATGTGCGGTGTCAGGATGACGTTGGGGAAGTCCCGCAAGGGAGAGACGAATTCCGCGTCGTTGTCGGCGGGTTCCGTCGGAAAGACGTCGATGCCGGCGCCGAACAGCCGTCCGTCCTTCAGTGCGGCGGCCAGGGCGTCGATATCCACCACGTTGCCGCGCGAGGCATTGACCAGGATCGCGCCGGCCTTCATCTGGCCGATTTCCGACGCGCCGATCATGCCCTTGGTTTGCGGTGTCGCGGGGACGTGCAGGGTCACCACGTCCGCGGTTCGCAACAGCTGTTCCAGGCTGGGGCACGCCTTTGCATTGCCCAACGTCAGTTTGTTGACGATGTCGAAGTACTGCACCTCCATCCCCAGGGCCTCGGCCAGGATGGAAAGCTGCGAACCGATGTGTCCGTAGCCGACGATGCCCAGTTTCTTGCCGCGCACCTCGTGACAGCCCTTGGCGGATTTCAGCCAGCCGCCGCAGTGGGCGGCGGCGGATTTCTCCGGCACGCCACGGTAGAGCATGATCATCTCGCCCAAGACCAATTCCGCCACCGAGCGGGTGTTGGAATAGGGGGCGTTGAACACCGGGATTCCCGCCATCTTGGCGGCAGACAGGGCCACCTGATTGGTGCCGATGCAAAAACATCCCACCGCCATCAGCTTCGGCGCGGCGGCGACCACCGCGGCGGTCAGCCGGGTGCGGGAGCGAATGCCGACGATATGGGCTTCGGCGATCGCCTCGCGCAGGTCGATCCCGTCGAGGGCGCCGGGATGGCGGTCGATGTTGGTGTATCCGGCGACGTTGAGCGCGTGCACCGCGTTGTCGTGGATGCCTTCCAGCAGCACGACCTTGATCTTGTCCTTGGGCAGGGAGAGCTTGCTCACTGGGGGTCTCCGACACTAATCTTTGCGAACCAACGCCCCATGAAGGGGGGCTCGCAAACAATAGGTCCAACCCCGGCGTCCCGCCAATCGCGTTTTGCGCGGGGCCGCCCCGACCAAAGGAAGTCCCGCATGGCGTCCCTGGGTATCGTTCTGCCCGCGTCCGCCGCGCCGGTCGCCAATTACGTGCCGTTTCAGGTGGTCGATGGCTGGGTCTATCTGTCGGGGCATTTGCCGATGACCGACGCCGGTTTGGCTTGCACCGGGCGCCTGGGGGCGGATTTGGATGTCGCGGCGGGGGCGGATGCGGCGCGTCTGGCCGCCTTGCAGGTGATCGCCAAACTGGCCGAGGCCTGCGGTGGCGACCTCGATCGCATCGAGCGAATCGTTCGCCTGGATGTTTTTGTCGCGTCGATGCCGGACTTCTTCGATCAGCCGCTGGTCGCCAACGGCGCGTTCGATTTGTTGGTGCGGGTTTTCGGCGATGCCGGCCGTCATACCCGCAATGCCGTCGGCGTCGCCGTGCTGCCGCGTAACGCGCCGGTGGAAATCGCCGCGGTGGCGAAGCTGAAGGGATAAAAACCAGGCCGGGCGCTGCCCGGACCCGCTGGGGCCTGGAGGCCCCAGACCTCCATTCGTTTGTTTTTGCGCGCAGCGCGGTAGGATCATCACGCGGCGTGACGGTCGATTGCCGCTAACGCGGCGAAAAAAGGAATCGGGTCAAGGGGGCCGAGCCCCCTTGCGGGTATGGGCGGAGCCCATGGGTTTTATTGCTTTGTTCATCCTTCCCGGCTAGAGTACGGCCCAGCCCCATGTTGTTGTGGGTTGGGGGCGGTTGCGCCCCCTATGGATTGTTTTTTCGTAGCCAGGGCCGTCCGATTCCATGACCGATCTGTTCCAAGACCTGACACCCGCGAAGACCGAGTCCTACACCGCCAAGGACATCGAGGTCCTGGAGGGGTTGGAGCCGGTGCGTCGCCGTCCCGGCATGTACATCGGCGGCACCGATGACCGCGCCATGCATCATTTGGTGGCCGAGGTTCTGGACAATTCCATGGATGAGGCGGTCGCCGGTCACGCCAGCATCATCGATGTCGAATTGGCCGCCGATAGCGCGGTGACGGTGCGCGACAACGGTCGCGGCATTCCGATCGATCCGCACCCCAAGTACCCGGACAAGTCGGCGCTGGAGGTCATTCTGACCACCCTGCATTCCGGCGGAAAGTTCGGCGGTGATGCCTATAAGGTGTCGGGCGGCCTGCACGGCGTCGGCATCTCGGTGGTCAATGCCCTGTCTTCGTCCCTGGTGGTCGAGGTGGCACGCAATCGTAAGCTCTATACCCAAAGCTTTTCGCGCGGCACGGCGTTGGGGCCGTTGCGGGATGCGGGCGCGGTGCAGAACCGGCGCGGCACCACCGTGACCTTTGTTCCCGATTCCGAAATCTTCGGTCCGCGCGCCAAGTTCCGTCCCGCCGCGCTGTACCGGATGACGCGCGCCAAGGCGTATCTGTACCGTGGCGTCACGGTGCGGTGGAGTTGCGCGCCGGAACTGATCGTCGAAGGCGATTTGACCCCCGCCACCGCCACCCTGCATTTTCCGAATGGCCTGGCCGATTATCTGGCCGATGTCACCAGCGATCGGGCACGGTTGACCCCGCTGCCGTTCGCGGGGACCGCGCAGTTGTCCGACGACATGGGCACCGTGGAATGGGCGGCGATCTGGCCCGACGACATGGACGACGGCTTCTTTGGCAGCTACTGCAACACCATCCCGACGCCCGAGGGTGGCACCCACGAAAACGGATTCCGCAACGTCGTGGTGCGGGGTCTGAAGACCTATGCCGAGATGATCGGCAACCGCAAGGCGGACAAGCTGAATGCCGAGGATGTGTTCGGCGGGTCCTGCGTTCTGCTGTCCCTGTTCATCCGCGATCCGCAGTTCCAGGGCCAGACCAAGGAAAAGCTGGCCTCGGCCGAGGCGACGCGCTTGGTCGATCAGGCGGTCAAGGATTATTTCGATCACTGGCTGACCGCCGATCCCGAGGTCGCCAATCGTTTGCTCGGCAATGTGCTGGAACGTGCCGAGGATCGGCAGCGTCGCCGCCAGAGCAAGGAACTGTCGCGCAAGTCGCCGACCAAGCGGCTGCGGCTTCCGGGAAAGTTGACCGATTGCACCCGGACCTCCGCCGCGGGGTCCGAACTTTTCCTGGTCGAGGGCGATTCGGCGGGGGGGTCGGCAAAGCAGGCGCGGCGGCGGGAAACCCAGGCGATTTTGCCCCTGCGCGGAAAGATCCTCAACGTTGCCTCGGCCAGCCTGGAAAAGCTGCAGGGCAACCAGGAACTGAAAGACATGATCGAGGCGCTGGGCTGCGGTGTTCGCGATCACTATGACGAGGAATGCCTGCGTTATGAAAAGGTCATCATCATGACCGACGCCGACGTTGATGGCGCGCACATTGCCTCGTTGCTGATGACCTTTTTCTACCGCGAAATGCCGAAGCTGATCGAAGGGGGCCATCTGTTTCTGGCGATGCCGCCGCTTTATCGCATCAACCACGGCACCACCACCGTCTATGCCCGCGACGATGCCCACCGCGAGGAACTGATGAGGACCGTTTTCGCGGGCAAGAAGGTGGATATCAGCCGCTTCAAGGGGCTGGGCGAAATGCCGCCGTCGCAGTTGAAGGACACCACCATGGATCCCGACAAGCGGATCTTGCAGCGGGTGATGGTGCCGTTGGTGCGGACCGGCGAAGGGGCCGAGGAAGCCCGCAACACCGCCCGTCTGGTCGAGGATCTGATGGGCCGTAAGCCGGAACTGCGCTTCCGCTTCATCCAGGAACGCGCCCGCTTCGCCGAGGGGCTGGATATCTGAGGGTGACGTTGGAATGTGCCTTGATGATTGGTCCGGCTGGACAGACTGGGGCCTTTTTGACGCGCTGGATTGGACATCTGTGCCGACTGGGCCAGGAACCTATATGATTGCGGCGAGGCGGAAACTTCATCGCGCTGTTGGTGTTGGCGACGAAGGAATCCTGGATATTGGCACGTCGAAAAGGCTGGCCGCGCGGCTGCGAGAGTTCTGGCAATGCGCCAATGGCAAGCGCCGGGCCGGGCATATGGCGGGCTGGCTTTTCGCCGAATACGGCATGGATGCCCACTTCCCTTTGACGTCGTTGTTCGTTTGCTGGCGCGAGGCTCCCTCCGAGGAAGAGGCGGCTTTGGAGGAGGCGCGAAAGATCGACGCATATACTCGTCAGCACATGGAATCTCCGCCGCTGAACTTCAGTGCGTCCTGGCGTCACCTGCGCACAGAGGCTTGATCACCCGGAAATCAGAGCGGTCAGTTCCGCGTCGATTAGGGCCCGCAGCCGCGCCACCAAATGCACCAGCGCGATCTTCGAGGCATCGACGACGGCGGCGAAATCGCCGTCGGCGGTGATCTGGAGAGGGGTCTTGCGCAGGGCCTTTTTCAAGGAACGACTGATCTTGATGCCGTCCAATGGCAGCACCCCCCGCATTCGCGGCGACAGCCAGACCATTTCCGGGTCGTCGCGCCCGCGCCCCATCGGGAATGCCCCTTGGGTATAGGTGGCCAGCAGCAGATCGGGCGTCAATTCGGGGGTCATCGGCCCGCGCCGGGTCAGGCGGTTTCCAAGGCGGTCAACGCCAGCAGGTACCCCTTGGCACCGAGACCGGCGATCACCCCGGTCGTGGCACGCGAAACGAAGGAGTGGTGGCGGAATTCCTCGCGCTTGTGGATGTTCGACAGGTGAACCTCGATCACCGGGATGTCGAGCAGCAGCAACGCGTCGAGAATCGCCACCGAGGTGTGGGTGAAGGCGGCGGGATTGATCACCAGCGCATCGGATGCGGTGCGCGCCTCCTGGATCCACGAAACGATTTCCCCCTCGCAGTTGGATTGCCGGAAGTCGAGATACCAGCCGCGGTGGGCGGCGAAATCGGCGCAGGACTTGGCGATGTCGTCCAGGGTGCCGTTCCCATAGACCTCGGGCTGACGGCTTCCCAGCATGTTGAGGTTGGGGCCGTTGACGATCAGGACGCGCTTAGCGCTGGTGGAGAGGGGCACGGGTTTGGCCTCCGATTGGACAATGGGCGAGGACTCGGTTGCATCCGCCGCCACACGGTCCCATACTCTGGCCCTCGAGACGGAAAAGCAACACTGGATACGCGATGCAAATCACCTTGAATGGCGAAATCCGCGACGTGGGCGAAGGGCTTACGGTGGCGGCGCTGCTGACCGGGGTCGGAATCGAACCGCGCAAGGTGGCGGTGGAACGCAATCTCGAAATCGTGCCGAAGTCGGCCTATGCGACGATGCTGGTTCTGGATGGCGACCGCTTCGAGATCGTGCACTTTATTGGCGGCGGCGCGCCGCGGGGAGGAAACGTGACGGAAGATCGTTTGGTGGTGGCGGGGAGAAGCTTTTCATCCCGGCTGCTGGTCGGTACCGGCAAATACAAGGACTTCACGGAAACCGCCGCAGCGATCGCGGCCTCGGGCGCGGAAATCGTCACCGTCGCGGTGCGGCGCGTCAATATCAGCGATCCGAAGCAGCCGATGCTGATGGATTACGTCGATCCCAAGACCTACACCTATTTGCCCAACACGGCGGGCTGCTTCACCGCCGAGGATGCGGTCAGAACATTGCGTCTGGCGCGGGAAGCCGGGGGCTGGAATCTGGTCAAGCTGGAGGTTCTGGGCGACCAGAAAACGCTTTACCCCAACATGGTCGAAACCTTGAAGGCCACGGAAGTCCTGTTGAAGGAAGGCTTCGAGGTGATGGTCTATTGCAGCGACGATCCGATCATGGCGAAACGGTTGGAAGAAATGGGCTGCGCGGCGATCATGCCGCTGGCGGCGCCGATCGGCTCCGGCCTGGGCATTCAGAACCCGGTGAACATCCGCCTGATCATCGAGGAGGCCAAGGTGCCGGTGTTGGTGGATGCCGGGGTGGGGACCGCCTCCGATGCCGCCGAGGCGATGGAATTGGGCTGTGACGGCGTTCTGATGAACACCGCGATCGCCGCCGCCAAGGATCCGATTCGAATGGCTTGTGCAATGCGGCTGGCGGTCGAGGCGGGAAGACTTGCCTGCCTTGCCGGACGGATGCCGAAAAAATTCTATGCCGACCCCTCGTCGCCGGTGGCCGGGTTGATCTGAGGTCTTTGAAAATAAACAAGAAAACCTATGCGGTTCGGACATATCCGAGCCGCGTTTTTTTCTTCGTTTTTTTCTTTACCCTGGGCTGGCGTTGGGACTATACAGACGAACCTTGCGCACGTGCCTCTGACCCTTGGCGGCTACGCAACGACGCACGACACGTGACCAGGCAAAGGCCTGGGGTGGACTAAAGATGACCGCCGTATTGCGTATTGTACGTCAAGGCGAATTGCTTTCTTTCGCGAGGGTTCGGCCATCGAAGGATGCACGGGTTACTGAGGGTCGGTAATTTCTCGCGTATCTCGGCAGTCATCTTATTTTCATCTCAGTCTCCCTGGTTGGAATTACGGGGTGTTTTTCGGGCGGTTTCGTCCGGGGAACATGTCGTTGGACCTTAATCCGATGACCTGCGCCTATGTGATCGTGTGATCCGGCCTGGTCCTTACTTGTGGGGACTTGAAATCATGTCCGAACGTATTCGACGTTTCCTGGAGCAACAACGCCCGCCCACCCCCTGCCTGGTGGTCGATCTGGAAATCATTCGTCAGAATTACCGTAACCTGCGTGAACACTTGCCCCTTGCGCAGGTGTTTTATGCGGTGAAGGCTAATCCGGCGCCCGATGTGGTGCGGATGCTGGCCGCCGAGGGCTCTTCGTTCGATACTGCCAGCCTGCCGGAAATCGACCTTTGTCTGTCGAACGGCGCGCAGGCCGACAACATTTCGTTCGGCAACACCATCAAGAAGGAAAGCGATATCGCTGAAGCCTTCGGGAGGGGTGTTCGCCTGTATGCCATCGATTCGCAGGAAGAACTCCGCAAGATCTCGCGCGCCGCGCCGGGGTCTCGGGTTTATTGCCGCATCTTGGTCGAAAACACCGGCGCGCAGTGGCCGCTCAGCCGCAAGTTCGGCTGTGCCGTCGATATGGCCGCCGACCTGCTGACCGAAGCCCGTGCCCTGGGGCTCGACCCCTATGGCGTGTCCTTCCACGTCGGGTCGCAGCAGACCGCGCTTGACCAGTGGGACGTTGCCCTGGCCAAGGTCGCGATGCTGTTCTCGACCCTGCAGGAACGTGGCATCGAGTTGAAGGCCGTCAACCTGGGCGGCGGTTTCCCCGCGCACTATCTGGACGAGGTCGAGGGTTTGCCCGCCTACGCCAACGCGGTGATGCACGCGGTGACCAATCACTTCGGCAACCGCATTCCGGCCTTGATGGTCGAACCCGGGCGTTCCCTGGTCGGCGATTCCGGCATCCTCCAGTCCGAGGTGGTGCTGGTTTCCCGCAAGTCCTATGACGACGACCGCCGCTGGGTGTTCCTGGATGTCGGCAAGTTCAACGGCTTGGCCGAAACCATGGACGAGGCGATCCGCTATCGCATCACCACCAGCCGCGATGGGGAAGAAATCGCCCCGGTGATCCTGGCCGGTCCGACCTGCGACAGCGTCGATATTCTTTACGACAAGGCGGGCTATTGCCTGCCGGTCGGCTTGCAGGCCGGCGATAAGGTCGAAATCCATTCGACCGGCGCCTATACCGCGTCTTATGCCAGCGTCAACTTCAATGGCTTCGAGCCGCTGAAGCAGTACTGCATCTGATCGCTTCCGACCCCGGACGGCAGAACCTGCCGTCCGGGGCGCGGCTTCCGGCAGAAATTGCCGACCTTCTTTTCTCTCCGCCTTAAAAACCCTTATAAATCAGTGTGTTGACTCTGGCTCGCGGGTTGCAGGCAAGGTTCCGGGTGTATTTGTATCCGCCACCGGAGTCTTATCATGAGCCTGATTGGCGCGCTGAATTCGAGTTCCCTGGCGATGTTGGCGCAAAGCCAGGGAATGCAGACCGTCAGCAACAACATCGCGAACGTCAACACCACCGCGTACAAGCGCGAGGAAACCCTGTTCGCCACCCTGCTTGACGGGCAAAAGGCGAATGGCACCAAGATGTTCTCGGTGCAGGCGGTGGATCGCCGGTCGGTGATGGCGCAGGGGTTGGTCAAAATCACCGGACGCGCGGACGACCTGGCGATCGATGGCGAGGGCTTCTTTATCGTCTCTCGTACCTTTGGCTCCACCGACGGCACCAACGATGTCTATTTCACTCGCGACGGTGCGTTGCAACTAAGGTACGTGGACGATGGCAGTGGCTCCCAGCGGTCGTATTACACTACCGCCAACGGCAAGTACCTGATGGGGTGGGCCGCCGACGAGAACGGCGAGTTCACGCCCAGCGACAGTCTGACCGGCTTGGTGCCGTTGCGGGCCTTCGCCCTGGACGAGCTTTCGGGCGCTGCTTCCACCGAGGCGTTGATGGCCGCCAACATCCCGTCCAACACCGCAACCGGGGAAAGCGTGACCCTGCAAGGTTCCGTCTACGACCAGGCCTTTGCCTCGCAAACGCTGTCCTATATCTGGACCAAGACCGCCGCCAACAATTGGACGGTGGATTTCGCGGTCAGCGATGGCGCGGTGACGGCTCCGGCGACGGGGACGGCGACGGCGACCTTCAGTGGCGATGGCAAGTTGTTGACGCCGCAGGACCCGGTCGAGGCAACCGTCACCTGGGATGACGGCAGCACCAGCACCATCGCCGTCGATCTGACCGAGATGGAGCAGTACGCCGACGCCACGACGATTTACCGCACCGCGCAGAACGGCAGCGAGAGTGGGCGCCTTTACGACGAGACGTTCGATAAGAACGGCGTGCTGTGGGGCAGCTATACCAACGGACGCAGCCGCGCCCTCTATAAGGTGGCGGTCGCCGAGTTCGTCGCCCCCGATAGCTTGGAAGCGGTCAGCGGCAACCTGTTTCGCGCCACCGAGAACGCGGGCGAGATGTCGGTCCGCGATCTGGAGTTGGAGCAGCAGGGAACCACCCTTCTGGTCGGCAACCTGGAATCCTCGAACGTCGATCTGGCCGACGAATTCACCCGCATGATGATCGTGCAGAAGGCCTATACCATGGCCTCCACCAATTTCCGCACGGTGGACGAAATGATCGATACCGCAGTGGCGATGAAGCGTTGAGTTCGCGTGCAGGGCGCCGAACCGGCGTTTCCGCCCTGGTGCGTCCGGTGGTTCGTGCCGGATGTTTGGCGTTTCTCGCGGGTTCGTGGCGGGGAAGGTGAAGGAGGAAGAAAGCCATGTCACTGGGTATTTCCTCTGGCTATTCAACCTCGACGCTGCTGGCGCAGTTGTTGCGGGGCCAGGGAGCGACCTCGAAAGCCGGGGCTGCGGTCGATTCTCAAGCATCGGCCGAAGACAGTAGGCTGCAGAACCTGTTCGCCGCCATCGACAACGATGGCGACGGCAAGGTTTCTGCGGCGGAGTTTACAAGCTTTTCGGATCGGTTCTCGGCCAGTGCGTCGTCAACGCTTCTTGAGGCGCAGGTTGGGGGAACGGACTCGTCCGAAATCTTTGCAAGCTTGGATATCAACGGCGACGGCAGCCTCGACCAAAGCGAGTTCGAAGCGGGCATGCCACCACCCCCATCACCGTCTCCGGGCGGCGGCGGGGAGGCTTTTGCCGGCGATGTGTTCGCGTCGCTCGACGCGGACGGCAATGGGTCGATCGATGCCGGCGAACTGCAAGCCGCGTTGTCTCGGGCCACTTCGACCGGAGACAGTGAAGGGGCAGCTGCGGCGTTGCTGAGCGAACTGGATGTCGATGGCGACGGCAGCATCAGCGAAAGCGAACTCAAGACCGCGATCGCCGCGATGACGCCGCCACCGCCGCCTCCGCCCGCGGAGGAAACGGCTGCCACGGAGGGGGCGGCGGAAACCGGCTCCACCGGTGCCGCCGGTGCTACGGCGGCGGCCGAGGAGGAAAGCTACGATCCGTTGGACACCAACGAGGACGGCTTCGTTTCCATGGCCGAGCGCTTGGCGGGAATGCGTTCCGGTGTTGCCGGTCTTTCCGGCGGCTTGAGCAAAGGCACGATGTCCGCGCTGCTGCAAAGCGTCGCGGGTGCTTGATCGGTGCCGAAGATGTAAAGGAAAAGGCCGGAGTTTTCCCCGGCCTTTTTCATTTTACGTTTTGGGCGGATTTCGTTGCGGCCAGAGCCTGGCCCAGGGCTTCCGCGTCGATGCGACCGGGGAACAGGGTTTCTCCGATCACGAAACTGGGGGTGCCTCCGATGCCCAGGGTGGCGGCCAGGGCTTGGTTGCGGGCAATGGTCTCGTTCACCGTCTTGTCCGTTGCGTCCTTTTTCAGGCGCTTAAGGTCAAGCTTCAGGTCCTTGGCGATGGCCAGGGCGGTGGCTTCGTCCAGACGGCCCTTGGCGCTCATCAACGCGATGTGATAGTCGGCGTAACGGCCCTGCGCGCGGGAGGCCAGCGCCAGGTGGGAGACCGCGACGCTTTCTTGCCCGAGAACAGGCAGGTCCTTGACGATGATGCGGGCGTTGGGGTTGGCCTTCAGTGCCGCCTGAATCTCCGGCAGGGAGGAGCGGCAGTAGCCGCAGTTGTAGTCGAAGAACTCGACGCCGGTGATCTTGGCCGTCTTGGCGCCAAGGAAGGGGTCGTCGGCGCGAATCAGCTCCGAGGCGTTGGCAAGGATTGCCGCCTGCTGCGCCGCGCGCTGTTCCGCGACGTGCTTTTCCTTCAGGGCGTCCATCGCCTCGATCAGGATGTCGGGGTTGTCGATCAGGGTCTGGCGGACCAGATCGCGGACGGCCCGGGTCTGCGCTTCGGAGATGGCGGGGGTGGGACTGGCGGCGGTCAGTCCGATCGCGAGGCCGAATCCGGCAGCGCGGAGAAGAAAACGATTCATATGGGAGTCCTTGCGCGAATGGGCTTACTTTTTCTTTCTTTGCAGGTCGAGGAGGCGTTCGGCTTCCGCCTTGATGTCCTCGGCTCGCAGGCGGATGGCCGATCCGGCGGGAAGCCCTTGTAGTGCCTTTCCCGCGTGGAACTTGGCGTCCGCGTATTTACCGGTGCGCAGCGAATCTTCGGCCAAGGCATAGGAAGCAGAGGATTCGTTGCCGCCGCGACCGCGCGCGATCGCCAATTGCTTCCAATAAGAGGGGGCATCCGGTTCGTCGCGCAAGGCCTGTTCCAAAGCTTTTGTCGCTTCGTTAAGGTCGTCGTCGTTGTCGCGCGCGATCAGGGCACGGGCCAGACCCAGTTGTAGCGGCGCGTCATGCGGCGACAGGCGGACGCTTTCGCGATAGGGCGGAATGCTGGCCTCGATGTCGCCCGCCTCGAACAGGACCTGCCCCTTAAGTTCCAGGAAGTAAGGGTCGCGCGGCATGTCTTTCAACAGGCCGTCGATCATCCGTACCGCAGTGTCGGTTTCGGCCAGGCGGTAATGCGCGATGGCGCGGGCATAGCGGGCGGGGATGCCGACATCGGTTTCCGGATAGCGTTGCAGCGTGCGTCCGGGCGTTTCTAAAAAGCCGTACAGTTTGGCGCGAACGCGCGCGAAGGCGATCTTCCATGCGGCGGGAATGGTGTCGGCGGGTAGTCCTGCGGTCTTGACGTGATTCTCCATGAAGGCGATGCGGTCGCGGGTTAGCGGGTGGGTGCGCAGGTACGGGTCCTGCCGCGCCGTTACCAACAGTTCCTGTCTTTCCAGAAGACGCATGAACTTCAGAAGTCCGGCGCAGGATATGCCCGCCGCATCCATGAATTCGGTGCCGGCCTGGTCCGCCTGGCTTTCCTCGGCCCTTGTAAAGGACATCAAGTTCTCGACCAGGCCGCTTTGCACCCCCAGGGCGACCCCGCCCAGGGCCTCGCCCCGACCGGTCGCCAGTGCCGCCGCCGCGCCCAGGGCGTAGGATAACCACATGTTTCTTTGCGTCGCTTCCATCTGCTGTTCGCGCAGGATGATGTGGCCACCGGCAATGTGTCCGAATTCGTGCGCCATGACGCCGATCACTTCGGAGGCGTCGTCGGCCTGCATCAACAGGCCGGTGTGCAGGAAGAGGTTCATCCCATGCGTTACGAAGGCGTTCAGCGAAGGGTCCTTGACCAGATGAACCTTGAGGGCGCGGGCATCGAAATCAGCCGCTCGCAGCAGTGGCGTTGCAAACTCATGGATGGTATTTTCAATTTCCGCGTCGCGGATCAGCGATATTCTATCTGCGGCGCGCGCGCTTTCCCCCGGGGCGACCATCGTCGTCCCCCATGCCGCAATCGCCAGAAACACAGCCTGAAGTCTCATGCGCAATTTGCTCAACCTCGATCCTGAAAAAGCGTTCCGCCGCGAGGCAAAGGCTATCCTTCCCCGTGGGCAAGGTCAAACGGCGCTTGCCGTCGTGGGGATCGCCGCGCTGATGGCTTTGTCCGCCTGCGATGCGCACAAACCATCGCAGGGCGTGATCGGTTATGTCGCGGGGTTTGTGGGGTTCGTCTCCGCCGAGGAACCGCGCGCCGCCCTGGTCGGCGATGGCGGCAACCCTGACCGTCACCATGCCCGGTCGTGCCGGATGGATGGGGGGGCGTCTGCTTGAGTCGCCAGCCCAAGGACAAGTCGGTGCAGGTTTTCTCGTTCCTGCCCGCGCCATTGCCGGGCGGTGGTTTTGCGCCGGGGCTGCCGCGTGGACTTTATGCGCTGCACGCGGTTTCCGGCGTTCTGCGATGGGAGCAGATTTTGTCTCCGGCGGAGCAACTGGCGCGTTTCGGCGTGCCGGTGTCGCGCGCGTTGGCCAAGGATATGAAGGTGCTGGGGGCTCCGGTCGCTTTGGATGCCGAGACCCGCGCCGCATTCATCCGTCCCGATGGCTCGTTGTTGCGTGAAGGCGACAGCTTGGTGCAGTTGCGCGCCGCCACCGCGTTAAGCTCCTTGCGTGTAAAGGGGGCGGGCGAGGTCTATTCCGGGCAGATGGGGCAGTTGATTGCCGCCGCGCTGCCCTGCGCGCCTATCGTGCGCTGCGGGTCGATCCGGTGACTGTCGATGCCGACAACGAAACCGCCTATTTCCCGCCGGCGCCGTTCTCCGGTCCGGCGGCGGCGAAGGCTTGGGCCGCGGCGGTGGATGCCAAGTCGGCGTCTCCGACGCGGATCGCTGCCGCGTCTCCGGCGCTGTCGTCTTATGGGGCTGCCGGCTTCACCGCGGTCGATCGCGGCGGCATGGCGGTGAGCTGTGTTCTGTCCATGGGGTAGATGTTCGGTAGCGGCCAGGCGATGGGGGCGGTCGGCCTGTTCGCCTATTCGCCGTTGGGAGACGACCTGGATGTTGATGCCATGCTGCCGATGATCGTCGGCAATCGCCACGTCAAGGATTTGCGCGTGGCGGCGGCGGGCGCGGGCGCCACGGCGGTTCCCGACGTTCTGGATTTCGCGGCGCGCGGTCGTTTGCTGGGCCAGAATGCGCAAGCGGCGGTGACGGCGGTGGCGGCGGCGGGCGATGCGGGCAGCCGCCTCACCGGCGTGGTCTGTCCGGATGGTGCGCCGTCGAAGGTCGATAACTGCACGCTGCCGATCGATCCGCGCGGGGCCGGGGTTTCCCGTGCCATCGGGATGGAAATCGGCGATCCCAAAGCCAAGATCAGATTCTAGGCCATGGCTCTGAAAATCAGAGAACGAGGTCGAGTCCCGCCATTTCTGGTGATGGATGTCCTGCGCGCCGCGTCCGAGCAGGAAATCCAGGGCGGCCATGTCTTGCACATGGAAATTGGTCAGCCGTCGCTTGGGGTGCCTTCGGCGGTGGCCGAGGCGGTGGCTCGCGAACTCGTTACCGGCGACCCCATGGGGTACACCATGGTGCAGGGGATACCGGCGCTCAGGCGGCGGATCGTGGCGCAGGCGCGGGCGGCCTATGGCGTCGATCTCGACCTGGAGCGGGTGTTCTGCACCATGGGGTCGTCGGCGGCCTTTCTGATGGCGTTTCTGGCGGCGTTCGCGCCGGGCGATCGGGCGGCCCTGGCCTCGCCGGGGTATCCCGCCTATCGCCACATCCTGAAGGCGGTGGGGGTGGAGGCGGTGTTGCTGCCGGTGGGGTCGGAAACCCGGTTCCAGTCGTCTCCGGCGATGCTTGAGGGGATGAATATCGATGGCCTGATTGTCGCCAGCCCATCGAATCCAACCGGTTCGATGCTGCCGCCGGAGGCACTGCGTGCGTTGGCGGAGTATTGCCACGATCACGGCATTCGCCTGATCTCGGACGAGATTTATCACGGCATCACCTATGGCACGACGGCGGCGACGGCGACGGCGTTCAGCCCGTCGGCGGTGGTCATCAACAGTTTCTCGAAATACTACTGTATGACCGGCTGGCGGTTGGGTTGGATGGTTCTGCCCGAGGATATGGCTCGTGCCGTCGAATGTCTGGCGCAGAATCTGTTCATTTCGCCGCCGACAATCTCGCAGGTTGCGGCGGTGCAGGCCTTCGATCGTCTGAACGAGTTCGACGCGGTGGTTCGGGGCTACGCGCGCAATCGCGACATTTTGGTGCAGGGCTTGGCCGGGATCTGGATTGCGCATGTCGCGCCGCCGGACGGGGCGTTTTATGTCTATGCCGACGTCTCGCACCTGGGGCTGGACAGCTCCGAGCTGTGTCGCCGCATGCTGGGCGAGGCGGGGGTGGCGGTTGCGCCGGGTTGGGATTTCGACCCGGTCAGGGGCGGAAGTTCGATCCGCTTTTCGTACTCGGGTGCGACCGCGACCGTGGTCACGGCGGTGGAGCGCCTGCGCGACTGGTTGCTGAAGCTGGGGGGATAACGCCGTGCGCGCGCCGCGCGACCGAGGCGTTTAGCCGCACATCAGATTGCAGATGAAAACGGCGGCGGCGATCCCCGCCGCGTCGGCGGACAGTGCCGCCCACAGGGCGTGCCGCATCCGTTTGACCTGCAACCGCGCCGAAATAGACGGCGATCACGTAGAAGGTGGTCTCGGTTGAGCCTTGCAGCGTCGATACCAGATAACCGACCAGGCCGATTGACAAGGTGACCGCGCCGCCGGCGCCGTCGATCGCAGCGGTTCCCAGAACCTCCATCGGCGAAGTGCCGGGAGCCATGCCGTTGGGGGCAAGGATGTGGCGGTATCCGGCGACGCCGAAGGCAACCGCGACGATGGCGAAGAAAATGGCGTTCACCGGCTTTCCCCCTGTTGGCCCAGGACGCGCAGGCGATCCAGCGCACCTTGCAGGATGAATGCGGCGGCGGATTTGTCCACCACCTGCTTGCGGCGGGCGCGGGTCATATCCGCCTCGTCGATCAGAAACCGTTCGACCGCAGCGGTGGACAGGCGTTCATCCCAGAAGGCGACGGGTACGTCCCAAGTCGCCGCGATGCGCGTCGCGAAGGACCTGGTCAGAGCGACACGCTCGCCCTCGGTGCCGTCCATCTGCAACGGCAGGCCATAGACGACGCCCACCGCCTCGCGCGATTGGGCGGTGGCGATCAGCGCCGCCAAGTCCTTCTCCCGCGATTTGCGCTCGATCAGCAGCAACGGCGATGCGATCGAGCGGGTGACGTCGGAAACCGCGACGCCGATCGTTTTCGACCCCAGGTCGATTCCCAAAACCGCGCCGAAGGCGGGCAGGGCGACGGCGAAATCCTCGATGCACTCGCAGATCATGGCGGTGTTCCCCATCTAAACGGCGCGGGTTGTTGCGCGCACGCGTATCGTTTGCTAAGCCTGCCAGAGTGCTTTCGTGCGAAGAGACTCTATTGGAGACAGATATCCCATGTCGCTGGACAAGGCCACAGTCAGAAAGATCGGATTTCTGGCGCGATTGGAAATTCCCGAGGACGACCTTGAAGGTCTCGCCCATGAGCTGAACGGCATTCTGGGTTGGGTGGAGCAACTGTCGCAGGTGAATACCGAAGGCGTCGCGCCGCTGGCCTCGGTATCGGAGATGAAGCTGTTCTGGCGCGAGGATACGGTCACCGACGGCGGCATGCCGGAGAAGGTTCTGGCCAACGCGCCGGACGCGATGGATGGCTATTTCCTGGTGCCGAAGGTGGTGGAGTGAGCGCGATGACCGATCTGACCTCCCTGACCCTGGCCGGGGTCCGCGACGGACTGGCCAAGAGGGACTTCACCGCCGTCGAGATGACGGAAGCGTATTTGTCCGCGATGGATGCCCACAAGGGTCTGAACGCCTTCATCGTCACCTGCCCGGATGTGGCGTTGGATCGAGCCAAGGCGTCCGACGCGCGTCGCGCCAAGGGCGAGGCCCGTGGTCCGATGGACGGTGCACCGGTGGCGATCAAGGATCTGTTCTGTACCGAAGGGGTGCAGACCACCGCCGCCTCGAAAATCCTGGAAGGGTTCAAGCCCTGCTATGAATCCACCGTCAGCGGCAAGCTGAAGGACGCGGGCGCGGTGATGCTGGGCAAGACCAACCTGGACGAGTTCGCCATGGGTTCGGCCAACATCACCTCGGCCTATGGCAACGTGATCAGCCCGTGGACCGCGGAAAACGATGCGACGCCGCTGGTTCCCGGCGGGTCGTCGGGCGGTTCGGCCGCCGCCGTGGCCGTGCGTTTGTGCGTTGCCGCCACCGGCACCGACACCGGCGGCTCGATTCGTCAGCCCGCGGCCTTCACCGGCATCGTCGGGTTAAAGCCGACCTATGGCCGGTGTTCGCGTTGGGGGATCGTGGCGTTCGCCTCGTCGTTGGATCAGGCGGGGCCGATGACCCGCACCGTCGAGGACGCGGCGATTATGCTGCAAGCGATGGCGGGCTTTGACGCCAAGGACAGCACCTCGGCCAAGGTGGCGCTGCCGGACTTCGCCAAGGCGCTTTCCGGCGATATTCGCGGCCTTAAGGTCGGCATCCCGAAGGAATATCGCCCCGACGGCCTGAATTCCGAAATCGCCGCGTTGTGGGACCAGGGCATTACTTGGCTGAAGGACGCGGGCGCGACGGTGGTGGATATTTCCCTGCCGCACACCGACAAGGCCCTGGCGACGTACTACATCATCGCTCCGGCGGAGGCGTCGTCGAACCTCGCCCGCCATGACGGCGTGCGTTACGGCCTGCGGGTCGAGGACGGCGGCAATCTGGACGAGATGTACATGAAGACCCGCGCCAAGGGCTTTGGCAAAGAGGTCAAGCGCCGCATCCTGATCGGCACCTATGTGCTCTCCGCCGGGTACTACGACGCCTATTACCTGAAGGCGCAGAAGGTCCGCGCCCTGATCGCGGGCGACTTCCGCGAGGCGTTCAAGACGGTGGACGTGATCCTGACCCCGACCGCGCCGTCCGATCCCTTCCCGGTCGAAGGCGGGGCCAAGGTCGATCCGATCACCATGTACCTGAACGACGGGTTCACCGTGCCGGCGTCGCTGGCCGGGGTTCCCGCGCTTTCCCTGCCCGGTGGGTTGTCGCAGAAGGGGTTGCCCCTGGGGCTGCAACTGATCGGTCGTCCGTTCGACGAGGAAACCATCCTGCGTGTCGCGCAGGTGATGGAAGCCGCGGCTGGCTTCGATGCCGTGCCGACGCTGCTGCGGGGAGGCAAGTAAGATGACCTATATCATTCAGGGCGAAACCGGCCCCTGGGAAGTCGTGATCGGGCTGGAGGTTCACGCCCAGGTGATTTCCAACGCCAAGCTGTTTTCCGGCGCTTCCACCACCTTCGGCGCGGGTCCCAATACCCAGGTGGCTTTCCTGGATTGCGGCATGCCCGGCATGCTGCCGACGATCAATGCCGAGTGCGTCTATCAGGCGGTGAAGACCGGCCTGGGGCTGAACGCCATTATCAACCGGCGTTCGGTGTTCGACCGTAAGAACTATTTCTATGCCGATTTGCCGCTGGGTTATCAGATCAGCCAGTTCGCGCATCCGATCGTCGGCGAAGGCACGATCATCCTGGACTTGAAGGACGGCACCAGCCGTGAGGTCGGGATCGAGCGCCTGCACCTGGAAATCGACGCGGGCAAGTCGATGCACGATCAGCACCCGACCAAGTCGTTCATCGATTTGAACCGCGCGGGCGTGGCGCTGATGGAAATCGTTTCCAAGCCCGACATGCGCAGCCCGGAAGAGGCGGGGGCGTATCTGAAAAAGCTGCGGGCGATTCTGCGCTACCTTGGAACTTGCGACGGCAATATGGATGAAGGCTCGATGCGCGCCGACGTCAATGTCTCGGTCCGGCATCCGGGCGAGCCGTTGCGCACCCGTTGCGAGATCAAGAACGTTAATTCGGTGCGGTTCGTGATGCAGGCGGTCGAGATCGAGGCGGCGCGCCATATTGAAGTGTACGAGGCGGGCGGCATCATCGAACAGGAAACCCGCCTGTTCGATGCCAACAAGGGCGAAACGCGGCCCATGCGGTCCAAGGAATTCGCCCACGACTACCGCTATTTCCCGGACCCGGATCTGCTGCCGCTGGAATTGACCGAGGACTTTATCGCCCAGATCAAATCCAGCCTGCCGGAATTGCCTGATGCCAAGAAGGCGCGTTTCATCGGCGATTATGGCCTGTCGCCCTATGACGCGGGTGTGATGGTGGCGGAAAAGGAAACCGCCGCGTTCTTCGAGGCCGCAGCCGACGGTCACGATGCCAAGACGGCCGCCAACTGGGTGATGGGCGATCTGTTCGCCGCCTTGAACCGTACCGGCCGCGACATCACCGACAGCCCGGTGAAGCCGGAAAACATCGGCAAGCTGGTGGACTTGATCAAGAACGACACGATTTCCGGGCGTATCGCCAAGGACGTGTTCGAAATCATGGTCGAAACCGGCGAGGCCCCGGACACTATTGTCGAGGAAAAGGGCCTGAAACAGGTTACCAATACCGGCGCGATCGAGAAGGTGGTGGACGAGGTGATCGCCGCCAATCCGGAAAAGGCCGAGGAAGTCCGTGGCGGAAAGGAAAAGCTGCTGGGCTGGTTCGTCGGTCAGGCGATGAAGGCGTCGCAGGGCAAGGCCAATCCCGGCATCTTGAACGAGATGATCAAGAAAAAACTGCTGGGGTAGTTCCCCCGCAAATGCACGAACATCAAAGGCCGGGGCGGAAACCCCGGCCATTTTTATGGCGCGAATTATATCTTAAATACATCAAGCGTTGATCCTGGTTCGAACCCATTTGAAGCCATGAATTGTTTTGAAATAAAAAATAGCGCCAAATATTATCATTAATACATTAGCGCCGATCAAAATTGAATACATAATACTAATTATGTTTATATGTTTTTCTAATTTGTTGCGCCGTCCTTCAGACTTTTTCAAATCTAAATCACATAACTCCTGCCACATATTCGCATATTTTGCGTTGATTGCTTTATTGCATGCGTCAATTATTACGCCCATGGCCAATGCTGGAATAAAGAATGTAATAATAGATTGCGATAGAATTTTAACAATATCTGGGTTGTCCCATGCTTGTGCCATAGCAGAGAGAGAGGATACCAAAGCCGTTGCAGAGGCTATTATTTGATATTTTGTTGGATTCTTCTTTGAATACAGAAATCTTTTGCTTTGTTTCCGCTATAAAGCATTTGTAATCTTGTGGGAGATCATCTTTATTGATCTGTTCAAGTAGTCCCTCTGCGTATCCTGTCCAATAATTTAATTTATACACGTCACCATGCAAGCGAGAACTGATGATGTGACTATTCTCATCGAGTATATTCTCTATGTCGCTAATTATTTCCATCGTATGGAGTTGCTTCAGGTCCATGCTTCTCCCTCTTTATGGCTGGATAGTATTTAGACATAGATGAGGGGACTTTGTGAAGGATTCGATGGCCACTTGACCTGGAACGAGGTGGTCCGGAGGGGGGCTGCCAGGGCTCTGCCCCGGACTCGGTATGGGGCTTGTCCCATGCCGTATTTTGCGCAAAGCGCTATAAAACCATTGTGCTGCGTGATGATGTGGAAAAATTAGGAATGGGGAGCGCGAGGGGGCCGAGTCCCCTCGCAACGTTTTTTCCTTCAGGGTCTAGGGGCGAAGCCCTTGGTGATTCTACTTTGGCAGCCGACGGGCGAACTTGCCGCAGGCCCGGGGCGGGCCGTCGTGGAAGGCGTTGATGACGGTTCCGGTCTTGTCGGCGGTGATCTGGACGATGCAATAGGCGGTTTGTGACGCGGGGGCGAAGCTGCCGCAGGTCATGGAGCGGGCGCCGCCATAGGTATCCTCGCAATCGCGGTGGGAGGATGGGGCGGTTCCGGCGTTCGACCACGCATAGACGGTCTTGCCGCCGCCTTCCCACTGCTTGCTGGGTTTGCCCAGCGCGCGCAGCACGGGGGCGACGGGGCGTCCCTTTAGTCCGGTCAGTCCTTGATCGATGTCATCGACCTGGGCGCAGGCGGAAAGCGCCGCCATGGATAGCGTGGCGAATAGAATTTTGGACAGGGACATGGGGGCTTTCTCCGTCTGACGGTTCGTCTTAGGTATAGGACGAGCCGCCGCGCGCGATCAATTGCCGTGTGGTATCGGCGTTTCGCACCCCAGCGGATCTTGCTTCACCCGGATCAGGTCGTCGGTGGGAAAGCCCCGCGTGCGCGCGGCGTCGATCAGGTGTTCGCGGGTTTCGTCCGGCAAGTCCGGGGTGCGGGAAAGAATCCATAAATAGTCGTGGGTCGGCCCGGCGACGGCGGTCCAGGCATGGCCGTCGTGATCCAACGCGAACACCGAGTATCCGGCGTAGAACGGCCAGAAGAAGCTGACGGAAAGCCGCGCGGTGTGCGGATCGTCATGGAATTTGGCGTGGCCCACCGCCTCTTTCCAAGTGCAGGTGCGTGGATTGAGGCCGCGATTGACCACCCTCAGCGTGCCGTCGGGATTCAAGGTGTAGGTGGCGGAAACGGCGACCAGCCCGCGTTCGAAGGAATGATCCAGGCGCATCACCTCGTACCAGGTTCCCTGATAGCGGGCGACGTCGAAATCGGGCAGCGGCGTCACCCCGTCGGGAACGCGGGCGCACGCGGCAAGGCCCGAAGCCAGCAGGGCCAGCAAATAAAGAAAAGGTTTCTTGTGGAGGCTCATGGGCGGGGCTTTCGCGGCGAAGGTCGTACTCCTTGATCAAGGATAATTACGGTGGATTTTCGCCGATTACAGGGGGCGACAAGAAAAAAGGCAGCGGATTGCTCCGCCGCCCCTTTGGACGCGTTGGTTCGTGGCCGTCAGCGGTTCCACCAGCCCTTGCGCGGCGGCCCGGCCGGAACTTCCGGCTGCGGCGCGACCTCCGGCACCGGCGCGGCGACGACGGTTTCCGTCGGGGCCGCTTCGGCCGGAGCCTCGGTCACCACGATCGGAATGATCGTCGGCGCGGGTTCGGCTTCCACCACCGCTTCGGCCGGGGCTTCGGCGGTTTCCGGCTTGGCTTTTTTCACGGCGGGCTTGCGGGCACGCTTCGGCTTGGCCGGGGTTTCCTCGGTTGCCGTTTCGGTGGCTTCCGGCGGCGGCGCCACAGTCTCCTGGATTTCCAGAGAGGTTTCCTCGGGCGAGACCTCGGACTCGACGATCAGGGTCACGGTGTCCTGGGCATCGGCGCCGACGGCGTCTTCGGCCAAGATGTCGTTGACCTGTTCCACCGTGATGTCGGCCTGCGGTTGGCGGTTGCGCCGCCGTCCGCCGCGCCGTCCGCGGCGACGGGACTTCTTGACCGTGTCGCCGTTCGGCGTCGGGGGCAGGGAGGATGGCGTGGCCTCGGACTCGTCGTCGTCCTCCACCGTGACCGTGCCGTTTTCGTTGACTTCGAAGGTCGTGCCTTCCGCCGCCTCGGTCGTTTCGGCCTCGCCGTTTTCGGTCGTGCCGCGACGTCCGCGACGTTTGCGGTGGCGGCGCTTTTTCTTGGCGCCATCCTTTGTGGCGTCGCCAGGGGTCGGCGAGGCGGTGGCTTCGGTCTTGTCGCCGTCCTCGTCCTCGGTCTCGTCTTCGTCGTCCTCGGGCTCGACCGGGCGGGATTCGGCGGGCGGCGTGATCAGGGCCAGCGCGTCACTTTCTTCCTTGGTCAGGGCGCGGGTGCGGTCCACCGTGACCTCGCCCAGCATCATTGCCTCGGAACCGTTGACGGTGACCGCAAAGCCGTAACGGGCCTCGATCTCGGCCAGCGCCGCACGCTTCTGGTTCAGGATGTAGAGCGCGATGGCGATCGGCACCGTTACCGTGATTTCGGCGGACCGGCGGCGCACGCCTTCCTCTTCGATCACGCGGAGGATGCGCACCACCTCGGACTCGGTGGAGCGGATCATGCCCGAGCCCGTGCAGTGCGGACACATGACATAGCTGTTTTCGACGAACGAAGGACGCAGCCGCTGACGGGAAAGTTCCATCAATCCGAACGGGCTGATCCGTCCGACCTGGATGCGCGCCCGGTCGGAGCGCAAGGCTTCCTTCAGGCAGCGTTCGACCGCGGCGTTGTTCTTTGAATCCTCCATGTCGATGTAGTCGATCACCACCAGCCCGGCGAGGTCGCGCAGGCGCAGTTGGCGGGCGATTTCGTCGGAGGCCTCGATGTTGGTCTTAAGCGCGGTTTCCTCGATATTGCGTTCGCGCGTCGATCGGCCCGAGTTGACGTCGATGGCGACCAGCGCCTCGGCCTGGTTCAGGACGATGTAGCCGCCGGATTTCAGCGTGACCTGGGTGTTGTGCAGGGCCTCCAACTGGCTTTCCACCTGGAAACGGTGGAACAGGGGCATCAGGTGGCTGTCCTTATAGGGCTGCACCTTCTTGGCGTGGGACGGCGTCAGTGCCTTCATGAAGTCCTTGGCGACGCGATAGCCTTCCTCGCCCTCGACCTGGATTTCCTCGATGTCGCGGGAATAGACGTCGCGGATCGCGCGTTTGATCAGCGTCGCTTCCTCATAGACCAGGGCCGGCGCCCGGGATTCCAAGGTCAGTGCGCGGATCGAACTCCAGGTCCGCAGCAGGTATTCGTAGTCGCGCTTGATTTCCGCCTTGGACCGTTCGGAGCCGGCGGTACGCACGATCACCGCCACCCCTTCGGGGATGTCGAGGCCGCTCATCATGTCCTTCAGACGGCGCCGGTCGGTGGCGCTGGTGATCTTGCGCGAAACCCCGCCGCCGCGCGGCGTGTTCGGCATCAGCACGCAATAGCGTCCGGCCAGCGACAGGTACGTGGTCAGCGCCGCGCCCTTGTTGCCGCGTTCTTCCTTGACCACCTGCACCAGCATGATCTGCCGGCGCTTGATGACCTCTTGGATTTTGTATTGACGGAAGGGTTTCTCCCGCGCCCGGCGGGCCGAGGCATCGTCCGCGTCGTCGCCGCCCAGATGTTCGACGGTTTGCGTTTCCTCGGCATCGTCGTCGGCTCGCGCCGACTCCGCTTCATGCGGCTCCTCGGCGTGCGCCTCGTCGGGAGAGGAGGCTTCCTCGGCGATCAGGCGCTGCCGGTCGGCGACCGGGATCTGGTAATAGTCGGGGTGGATTTCGCTGAACGCCAGAAAACCATGCCGGTTCCCGCCGTAATCGACGAAAGCGGCTTGCAGCGAGGGCTCGACCCGGACGATTTTGGCGAGGTAGACGTTTCCTTTGATTTGGCGCTTTGTCGAAGTCTCGACGTCAAATTCCTCTAGCCGCGTCCCATTCATCACGACCACACGCGTCTCTTCCGGATGCGTGGCGTCGATCAACATACGTTTGACCATTAAAAGGGGTGCTCCAAGACGACACGCCGCTGCAGGCCGCAATTCGCGGCGCGGCGCGCGTATGTTCGTTGATCCTATGGGAAATGCCGGAAACCGTTTGCATGCGCCCGTCACCCGGTCGCATCGACGCCATCGAAAAAGCCGAAATCATCGGTTCAGAATTGACGGTCGACATTTCGGTTCCAGCAAATCGTTCATTTCATGTGCGTGGCGGTGATGACCCGATCCCGGAGAGATCGGGGTTGGTAAACCCCGGATGCTCGCGCCGCCCGCTTCGACATCGTGTTGTCTTTTCCGCCAGGCAAGGACTAGCGCCTTGATTTCTCTTCTGGCTTCATCGTGCCGGGGGAAGTTATTCCCCAACCGGTTCATGGAAAACGACCAAACAATGCAAGGCGGATGGCTGACTTCACTGCCTGCGCCGCCGGGAAGATAGCCTCGAAACCGTTTCAGGACAATGGCACAAATGCATTCCTTATATTTCTTTCATGAAAAGGGGGCTAATCGGACTCTCTTGGCGGTCTCGACACATGCCGCATAAAAATACCGCTTGAGGAGTGACGAATGTTGCATCGCGACTCCGCTTTTCATAATACTTTACTGAATGGAATCTCAGCGTTTCCCGATGATCGAAAGCCATGGACGAACAGATTTCATCACAACGCCACATCGCCAGGATGACAGATGGATCCGTCACGGGGCAGGGCGGGGTGTCGGTGACGCGGTGCCGCATGACCCTGATGGGGTTGGCCGCCGGAGCCTGGGGATTGCTGGGCGTGGGGGCGGTTTTCGCGCAGGACCCGGTGTCGGCCGTGCGTTTGGGTGGCAATGCCGAGAACACCCGTCTGGTTTTGGAAGTCGGCGCCGCGCCCAGTCACGCCACGTTCAATCTGGCTGACCCCTATCGCATCGTTTTCGATTTCCCCGAGCTCGACTGGCAGATGGCGGCCGACAAAGTGCCTCCGCCCACCGGGCTGATTCGCGGCATGCGGGCCGGATTGTTCCGTCCCGGCACCTATCGTCTGGTTCTTGATCTGGGCGCCCCGGCGGAAGTGGCGCGGGTTTTGACCCTGCCGCCGCAGGGTGGGTACGGCTGGCGTTTCGTCGCCGACCTGCGCCCGACCTCGCGCGAGGCGTTCATGGCCCGTCTGGGCAAGGATTCGGGCGAGGTCAAATTCACCAAGAGCACCGAACCGGCGATCGGCGATCGGCAGCGTCGTGCCGAAGGGCCGAAGCCGGTGATCGTTCTGGATGCCGGTCACGGCGGCGTCGATCCCGGGGCGATCGGCGTCAACGGCGTCTACGAAAAGCACATCACGTTGGCGATGGCGCGTCAGCTTAAGGCGCGTTTGGAAAAGAGCGGACGCTATCGCGTCGTTCTGACCCGCGATCGCGATATTTTCATTTCCCTGCGTGAACGCGTCGCCATCGCGCGCCGCGCCAAGGGCGATCTGTTCGTGTCCTTGCATGCCGACAGCAATCCGCAGCGTCGGACTCGCGGGTTGTCGATCTATACCTTGTCCGAGAAGGCATCCGATCGCGAGGCCGGGTTGCTGGCCGACAAGGAAAACAAGGCGGACATCATTTCCGACATGGATTTCTCGGACGAAAGTCCCGAGGTCACCGGCATCCTGATCGACTTGGCGCAGCGGGAATCGATGAATCTTTCGGCGCAGTTCGCCTCGCTGGCGGTGGGCGAGTTGGGGTGGCGGGTACGCATTCTGGACAACACCCATCGCTTCGCCGGATTCGCGGTTCTGAAGGCACCGGACATTCCCTCGGTGCTGGTCGAGATGGGGTATCTGTCCAATGATGACGAGGTGCGCTTGCTGCAACAAGCCGCCTATCGGGAAAAGCTGGCGGATTCCGTAGCGCGCGCCATGGATCGCTATTTCGATCAGACGCAAAGCGCGCAACGCCCTTGAAAGCTCTGGTCTTTGACGCCTCGGGGTGGAATTCCCGTGCGGAATCGCGTATGTGAATGGTTCCGACCCGCCATCAGGCGGGTTCGCGCCTTCAAGGAAATCAGGCCATGATGCGTGTCCTGACCTTCGTGGTCAGTCTTGTGGTTCTTATCGCGCTTTCCGGTGCCGGCGGCGGCGTTTACGTGTTCTGGCATTATGGCCGGGGTTTGCCGGACTTTCGCCAGCTGGAGACCTATACCCCCGACGTGATGACCCGCATCTACGCCGGCGATGGACGCCTAGTCACCGAATACGCGATCGAAAAGCGCGTTTTCGTTCCTTATGCCGCGATACCCAAGGCGGTGGTCAATTCCTTCCTTTCCGCCGAGGATCAGCGCTTCTTCGACCATGCCGGGGTCGATGTGATGGGCGTGCTGCGCGCCGCCCTGACTAATTTGAAGCATGCGGGCAGTGGTCGGCGTCCGGTCGGCGCCTCGACCATCACTCAGCAGGTGGCCAAGAATTTCCTTCTGACCAACGAGGTCTCGTTCGCGCGCAAGGTGAAGGAGGCGATTCTCGCCCTTCGGATCGAACAGGCGTTCAGCAAGGAACACATCCTCGAACTTTATCTGAATCAGATCTATCTGGGGCGCGGCTCTTACGGGGTGGCCGCCGCCGCCATGAACTACTTCAACAAGTCCTTGGACGAGCTGACTTTGGCCGAGGTTGCCTTTCTGGCCGCCTTGCCGAAGGCACCCAACAATTACAATCCGACCCGCTTCCCCGAGGCGGCGATTGCGCGGCGTAATTGGGTGATTGGCCGCATGGTCGAGGACGGCCACGTCACCGCCGCCGCCGCCGATGCGGCGATGGTTGAACCGCTTGTCGCCAGCAATCGGGCTGAACTGGAATACCTGGGGCATTCCAAGTACTTCTCGGAAGATGTGCGGCGCGAGTTGGTTTCCCGCTATGGCGAGAAGGCCCTTTACAAGGGCGGTCTGGCGGTGCGCACGACGCTGGAACCGCGTTTGCAGGAAATCGCCACCAAGGCGTTGCAGGACGGGTTGCTGGACTACGACCGGCGCCATGGTTGGCGAGGCCCGTTGGCGCATATCGAACTGGATCAAAGCTGGGGTATTCGTCTTCGCGATGTCGAATTGCCGAAGGGGTTGCGCGAAGGTTGGCAGCGTTGCGTGGTGTTGAACGTGTCGTCGCAGGCCGCTTCCATCGGTTTTGTCGGCGGCAAGCGTGGCACGATTCCGCTTGCCGAAATGCGCTGGGCCAGACCGCAACTGCCGGGGCAAGAGATCGGGCCGTCGCCGAAGACGCCGTCCGATGTGTTGAAGCCGGGCGACGTGGTCGCGGTGGAGCCCGAGAATGAAGGCGCCGGTGTTTTTGCCTTGCGCCAGATCCCCGACGTTGATGGCGCGCTGGTGGCGATGGATCCGCATACCGGCCGCGTGCTCGCCATGGTGGGCGGTTTCTCGCATGAGCGGTCCGAATTCAACCGGGCCACCCAGGCGCTACGGCAGCCGGGGTCGGCCTTCAAGCCGTTCGTCTATTTGACCGCTCTCGAAAACGGCTATAAGCCGACCGACATGATCCTCGACGCGCCCTTCGTGTTGGAAGTTCCGGGACAGGCGAAGTGGAAGCCGCAGAACTATGGCGGCGACTTCTATGGCCCGACCACGTTGCGTATCGGTGTTGAAAAATCGCGCAACCTGATGACGGTTCGTCTGGCCGAGGCGGTGGGCATGGACAAGGTGGTGGCGACCGCCCGGCGGTTCGGCATCGCCGACCGCATGCTGCCGGTTTTATCGATGGCGCTGGGCGCGGGCGAGACGACGGTGCTGCAACTGACCTCGGCCTACGCGATGCTGGTCAATGGCGGCAAGCGGGTCGTCCCCACCCTGATCGACCGCATCCAGGACCGTGATGGCAAGACCATTTATCGCCACGACGCCCGCGCCTGCGACGGCTGCAACGGCGTCTTCTGGATCGGCGAGGCCGCGCCGGAGTTGCCGGATGATCGTGCGCAAATCGCCGATCCGATTTCCGCCTATCAGGTCGTCCACATTCTGGAAGGCGTGGTCGAACGCGGCACCGGTCGGCGCATCGCATCGGTGGGCAAGCCCCTGGCGGGCAAGACCGGCACCTCGAACGACAGCATGGACACTTGGTTCATGGGGTTCTCGCCGGATTTGGTGGTGGGTGTCTTCATTGGCTTCGACGAGCCGAAAAGCTTGGGTAAGCACGAGACGGGGAGTTCGGTCTCCGCGCCGGTGTTCAAGGAATTCATGACCCAGGCACTGAAGGATAAACCGGGCGCGCCGTTCCGCATTCCCCCCGGAACCCGCCTGATCCGTATCAATCACGATACCGGCTTTCGGGCCGAGCCCGGGGACAGCAACGTGATCTTCGAGGCTTTTCTCCCCGGCGAAACTCCCGGGTCGGCGCGGACCGTCACCGGCTCTGGCGCGCCGGTGGTCGAGACCCCGGGCGACACGGGGGTTCCCAAAGCGGGCGGACTTTATTAAAGTCGCCGCCCTTTACAGCAAGACAGACGAGGACAGACGCCGATGCGCGCCGAAATTGAGTCCGTGGCTCAGGAAATCCAGCAGGCGATGGCCCTGCTGAGGAGGCATCTTTGACTGGGACGAAGCCAATCGTCGCCTGGACGAACTGAACGCCCTGTCCGAGGACCTCAACCTGTGGAACGACGTCGCTCGCGCCCAGACCTTGATGCGCGAGCGGACCAAGCTGGATACCGCGATTTCCGGCTACAAGCGGCTGCAGGCGGAGTTGACCGATACTCTGGAGTTGATCGAGTTGGGCGATGCCGAAGGCGATGCCGACCTGGTCACGGATGCCGAGGCGTCGCTGGCCCGTCTGCGCGAACATGCGCAGCGCCTGAAGCTGGAGACCCTGCTGTCGGGCGAGGCCGATCAGAATGACGCCTATGTCGAAATTCATGCGGGCGCCGGTGGCACCGAGGCTCAGGATTGGGCGCAGATTCTGACGCGGATGTACATGCGTTGGGCGGAACATCGCGGCTTTAAGGTCGAATACCTGGAGGAAAGCGAAGGCGAAGAGGCGGGGATCAAGTCGGTGACGCTGCGCTTCACCGGCGCCGGAGCCTATGGCTGGATGAAGACCGAAAGCGGCGTGCATCGGTTGGTGCGGATTTCCCCCTATGATTCGGCGGCGCGACGGCACACCAGTTTTTCCTCGGTCTGGGTCTATCCGGTGATCGACGACACCATCGACATCGTGATCGAGGAAAAGGACTGCCGCATCGATACCTACCGGGCCTCGGGCGCGGGCGGTCAGCACATCAACAAGACGGATTCGGCGGTGCGCATCACCCACAATCCGACCGGCATCGTCGTGCAGTGCCAGATGGAGCGTTCCCAGCACCAGAACCGCGCCCGTTGCTGGGACATGCTGAAGGCGCGTTTGTATGAGCGGGAATTGCAGATCCGCGAGGAAAAGGCCAACGCGCTGGAAGCCACCAAGACCGAAATCGGTTGGGGTCACCAGATCCGCTCCTACGTGCTGCAGCCCTACCAGATGGTCAAGGATCTGCGCACCAACGCCGAGACCTCGGATGTCCAGGGCGTTCTGGATGGCGACCTGGATTCCTTCATGGCGGCGTCCCTGGCCGCTCGTCTGGCCGGAGCGGACGAGGCGGCGGGCTGATCCTCGGCTTTACGGGGTGGGGGCCGTGGGTAGCGTTGCCGGCGGCTCGCCCTTGGGGAAAAACAGAGACTTCACGCCGCCCGGCACCAGGGCGGAGAGCGGATTCACCGAAACGTCGGGCTCGTCCAGCGTTCCCGTGATGGTGTAGGATATCGCGAACAGGCCGCCGTCCTTGCCGCCCAGGATGTTGCCGATCAAGGGCAGATCCGAAATCACGCGATTGACGACATTGATCGGGACGATGGTTCCCCTTAAGGCCACGCCGCCGCTGTCGGTATCGACGATGCCGTTGGCCGAGATTCCGAAGGATGGCCCCGCCGCGCGGAACTCGGTCAGGTTGGCGATGCCGTGTTCCAGGGAAAACGGCGCTTCCAGATACCAGAAGCTGACGCCGGTGTTGCCGAGAAGGTCGGCGATTCCGGTGATCGAGGCCACCGAAACCAGGCGTGCCACGATCGGGGCCTTGACGACGTTGAAGTTGTCGATGCGCGTCTTGCCGACGATGGGGCCGTGGGGGGGAATGGTGCCGTCCAGGGTCATCGCGCCGCCACGGATCGATTTGGTGAAGTCGAAGGCTTCCAGCAACGCGCCCGCATCCTCGGTGTTGATGGTCAGGTGTCGGTTGTCGCCGTCGCGGCGGACCAGGACGGTGGTTTTCTTGCCGCCATCGACGTCGCCATCCAGTTCGCCCGTCCAGGTGTTGTCGGTGCTGCGGTTCAGGGTGGCGGCCACCTTCGTCATTTGTCCTTCGGCGGAGACCCAGACGCGGTCAACGGATAGGTGCAGCGCGACCGGAGGAACCGTCGGTGGGGGGGGGGCGGTGTCGCCTTCGTCGTCGTCATCGACGAAGGCTTTCCAATCGCCATCGCCGACCAGGGGCTGAAGGTCCAGGGTTTTCCCGCTCAGCGAGGCATCGACGCTGCCGTTGGCGGAGAAATCCAGCCCGCCGGAGAGCAGACTGCGCCCCACCCGGACCTCGCGCAGGGCGAGGCTGCGTACATGGCCGTCGGTGGCCTTGGCGCTTCCGGAGATTTCAAGAGTTTCACCCGCCATCACCCGGAACTGCTGAATGTCGATAAGGCGGCCCCGGTCGAAGCGGATCGACGCGGTTCCCGACGAAGCGCCGCCTTGCAGTTTGCGCCAGCCCATGCCGGGGACTTCCATCGCCGCCTGGGTCAAATCCATCTGCACGCCAAGCGACATTCGCCCCTGGCGGTCCACGGTGGCCACCGCGTCGCCGATCACCGGACCGTGCATGTAGGGCGCGGTGAAGGGGATGAAGTCGAGGCCAAGAGCGGTGCGTCCGGTATTGTCGATGCTGCCGGAAATCGTGTAGCGGGTGCGTGTGCCGGGGCCGGAGAAGTGTTCTTCCCAGCCCAGGCGCAACGGCACGCCGTTGACCTTGCCGTCGCCCGCGACCTCCAGGCTGTCCAGGTCCACCGCCAAGTCAAGCGCGCCATCGCTCAGACTGCGCCCAGGAATGACGTTCTTGATCGCGACGTCGGAAAGGGTCGCTTTCGCCTTCACCGTCATGTCGGCGAGGCGCAGGTCCAAAAGCAGCGGGAAACGCATCGTCAGGTGAGTCTTGCCGTTGCCGGAAAAAGCCTTCGGGTCGATGGTGCCAAGGTCGCGCAACAGCCTTAAGGGGGGCTGATCGACCAGTTCCAGAGCCTCGCGGACCGGGCCGTCGATGTCGGCGTCGATATTGGCGTACTGGTCGTATTCGTCGAGGCCTGAGAACGTTACCTTGCCGCCCGGCTGAATGATCAGGTTGCCGACGTGGCCGGTCTCGGGGAAGACCTCGATCTCCTTCAAGCCGAAGACGATTTGTCCAGAGGCGCCGACGATCGGTGGCATCGGGCGCAGATAGTGGACGGAAGCGTCCTTCATCGTCGCCTCGCCCACGAACGATGCGACGTCCAGGGAGGCGATGTCCTTGCCACGGATTTCCGCCGTGAAGCGTGAGTCCTCGACCCGGCCGTCCTTAAGGTTCTCGACCAGCCAGCTGCGTGCCGGGGGGGCGATGCCGGGAGGCCAATAGCGTTCGAAGGTGTTGAGCGCGGTGTCGGTCAGGCGTGCCGTCGCCTTGATCGCGATGGTGCGGTCCGGGGTGTCGCCGGTGGCGTGCGGCAGCCACGAGGCGGTGGCCTCCGCCGACAGGGCGGCGTCCTCCAACTCCAGGTGCAGGGTTTCCAGCGTCGCCTGACCCGTGGCGCCGTCGTAATCCCCCTTCACGCGGAATCCCTTGACCGGATAGGCCAGTCCCAGGGGGGCGGGGGCCAGAACGATTCCCTTGCCGCCCAGAATTTCTCCGCGGGCGTCGGCATGGGCAAGGTCGGTCAGGTCGATATGGGTCACGTCCCGTGGCTTCAGGCGCGCCGAAATCTTGCCCGAGAGAGGAACCGCCACGCCCTTGGCCGCCGCCAGGGTTTGGAATTCGGCGGCGTACAGGCTGGGCGCCACGTTCCGGAACGCGATCGTCAGGCGGACCTCGGCCGGAGTCTCATCGAAGGCCGCATCGACCGTGAACGCCGACGTTGTGCCGCCGATCAGGGCTTCGCAGTCGATCAGCGCCGAAAGGCCGCGCGCGGTGCGTTCCAGGGTCGCATCCAGACGCGGCACGCGGTAATGGCGACCGCGCGGAATATCGATCACCGTTGCCTCGGCCTCGACGATATCGACGAAGTCGAGGTACTGGTCGTGCCGCGCCAACAGGGGCGCCAGCATTGCCTTGAGGTCGAAGGCCGGTTCCTCGTCGGCGGCGGCGGCGGGGCCGGACCCGACGCTGATCGTCAGGTCGCCCTCCGCGTCGCGCGCCAGCACCAGGCGCGGCCGGTACACCACCACCGCCGTCGGCAGGATCGCGCCGCGCGCCAACGCTCGCAGGCGGTACGACAAATCGACCAAAGGCAGGCGGGTCACCGTGCCGGGCGTGCCAGAGATCGATACCTGGCTCAGCCGAATGACAAGGCGGTGGCGATCATCGTCCCAGGCGAGGAAGGCGTCCTTGGCGGAGGCGTCGGTACCGGTGCGGGCCGCGATCTCACGCTCCAGCAGCGGCAGAATCTGGGCGATCGAAACCGGCCTCTGGCGCACCTGCCAGACCAGGATGCCGCCGAGGGTCAAGGAGAACACCAAGGCAAAGGCCAGGGTCCCCAACGCCGCGCGGATCGCGTATGCTGTCACTTGACGGAAAATGATCGCCTCGCCACCTGTCTTGGCTCCTGGCCAACCCCCTTGGGTCGCACCGGAACGCATGCATGTTTGATTTTGTATTTCCTTCTCAAGTCCACGTCATCCCGGAAAGTGCTTCCGATGCCGCCACGGCCATCGGATTCGAACGATGGGCGTCTTTGGCGGAACCGACCGTCGTCGCCGACCCGTCGCGCGCGCAAGCCATTGTCGCGGCGGCGACGGAGCCGCGCCAACGGCGTTTGCTGGCGGCACTGTTCGGTAACAGCCCTTTTCTGTCGCACGCCTTGCTGCATGAACCCGATGCCGGGATCGATGCCTTGCGCCGTGGACCCGCCGCCGCTTTCGCGATGCTGCGCGATGCCGTCATCGAAACGTGCCAAGAAGAAACCGACCGCAACCAATTGATGCGGCAGTTGCGGCTTTTCAAGCGCCGTGCCGCTCTCGTCATCGCAATGGCCGATATTGCCGAGGCGTTGCCCTTCGAAACCCTGGTGGCGATGATCAGCGACGTCGCGGAAACCGCGTTGCGGCTGACGGTGCGCCACTTGATGCGTCCCTTGCGGCCAGGAGTGGCGGAACCGGAGAACGACTCCGGGTATTTTCTGCTGGCGATGGGCAAGCTGGGGGCGCGGGAACTCAATTATTCCTCGGATGTCGATCTGATCGCCCTTTACGACGAACCGAAGGCGGTGGCCGTGGGGATCGACGACCCGCGCAAGACGTTCATCCGTCTGACCCGCGATCTGGTCGGCATCTTCGAAACCCGAACCGCCGACGGCTATGTATTCCGTGCCGACCTGCGCTTGCGGCCCGACCCCGGTTCGACGCCGGTGGCGATGGCGACCCTGGCGGCGGAAATCTATTACGAGGGCTTCGGTCAGAACTGGGAACGCGCCGCGATGATCAAGGCGCGACCGGTGGCGGGCGATTTGATCGCCGGCGGCGAGTTTCTGAAATTCCTGCGCCCCTATATCTGGCGGAAGTCGTTGGACTTTAACGCCATTCAAGACATTCACTCGATCAAGCGGCAGATCAGCGCGAAGGCCGGTGGCCGCGACATGGCGGCGCCGGGACATAACGTCAAGCTGGGGCGCGGCGGCATTCGCGAGATTGAATTCTTTGCCCAGACGCAGCAGTTGATCTGGGGGGGGCGGCAGCCGTTGTTGCGGTCGTCGCGGACCTTGGAGGCACTGGATGACTTGTGCGCGGCCGGACATGTCGTCGCGGCCACGGCGCAAGAGATGAAGGAGTCCTACGTCTTCCTGAGGCGAGTCGAACATCGTTTGCAGATGATTGACGATGCCCAGACTCAGACCCTGCCGAAGGAGGCGGATAAGCTTTTTCACATCGCGGTGTTTCTGGGGTCCCCCTCGGCGGAAACGTTTGCCGAGGATCTGTTGCGCCACCTGCGGCGGGTCGAAAACCATTATTCGGCGTTGTTCGCCGATGCGCCGGAGTTGTCGGGGCAGGGCGGCAACCTTGTCTTCACCGGCGCCGACGACGATCCCGATACCCTGGCGACCTTGCGGGGGTTGGGGTTCGAACACCCCGAGGTGGTCAGCGCCAGTCTGCGAGCCTGGCATTTCGGGCGTTACCGTGCGACGCGGTCCACCCGCGCGCGGGAGATTCTGACCGAGCTGGCGCCAGCCTTGCTGGCTGCGCTGGGGCGGTCCGCCCGCCCGGACGAGGCCTTTCGTCAGTTCGATGCCTTTTTATCCAATTTTCCGGCCGGGGTGCAGTTGTTCGCGCTGTTTCACGCGCATCCGACGGTCATGGACGAACTGGCGGAGTTGCTGGGCGATTCCCCAAAACTGGCGCAGTCGTTAAGCCGCAATCCCGGTCTTCTTGACAACCTGCTGTCGCCGGAATTCTTTCAGTCCCCGGCGGCGGTCGCCACCGCCGCTTCGGATCTGGCCCTGCGTCTGGCCCATGCGGTGGACTACGAAGACGCACTGAATACCGCGCGCCGTTTTGCCAAGGATCGCGCCTTCCAGATCGGGGTGCAGACCCTGCGTGGCGTGATCGATGCCGGAGCGGCGGGGCGGCATCTGGCCGATCTGGCCGAGGCGGTGCTGCGCGCCCTGTTGCCGGAGGTAATGACCGAGTTCGCGCAGGTGCACGGCAAAATCCCCGGGGCTTCCATCGCGGTGCTGGCGCTGGGGCGCCTGGGCGCGCGGGAAATGACTCCGACCTCAGATCTTGACCTGATCCTGATCTATGATGCGCCGATCGACGCCCAGTCCGATGGCAAGCGACCGTTGCCGACCCCCACCTATTACGCGCGGTTGGTGCAGCGCTTCGTCAACGCGCTGACCGCGCAAACCGGCGAAGGCAGCTTGTACGAGGTGGACATGCGCCTGCGCCCCAGCGGCAATGCCGGACCTTTGGCCGCCAGTCTGGATTCGTTTGCCCACTATCATGTGGAATCCGCCTGGACCTGGGAGCAGCAGGCGTTGACCCGCGCCCGCGTCGTCGCGGGCGACGCGGATCTGGAAAGCCGCATCGCCGCCATCGTGAGAAAAACCCTGTTGATGCCGCGCGATCCGGACCGTCTGTTGACCGACGTCGCCGAAATGCGGGAACGCATTCGCAAGTCGTTTCCCAGGGTTTCCCCGTGGGAGGTCAAACAGCGGCGCGGCGGGTTGGTCGATATCGACTTCATCGCGCAGTATTTGCAATTGCGGCATGCCGCCGAGTGGCCGGAAATTCTGGATGGCGGCACGGTCGGGGCGATCGAATTGGCGGCGCGGCGGGACTTGCTTTCCCCCGCGATCGCTGCCGACCTGCTGGCGGCGCGGCGGTTCTGGATCGCCGTGCAGACCATGCTGCGGCTGACCATGGCGGAACATGCGGGGGATGAGGATCTGCCCGGCGGGTTGAAGGAGAAACTGTGCCGGGCCGTGGGTGCGGTTGATTTCCCCTCTCTGAAGCAACAGATGGAAAGCATGGCGGAGAAGACCGCTTCGGCCTTTTCCGTCTTGATCGACGGCCCTGCCGCCGCTCTTTCCCAGCTTGAGGAGCCCCCATGATCGACGTTGGCGATGCCCTTCCCGACCTGACACTGCCCACCGATGGTGGCGGCGCGGTTTCCTTTGCCTCCCTGCGCGGCAAGATCGTCGTCCTCTACTTCTATCCCAAGGACGACACCCCCGGCTGTACCAAGGAGTCTTGCGCCTTCCGCGATAATCTGCCGGATTTTTCGAAGCTCGATTGCGTGGTGTTTGGGGGTGTCGCGCGACGACGGCGCGTCGCATGATGCCTTCAAGAAGAAATTTTCCCTGAATTTTCCGCTTCTCTCCGATGCCGACGGCGGTCTGTGCGAGGCGTTCGGGGTCTGGAAGTCGCGGTCCATGTACGGCAAGTCGTTCATGGGGATCGAGCGCTCCACCTTCCTGATCGACGGAAACGGGATGGTTCGCAAGTCCTGGCGCAAGGTCGATGTCGATGGCTATATCGACGCGGTGCTGAAGGAAGTTCAGGCGCTGAAGGGGTAGGAGGCAAACCGCGCAAGTTTCTTCCGGACCCTATTTCTGGTTTTTGCGCGAAGCGCGAGAGAACCATCACGCGGCGTGATGGTCGATAGCCGCTTTGTGGTGAAAAACAAATGGGGGTGCGGGGGGCCGAGTCCCCCGCGAACCTTTTACTTCACCTTGACCAGGGCGTGGCGCTTCTTGCCCGCCGACAGCTTGATCTGGCCATCCGCGATCTGCCCTGGCTCGAGTTTCGCCTCGGGGTCGGCCAGCGCCGCGTCGTTGATCTTGACGCCGCCCTGCTTGATCAGGCGCCGCGCTTCGCCCTTCGAGGCGCACAAGCCGGTCGCCACCATCGCCTCGGCCACCGAATAGCCGCTCTCCAACTCCGCCGCCGTCACCGCGACGGAGGGCAGGGCGTCGCCGGCCTGTCCCTGTTCAAATGTCTTTCGCGCGGTTTCCTCGGCTTCCGCAGCCGCCGCACCGCCACGGTACAGCAGGGTCGCCGCGTTCGCCAGGATCTTCTTGGCGTCGTTGATTTCCGCCCCTTGCAGGGACTCCAGGTGCTGGATTTCGTCGATCGGCAGGTCGGTGAACAGACGCAGGAAGCGGCCGACATCGGCATCCTCGGTGTTGCGCCAGAACTGCCAGTAGTCATAGGCCGACAGCCGGTCCTCGTTCAGCCACACCGCGCCCTGGGCGGTCTTGCCCATCTTGGCGCCCGACGCGGTGGTGATCAGGGGCGAGGTCAGGCCGAACACTTCGGCGCCATCGACGCGTCGCGCCAGTTCGACGCCGTTGACGATATTGCCCCACTGGTCGGAGCCGCCCATCTGCAGGCGGCAGGCGAACTTGCGGTTGATCTCCAGGAAGTCGTAGGCCTGAAGGATCATGTAGTTGAATTCCAGGAAAGTCAGGGGCTGTTCGCGTTCCAACCGCAGCTTGACGGAGTCGAAGGTCAGCATGCGGTTGACGCTGAAATGCCGCCCATAGTCGCGCAGGAAGCGCAGGTATTGGATCTCGTCCAGCCAGTCGGCGTTGTTGATCATCACCGCATCGGTGGGGCCATTGCCGAAGGTCAGGAACTTTTCGAAGGTGGCCTTGATCCCGGCCATGTTGCGGGCGATGTCGTCGTCGGTCAGCATCTGCCGCGCGGTGTCCTTGCCCGACGGGTCGCCGATCTTGGTGGTGCCGCCGCCCATCAGGACGATCGGTTTGTGGCCGGACTTTTGCAGACGGCGCAACAGCATGATCGGCACCATCGACCCGACGTGCAGGCTGTCCGCCGTGCAGTCGAAGCCGATATAGGCCGGGATCGGTCCGCCCGCGCAGGCCGTGTCCAACCCCTCGAGGTCGGTGCACTGGTGGATAAAACCACGTTCGGAGATGGTCCGCAGGAAGGCCGATTTGAAGCTGCTCATGATGCCCGACTTATGCTAGGTCTGAGGTGTGAAACGCCCTCATTTTAGCGTATGCGTCCGCCGGGAGCCAGTCTTTATGACGCATCTGCCGATGATCGCCCTTGGCCTGATGAGCGGGACCTCGCTCGACGGCATTGATGCCGCCCTGATCCGAACCGATGGGGAAGTCGTCGCCACCTGTGGGCCGTGCCGCACCTTTCCCTATGATTCCATGGTACGGGCGCGGATCCGGTCGGTTCTGGGGCGCGCCGATCGCGCCGATCCCGCAGTGCGGGCGGTGGAGCGCGAGCTCACCGATCTGCACGCGGCGGCGGGCGCCGCTCTTCTGGCGGAGGCTCCGACCGAGTGGCGGGATGTCGCGCTGGTCGGGTTCCATGGCCAGACGCTTTTTCATGCGCCGGAGCGCGGTCTAACCGTGCAGATCGGCGATGGCGCGCGTTTGGCGCGCTTAAGCGGTCTTTCCGTGGTTTCGGACTTTCGCTCCGCCGATGTCGCGGCGGGCGGGCAGGGGGCACCGTTGGTTCCTATCTATCATCGCGCCCTGGTCGAGGGATGGGCGGTGCGTCCGGCGGGAACCATGGCGGTCCTGAACATCGGCGGCGTCGCCAATCTGACCGCGCTGACCGCGGACGGCGGCATGCTGGCATTCGATACCGGCCCCGGCAATGCCCTGATCGATGACTGGGTGGTGGCCCACACCGGACAATCCTGCGACCTTGACGGCGCGTTGGCGGCGCGGGGGCGCTGCGACGAGGCATGGCTGGCCGAGGCTCTGGCCGCGCCGTTCTTCGCGGTGCGGCCGCCGAAGTCCTTGGATCGCGATGCCTTTCCCCCGATGGCCCGGGGAGCGCTGTCGCCGGCGGATGGCGCGGCGACGCTGTCCGCCTTTACAGTGCGCGCGGTGGCGGCGGCGCGGCGTCATTTGCCGGAGGCTCCGGCCTGCTGGGTGGTGTGTGGCGGAGGGCGGCGCAACCCGGTGCTGATGGCGGGATTGCGTGCGGCGTTGGCGGTTCCGGTGCTGGCCGCCGAGGACGCGGGCTGGGATGGCGATGCGCTGGAGGCGCAGGCCTTCGCCTTTCTGGCGGCGCGAACCGCGCGCGGGCTGCCGATCGGCTTTCCGGGAACGACCGGTGCCCCCCGACCGACGCCGGGCGGGCGCATCGACCGTGCCTGATGCCGGGGTTATGGCGTGGGCGAGGGGCGGACCCGACCGGCGAGGTAGTTCGAAATCGCCAGGGTCATGTCGGTCAACTGTTCGCCGAAGAAGTGGTCCGCCCCTGAAATCAGGTGGTAGTCCACGGTGATGTTCTTTTGCGCCGAAAGCTTGTTGACCAACTTCGCCACCGAGCTTTCCGGCACGATGTCGTCGGCGCCGCCCTGCACGATCAGTCCCGAGGACGGGCAGGGGGCCAGGAACGAAAAGTCGAACAGGTTGGCGGGCGGCGCGATCGAGACGAAGCCCTCGATCTCGGGGCGGCGCATCAGAAGCTGCATGCTGATCCAGGCGCCGAACGAGAATCCGGCGATCCAGCAGGCGGCGGCGTTTTGGTTGATCGCCTGTAGCCAATCCAGCGCCGACGCCGCATCGGAGAGTTCGCCGATGCCGTTGTCGAAGCCGCCTTGGCTGCGCCCGACCCCGCGGAAGTTGATGCGCAGCACGGAGAAACCGTTGCGGGCAAAGGCGTGATAGGTGTTGTAGACGACCTTGTTGTTCATGGTTCCGCCGTGCCGAGGGTCGGGATGCAGAACCAGTGCGATCGGTGCGTTGGGCGTCTTGGAGTGGGTATAGCGGCCTTCGAGACGACCTTCGGGTCCGTTGATGATAACGTCTGGCATGGGTTGGCTTTGCCTGCTAGCGGGAGGTCAGCGGATGGCGATCTTCAGCGTCGTTTCCGGTTCTTGGCAACCGGTCGGAAACGGACCGGGGCGCCGTGACGGGCTGGGGTGCGGAACAGTATTCGATTGCTGTTGTCGGATATATGATATTCAGCCTTGAGAGAACAGGGCTTTCGCGCATACATTCATCCCTCGGGTATTCGGCGGCGGGCCAACCCGGGTAGCGCGAGAAGTGTAGCACAGCTATGGCTCCTTATTTCAAGCACCTAAAGGAAGACATCGACAACATCGTCGCGAAAGATCCGGCGGCGCGCGGTCCGTGGGAAGTTTTGTTCTGTTATCCCGGACTGCATGCGGTGATGATGCATGGGATCACCCATTGGTTGTGGGCGCGTCGTTTAAGGTTTTTTGCCCGCTTTTTGTCGAATCTTGGCAAGATGTTGACCGGCGTCGAGATTCATCCCGGCGCGACGATCGGACGGCATTTCTTTATCGATCACGGCACCGGCGTGGTGATCGGCGAAACCGCTGAAATCGGCGATGACGTGACGCTGTATCATGGCGTGACATTGGGGGGGACCTCCCTTGATGTTGGGAAAAGACACCCAACCTTGGAACATGGGGTGATCGTTGGTTCCGGGGCTCAGGTTCTGGGGCCGTTGGTGATCGGCGCGGGCGCCCGCATTGGTGCCAACGCGGTGGTATTGCAGGACGTCCCGGCAGGTGCGACGATGGTCGGCATCCCGGCGAAGATAGCGAAACGGGAAAGGCCCGAGACCTGCGAGGAAGAATTCCGCGCCTATGGGGTCGGAGGGACTGCCCCCGATCCGGTGGGGCAGGATTTGAAGGGCGTGCACCGCCAGATCGAGACCCTGTGCCGTCGCGTCCGTGAGCTTGAGGCGCGTTTGGTCGATGCCGCCGATGAGCCGTCGCTGGGCGGTGAGGAAAAGGTTGCCAAGGGGGCGCCAAAGACGCCAAAGGCAACGCGGTCGCGGAAGGTTTGACGGTGGTGGGTGTCATGGAGCGGTTCAGGTGAGGCTCAGTACAAAAGGTCGCTATGCGGTGATGGCGATGGCCGATCTTGCATCTCAGGGGGGCTGCAAGCCGGTGGCCCTGGCCGACATCGCCAGCCGTCAGGAAATCTCGTTGTCCTATCTGGAACAGCTGTTCGGCAAGTTGCGCAAGGGTGCCTTGGTGAGAAGCGCGCGCGGCCCCGGTGGTGGCTATATGTTGGCGCGACCGGGTTCCGACATTCGTATCTCGGATATTATTTTGGCGGTGGACGAACCGATTCAGGCGACTCGCTGCACCCCCGGTTCCCCGGCTGGCTGTCACAACAACAAGGGACGCTGCCTGACCCACGACCTGTGGGAGGAATTGAGCAATCAGATTTATCTGTATTTGAGCTCGGTCACCCTGGATGACGTGGTGGCGCGCAGGGTTTTGGGAACCAGCGGAATGTTCCACGGCTCCCAGGGGGCCGCCGCGCAATAGGTCGGCGGTTCGGCGCGCCCTTTCCGGGCGGATTTTTGCTTTCCTCGCCTTGAAAATTTGCTATGAGCAGCCGACCCCCATGGTTCTGGCGGGCGTGGGCCTTTCGATCGCATTTCAAGGAGACTTCCGGCATGGCGAAACTGATTTTCATCGAACGTGACGGCACGCGCCGCGAAGTCGATGCCCCCGACGGTTTGTCGGTGATGGAAGTCGCACACCTGCACGGCATCGCGCTGGAGGGCTCCTGCGAAGGGTCTCTCGCCTGCGCGACCTGCCACGTGATCGTCGATGCGGCGTGGTTCGACAAGCTGAACCCGGCGTCGGAAAACGAAGAGGACATGCTGGACATGGCGTTCGGCGTGACCGCCACCTCGCGCCTGGGCTGCCAGATCCGGATGTCGGACGAACTGGACGGCCTGACCGTCACTCTGCCGCCGAAGGAAGAGGTCTGATCCCATCCGATGACCCGACCCGGCCCTTTCCACGCCGCCATTGCCCATCTTGAGCCCGGGGCGCGGGTCTGCGTCGCGATGTCGGGCGGGGTCGATAGTTCGGTGGTGGCTGCGTTGCTGCGGCGCATGGGTTTCGACGTGGTCGGCGTCACCATGCGCCTGTTCGACCACGCCGCCGCCGACCGGGCGGTGGCGGACGCGGCCAGGGTCGCCGCGCTGCTGGACGTGCCGCATCGGGTTCTCGATCTGCGCAAATCCTTCCTGAACCAGGTGATGCGCCCCTTCGCCGAATCCTATCGGCGGGGCGAGACGCCTTTGCCGTGCGCGGTTTGCAATCGCCGCGTCAAATTTGGGGAAATGGCGGTCGGGGCCGCTGCGTGGGGGGCGGCGGCGCTGGCCACCGGCCATTACGCGCGCCGTGTCGAGGACCCGCTTGGGCCGCGACTGTGCCGCGCCCGCGACGTCACGCGGGACCAAAGCTATTTCCTGTTCGGTCTGTCGCACCCGCAGCTGGCGGGTGTGGTGTTCCCGCTGGGCGATATCGTTGACAAGGGGGAAACCCGCCGTTTGGCGGCGGAATTCGGTCTGCCGGTGGCGGAGAAAGGGGACAGCCAGGATATTTGCTTCGTTCCCGATGGTGGCTATGCTGACGTGGTGCGTTCCCTTGACCCCGAGGCGGCGCTGCCGGGCGAGATTGTCGATCTTTCTGGTCACGTTCTGGGATTTCACGAGGGCATCGCCGGATTCACCATCGGTCAGCGTCGCGGCCTGAAGATATCGTTGCCCGAGCCCTTGTACGTGGTGTCGTTGGACGCGGATTTGCGCCGCGTCGTGGTCGGCCCCGCCACCGTGCTGGAAAGCACGTCGTGCCGCCTGCGCGAGGTCAACTGGCTGGGCGAGGGCGGTTTCGACGGTGCGCGGGTGATGGTCAAGTTGCGCTCCGCCTCGCGCGCGGTGGCGGCGACGCTGGCCGATTTGGGCGACGGCTTGGCCGAGGTGCGTCTGGACGCGCCGTTTTCGGCGATCGCGCCGGGGCAGGCCTGCGTCTTTTACGACGGCGATCGCATGCTCGGCGGCGGCTGGATATGCCGGTCCTGAAAAAACAATAACATTGCGAGGGGGCCTGGACCCCTCGCGCACCCCATTTCTTTTTTCGCCGCGAAAGCGGCAATCAGCTACCACGCCGCGTGATGGCTTTATCGCGCTGCGCGCAAAAACTTAGGAATGAGGGGCGCGGGGAGACTGAGGCTCCCCGCAACGTTTTTTACTTCTGGCCCAGCAGGGTCGGCTTTTCCAGATAGCGTTCGGGGAAGGCGCGGCGGCGCGCCTCCACCTTCGGCTTGTCGTGGAAGACGATATAGGGGTGCTTCGGGTTGCGCGCCGCGAAGTCCTGGTGATAGGGCTCCGCCGGATAGAACGCGGCGGGCGGCGATACCCTGGTCGCGATCGGCGCGGCGAAGATCCTGGCGGCATCCAGTTGGGCGATATAGTCCGTGGCGACGCGGCACTGCCGGTCGTCGGCGGCGAAGCGTTCCGACCGGTACTGCGGTCCGATGTCCGGCCCCTGGCGGTCGATCTGGGTGGGGTCGAGTACCACCGAGAAGAACACCCGCAGCAGTTCGCCGTAACTGATCTTCGCCGGGTCGAAGACCACCTCCACCGCTTCGGCGTGGCGGCTTTTTCCTCGGCTGACGGTTTCGTAGTCGGCGGTTTCTGCGGTTCCCCCGGCATAGCCCGAGGTGGCGCGGATCACCCCTTCGGTGTGCTGAAACACCGCCTGCCCCCCCCAGAAGCACCCGCCCGCCAGCAGCGCGTTTTCGCTGATGGCGGCGATCGGTGGGTCGAGGGTCGGATGCGGCAGGATGCCGTTCGGCTCGGCGACGGCTTGGGACGAGAAAATCCCAAGCGCGGCGGCCAGGATTCCGGCCTTCGACCAGAGACCGCGACGCAGGGGACCGGTCCGCGGGAACCGTTTACGAAAACCCATGGTCAGCATGATACGGTTTCTCCCTTATCCGAAGGTGAAGGCGAAGGCCTGGATTCCGGGATCCAGGAATTCGATGGAAACGTCGCGGTCGCGAATTTCTCCGGTTTGGCGAATCAACGGGTAGAGGCGATGTTCGCGCACCATGCCGTAGCCCTGCGCGTCAATGTCCTGGCCTGCGGTGGGGCCGGGCGGCGCACCATCCAGCAGGACACGAAAACGGATCGCGGCGCCGGTCAGTCCCGGCCCCAGCACCAAATGCAGGTCGCGGGCGTGGAAGCGCATGACGATGCCGCCGGAAGGCGTCTCCAGCCGGGTGTATTCCTCGGCGATCGTCCATTCTCCGCGTAGCGCCCACTGATTGAGGACAAGGGTGGGCGGCGCGTCATACGTCTCGCGGCGGTTCTTTTGCAGCCCCTCGGGCGAGGCGAAACCGGCTGCCCGCGCATATCCCAGATAGGTTTCCGGCGATTTGATGTTGGCGAAGTCGGTGGCGGCCTCCGCGCCGGTGGCGGCGACCCGGGGCTCCATCGGCGCCAGGGCGGGGGTTCCGGCTTCTTGCAGCAGGTCGCGGATCGCCTGCTCGGTTCGTTCGGTGGCCCCCTCGCCGAAGTGCTGGTAGCGCACTCGGCCGCTGCCGTCGATCAGGTAGAGGGCGGGCCAATAGCGGTTGGCGAATCCGCTCCAGATCGCATGGTCGTTGTTGATCGCCACCGGATGCCCGATTCTCAGGTCGCCGACCGCGCGGATGACGTTGTCGGTCAGCCTTTCGAAGGCGAATTCCGGCGTGTGAACGCCGATCACCACCAGCTCCTTGTCGCGATAGGCGGCGTCCCAGGCGCGCACGTGGGGGATGGCGCGCAAGCAGTTGATGCAGGAATAGGTCCAGAAATCCACCAACACGATCTTTCCGCTCAAGGACGTAGCGGAAAGCGGCGGGCCGTTCAGCCAGGTGGTGGCGCCGGTCAGCGCGGTCAGCGGCGTGGCGGTTTCGGCGTTTCGTGCCGTTTGCGCGATCGGCAGACGGTCAAGGATCGCTTGTTCCCATTGCGTGGTTCCGGTTTCCGACCAGCGGGCCAAGGTTTCGGTGCCGATCGCGGCCAGGGCGACTCCGGCCAGGGTCAACACGCCAAGGGTACGGCGTATCCCCTCGCCGATGCCGAGGTGGCGTTTCGCAGCGCCGATCAGTCGTCGTCCGGCCAGCAGGGCGATGGCCAGCGAACTGGCCGCGCCCAGGCCCCATAGGCGGCCAGCGCCGGGATCGTGCCGCCGCCGCTGAGCGCCGCGCCGCCGAGGACGAGGCCGAGGCCGAGGATCGGTCTGGCACAGGGCGCCCAGATCAGGCCGGTGGCGCCGCCGATCAGAAAGGACGAGGCCGCGCCATCGCCGCCAGGGCGGTTGGATAGCCGTGCGCCAAGATCGACGAAGGGGCGCATTGCCCAACTAGCGACGGCGGGGAACACCAGGGACAGGCCCATCACGCCAAGAAAGCCGAGGGCGAGAAAACGCCCGACCTGATTGCCGCGTGCCGCCCAGGCACCACCCACCGAGGCCAGCGCGGCGACGACGGTGAAGGTGGCGACCAACCCCAGCAACAGCGGCAGGCCGTTTCTGGCGAAGCCACGGTCGGCACGCGCGAAGACGAAGGGCAGAACCGGCAGGATGCAGGGGAAAAGGATGGTCAACGCGCCACCCAGGTATGCGGCAAGCCAAAGCATGGTGCGATCCTTAGCCGGAGGGGGCAAACAGCAGGGCGTCGCCGTTGATGCAGTACCGCAGTCCGATCGGCCTTGGTCCGTCGGTAAAGACGTGGCCCAGGTGTCCGCCGCAGCGGCGGCAGTGGACCTCGGTGCGGACCATGCCGAAGCCGAAGTCCTGGGTGGTGCCGATGGCGTCTTCCAGCGGCTGCTAAAAACTCGGCCAGCCGGTGCCGCTGTCGTACTTGGCTTCCGATGAGAACAGCAGCAGGTCGCACCCGGCGCAGGCGAAAATTCCGGCGCGCTTCTCGGCGTTGAGAGGGCTGGTGTACGGGCGTTCGGTTCCGTGTCGGCGCAGAATTGCGTACTGCTTGGCGCTCAGGCGGGCGCGCCAATCGGCATCGCCGCGTTCGATTTCGAAGGCGGTGGCGGGGGAGGGGCGGAACGTGGCCCACAGGGCCGCCGTTGCAATTCCGCCGGTCAGAATGCTGCGTCGCTTGATCATCGCTCGGTCCTTCTGCTGGTGTGCCGGTGACCTTTATATGGTGCGAGTAATAGTTATTCTAAATAGCGTGACGGATAATGGCTTCCATGGCCGAGGGAAGATGCGTCCTTCAGCGCGGGTCGCGGGTGTCCATCAGGATCGTCACCGGCCCCTGGTTGACCAGGGAGACCGCCATCGCCGCGCCGAAGACGCCGGTCGCCACCGGAATGTCCTCCGCCGCCAGCAGGTCGCGGAAAAGAAGGTAGAGGCGTTCGCCCTCGGCGGGGGGGCGCGGCCAGGGAAACCCCTGGGCGGTTGCCGTTGCGCCACTGTGCCGCCAGGGTGAACTGGCTGACCACCAGGGCGGACCCGCCGGTGTCCTTCAGCGACAGGTTCATCTTGCCCGCGTCGTCGGTGAAAATGCGCAAGGCCGCGATCTTGCGGGCCAGGAAGGCGGCGTCGGCGTCGGTGTCTCCGGCTGCGGCGCAGAACAGAATCATGAAGCCGGGGCCGATCTCGCCGACCACTTCACCCTCGACCCTGACCGCTGCCTCGGCGACGCGTTGCACCACGACCCGCATGAACCGATCCCCCTCCGTTTGCGTCGGGCCAGAGAGTAGTCGCGTGGCGCGACGATTTCCAGCGGACGGATGACGGGGTGGCTGTCACGCAAACGCCATTTCCGGTCTTGACGCAGGGGGAGAACCCGAATAAGTAAGGCGCCTCCCGCGCGGGCGGCGTTCATGCCCACGACGTGGAACCTGTGGCGGAGTAGCTCAGTTGGTTAGAGCACGGGAATCATAATCCTGGTGTCGGGGGTTCAAATCCCTCCTCCGCTACCATTCGAGAAGACTCGGTCGTTTCCCTTGAAAATCAAGGAGTTACGACCGGGCCTTCTTGGTTGCGTCCTGCGGGGCGGTCCCCTGTGTTGGTGTGGCGCGGCGCACGGTTTTGGACGCTTCGGCTCTAAAGGAAAAGGGCCGCAAGGCCCTTTTCCTGATCGCATGTCATAAGGTCGTCAAAGGTCGAATCTGTCCGCGTTCATGACCTTCGTCCACGCGGCGATGAAGTCCCGCACGAACTTCTGCTTGTTGTCGTCCTGGGCGTAGACCTCGGCATGGGCACGAAGAACCGAGTTCGATCCGAAGACGAGATCGACGCGGGTCGCGATCCACTTGACGGCATCGGTCTTGCGGTCACGGATTTCGTACAGGTTGTTGCCGACAGGGTTCCAGGTGTAGGCCATGTCTGTCAGGTTGGTGAAGAAGTCGTTCGTCAGCGCTCCGACGCGGTCGGTGAAGACGCCGTGGGCGGTGCCGCCGTGGTTGGTTCCCAGCACCCGCATGCCGCCCACCAGCGCGGTCATCTCGTGCGCGGTCAAACCCAACAGTTGGGTTCGGTCGAGCAATAATTCCTCGGCGCTGACCACGTAGTTTTTCTTCATCCAGTTGCGATAGCCATCGGCCACGGGTTCCAGCACCTCGAACGATTCGGTATCCGTTATTTCCGGCGTGGCGTCGCCACGGCCCGGCGCGAAGGGAACCTTCACGTCGAAACCCGCCGCCTTGGCCGCCAGTTCGATGCCGACGTTGCCCGCCAGCACGATCACATCGGCCACGCTGGCGCCGGTCTGGGAGGCGATGTCTTCCAAGACCGCCAGCACCTTGGTCAAACGGTCGGGTTCGTTGCCCTCCCAGTTTTTCTGAGGGGCGAGGCGGATGCGCGCGCCGTTGGCGCCGCCGCGCTTGTCCGAACTGCGGAAGGTGCGCGCGCTGTCCCAGGCCGTTGACACCATTTCACCGATGGTAAGGTCGCTAGCCGCGATCCTCGCCTTGGTTGCCGCGATGTCATAGTCCTTGCGGCCCGAGGGGACAGGATCTTGCCAGATCAGGTCTTCCTTCGGAACGTCCGGGCCGATGTGGCGTGCCTTCGGCCCCATATCGCGGTGGGTCAGCTTGAACCAGGCCCGCGCGAACACCTCTGAAAAGAGATCCGGGTCCTTGTAGAAGCGCTCCGCGATCTTTCGATACTCCGGGTCCATCTTCATGGCCATGTCGGCATCGGTCATGATTGGGTTGTGGCGGATCGAGGGGTCCTCGACATCGACCGGCCTATCGTTTTCCTTAATGCCGATCGGTTCCCATTGCCAAGCCCCCGCCGGGCTCTTCTTCAGTTCCCAGTCGTGGTTGAGCAGCAGGGAGAAATAGCCATTGTCCCATTTGGTGGGATGGGTCGTCCATGCGCCCTCGATGCCGCTGATCACGGTGTCGCGGCCAATTCCCCGGCGGGTCTTGTTGATCCAGCCAAGGCCCTGATCCTCGACATCGGCGGCTTCGGGGGCTGGCCCCAGCAATTTGGCGTCGCCATTGCCGTGGCACTTGCCCACCGTGTGACCGCCGGCGGTCAAGGCGACGGTTTCCTCGTCGTTCATGGCCATGCGCGCGAAGGTCACGCGCACGTCATGGGCGGTCTTGATCGGGTCCGGCTTGCCGTCCACGCCTTCCGGGTTGACGTAGATCAGTCCCATCATCACGGCGGCCAGAGGGTTCTCCAGATCCCGTTCGCCGGAGTAACGGCTGTTGGGGCTGTCGCTGGGGGCAAGCCATTCCTTCTCGGACCCCCAGTAGACGTCCTTCTCGGGGGTCCAGATATCCTCGCGGCCAAAGGAGAAGCCGAAAGTCTTCAGGCCCATCGACTCGTAGGCCATGTTTCCCGCGAGGATGATCAGGTCGGCCCAACTGATCTTGTTGCCGTATTTCTTCTTGATCGGCCAGAGCAGGCGCCGTGCCTTGTCCAGATTCACGTTGTCGGGCCAAGAGTTCAGCGGCGCGAAGCGCTGATTGCCCTTGCCGCTGCCGCCGCGTCCATCGGCGATGCGATAGGTTCCTGCGGAGTGCCAGGCCATGCGGATCATCAGTCCGCCGTAGTGCCCCCAATCCGCGGGCCACCAGTCCTGGCTGTCGGTCATCAAGGCCTTGAGGTCTTTTTTGATTGCCGCGAAGTCAAGCGTCTTAACCTCTTCCCGACAGTCGAATGCCGCGCCCATCGGATTGGTCTTGGTGTCGTGCTGGTGTAGGCTCAGGACCCATTAAATTATTGCCAGGCAGATCGGCGGCTGATTCACTCATGGGAGGGAGGACCCCATCCATGAGTGATCTGTTTTGGTTGTCAGAGAGGCAGTTGGCGAAGACCGAGCCGCATTTCCCGCTATCGCATGGCGTGCCGCGGGTTGATGATCGGTGAGTGATCAGCGGCATCGTTCATGTGATCCGCAACGGCTTACGGTGGCGAGATGCACCACCCGTCTATGGCCCCCACAAAACCCTCTATAATCGTTTCGTTCGCTGGAGCCGACTTGGGGCGTTCAGCCGGACGACGTGGCGCCGCCGTGCATGACGGGACACGTGCCGGAAGAGCTCACATCTTTCTTATTATCCATTTCGCACCCCTTTGGTTGTGTATCAACGGAAGCGGTCGTGCGATCCAATTCTCCCACGTTCGCGGCGCGGGAGATCGGACAATATCAGCCATCGCCACTATAGACCGGAATCCAGGGTTTTTGGATGATTCCAGTCGATGGTGTTGGGCGGGGGCTGTGGCCCCATGCGGCGCGGAGGGGAATCCTGGACGGATCAGTGGTTCATTTGCACCAAGTCGTCTTCCGGATAGGCGGTGATCCGGTGAATCGCAATGTCGGCCCCGCAGTATTCCTCTTCTTGCGACAGGCGGATGCCGATGGTTTTCGCCAATCCGCCATAGACGAGAAAGCCGCAAGCCGTCGCGAAGGCGACCCCCAACAGGCTGCCGAGCAGCTGCGAAACAAAGGACACTCCGCCCAGACCGCCCAGGCTTTTCAAGCCGAAGATGCCACAGGCGATCCCGCCCCAAAGTCCGCTGATGCCGTGCAGAGGCCAGACCCCAAGCACGTCGTCGATCTTGAGTTTTTCCTGGGTGAAGTTGAACCCCCGGACGAATACGGCGCCGGCGATGCTCCCGGTTGCCAGGGCGCAAAGAATGCCGCCGACCATCGCCATTAACGAATTCATTGCGACTGGGCCGGTCATGGCTTGCAGGCTTTGCGCGCTCATCACGTTGAACCCGAACCAGCCGACGCAAAGCACCCAAGAGCCGGGGGCGAGGAAGGGAATGTTGCTGGGGGAAAAGGCCGAGCTTGTTCCGCCGCGCCCATATCGGCCCAGACGGGCCCCAAGCATGACCACCGCGCCCAGGGCCAGCCAGCCCCCGACCGCGTGAACGACGATGGACCCGGCGAAGTCATGGAACTTGGTGCTGAAGCTGGCCTCCATCCACGCCTGAAGTCCGAAGTTTCCGTTCCAGGCGATGCCCTCGAAGAAAGGGTAAACCAAGCCGGTCAGGATCGCCGTTGCCATTAGTTGCGGGTAGAATTGCGCGCGTTCGGCGATCCCTCCGGAGATGATCGCCGGGATCGCCGCGGCGAAGGTCAGCAGGAAAAAGAATTTGACCAGATCGAAGCCGCTTTTCGCGAATGCGCTTCCGTTTGCGCCGGAAATCACGTCGGCCGGCGCGAGAAAGTCGATGCCGTAGGCGACGGCATAGCCAACGAAAAAATAGGCGATCGTTGAAACCGCGAAGTCCGCGATGATCTTGACCAAGGCATTGACCTGGTTCTTGCGGCGAACGGTTCCTACCTCCAGAAAAGCGAAACCCGCGTGCATGGCAAGGACCATGATGGCCCCCATAAGCACGAAGAATACGTTGGCACCCATCTGAGTCGTGTCCATGTCCCACCCGGCTTGTGTTTTGCCCCGGGTCTTCGCCCGGGGTTTTTTGATAAGGCCGCCGTGCAACTCAATTCCCGTGCCATGTTTCAGCCATGTCTGGCGTCCCCCGCCGTGCCGTTCAAGGGGGGGTAATTGTGCTAAAATTGTGCAAGGCGCGGATGAGGCTGACCGATCCCCGGATATGCATATTTGTTAATTGCTGAAAACAGTGGCAGCCGCTCACGAATTGAGCGGTCATTTGCTTAAATTAAGAGCAATCTGGCTGTGGGGCGTCTTTTTTGATGTTGCCGATGCGACCGATGACGTTGCCTTCGCGCAGGTGTTGGGCAAGGCGGTCGGCTTTTCTTACTGGCGTTCGATCAGGGCCAGTTTGACGCCCAGGCCTACCAACACGCTGCCCAGACAACGGTCCAGCCAGCGGGAGGCGCGGATGTGGGTGCGCAGGCCGCCCGCCAAGCGGTCGCCCAGAAGGATCAGCGGTGGTTCCACCACTACCGCCGAGGCGACCACCAGCACGCCGTGCAAGGCCAACTGAGCCCAGGCTGGTCCCGCGCCTTCGACCACGAACTGCGGCAGAAAGGCCAGGAAGAAGATTGCGACCGTGGGGTTTAAAAGGTCGGTCAGCACGCCCTGACGAAAGATTCTCCAGGCGCTGCCGTGGGTCGCGCGGGGATCGGTGGTGATGCCGCCGGTGCCGCGCAGCGACTGGATCCCCATCCACACCAGATAGGCGGCGCCCATCCATTTGATCGTGGCGAACGCGGTGGCCGAGGCCGCCAGGATTGCCGACAATCCAAACGTGGCCAGGGCCACGTGTCCCAATGCACCGGTCCAGATTCCGATCATCGCGGCGAAACCGTTGCGGCGCCCGCCCTTGACGGTATGGGCGATGATCAGGGCAAGGTCCGGTCCCGGTGCGAGGGTCAACACCATCGCCGCGGCAAGGAATGTGGTCCAATGGGTGAGATCATAGATGAACATGGTGGGTGGGATTATAACACCGTCCACCGGTTTTGTCCGCAACCGGTGCTGTGTTGGCGCACGGGTTTTCTGGGGGCGAGTCGCCAAATTCTTTCCGACGGCGCGTGGAAATTCGATGTTGGAAATTGGGTACAATCGCACACATCCCGCCGATACTGCCTGTTTCTACGCCAGGGGCTTGTGCTTTGTTCGGGAATGATTAAAATATGCCCTCGCTTTCGATGGCCAATCGCGAAAAACATAACAGGGAGACCACAGCATGTCTTCGCTTCGGAAAGTTGCGGTGACGGCTTTCGCCGCTTCGCTTATGGGTGTCGCTTCGGCGTACGCCGAGACCTGGAACATGCCGACCCCCTAGGCTCAGGCCCCATTAAATTATTGCCAGGCAGATCGGCGGCTGATTCACTCATGGGAGGGAGGACCCCATCCATGAGTGATCTGTTTTGGTTGTCAGAGAGGCAGTTGGCGAAGACCGAGCCGCATTTCCCGCTATCGCATGGCGTGCCGCGGGTTGATGATCGGCGAGTGATCAGCGGCATCGTTCATGTGATCCGCAACGGCTTACGGTGGCGAGATGCACCACCTGTCTATGGCCCCCACAAAACCCTCTATAATCGTTTCGTTCGCTGGAGCCGACTTGGGGCGTTCAGCCGGATCTTCGCGGCCTTGACGGGAGAGGCTGGCCCTCCAGACCGGTTGATGATCGGCGAGTGATCAGCGGCATCGTTCATGTGATCCGCAACGGCTTACGGTGGCGAGATGCACCACCTGTCTATGGCCCCCACAAAACCCTCTATAATCGTTTCGTTCGCTGGAGCCGACTTGGGGCGTTCAGCCGGATCTTCGCGGCCTTGACGGGAGAGGCTGGCCCTCCAGACCGGTTGATGATCGATGCAACCCACCTGAAAGCTCATCGGACCGCCGCGAGCCTCTATAAAAAGGGGCTCTTGCCCGATGTATCGGACGCACAAAAGGCGGGCTGAACTCCAAGCTTCATGCGGTTTGCGACGGACAAGGAAGGCCCCTCATCCTGCTGCTCCAGCGAGGGGCAAATGAGCGATCACAAAGGCGCGATGCTGTTGCTCGACCTATTTCCCAAGGCCAACGTCCTGATCGCCGACAAGGGCTATGACGGTGATCCCCTTCGAGAGGCTTTGACACAGCGAGGGATCGCTACATGCATCCCGCCAATGCGTCATCGCAAAACCCAGTACGCTTACGACAAAACCCTCTATCGCCAGCGTCATAGGATCGAGAACCTCTTCGCTCGCCTCAAGGATTGGCGGCGTATCCACACTCGATATGACCGATGCGCGGATATCTTCTTTGCCGCCGTCATCATCGCGGTACTCCTCCTCTTCTGGATCGAACCTTAATGAGTCCTGAGCCTACACGGAGGCCGACTTCCATACCATCAACGTTCGCCAGTTCGCCAAGGATGTGGAAGAGGCGACCGGCGGTGAGCTGAAGATCGTCGTGCACAGCGCCGGTTCCCTGGTCAAGCACCCGGAAATCAAGAACGCGATCCGCAACAATCAGGTGCCGATCGGCGAATTTTTCCTGTCGTTGCTGACCAATGAAAATCCGGTGTTCGGCGTCGATTCCCTGCCGTTCCTGGCGACCGACTACGACCAGGCGGAAAAGCAGCGGATCAAGGTTCTCTATTCGGTGGCGTGGCCGCCCCAGGGCTTCTATGCCAAGTTCGATGCCTCCACTCCCGGCGATCTGAAGGGGCTGAAGATGCGCGCCTACAACGCGCTGCAACAGAAGCTGGCGCGCGAGTTGGGCATGGTGCCGACCCAGGTCGAGGGGCCGGATATCCCGCAGGCCTTCGCCACCGGTCAGGTCGCCGCGATGATGACCTCGCCGTCCACCGGCGCCAGCTCGAAGGCGTGGGACTTCGTGAAGTACTATTACGATGTCCAGGCCTGGCTGCCGAAGAACGTGATCGCGGTCAACATTAAGGCCTTCAAGGCCCTGTCGCCCAAGAACCAGGAAGCCGTGTCGAAGGCCGCCGCCGCCGAAAAGCGCGGGTGGGAGATGAGCAAGAAGGAAACCGCCACCAAGACCCAGATCCTGAAGGATAATGGCATGGTGGTGCAGAAGCCGTCGCCGGAGTTGAAGGCCGCCTTCGCCGCCGCCGGCAAGGTGATCATCGCCGGCTGGCAGAAGCAGGGTGGGGCCGAGGCCAAGGCGATCCTCGACGCCTACAACAAGAAGTAAGTCTTTTCTTCGGAGGGAGCCGACGGATGACGTCGGCTCCTTCTTTCATGTTCGATGCGGGTGGATTGCCCGGTCCAGGGGGCCGGGTTCGGTTCTGAAAGGCCCTTGATGCGAAAACTTCTCGATGCCCTGTACGCCGCCTGCGGTGTTGCTGCGGCGGGGTTTCTGGGGGCGATTTTCGTGATCGTTCTGCTGCAGGTTGGCGCCAATGCGCTGGACTTCGTGGTCAGTCTGTTGACCGGTTTCCCGGTTGGCCTGGTCGTGCCGTCCTATGCCGAGATCGCCGGTTTTTTCCTGGCGGCCGCCTTGTTTCTGGCGCTGCCCTATGTCCTGCGTCACGGCGCCCATATTCGCGTCACCCTGGTGCTGATGCATCTGCCGCGTTCCATGCAGGTCGTGATGTCGGTCGTGGTCTGTCTGGTCGGTGCCGCGGTCAGCGCCTATTTCGCGTGGTATGCCTGGGCGCTGGTGCTCGACAGCCATGACTTCGGCGATCTGTCGCCGGGGCTGGTTCCGGTGCCGCTGTGGATTCCGCAAATTCCGATCGCCATGGTCGATAGCGCGGTGCGGTTCATTCGGGACGGACACGACTCCGCCTGCGATCTCGGCGGAGGGAGCGAATAAATGGAAGACAGTGTCATTCCCGGCCTCATCCTGCTGGGGTTCATGTTCTTTTTGCTGGCTTTGGGGGTTTGGGTGGCGTTGGCCCTTCTGGGGGTCGGTCTGTTGGGGATGCTGGTCTTTACCACGTCGCCCGCCGGTCCGTTGCTGGCCACCGCGATCTGGGGGTCGTCGAACCTGTGGTCGCTGGCATCTCTACCGATATTCATCTGGATGGGCGACATCCTGTTCCGTTCCCGTCTCTCCGACGACATGTTCGAGGGGCTGGTGCCGTGGATGACCCGTCTGCCGGGGCGGTTGCTGCACGTCAACATCATCGGCTGCGGCATCTTCGCCGCGGTGTCTGGCTCCTCGGCGGCGACCGCCGCCACCATCGGCAAGATGTCGATCCCCGAGCTCAAGCGGCGCGGCTACGCGGAAAAGGCGATTCTCGGCTCGTTGGCCGGATCGGCGACCCTGGGGCTTTTGATTCCGCCGTCGATCATCCTGATCGTCTATGGCATCGCCACCGATCAGTCGATCGCGCGGTTGTTCGTCGCGGGCGTGGTACCCGGCGTCATGCTGGTGGCTATGTCATCGTGCGTGCGTTGCTGCACCCACAAGAGATTCCGACCCTGACCGAGACCTATACCTGGCGCGATCGCCTCAACAGTCTGCGTCGGTTGGGGCCGGTGATTCTGTTGATCGGCGGCGTGATCGGGTCGATTTACAGCGGCATCGCCTCGCCCACCGACGCGGCGGCGGTGGGGGTGTTCCTGTCGCTGATTCTGTCGTGGCTTTCGGGCGATTTGACGCGAGCCAACTTCGTCGATGGACTGATGAGCGCGACGCGTACTTCGTGTATGATCGCCTTCATCCTGGCGGGGGCTTCATTTCTGACCATGGCGATGGGCTTTACCGGGATTCCGGCGGGGCTGGCGCGGTGGATCGCGTCGTTTCACCTGTCGCCCTATGCCCTGCTGTCGGCGTTGACCGTGTTCTTCATCATCATGGGATGTTTCCTGGATGGGATTTCGGTGGTGGTGCTGACCACGGCGGTGATCCAGCCGATGATCGAGGCGGCTGGCATCGATCCGATCTGGTTCGGCGTTTTCATCGTTCTGGTCGTCGAAATGGCGCAGATCACGCCGCTGGTCGGCTTCAACCTGTTCGTCATCCAAGGATTGAGCAACCGCGACATCCTGTTCATCGCCAAGTCGGCGATTCCGTTCTTCCTGATTCTGGTGCTGGCGGTTGCCTTGATCTCGGTGTTTCCGGGGCTGGTCACCTATCTGCCGAATCACATGTAGGCTCAGGACTCATTAAGGTTCGATCCAGAAGAGGAGGAGTACCGCGATGATGACGGCGGCAAAGAAGATATCCGCGCATCGGTCATATCGGGTGTGGATACGCCGCCAATCCTTGAGGCGAGCGAAGAGGTTCTCGATCCTATGACGCTGGCGATAGAGGGTTTTGTCGTAAGCGTACTGGGTTTTGCGATGACGCATTGGCGGGATGCATGTAGCGATCCCTCGCTGTGTCAAAGCCTCTCGAAGGGGATCACCGTCATAGCCCTTGTCGGCGATCAGGACGTTGGCCTCGGGAAATGGGTCGAGCAACAGCATCGCGCCTTTGTGATCGCTCATTTGCCCCTCGCTGAGCAGCAGGATGAGGGGCCTTCCTTGTCCGTCGCAAACCGCATGAAGCTTGGAGTTCAGCCCGCCTTTTGTGCGTCCGATACATCGGGGAAGAGCCCCTTTTTATAGAGGCTCGCGGCGGTCCGATGAGCTTTCAGGTGGGTTGCATCGATCATCAACCGGTCTGGAGGGCCAGCCTCTCCCGTCAAGGCCGCGAAGATCCGGCTGAACACCCCAAGTCGGCTCCAGCGAACGAAACGATTATAGAGGGTTTTGTGGGGGCCATAGACGAGTGGTGCATCTCGCCACCGTAAGCCGTTGCGGATCACATGAACGATGCCGCTGATCACTCGCCGATCATCAACCCGCGGCACGCCATGCGATAGCGGGAAATGCGGCTCGATCTTCGCCAACTGCCTCTCTGACAACCAAAACAGATCACTCATGGATGGGGTCCTCCCTCCCATGAGTGAATCAGCCGCCGATCTGCCTGACAATAATTTAATGAGTCCTGAGCCCAGGGTTGCGCGGCGTTGACGTCCGCACGGCATCGGGCGTATCAACCCTTAAGGTCGGTCGCGCGGGGCAGAGCCTCGCGCGGTTCGGAGTCTTTGGCATTCGCTTTGATAGGGACAGATCGTCATGCCCGCTTATCGTTCACGTACGTCCACTCATGGCCGCAACATGGCTGGCGCTCGCGCACTTTGGCGCGCCACCGGAATGAAGAACGGGGATTTCGGCAAGCCAATCATCGCGATCGCCAATTCCTTCACGCAGTTCGTGCCGGGTCATGTCCACTTGAAGGACATGGGCCAGATGGTCGCTCGCGAGATCGAAAAGGCCGGTGGCGTGGCTAAGGAATTCAACACCATCGCCATCGATGACGGCATCGCCATGGGACATGCCGGAATGCTGTATTCCCTGCCGTCGCGCGATCTGATCGCGGATTCCGTGGAATACATGTGCAACGCGCACACCGCCGATGCCCTGGTTTGCATCTCCAACTGCGACAAGATCACCCCCGGCATGCTGATGGCGTCCCTGCGTCTGAACATTCCGACGGTCTTCGTTTCCGGTGGGCCGATGGAGGCGGGAAAGGTCACGATCAAAGGCAAGATTATTGCCGTCGATCTGATCGACGCCATGGTCAAGGCCGCCGACAGCGCGATGAGCGACGACGAGGTGGCGGAGTATGAACGCCACAGCTGCCCGACCTGCGGCTCGTGTTCCGGCATGTTCACCGCCAATTCGATGAACTGCCTGATGGAGGCGCTGGGGCTTGGTTTGCCGGGTAACGGTACGATGGTTGCCACCCATGCCGACCGGAAAGAGCTGTTTCTGGCCGCCGGACGCACCATCGTCGACCTCTGTCGTCGCTGGTACGAACAGGACGATGCCTCGGTGTTGCCGCGCTCCATCGCCACGTTCGCGGCGTTCGAAAACGCCATGGCCTTGGACATCGCCATGGGGGGGTCCACCAACACCGTGCTGCACCTTTTGGCGGCGGCGCAGGAGGCCGGGGTGAATTTCACCATGGCCAATATCGACCGCCTGTCGCGCAAGGTGCCTTGTCTGTGCAAGGTCGCCCCCAACATCGCCAACGTCCATGTCGAGGACGTGCACCGCGCGGGCGGCATCATGGGTATTTTGGGTGAGCTGGAGCGCGCCGGGCTGCTGCACGCCGACTGCAAGACGGTGCACGCGCCGACCATGGGTGATGCCCTGGCGAGGTGGGACATCGTGCGCGGTAACGCCCCCGATGTTGTGGATTTCTATCGCGCCGCGCCGGGAGGCGTGCGCACCACCGAGGCCTTCGGCCAGTCCAAGCGTTGGGACGATGTGGATGCCGATCGCGCCAAGGGCGTGGTGCGCGATGTCGGTCATGCCTTTTCCAAGGATGGCGGCTTGGCGGTTCTGTACGGCAATCTGGCGTTGGACGGCGCCATCGTCAAAACCGCAGGGGTGGACGAGTCGAATTTGACCTTCTCCGGTCCCGCCGTGGTCTGCGACAGCCAGGAAGAGGCGGTGGACAAGATTCTGGCGGGCGTGGTCAAGGCGGGCGACGTGGTGGTGATCCGCCACGAGGGGCCGAAGGGCGGTCCGGGCATGCAGGAAATGCTCTACCCCACCAGCTATTTGAAAAGCCGGGGCCTGGGCAAGGCCTGCGCGCTGATCACCGACGGTCGGTTTTCCGGCGGGACCTCCGGCCTTTCGATCGGCCATGTCTCGCCCGAGGCGGCGGAGGGCGGGGCCATCGGCCTGGTTCGGAATGGCGACATCATCGATATCAACATCCCGAAGCGTTGTCTTGCGTTGCGCCTGTTCGAGGCCGAGCTGGAGGCCCGGCGCGCCGCCGAAGTGGCGAAGGGGGAGGCCGCATGGCAGCCGCAGGACCGCGACCGTCCGGTGTCGCAGGCGCTAAGGGCCTATGCCGCGATGACCACCAACGCCGCCAAGGGGGCGGTGCGCGACGTCGGAAAAGTCCGGCGTTGAGGTTAAGGAATGTGAGAAACCCCGCAGTCTTGCGGGGTTTTTTCTTGTAGTCCTGAGTCTTCCGCCAAAGTATACTCTGATGTCGAAGCCAGCCGAGAAGATTGCCCTCATGAATCGATGCGTCCTTGCCCGAAGCGCGATGTTGATCGCCTTGACCGTCCTTTTGATCGCGGCGGAGGCGATGGAGCATCCGTCGTTCAAGATCTGGGCCGGATTGCTGGGGGTGGCGTATCTGGCCTGCGTGGTCGCGCAGGTGCGGTGGTCGCGTCGCGCCTTCGTCGGTATCGGCATCGTGTTATCGGCCTTCGCGTTGGCGACCCGTGACGATGTCTGGGTTCTGCTCGGTCAGGCGCTGGCGGCGGGCGGTTTCGTCATTGGGTTCTTTATCGCGCTATCGACCCTGCGCGCTGCCGCCGGATCATCCGGTTCGATCCGCCGCTGCGGCTTGTTCCTGGCTACCCGTACCCCTGGAAAGCGTTATCTGGCATTGGCCGCGGGCGGACACCTGTTCTCGCTGGTGCTGAATTACGGTTCGATCTCGCTGCTGGGTACCCTGGTCGAGCAGGCGGAAATCGGTCCCGACGGAATGATGCGCAACCATGTGCGCCTGCGCCGCTGCCTCGATTACCTGGGGCGGGAGCTCGATACCTATAAATCCGAGATGGTTCTGCTGTACATGGCGGGTTTCATCGGCAAGCTGGGCGGTGCCCTGGCCGCGCCCCTGGTCACCACCCATCTGGTGGATTTCAGCGTGGTGCCGGGGTGGGCGGCTTTGGCTGGATAGGGGAGCGCAATGCGCATCCGTGGTCTTGGTGTTCTTGCGGTTTTTCTATTGTGGCTTCCGGGGTCGGCATCGGCGGAGATGCGCGAGGTCCGCTTTCCTGCTTGCGACGGCACGCCGCTGAGCGGCATCGTTGCCTTTCCCGAAGGGGAGGGGCCGTTTCCCGGACTCATCGCCTTGCATGGGTGCAGCGGCTTGTGGACCGAAAGTCACCGCCTGAAATCGCGCGAGGCCGATTGGGCGAAGCGGCTGACCGGTGCCGGGTATGCGGTATTCTTCCCCGACAGTTTCTCGGCGCGTGGCGTGCGTTCCATCTGTTCGAAGGTTGACCGCCCGATCCTGCCGGAGCGCGAACGGGTGCGCGATGCTTATGACGCGTTGCTTTGGTTCCAGGGGCAGCCCGAGGTCCGCGCCGACCGCGTCGCCTTGCTGGGGTGGTCCCATGGCGCGATGACCACCCTGTGGGCGATGGCGACGCAAAGTCCGGGACGTCCCGACGGATTGTCCCAGGATTTCGTCGGCGCGGTGGCGTTTTATCCCGGTTGCGCGCAGATCGGGCGTGAGCGTCCGAATTACGCGGCGGCGGCACCGATGCTGTGGCAACTGGGGGCCGAGGACGATTGGACCCCGGCGGCACCGTGCGTCAAGTTGGCGTCGCGGTCCGGTTCCGGCGCGAAGATCGAAATCGATGTCTATCCGTCTGCGCATCATGGATTCGAGCAGCCGATCGGCACGGTGCATGAGGTCCTTGTGAAGAACGCGATCTATAAAACCGGAGAGAAAGTGGTGCATGTTGGGGCCAACCCCGACGCGCGGGCGCGTGCCGTCGAGCGGGTGATGACCTGGTTGGACGACGTGTTGCGGTCGGGATCGGAAAAGGGGCGGGAATGACGGAAGATTATGGATTCTACGCGGCCTGTCTGCGATTCATGGCGCATCGGACCGAGGCGGTGACGCCCGAGATCGTGGCGATGATGCAGGATGTCGCCGCCATTGCCGGGGGTGTGGCGGAAACCGGCGAGATCGTCGCCGCCGAGGATCGGCTTCGCGCGTCGGCCCGTGCGTTGGCCGGGGTGGCGGGGGTGTTGGATGATCGATGCCTCGATGCCTCGATGGAGGCCATGGCCGCGCTGATCTCGCGCGCCGAAACCGGAACAGCGGGCGAAACGTGCAGGCTTTCCCTGCCGCCGCCGCCGGAGGCTTAGTGGATGGCAATTGTATTTTCGCCACGAATGTGGATAACCCTTCGCTGGCCGCCCGCTGATGGGCGTGCCGTGAATTTTTGGGGGAAGACCATGCGGCTGGCACGGAGTCTCGCGCTGTGCGTCGTCATTTCTTGTGGCGGTTCATCGGTTGCGGCGGCCGATCCCAAGGTTCCGCAGCACGACAACCTGAACGCGGTGCTGTGGATGCAGTCGTCGGCCGAATACAAGGCCCTGGCTTTGTCCACTTATGCCGCCGCGCGGGTCGCTCTTGATCGGGCGCTGGCTGATCCGGAGTGGACCGCGGCGCTGGAGCAGGGGGCGGGGTATCAGACCAAGCCGCCCGCGATCATTCTTGATCTTGACGAGACGGTCTTCGACAACTCGGCCTACATGGCCTGGCAGGTCAGAACCGGGACGCCCTTCGGCGCGCAAAGCTTTGGCGATTTCATCGAGGTGAAACTGTCCGAACCGATCCCGGGAGCGGTCGAGTATGTGCGCTATGCGATGTCGCGCGGGGTGACGCACTTCTTCATCTCCAACCGCAACGCCAGGCTGAAGGAAGCGACACGGGACACCCTGGTTGATCTTGGAATATTGCCCGCCGTCGAGAAGTCGATCCTGCTGAAGCGCGAACGGCGCGACTGGGGCATGCAGAAGGGCAATTGCCGCGCCGAGAAACTGCGGGCGCTTGTTCCCTGGAAGTGATGAAACGTCATGCGAAGTCGCCGGCCATCGGATGTCACCGCCGCCGCGCGCCGGGATTTCCCGGCGGCGGTGCGTCGCGCCGTGCACGACTTGACGCAACCGCTGCAGGCGGTGCGGATGATGCTGGATCTGCCCGACGTGGTTGTCGCCGATCACCGTGAGCTGCCGCGCAAATTGGATGCCGCCTTGGCCGAAATCGACCAGCGGTTGACGCAACTGCAAGCGCTGGCGCGCCAGTGCGATGAGGACGCGGCGGAAAGCGAAGCGGCGCGGTCGTGTCTCTTCGGCGACGCGGTTGCCCTGGCCCGGCGGGTACGCCCGGAGCTTTGGGGCGATGGGATGGTGCGGGTGATCAATTCTGGGTGTGGCGTGCGGTTGCCGCCCTGTGCCGTGGCCTGGGTTCTTAACGTATTGGTGGACAATGCGCGCCGTGCCCGACCACGGACTCGGGTGGTGGTGGGGGCGCGTGGCGACGGGCGATGGATCGTCGTCGCCGACGATGGCGAGGGCATCGTGCCGGAAGCTCTGGCCGTTCTGAATGAAGCCCTGGAGGGCGGCAACGGCGCCGTTCTGGGCGGGGGGCTGTCGCTGGCGCGTCTGCTGGTATCCCGGTGGGGGGGCGCGTGGCGGACGGCGTCTCGCCCTGGTTGTGGGACGCGGATCTCCTTCTCGACCGGTGAGTGTGCGTGAAAAGTGTTGCGGTTTGATGCCCGCGCCCGCGACTATCCTGGTGAAGAGATTATCGTCCGTCAGTGAGGTGGAGGGCAAGTCGTGGGGTTGAAGGGGCTTCTGTCCGGGAAGGGGAAACGCGCCAAGAAGAAGGCTAGCGTGGGTGCCGTTGCGTTCGACACCTTGGCGGGACTTGATCTTGAGGCACCGTCCCCCGAACAAGTTCAACGGTACGTTCCCGGAACGTGGCCGATGGAATGTCTGGACGTGCTGGAACGGTTGTGGGGGCGCGGCAACCTGATCCCCGGCAGCCATGACGATGTTTCCGCCTTGATGAACGCCTGTGCCCTGACCTCCGCCAAGACGATGCTCGACATCGGGTGCGGGGTGGGAGGTGCCTCGCGCGCCCTGGTCAAGAAGTTCGGCGTCTGGCTGGTCGGTCTGGACCGTGACGAAATTCTGGCTTCCGAGGCCAATCGCCGGTCGATTACCCATAATATGGAGAAGAAAGCGGTTTTCTTCGCCTGTGACCCGGAAGCCCTGGCTCTGAAGCCCGCAGCCTATGATGCGATTCTTTGCCGTCAGATGTTGTCAACGGTGCAGAACAAGGAAAATCTCTTCGATCAGTTGGGCGAAGGCCTAGGCTCAGGACTCATTAAGGTTCGATCCAGAAGAGGAGGAGTGCCGCGATGATGACGGCGGCAAAGAAGATATCCGCGCATCGGTCATATCGGGTGTGGATACGCCGCCAATCCTTGAGGCGAGCGAAGAGGTTCTCGATCCTATGACGCTGGCGATAGAGGGTTTTGTCGTAAGCGTACTGGGTTTTGCGATGACGCATTGGCGGGATGCATGTAGCGATCCCTCGCTGTGTCAAAGCCTCTCGAAGGGGATCACCGTCATAGCCCTTGTCGGCGATCAGGACGTTGGCCTTGGGAAATAGGTCGAGCAACAGCATCGCGCCTTTGTGATCGCTCATTTGCCCCTCGCTGAGCAGCAGGATGAGGGGCCTTCCTTGTCCGTCGCAAACCGCATGAAGCTTGGAGTTCAGCCCGCCTTTTGTGCGTCCGATACATCGGGGAAGAGCCCCTTTTTATAGAGGCTCGCGACGGTCCGATGAGCTTTCAGGTGGGTTGCATCGATCATCAACCGGTCTGGAGGGCCAGCCGCTCCCGTCAAGGCCGCGAAGATCCGGCTGAACACCCCAAGTCGGCTCCAGCGAACGAAACGATTATAGAGGGTTTTGTGGGGGCCATAGACGGGTGGTGCATCTCGCCACCGTAAGCCGTTGCGGATCATATGAACGATGCCGCTGATCACTCGCCGATCATCAACCCGCGGCACGCCATGCGATAGCGGGAAATGCGGCTCGATCTTCGCCAACTGCCTCTCTGACAACCAAAACAGATCACTCATGGATGGGGTCCTCCCTCCCATGAGTGAATCAGCCGCCGATCTGCCTGACAATAATTTAATGAGTCTTGACCCTAAAGGCTTCCGCGCATCTGGAGGTGGTCGATTTCGTTCTTGGCGATGCCGCGGGGAACGAGGGAGTCCTGAAAAAGCTGTGGGCGCACGAACCCCAGAAGATGCATCTGTGGCGTCCGCAGCAGGTTGCCGCCGCCCTGAAGAAGCGGAATTTTCTGATCCATGTCGCCCAGGATGTCAGCGATGACTATGCCGCCGACGTGTTGTCGAATTGGTTGCGATATCGCGATCTGTTGCAAGCCGGGCGCGTGACCGGCCTGACGGCGGCGATCGTCTTGGACGAATGCGAGCGCTGGGTTGCCCGGATGGAGGCGCTTTGCACCGGTGCGATCCGTGTCTATCGCTTCCATGCGACCAATTCGTCGGAGCAGAAAAAAGGCCGGGTCGCGACTTTGAGCGATTGGAAGTATTGACAGCTTGGTGGCGGCTGCGTATGGTGCGCGCCTCATCCGGCTGCCGCAAACGTTGGAAGTGAGTATCATGAAGGTTCGCAACTCTTTGAAGTCCGCGAAAGCGCGGGATAAAAACTGCCGCGTGGTGCGTCGCAAGGGGCGTATCTGCGTGATCAACAAGACCAACCCGCGCTTCAAGGCGCGCCAGGGCTGATCCCCTGGGGCCGGGTTTATCCCGGGCGGAGCGAAACAGGCGGCCTTCGGGTCGCCTTTCGTGTTTTTGGATCAGGCCTCTTCGATGAAGGCGATGCGCAGGGAATTGGTGGTTCCGGCGCGGCCGAACGGTACCCCGGCGGTCAGCACCAGGCATTCGCCGTCGTGTGCGAAGCCGTCGCGCCGCTTCGGTAAAGCTGGTTATGCCGGGGTCGATCACCGCGTGCATGCCCCAGGCCAGGGTCATGCGCCGTGCCACGTGCACATTGGGGGTCAGGCATAGGATCGGGACGCAGGGGCGTTCGCGTGCGGCGCGCAACGTCGTCGATCCGGAAAAGGTGAAGGTGGCGATGGCTTGTGCCTTCAGGGTCTGCGCCACCTGCCGCGCGGCGGCGATGATGCGTTTCTGCGCCAGCGGCACGCGTTCCGGCGGAATTTCCACGCCCAGGTCTCCGCGCGCCACCATCACCGCATCCGAAAGCTCGATGATCGCATCCAGATGATCCAGGGCGCCGGGTTTTTCCAGTTTTGCGACGATGCCCACCGCGCCGTCCACCAGTTTGCGGATTTCCGAAACGTCCTCGGGGTGTTGCACGAACGACAGAGCCACCCAGTCCACCCAAAGGCCGAGCGCGAAGGCGAGGTCCGCGCGATCCTTCTTGGTCAGTGGCGAGATATCCAACGCCACGCCCGGCACGTTGACGCCCTTGCGGTCGGAAAGCACGCCATCGGTCACCACCTCGGTTTCCGCGAATTCGGGCGTGACCTGGGTGACCGACAGGCGAATGCGACCGTCGTCCAGCAGCAGGTCGGTGCCGGATTTCAATGCGGCGAAAATTTCGGGATGCGGCAATCCGACCCGTTCGGGGCTGCCCGGCGCGTCCAAAAGGTCCAGGCGGAAAGTCTGCCCCGCCGACAGCGCGGCCTTGCCACCGGTGAAGGTGCCGATTCGAAGCTTTGGTCCCTGTAAATCGGCCAGAATGCCGATTGGTCGCCTTAGCTGCTTCGCCAGGGCGCGGATGGTGTCCAGGCGGGCGCGGTGGTCATCGTGGGTGCCGTAGCTGAAGTTCAGGCGGAAGACATCGGCCCCGGCCCGGAACAGAGATTCGATGACCTCCTCGGAGGACGAGGCGGGTCCCAGGGTGGCGATGATCTTGGCTTGGCGAAAACGTCTCATGGCAAAGACCTGGGGCGGCCCCCTCTGTCTTTAAAGGGGGGCGATGGTTTTCAGATCATGCGGTTGCCTGCCCGTTCGATCGCCACTTTCAGCGATTTCAGAAGCTCGCGCCCGATTTCGCCGCCGTCGCCGGAAATCCGGTCGCGGATTACCGCGCGCATCGCGTCGGTGTGCGCCTTGACCACGCCCGGGGCGCCGTCGTCCTCGGGGCAGCCGGGCAGTGTCGCGTCGTATAGGGATTTCGCGAACACGGTGATCAACGGATAGCCGATGGTGCCGCCCTGGCCTCGCAGTTCGTGCGCCACCATGTTCATTTCCTGGAAATGGTTGCGGCGGTTGTTGGGGCTGATCATCGCCGCCTCGGTCACCTTCGACAGCTTGGTCAGGTAGTTCTTCGCCCAGTCCGCGAAGTCGAGGGCCTGTCGTTGCAGGGTGTTCTCGGCCTCAGCGGCCCCTTGACGCCCGCGCCGCCGACCTTGTCGCGCAGGGTGTTGGGCAAGCGGAAATACCAGACGTCGGACGGCGACTTTGGTTTGACCACCTTTTCGGCGGAATAGACGATGGTCGCGTGCTTGTCGTCGGTGCGGCGCCGGTCCTCGATGCCGCCGGGTGGCGGGGCTTTGCGGCGCCTGCGGTCGGGGCCGAAATACGTGGTGCAGGTGACGAACTGCCGTGGATTTTCGATCACCTTCATCACCCGTTCGGAAATCGACTGCGCGGAAAACAGTTTGGCGATGAATTCGGCGACGCCCAGATCGCGGGCCGCCGCGACGTATTCGCGGTCGGCCGCGCCGGAAATCATGATGAACGGCAGGAAACGGTTGGCCGACTCTTTCTGCATGCGCATCCAGCGTAGCAGCAGCAACCCGTTGATCGGCGACATCAACAGATCGCACAGGATCATATCGACGTTCATCAGCCCGGCCGCCTGTCCCTGGGATTTACCGGCGATCTGCAGAAATTCGATTCCTTCCTGGCCGTTGCGCGCGGCGGCAACCCAACCGAAGCCGATTTGCTTCAGCACGCTTTCCAGGATATCGCGAATATACAGGTTGTCCTCGACCAGAAGAATGGACAGACGTTCAAGACTGATTGCGCTCACGACGAACCTTAAAGATCAGGCGGGAGATCCCCCTTGCCGGCCCCGCTTTCCAGCTTTGTCCACTATAGGTTATCCCGAGAAGACCTAAAAGAGCCCTGTTCCGACGACGGATTTTCTGGATTTATTGAAGTTGCGGTTTGCGGGTTGAGAAGAGTCATCGGGGCGGGTAATCTCCCCCCCTTTCGCCGCCGCAAGCGGCTTCCCCGGATGATTGAAGGACGGAATAGGCATGAGTACCGATGTGGGCGGCATCGCAGCCGAGCAATTGCAATCCCTGATCATGCGCATCGAGCGCCTGGAAGAGGACAAGGCCACCATCCTCGCCGATATCCGCGAGGTCTTCGCCGAGGCCAAGGGGCAGGGCTTCGACGTCAAGATCATGCGTCAGGTGCTTCGCCTACGCAAAATGGAAGAGCACGACTATCAGGAACAGGAAGAGATCCTGGATCTGTATAAGCGTGCGCTTGGCATGGCCACCTGAGCCCGGCGGTTCCTCGCGTCAGGCGTAAAGCGCTTCCAGCCCCGCGCCATAGCGTTTGCGGATGACGTGGCGGCGGATTTTCATGGTTGGCGTCATCATGTCGTTATCGACTGTGAAGGCATCCGCCGTTAGGCTGAATTTTCGAATTTGCTCGATCGCCGACAGGGTGCCGTTGACTCGTGTCACCGCGCCGCGCATCGTCTTGACGAATTCGGCGTCCTCGATCAGGCGTGCAAGGTCGTTGTTTTTTCCGGTTCGGGCGGCGAAGTCGGCGGCGAAGGGGGCGGCGGGAACGATCAGCGCCACCAGATGTGGGCGGCGGTCGCCATAGACCATCGTCTGGCCGATTTCCGGCGCCAGGGTCAAAAGCCCCTCGACCCGTTGCGGCGAGATGTTGTCGCCGCCGGAGTTGACGATGATATCCTTCTTGCGGTCGGTGATGAGGACATGTCCGTCCTCGTCGATGATGCCGATATCGCCGGTGTGCAGCCAGCCCTTGTCGTCGATCGCGGCGGCGGTTTCCTCGGGCTTGTTCCAATAGCCCTTCATCACCGTGCGGCCCTTGACCAGGATTTCGCCATCCTTGGCGATTTTTACCGAAACCCCGGAAAACGCAGGGCCGACGGTGTGCATCTTCGCCCCCGGCAGGCGGTTGGCGGCGATCACCGGCGCGCTTTCGGTCTGGCCGCAGCCTTGCAGAATCTGCACCCCCAGCGCGGTGAAGAATCGCCCGATTTCGGGATTGAGCGGTGCGCCGCCCGCGATCATCGCCTGCAATTCGCCGCCGAAGCGTTCCCGCACGTCTCGCCGCACCTGGGTGTCGAGCAGACGGTCGCGGCGCGCTTCCTCGGGGGTCAGGCCGTTCGGGTCGTTCAGGCGCTTGCCGCCCAGTCGCAGCGCGAGCTTGAATTGGGCGCGCCGCCAAGCCGGATATTTGGCTGCGGCGGAAAGGATCTTGACCCGCATCATGTCGTATAGGCGGGGAATCGCGGTCATCAAGGTGGGACGTGCCGACACCATGTTCTGGGTCAGCTTATCGACGCCCTCGGCGTAATAGATTTGCGCCCCGACCGTCACCGGAAAGCATTGTCCGCAGGTGTGTTCATAGGAATGCGACAGCGGCAGGAACGACAGAAACCGCGCGGGGACGTGTCGCGGGAACAGATTGTTCCAATGGTTCCATGCTCCCTCGCAGTTGCAAAGGATGTTGTCGTGGGTCAGCATCACGCCCTTTGGGGTGCCGCCGGTTCCCGAGGTGTGGATCATGCAGGCGACGTGGTTGGGGCTGTGTTCTGTCTTGGGGGGCTCGTCGCCGCCATCGAGCAGAGAATCCCAGGATCGGACCTCGACCACCGAGCATTGCGCGCTTTCGAAGGGGGCGATCACGAACAGGGGGATCGGCAACCCCTCGCGGGTGATCGCCTCGGCGACGCGGGCGGCGAGCGCCGAGGTCGAGACAATCACCGCCTTCGGGTTGGAATCGGACAGGATGTGTTGGTGATCCACCACCGTGTTGCTGATGTGGGCGGGAACGGTGATGGCGCCGGCCGCCATGATTCCGAAGTCGGCGATCAGCCACTCCGGCCGGTTCTCCGACACCAACATCACCCGATCGCCGTCGCCGATGCCCAGATTTGCCAGACCCGCCGCGCAGGCTCTGACCCGGTCCGCGGTTTCCTTCCAGGACAGGGCCTGATAGGTTCCCGCCACCTTCGTCCACAGGAAGGGGGCGTCCGGGGTTCGCTTGGCATGCAGGAACAGGTATTCCGGCAAGGTCGTCAACGCACCATAGGGCGGTTCAAAAAAGTGGGTCATGGTCTGCTGATTCGGTGGAAAAGGCAGGTGGGGGTGTCGGCACGGAGCCGTGCGCTCCATATATACCGGCTAGGGGGAAGGGCGTGAAGCGCAAACCCTTGGCTTCGTTGCGTGGTTTCTTGTTCGTCGGTGCCGTTTCGGGTGCCGCCATCCGGAGAGAAGATTGATGTCCGTCGATGCGTCCAAGTCGTTTGCCCCGACCGAATTGCCGGGATGGGATCTGTGTGATCTTTATCCCGCCCCCGACAGCCCGGAATTGGCTCGGGACCTCGATTGCGTCGAGGACGCCGCGACGGTCTTTTCCGTGTCCCTGACGGGGCGTCTGGCGTCGCTGGATGCCGCCGGGTTTGCCAAGGCGCTGGCCGAGTACGAGGAAATCAGCGAAAGACTGGGGCGGATTCTCGGTTATGCGCAACTGCGGCATGCCACCGCCGTCACCGATCCCGAGATCGCCCGTTTCCAGCAGGATATCAACGAACGCGCCACCACGATCAGTCAGAAGACCCTGTTCTTCACCCTGGAGCTGAATCGCGTTCCGGACGCCCGCATCGATTTTTGGCTCGAAGATGCCTTTACCGCGCGCTATGCGCCGTGGGTCCGGCAGGTTCGTGCCTTCCGCGCGCATCAGCTTTCCGACGAGGCGGAGAACCTGTTGCACGAGCGCGAGGTGGTGGGGCGATCCGCCTGGAACCGTTTGTTCGACGAAACCCTGGCGGCGATGCGTTTTCCCTTCGATGGCGCGGAGTTGACGATGACCGAGGCCTTCGACAAGCTTTCCAACCCCGATCGCGCGGTGCGCGGCCATGCGGGTGGCGTGATCGCCCAGGTCTTGCGCGATAATTCGCGGGTTTTGGCCCTGGTTACCAACGTTCTGGCGAAGGACAAGCAAATCGACGACGACCGTCGATGCTATGCGCGTCCGGTCAGCGCCCGCAACCTCGCCAATCAGGTCGAGGACGAGGTGGTGGATGCCCTGGTCGCGGCGGTCAAGGCGTCCTTTCCCCGCATCGCGCATCGTTATTATGCCCTGAAGGCGAAGTGGTTGGGGCTGGACAATCTGGAGCATTTCGACCGCAATGCGCCGCTTCCCGGCGATGACGGACGGCGCTTTGCCTGGGACGAGGCGGTGAAGACCGTGATGGATGCCTATGGCGCGTTCAGCCCGGCTTTGGCGGAGGTCGCCAAACCGTTCTTCGAGAAGCCTTGGATCGATGTGCCGGTGCGTCCGGGCAAGGCCTCCGGCGCGTTCGCCCATCCCACTGTGCCGTCGGCGCACCCCTACCTGATGCTCAACTATCTGGGCCGGACCCGCGACGTGATGACCCTGGCACACGAGTTGGGTCACGGCGTGCATCAACGGCTGGCCGCCGCGCAGGGGACACTGCTGTCCGATACGCCGCTGACCCTGGCGGAGACCGCCTCGGTGTTCGGCGAGATGCTGACCTTCCGCTCGGTTCTGAATGCCACCACCGATAAAAAGGCGTGTCGCATCCTGCTGTCCGGCAAGATCGAGGACATGATCAATACCGTTGTGCGGCAGATCGCCTTCCACGAGTTCGAGGCCCGGGTTCATGCCGAACGCCGTGGCGGCGAGTTGTCGGTCGAGCGTTTGGGCGAAATCTGGATCGCCGTGCAGGCCGAAAGCCTGGGGTCGGCATTCGCGTTCGATGACGATTACCGTGTTTATTGGTCCTATATCCCGCACTTCATCCATGTACCCTTCTACGTTTACGCCTATGCCTTCGGTGATTGCCTGGTGAATGCCTTGTACGGCGTCTATCAGTCCGGTTATCCGGGATTCGCGGACAAATACCTGGAGATGTTGCGCGCCGGCGGGACCAAAACGCATCGCGAGTTGCTGGCGCCATTCGGCCTGAATGCCGCCGATCCGGATTTCTGGTTGATCGGGCTTGATGTCGTGGCGGGACTTATCGACGAATTGGAGGCGTTGGAAACCCACTGATCGGACATGCGAATGCGTCGGAATTCACGGGGATTCCGTGCTTCGCTTCTTGCGTTGCGGGGGTGGCGTTGGTAGGAAGAATAGCTCCGTTCCGTCGCTTGGATTCGGGGTGTTTTCAAGCCCTTTTCGGGGGGGCGGATGAAGCCATCGTGTTCGGATGGATGAAGGTTCGCAAAAGTCTTGAGGTCGCCAACGAGCGACGGCGTTTCGTGGGCGGCGGTTGGTGACGACGTTTCAGAAATAAACGGCGTGCGGAGGGAGGCATCTCTGATGAAAATTGCAGTACCGAAGGAGCGGCGGGCGTTCGAAACCCGCGTCGCGGCTTCGCCGGACACGGTGAAGAAATTCATCGGCCTTGGTTGCGAGGTCCTGGTCGAGAAGGATGCCGGGCTGGCGGCCAGCTTTACCGACGAGGCGTTTGTCGCGGCGGGTGCGACCATCGTCAAGACGCCGGCGGTGCTCTATAAGGACGCGGATCTCGTTCTGAAGGTGCAGCGTCCGATGACCGCCGATGAAGGCTCCGACGAAATAGCCCAGATCAAGAAGGGAACGGTTCTCTTTTCGGTGCTGCAGGCGCTGACCAGCAAGGCCTATGTCGAACAATTGGCGGCGGCGGGGGTCGATGCCTTCGCCATGGAGCTGATGCCGCGGATTTCCCGCGCGCAGAGCATGGACGTGCTGTCCTCGCAATCCAATCTCGCGGGCTATAAGGCGGTGATCGACGCGGCGGCGGAATTCAATCGCGCGCTGCCGATGATGATGACCGCCGCCGGGACCGTGCCGCCGGCGCGGGTTCTGGTGATGGGGGCCGGCGTCGCCGGTCTGCAGGCGATCGCCACGGCGAAACGCCTGGGCGCCGTGGTCTATGCCTTCGATGTGCGAGCCGCCGCCAAGGAACAGGTGGAATCGCTGGGCGGCAAGTTCGTTGTCGTCGATGAAGAGGCGATGAAAAATGCCGAGACCTCGGGTGGGTACGCCAAGGAAATGGGCGACGAGTATAAGAAAAAGCAAGCGCAGGCCACCGCCGAACAGGCGGAGAAGGCCGACATCGTCATCTGTACCGCGCTGATCCCCGGACGTCCGGCCCCGGTTCTGATCACCGAGGAGATGGTCAAGGGGATGAAGCCGGGTTCGGTGATCGTCGATCTGGCCGTCGAAATGGGCGGCAATTGCCCGCTGTCGGAATACGGCAAGATCGTCAAGAAGCACGGCGTCACCCTGATGGGTCATGCCAACGTGCCGGGGCGTATCGCTTCCGATGCCTCGATGCTCTATGCCAAGAACATCTGGAACTTCGTCTCCACGATGATCGACAAGGACACCAAGACCTTGAAGCCGAACCTGACGGATGAACTGGTTCAGGGCACCCTGGTTTGCCGCGACGGCAAACTGGTGCATCCGGTTCTTGCCGCAGAAGGAGGGAAGTGATGGCTGTGGAAACCCTTGCGGCGCAGGTCGGACGCCTGGCCGAGAAAGCCAATGAATTGGCGGCCGGCGCGCGTCTACTGGCCGAGCAGGCCGCCGATGCCGTCAACGCGACGGGGGGCGCGGCGGTGACGCCGGGGCCGTTCTGGTATCTGTTCACGATTTTCGTGTTGGCGATCTTCGTCGGGTATTTCGTGGTGTGGCGGGTGACCCCCGCCTTGCATTCGCCGCTGATGGCGGTGACCAACGCGATTTCCTCGGCGATCATCGTCGGCGCCTTGATCGCCGCCGGCCCGTCGAAATTCTCGGCGTCGCAGGTGATGGGGTTCTTCGCGGTGATCTTGGCCTCCGTCAATATCTTCGGCGGTTTCATCGTGACCCAGCGCATGCTGGCCATGTTCAAGAAGAAAACCAAGTAGGGGGCCGGACCGATGCATGCGGAAAGCTTGACCATGCTCGCCTACGTCGTTGCGGGCATCTGTTTCATCCTGGCGCTGAAGGGGCTGTCTTCGCCCGAGTCGGCGCGTATGGGCAACATCTATGGCATCGCCGGCATGGCGATCTCCATTCTGACCACGCTCGCTTCGCCGGTCGTGGTAAACTACATCTGGATCGTCCTTGGCATCGCCATCGGCGGCGCAGCGGGCGCGGTGATCGCGAAGAAGATCAAGATGACCGCCTTGCCGCAATTGGTCGCGGCCTTTCACAGCCTGGTCGGCTTGGCGGCGGTCTTCGTCGCCACCGCGGCCTTCCTGGCGCCCGAGGCCTATGGTATCGGCACGGCGGGCCACATTCACACTGGTTCGCTGCTGGAAATGTCGCTTGGTACCGCGGTCGGTGCCATCACCTTCTCCGGTTCGGTTATCGCGTTCGCCAAATTGCAGGGGTTGATTTCGGGCAAGCCGGTCAGTTTCCCCGGTCAGCACTTGCTGAACCTTGGTCTCGGTATCGCGCTGGTGCTGCTGATCGCCGTCTTCGCGGTCAGTGAAAGCACGACGTTGTTCTTTATGCTGATGGCGGTGTCCTTCGTTCTGGGCTTCCTGCTGATCATTCCGATCGGTGGCGCCGACATGCCGGTGGTGATCTCGATGCTCAACTCGTATTCGGGTTGGGCGGCCTGCGGCATTGGCTTTACGCTTGCCAACAGCCTGCTGATCATAACGGGCGCGCTGGTTGGCGCGTCGGGCGCGATCCTGTCCTACATCATGTGCAGGGGCATGAACCGTTCCTTCTTTAACGTCATCCTGGGTGGCTTCGGCGCCGATGTCGCGACCGCCGCCGGTTCCGATGTGGGGGATCGTTCGGTGAAGTCGGGGTCCGCCGACGATGCCGCATTTATCATGAAGAACGCGTCCAAGGTCATTATCGTTCCGGGCTATGGCATGGCGGTGGCGCAGGCGCAGCATGCCTTGCGTGAAATGGCCGATACCCTGAAGAAGGAAGGGGTATCCGTCAGCTATGCGATTCATCCGGTGGCGGGCCGGATGCCGGGCCACATGAACGTGCTGCTGGCCGAGGCCAACGTTCCCTATGACGAGGTCTTCGAGTTGGAGGCGATCAATCACGAGTTTTCGACCGCCGATGTGATCTATGTGATTGGCGCCAACGACGTGACCAATCCGGCGGCGAAGAACGATCCCACCAGCCCGATCTATGGCATGCCGATCCTTGAGGTCGAAAAGGCGAAGACGGTGCTGTTCGTCAAACGCTCCATGGCGTCTGGCTACGCGGGCATCGAGAACCCGCTGTTCTATGCCGACAACACCATGATGTTGTTCGGCGATGCCAAGAAGATGACCGAGGAAATCTGTCAGGCCCTGTAGGCCCTGGCGGACAGGTCAATGCCCAAGGGGCGGTCCGTTTCGGTCCGCCCCTTTCGCTTGCGTGGGTGGTGCGCATGAAAAAAGCCGCACGAAGTGCGGCGGTGGAGAAAACAAGACAGGCCCGACCGATCAGGGTCGGGCCATTGCATTGGTGAACGTCGGGCTTTAGAAGCCTTCGCGTTCCAGACGCTTACGTTCCAGCTTGCGGGCGCGACGCACCGCTTCCGCAGTTTCGCGGGCCTTGCGCTCGGACGGCTTTTCGAAGCTCCGGCGCAGTTTCATCTCACGAAAAACACCCTCGCGCTGCATCTTCTTCTTGAGCGCCTTCAGGGCTTGATCGACGTTGTTGTCGCGAACGAGAACGTGAACTATCTGACTATCCTCCGATGGGGGCGGCGTGATGCACCTGCTCGCAGCCTGCCGAAGTTTCACCAATGCATCCCGGAACCGTGGCCCGAGAAAAACCGAAGTGCGGTACCTCTCTAGCGTCCGAGCGCACTTGGTATCATATCGGTTGGTGGTTGTGAAGTCGTAATCGGCGGGCCGCGCGGTGTCAAGTCCGTGGCCCGTGTCTCACTTCTCCTGTGGCTGTGTGGCGATGCGTTCGCGGGCCTGCTGGCGGAAAGCCTGCATGCGCCGCAGGCGCTGAATGCGGGGGTCGCGATTGCCGCGCAGGCGGCTGATCAAAATGCTGGCCCCGCTGAGGATGACGACACCAAGGATCACCAGCAGAAGCATGCCGTGCAATTTGCCGATGAAGGTTTCCAGCGTTTTTCCCAAAAGGAAACCGCCGCCCGCGAAAATCGTTGCCCAGGCGAAGGCGGCGATGAAGTTCAGGGCGGCGAACCGTGGGTGGGCGATCCCGTTCATGCCGATCACGAACGGGCTGACGTTGCGTAGGCCGTAAATGAAGCGGAACGATAGAATGAATCCGGTTTCGTGTTTCTTTAGCAACCGGAAGACGGAACGCGTTTTGCGCTTCAGCGTGGGGCGGGAGTAAAGGAGTTTCGCGCCCCAGCGTTTGCCGATGCTGAAATACACTTGGTCGCCGAAGAAGGTGCCGAAGAGGGCGGTGGCGAAGACCAGTGGCAGGGACATCATGCCCTGCGACGCGAAGACGCCAGCGAAAATGACGATGGTTTCGCCTTCAAGGAAGGCGCCGACCAGAATTGCCACATATCCCCAGGATTGCAGCAGTTCCTCCAGCGACATGTTTAGGAAATTTAGCAGAAAGTCCAATGACCTCGGCCTGGCTGTGTCATCCGAAACAAACCTCTCGAGGCTTCCGGGCGACTTGAGAACTGGGCAGTTATAGCCTTATTTGGCGGGGTTTTTCCAGCGCGGAAAAATTCGTGTGACATGCCCCATCTTTCGCCCCGTCCGCGCCTCCGTCTTGCCGTAGAGGTGCAGCTTGGCCTTGGGGTCCGAAAGGATGTCCGGCCAGGAGTCGATGCTGTTCCCCAGAAGGTTTTTCATCTCGGCGTTGGAGTGACGTTCGGTCGAGCCCAGGCGCAGGTTACAGACGGCGCGGATGAACTGTTCGAATTGGTCGGTGATGCAGGCGTCGATCGTCCAGTGGCCGGAATTGTGGGGTCTGGGCGCCATTTCGTTGACCAGAATCTCGCCGTCGTGGGCGACGAACATCTCGATCGCCAGCAGCCCCTCAAGGTCAAGGCTGACCGCCGCGTGGTGCGCGGTGGCGGTGGCTCGTTCCGCCTGTTCCACCGAGATTTGGGCGGGGGCGCGGGTGGTGTCGAGGATGTGATCGACGTGAACGTTCTCGACGATGTCGAAGGTGTTGACCTCGCCGCGCGGCGAGCGGGCGACAATCGCCGAGATCTCGCGCGAGAAGCTGACGAAGCCTTCCAGGATGGCTGCGGCGTGGCCGATCGCATCCCATGCGGCGGCGGCCTCGGAGGGATGATTGATGCGGACCTGTCCCTTGCCGTCGTAGCCCATGCGGCGGGTTTTCAGGATGGCGGGCGTGCCGAGGGTGGCAATCGCTTCGACCAGAGAGGCCGGGTTGTCCACCGCCCGCCAGGGCGCGGTGGCGGCCCCGATCTTGGCGAAGAAGGTCTTTTCGGAAACCCGGTCCTGCGCGGTCTCCAGAACCGACCAGGAGGGGCGGACCAAGGTGGTCTTCGCCAACCGGGCAACGCTGGGGGCGGGAATGTTTTCGAACTCGAAGGTGACGATATCGACCGTCTTGGCGAAGGCATCCAACGCGTCCGTGTCGTCATAGGCGGCCTGGGCCTGCTGTGCGGCGACGGCGGAGGCGGGGGCGTCGGCCTCGGGACAGAAAATATGGCAACGATAGCCCAAGCGTGCTGCGGCCATGGCGGTCATCCGCCCCAGCTGTCCGCCGCCGAGAATGCCAATCGTCGAACCCGGCGCGATCACCGGGGGGGATGCCTGCGTCATCTTACGAAAGTTCCTGGTTGCTTCAGACCGGATTCGGATCGACTGGCGCGACCGCCACCGCGTCTGTCTGACGGGCGCGCCATGCGTCGAGTGCGTCGGTGATCGTCGGGTCCGACAGGCCGAGAATCGATGCGGCGAGCAGGGCGGCGTTGATCGCCCCGGCCTTGCCGATGGCCAGTGTCCCAACCGGGATGCCCCCCGGCATCTGGACGATCGAAAGCAGACTGTCCATGCCGTTCAGGGCATGGCTTTGCACCGGTACGCCCAGCACCGGCAGTGAGGTCATTGCCGCGGCCATCCCCGGAAGGTGGGCGGCTCCGCCGGCTCCCGCGATGATCACCTTGAGGCCGCGCCCGCGCGCCGACTTGGCGTAATCGGTCATGCGATCCGGGGTGCGGTGCGCGGAAACGATACGGGTCTCGAACGGGACGCCCAGGGCCGTCAGGGTGTCGGCCGCGTGGCGCAGGGTGTCCCAGTCGGACTGGCTTCCCATGATGATGCCGACCAAGGGTTGGGTCATGGCGTGACGGTCCCTCGACAGATAAAACCGGCCCGCGTCTGCGGGGGGGCGGAGTGTAGAGCATATCCCCGCTTGACGGAACACCTGTATTGCGGGGAGGGGAAGGACCCGCAACCGCTTGGCGGACAGCAACAAAAGACCCACCAAATGGCGTCGTTGCGCCTTTGGTGGAATTTGGCCGCCGTGCGGCGCGTCGTTCTATGCGATGATGTCCGGATACATCTGGGCTTCCAGCCGGACGATTTCGTCCTTCAGGACCAGCTTGCGTTTTTTCAGGCGCTGGACCTGCAACTGATTGGCCACGGTTTCGGCATCAAGGCGCACGATCACGTCATCGAGGTCGCGGTGCTCTAGGCGCAGCGCCTCAAGGTGGCGGCGGATATCGTCATCCGAAAGGTTCATCGTCCCCAAATCGGTAAAATGGTCTAAGATATACAAGGTATCAGATTTTTCGCTTCGGGGGTATGGTTGCCGGGGGAGGCCCAACGAATCCCTCCGAACGGTCGCAAATCGCACAATATCGAGCCAAAAGGGATACATATGCCGAAGTCAGTCGTGAAGTGTATCGGAGTCTTGACCAGCGGCGGCGATTGCGCCGGTCTGAATGCGGTGATCCGCGCCGTGGTGGCACGTGCGGTGCGGGCCTATGGCATGGAAGTCATCGGGATATCTGATGGCAGTCTGGGGTTGATGTGCCGTCCGATGCAGTACCAGAAGCTGGATCTCGAGGTGTTTTCCGGCACCGTCTTTCGTATGGGTGGGACCATGCTGGGAACTACCAACAAAGGCGATCCCTTCGCCTATCCGATGCCGGATGGCACCACCAAGGACCGTTCCCAGGACTTTATCGACGGGGTCAAGGAACTTGGTTTGGATGCGTTGCTGGTGATCGGTGGTGACGGTAGCCTGGGAATCCTCAGGCGGCTGTGCCGCCAGGGCGATATCCCGATGATCGGCATTCCGAAGACCATCGACAACAATGTGCCGTTCACGGAGGCGGCGGTCGGATTCAACAGCGCGGTACGGGTTTGCGTCGATGCGCTGGATCATCTGCAACCGACCGCGGCCAGCCATCACCGCGTGATGATCTGCGAAATGATGGGTCGCGATGCCGGGCATATCGCCCTGCATTCGGGAATCGCGGGCGGCGCCGACGTCATCCTGATCCCGGAAATCCCCTATACCCTGGAGGCGGTGGTCGCCAAGCTGAAGCAGGTTCATGACGAAGGGCGCCGTCATGCCTTGGTGGTGGTGGCGGAAGGGGTGACCATGGAGGACGGGGACGCCGCTACCATGAAAATGGCCGACGGTCAGCGCCGTTACGGTGGCATTGGCCACTATTTTAGCGAGGCCCTGTCGCAACGCATGGAAACCGAGACCCGCGTCACCGTGTTGGGGCATGTGCAGCGCGGCGGTACGCCTTCGGCCTCCGATCGGGTTTTGGCCTCGGCCTTCGGCGTGCATGCCGTTGATTTGGCGGCGCGCGGTCGCTTCGGGCGGATGGTGGCGTGGCGGGATCGCGGCGTGATGGACGTCAGCATCGACGACATCGTCGCGGTTGGCGCCCGGCAGTTGGACCCGCGCGACCCGTTGGTGCACACGGCGCGTGGTCTGGGGACCTACGTCGGCGATCTGTAAAGCGGCGATTTATGGCGCGCTGGGGCCGATGTCACGGCCCCAGCGTTTTTGTTTTCCGGTGTCCAGTCCGAACAGGTCGAGGACCCGTCCGATGCTGTGATCGACAAGTTTGTTGATGCTTTGCGGCCGGGTGTAGAAGGCGGGCAGCGGCGGCGCGATGATCGCGCCGATTTCGGTGGCCGCAGCCATCGCCCGAATGTGGCCCAGATGCAGTGGGGTTTCCCGCACCATCAGCACCAGGCGGCGGCGTTCCTTCAAGGTGACGTCGGCGGCCCGCGTCAGCAGGTTGTGCGCGCCGCCAAAGGCGATCTCGGATAGGGAGCCGGCCGAGCATGGCGCGACGATCATTCCCAGGGTTGGGAACGATCCGCTGGAAATCGGCGCGGCGATGTCCTCGGGACGATAGACGGCGTCGGCGCGGGCGTGAACGTCCCTGACCGTGAGGTCGGTTTCGTGGGCCAGGGTAATCTCGGCGGCCCTGGTCATCACCAGGTGGCGCTTTATGCCCAGATCGCCCAGGGCGTCGAGCAGGCGCACGCCATAGATCGCGCCGGAAGCGCCGGAGATGCCGACGATGATCGCGGGAGACATGCTGGACCTCCTGAAAATGGCGGATTTCCGCGCCTGTCAAGACCGGAAATTTACGGATTCATGACGGACGCACCTAGCGAAGCCGGGCCGTGAGTCTTACACTAAATATATAGCTTGGGAATGGTTCACGCGTAACGGAGGTTGCCCATGAGCAGTGCCGCGCACCTAGAGGCGTTAAAGGAAAAGCACAGCGCGCTTGAAGCCGCAATCCACCAGGAAAAAATCCACCCCTATCCAGACGAAGATACGATCACCAATCTGAAGAAACAGAAACTATTGCTGAAGGATGAAATCGAGCGCGCGGTGCGGGTCTGATGCCGCGACGGTTATGAAGGGTTTCTTCTTCTCCGGCATGTAAACATTCGGCGCGCCCATCCCGGGGCGCGCCGTTTGATTTTGGAGGTTAGCCCAGATCGCGGGCGAGATGCATGATTTCGCCGCCCGCCTTGGCCGGGGAACCGCTGTCGAACGGCGGTTGCGGGTCGTATTCGATGCGCAGCTGAATGGCCCGAGCGACATCGTCCCCGGCCAAGCGTGCCGCGAGGACCAGGGACATGTCGATGCCGGCGGAAACCCCCGCCGCGGTGATGATCCCTCCGCGCTCAACAATGCGCGCATCGACCGGTCGAGCTCCCCAGTCTTTCAGAATATCCTTGGCCGCCCAGTGGGTGGTGGCATCGATATCCTTCAACAATCCCGCGCCGCCCAGGATCAGGCTGCCGGTACAGATCGAGGCGGTCCACCGTGCGCCGGAGGATATCTTGAGGACCCAGGCGGTGATGGCGTCGTCATGCCTCAAAATGCGGGCGCCGGGGCCGCCCGGTACCACCAAAACGTCGGTGGCGTTGACGTCGTCGCTCATGCCTCGCCTTCTTGCGGCTCCACGGGGGCGACGGGTGCGGCCTGAATGCCCGCGTGGCCCTGGGCGATCACCACCGCCTTCTCCAGGTCGGCCTCGCTGCACAGGCCCAGCGTCACCGGGTTGCGCGCCTTGATGTTGACGGCGTTCCAATGGGTCTTGTCGCGCACCGCAGCGATGGTGGATTTGGTGGTGCCGATTAGCGTGACGATCTGTGGGTCGGTGAGCTCTGGATGATGCTTCAACAGCCAGGAAATCGCATCGGGGCGGTCCTGGCGCTTCGACACCGGGGTGTAGCGGGCGCCCTTGGCGCGCGACTGCGGCGTCGGGATGTCGGTTTCGCGGGCGGCCAGACGGGCGTTGGGGTCGGCTTCGCAACGGGCGAGTTCCTCGCGGGTCAGCTGTCCGGCGACCAGCGGGTCCTGCCCGACGATGCTGCTTTGGACATTGCCGTCGGCGATCGCCTGGATTTCCAGCTCGTGCATGCCGCAGAATTCTGCGATTTGTCGGAAGGTCAGGGCGGTATTGTCGACCAGCCAGACGGCGGTGGCTTTCGGCATCAGTGGCAGGGCCATGGCGTTCCTCTTTGTTCTTGTTTAACTGGGTCAAAATCCCTGAACCCGCCTCTCCGCTGCCAAGGTCGGCATCAAGCGGCGGGTTCAGGACACGGAATGTCGCGGCATGCCCCTCTAGGGGAGCAGCATGATTTTACCGATATGCTGGGAAGATTCCATCAGTTGATGTGCCGCCGCCGCATCCTTAAGCGAGAAAGTTTTGTAAATCAGCGATTTCATGGTTCCAGAATCAAGCAGTGGCCAGATGGTTTCGCGCAGTCCCTTGGCGATTCGCGTCTTTTCCTCGGTCGGTTGAGAGCGTAGGACCGAGCCGGTGAAGGTCAGGCGTTTCAGCATCATCGGCATGAAATTGAATTCCACCTTCGCTCCCTTCTGGAACGCGATGCTGACGTGTCGTCCGCTGGGCGCCATTGCCTTGACGTCGCGGTTAAGGTAGTCGCCGCCGACGACGTCAAGGATGACGTTGACACCTTTTCCGCCGGTCAGTTCGCGGACCACCTCGACATAATCTTCCTTGCGGTAGTTGATGCCGCGTTCGGCGCCAAGGGTCTCGCATGCCTTGACCTTCTCGGCGCTTCCGGCGGTGGCGAAGACCCGCGCACCCATCGCTTTCGCCATCTGGATCGCGGTGGAGCCGATGCCTCCGGTGCCGCCGTGGATCAGGAAGGTCTCGCCCGCCTTCAGCGCGCCGCGCTCGAACACGTTGTGCCAGACGGTGAAGAAGGCTTCGGGGATCGCGGCGGCCAAAAGCGCGTCATAGCCCTTGGGAAAAGGCAGACACAGCACCGCTTTGGCCAGGCAGTGGTCGGCATAGCCGCCGCCGGCCAGAAGCGCGCAGACGCGGTCGCCGACCTTTGGCGCATCGACGCCCTCGCCGGCCGCGATCACGGTTCCCGCGACTTCGAGTCCGGGGATATCGGTGGCGCCGGGCGGTGGCGCATAGTTCCCCTGGCGCTGCACGATGTCCGGGCGGTTGACCCCCGCCGCCTCGACCTGGATCAGAACCTCGCCAGCGCCGGGGACGGGCATCGGTCGTTGCGTGGGGACCAGTCCTTCGGGGCCGCCGAATTCCTTAATCTCGATGCACGTCATGAAGTCAGGCAAACGGGTGGGCATGAAAAATCTCCTGCTTGTTGTCGTGGTGCGAAACCGGCATCTCGAAAGATGGCGTGGAACTGGCGTGCCGGACCCCCCCTCTGCTACGATGCCGAAGAAAATTGATCACGATGCATAGGGAATACGACATGGACGATGACGATGACAAGCCCCGGCAGGCGCGGATGCTGCCCGTGGACCTGTCTGCGCTGTCGATCGAGGAATTGACCGACGCGATTGCCCTGCTGGAGGCGGAGGCCGCTCGTGCACGCGCCGCGATTGCCGCCAAGCAAAGCGTGCGCAGCGGCGCCGATGCGCTGTTTTCCTTCGCCATGGCAAGGGATGCCCAATCATGACCCGGGAGACTCCCAAGGATCGCGCCATGCCGCTGGCGGATGGGGCTCCCGAAGCGACGGGAACGGGTGGTTGGGCCGAGGCCTTGCCGTTTTCTCCGCAGGGGGAGCGGCGGGAGGCCTATACCTTCCATACCGTGGTGCCGTTGCGGTGGTCGGATTTCGACATGATGGGGCACGTCAACAACGTGCAGTTCATGCGCTTTCTCGAAATCGCGGTGGTGGATTTCTTCCGTCTTAACGATGTCTTCCCAGCATCCAGCGAGGTCACCGCGTTCGCCGCCGAGAACATGTGCCGTTTCCTGAAACCCCTGAATTATCCGCTGCATGCGATCGATTGCGGGATGCGGGTGGAACGGTTGAGCCGGTCCAGCGTGCGATTCGGTTTTGCTCTTTTCCGCAAGGAAGAGGAAGCCCCCGCCGCCGTCGGTTATTGGATACATGTGTTCATCGATCGCACAAGCCTGCGCGCGGTACCGATGCCGGATCAGTCGCGGCAGGTCTTTGAAAACTATCTGGTCGCCGGTTCCTGGACGATGCCCGGCGGGGCGTAAGGAAAACGCGGGGGATTGCCCCCCGCGTTTCGTTGCGTCGGGTTTGCGATCAGGCGGCTTGTGGTCCGCCAATCGCTTTCTTGCCGCCCTCGGCGGCGATCGCGATCTTGCGCGGTTTCATTTCCTCGGGGACTTCACGTTCCAGGTCGATGTGCAGCAGCCCATTCTCCAGGCTGGCGTTCCTCACCTTGATATGCGCCTGCCAATTTGAAACGGCGTTCGAAGGCGCGCGAGGCGATGCCGCGGTGCAGATAGGTGGAGGCGTCCGCCTCGTCCTCCTTGCGCCCGGAAATCGTCAGGGTGTTGTCCTTCAGCGTGATGTCGAGGTCACTTTCGGTGTATCCGGCCACCGCCATCGAAATGCGGTAACGGTCCTCGCCGAAGCGTTCGATGTTGTAGGGGGATATGATGCCGCGTTGTCGTCAAGCCGACCGACCGCATCGATCAAGCGGCTGACGTTGTCGAACCCGACGGTGAAGCGATGCAGGGGGGTAAGGTCATAGGTGCGTATGGCAATCCTCCTTTATTGAGCGATCCCAAAGTGTTGCGGGTGCGCAAGGCTACCCGCGAGAGGCGTCGGTCCCGGCATGCGGCGGCCAACGAATGGGATATGTGTGCGGAGGAGGGGGCTTGTCAATACCCGGTCAGGCGGCGGGCGGGAGCTCGTCTTCCGGCGCCTGGGCGTCGGGTGGCTGCGGGGTTTCCCGTGGGGCGGAAGGATCGGGGAATTCCTGCCAAAGGACGTCGAAGAGCGTCTGCGGTTCCTTGACTCCACGCAGGACACGGGGCTCTAGGCTCAGGCCCCATTAAATTATTGTCAGGCAGATCGGCGGCTGATTCACTCATGGGAGGGAGGACCCCATCCATGAGTGATCTGTTTTGGTTGTCAGAGAGGCAGTTGGCGAAGATCGAGCCGCATTTCCCGCTATCGCATGGCGTGCCGCGGGTTGATGATCGGCGAGTGATCAGCGGCATCGTTCATGTGATCCGCAACGGCTTACGGTGGCGAGATGCACCACCCGTCCATGGCCCCCACAAAACCCTCTATAATCGTTTCGTTCGCTGGAGCCGACTTGGGGTGTTCAGCCGGATCTTCGCGGCCTTGACGGGAGAGGCTGGCCCTCCAGACCGGTTGATGATCGATGCAACCCACCTGAAAGCTCATCGGACCGCCGCGAGCCTCTATAAAAAGGGGCTCTTCCCCGATGTATCGGACGCACAAAAGGCGGGCTGAACTCCAAGCTTCATGCGGTTTGCGACGGACAAGGAAGGCCCCTCATCCTGCTGCTCAGCGAGGGGCAAATGAGCGATTACAAAGGCGCGATGCTGTTGCTCGACCTATTTCCCAAGGCCAACGTCCTGATCGCCGACAAGGGCTATGACGGTGATCCCCTTCGAGAGGCTTTGACACAGCGAGGGATCGCTACATGCATCCCGCCAATGCGTCATCGCAAAACCCAGTACGCTTACGACAAAACCCTCTATCGCCAGCGTCATAGGATCGAGAACCTCTTCGCTCGCCTCAAGGATTGGCGGCATATCCACACCCGATATGACCGATGTACGGATATCTTCTTTGCCGCCGTCATCATCGCGGCACTCCTCCTCTTCTGGATCGGACCTTAATGAGTCCTGAGCCCACCCCCTGCATCGGATAGCTCTTTCCAGCGACCAGTTCGCGGACCACGTTGGCGATCAACACGTGGTCGGGTTCCGCCTCGGAACAGATGCGCGAAGCCAGCTGCACGGCGAAGCCGAACATGTCGTCGTCCTCGATGATCGGTTCGCCGGAATTGATGCCGATGCGCAAGTGGAATTCCTGCTGCGGGGCCACGGCGTTGTGGGCGCGCACCGTCTTTTGGATGGCGGCGGCGGTTTCCAGCGCCTGCGATGGCGCGCCGAACGAGGCCATGATGCCGTCGCCGGCATGCTTGATTTCCACCCCCTGATTCTGGACCAGGGCGGCGCGCACGATCGCGTTGTGAGAGCGAATATAGTCCTGTGCTGCGGTATCGCCGCGATGCTGGGTCAGCAGGGTGGACCCCACCATGTCGGTGAACAGGATGGTGACGATGTTGCTGCCGGAAACCCGGTCTGCGGGGCGATTCCACGAAGTCATGGCCGTGTCGATGTCGTCGAACGGCATGCCGCGACCGTTCAGGTGGTCGTCCAACGCCTGCCCGCCCTTTTGATACATTGCGGCGTAGCGCGGGTCCGCGATGTGGGTTTCCAGGTTGTGACAGAACGACTGGGCGAGGCTGGGCTTGCTGCCGAGCATGGATATCAACTCGCACGTCATCGCCGTGATTTGCGCCGAGGTCAGGGATTCACGGTGGCCCAGCGCGGCGCAGGCTCCGGCCATGATCAGGTTGAGACCTAACTTGTTGTAGGCGTCGAGGTGCGGGCAGGAGTCCTTGAGGGTGGTCAGAACGCCGGTCAGGAACCGCATCATCGTCATGCGCTGATGCTCGATGGCGGCGATTTCGTCGGGGGCGGTTTCATTTTCCGTCTCGACCGTCGTTTCGGGTTCGGGTTCGGGCTTCGGTTCGGGCGGTTTGGCGGCGGGTTGTTCCATCAGGCCCGGGTCATTCTGAAAGAGAGCCGGGCCATTCGTGGGTTTGGTCGATTTTTCAGCATCCGTGGTCTTGCGGCTTGGCATGTCAAGAAACGCCGGGGATGCGTCGTCGTCGGGTTTCTTCGTGGAGGCCAGGGATGGAATGTAGCGGTTGATCAAAGGCAGTGCGGCCAGCAGGAAGACCGCGATGAAGGTGGCGAACAGGATCTGCGGCGTTGTCGATGTCGATAAATGCCCGGCGACCACCGACGATCGCAACAGCAAGGACAACACACCGGTGATGCCGGTGGCGATCAACAGGGCGCTGACCACCATCATCGCGATGCGGGACAGCAGTCGCCCGGTCCCCATCTGCTCCGCTGGTTTGCCGTCGTCCCACGTGTTTCCGAAGTTTGGGATTATGCCGCCACCGCCGCCGATCCGCGGTTGAGACCGTGTCAGCTTGCGCTTGTAATCCGCGAGGTTTGGGTTGATTCGCACCACCGCGTCGTCGCTTTGATTGGTGTCGGGGTAATAGGTTTCGCGGACCAATTTGGTCGCGTGGCCCTGATGGGTTTTGATCGCCTTGGCGTCGGCGATCACGTCGTCCAACTCCGCCGAGGGATAGCGGCCATGCAACGTCCAGCCGGAAATTTCCAGAGTGAAGAGCTCGTAGGAAACGATCTTGGAGAGCCCGCTCATGGTCCACTGATCCGTATCGTTAGGAAATAAGGGGTACGTTCTATGGAGGTTTATAGATAGGGCTTTATAAGTCCAATGGCCAAGACAAGAAAAAACGATGCCGCCCGACAATGGGCGGCATCGTTTGATGTCTGCGCGGATGCGCGGCGACGGTTAGGACTTCAGGCCAAAGCCCGCGAAACGCTTATTGAACTTGGCCAACTGCCCGCCGCTGTCGTTCAGGCGGTGAACGCCAGTCCACGCGGGATGGGACTTGGGATCGACGTCCAGGCGCATCACCGCGTCCGGGCCGCCCTTGGTGGAGCGAGTCACGAACTCGGTTCCGTCCGTCATGATGACCTTCAGTTCCTGATAGGCCGGGTGAATGTCTTTTTTCATCGTCGTCATGCTCCCGAATGAGGGCGTAGTCGGTACCAGAATCCAATGGGGCTGTCCAGAGTTATCGCTGCGTCAGTTTGAATTCGATGCGCCGATTGCGGCGGAAGGCGTTTTCTCCGGCCCCGGAATCAATCGGCTGATATTCGCCAAAGCCCGCAGCGACCAGCCGATGGGCCGGAATTCCCGCGTCAATCAGGAAGCGCACCACCGAAATCGCGCGGGCGGAGGAAAGTTCCCAGTTCGATCGGAATTGCAGATTGGCGATTGGAACCCGGTCGGTATGGCCATCGACCCGCAGAATCCAATCGATTTCGTTTGGGATTTCGTGGCTGATTTCGGCCAAGGTCTGTGCCAGTTGCGCCAATTGTTGCTTGCCGGGCTTGCCAAGCTCGGCGGAGCCTTGCGCGAACAGGACCTCCGATTGGAAAACGAAGCGGTCGCCCTGGATGCGGATGTCGGCGCGATTGCTTAGGACCGCCCGCAAGCGGCCAAAGAATTCCGAACGATAGCGGGCTAGTTCGGCGACCTTGCTGGCCAGGGCTTGGTTCAGCCTTTGGCCAAGGTTGGAGATCTGGATCTTTTGCTCCTCGGCCAGCTTTTCCGAGGATTCCAGCGCGGCGTTCAGGCGGGCCATTTCGGCCCGCAATGCGGCCAGTTGCTGGTTCAGCAGGGCGGCCTGGGCGCGGGCTTCCTCGCCGAGCGTGCGCTCGGCGGCCAGGGCGGAGTTCTTTTCCCCCAGGGTCGCATCCATTTGCTTGATGCGGTCTTCCAGTTCCTGCTTCAGGGCTTGCAAGGCGGCGATGTCGGTATTCAGGCGCGAGGCCTCTTCGCTTAAGGCCTGGAATTTCTCCGCCTTGGTGCTGGCCTTGGATAGTTCGGTGGACAACTGCGACAGGTTGATCCGCAAATCCGCGTTGGCCTTGCGCTCGATCGACAGCAATTGTGCCAGTTCATCGACTTGATGGCCCAGCCGTTCCAGCGCGGCATCGCGTCCGGACAGCGCCTGTCCCATGAAGAACTGCGACAGGACGAAGATCATCAACAAGAAAAGGATCAGGATCAGCAGCGAGGAAATGACATCGACGAAGCCCGGCCAGATGTCGGGTGCCGTCCGCCGCCCGCGCCGCTGGCTCATGGTTCTCGGCCCGGCGCGCCGTCCTCGGTGACGGCGGCGATGGTGCGGGCCAGGACCTTGATCTCGGAACGGACGTCCCGCGACAGCTCCGAACGCCCACGGGTCATTTCATCCAGAACCGCGGACAGCCCGTTTTCGATGGCGCGCGGCAGAGCCTTCAGCGCACCACGGGTTTCCGGATCGAGGCCGCCGTCGTTTTTGGCCAGGGCGTGCAGGCCGGATAGTAGGGGCGCCTGGTTTTCCGCCAGTCTCAGCATCACCTGCTGTTGCGTGTGCATGTGTTCGGTCAGTTGATCCAGACGCTGCGCCAGTTCGCGGATTTCCCGCATGGTGGCAAGCGTGCTTTCGTCGCCACGGCTGGTCAGGCGTTGCAGTTCGGTCAGGCTTTCGGCGGTCTGTTCCAGAAGCGCGCCGATATAGGCGGGAACCGATCCGTCGCCGTCGCCCGCCGGGCCGGAGCCCGAGGACAGGCGGGTCAGTCCGGCCAGCCAGTCCTCCACCTGATTGAAGAAGGCGTTCTGCGCCTGCCCGAGTTGCAGGTCGAGGAAGCCGATCACCAGGGACCCCGACAAACCCAGCAGGGACGAGGAAAAGGCGGTCCCCATGCCCGCCAGAGGGGCCTGCAATCCATTCTTCAAGTCGGCGAAGACCTGGTTGAGGTCGCCGCCGGTGACCGTCAGGTCGGCGATCACGCCGCCGATCGCACGTACCGTGTCCAGAAGTCCCCAGAACGTCCCCAAGAGGCCCAGAAAGATCGCCAAGCCAATGAAATAGCGGGAGATGTCGCGGCTTTCCTCAAGCCGGTCGGACAGGCTGTCGAGCAACGAGCGGGTTGCCTGCGCCGACAGGGTGAAGCGTCCGCCGCGTTCCTGGCGGTCGCTGAGCATGCGTGCCGCCGGGGCCAGAAGGTGCGGTTCCGTCGCGCCGGAAAGCTCGGGCTTCTGGTTTTTGAAGGAATCCGCCCAACACAGTTCCGGCCCCAACGCCACTACCTGACGAAAGGCGAACAGAATTCCGATCAGCACGGTGCCGCAGATCAGGCCGTTCAGGGCCGGGTTGGCCATGAAGGCGCTGCTGACTACCGGAAACAACAGCGCTGCGGCGGCGGCGACCGCCGCCAGAAAGAGGGCCATGCGGCGAAGGTAACGACGGGGCGATTGCATCACAGGGGTTCCTTGGATACTTCCCACGAAAGTCGCGATTGCCTTCGTCCGGTGTCGGTGCGTCGCCGATCAGGGACGTTGCAGGATGACGTCAACGCGATCCGGCTTGCCGGCGGGGACCTGATCGCCAAGGGCCCGCACCTCGATGCGGGTATTGCGCACGTCCTGGCTCAGCAGATAGGAGCGCACCGCCAGCGCCCGCGACAACGACAAACGACGTGCCTTGCTGCGGTTTTCCGCCTGGGCATAGGCCAACAGCTGAACGCTGGCGTCATTGTCCTGGCTCAACTGCGCGATGACGTCCTTCAGAAGCGCGCGATGCGTCTCGTTCAGGCGGGCGTCGGTGGAGTCGAAGACCAGGGCGATGGAGGCGGTCGGGGTCGTGACCGGGACGTCGGCGGCGGGGGGCGGCGCGGGAATCGCCGATGGCGTGGCGACGGCGACGGCGGTCAGCGGTTCCAACGGAGCGGGAGCCGGCGGAGAAGGAATCTCGGCCACCGGCTTGGGGGCCGGTAACTCTGGCGTGGCGACGGCGACGGCGGTCAGCGGTTCCAACGGAGCGGGAGCCGGCGGAGAAGGAATCTCGGCCACCGGCTTGGGGGCCGGTAACTCTGGCGTGGCGGCGGGCGGCGGAACCAGTGGCATCGGTTGCCCTTCGCTGGGCGGCAACGCGGGCGGAGCGGACTCCACGGGCGGCGGCGGCGGCGCGATGGGCAGAGCGGAGGTGACGGTGGGTTTGGTCGTCGGCGTATCGATCTTGGGCTTGGCCGCGATCGGGGCTTCCGGTGCGGGTCGGGCGACCGGACGGGTTTTCGGCTTGGACAGTGCGCTCATCCGCTTGCCGCCGGGCGGGGTCAGACGTACCGAGGAAGAACCGGGCGGGATCAGGTGTACCGGCATGCCCCCGGGAGGAGTCAGGACGATGCGGCGGTTTCCGTTTTCCGGTACCAGCAGGCGCCCGGAAGATCCACGCGGCGTCGTCAGCATGACCCGCGTTCCCAGAGACCGTCGTCCGCCGGGCGGGGAAAGGATAATGCGTTCGGAGGGAGGCGCGGATTCCCCCGGCATCAGCAGCGCGGGGCGGTTGAACGGGGTGAATCGTTTGGCGGGTGTGCCGTCGATCGCCGAGATATCAAGAAACACATCGGGGCCGCCGCCGATCACCGTGACGGCGGATGCGGGATGGGGCAGTGCGATTGCCAACGCCACCCCGGCGAACCAGAACCAAGACCGTATCGTTCGTTCCGCCACCTTGTCGTCCCCCCCCCCGGCTTCGGCGGCGCACGAAAACCGCCGCTGCGCGATCCCATCACGCACATCCTACCATACTCAATCCGGAAGGACTTCGTAAAGCCCGAGACGACAGGCGAAATCGTGATTTTTCACGGATTTGGTCGATGTTTGGAGGCGGATCAGGCGCCCCGTAGCAGACGCATCATCGGACCTTGCAATTTGCGGTTGGTGGCCAGGGGGTTACATTTGGCGAAGGGGTCGGTGCTGCCGTCGGTGGCAATCACGATGCCGCCCGCTTCCTGCACCAGCAGAACGCCCGCCGCGATATCCCAGGGTTGCAGCCCTTCTTCCCAAAACGCGTCCAGCTTGCCGGCTGCGACAAAAGCCAGATCCAGAGATGCCGCGCCCATCCGTCGCACGCCGGAGACCTGCCCCATGACACGGGACAGTTGCGCCGAGAAGCGTTCCGCATCGCCGCGCCCACGGTGCGGGATGCCGGTGCCGATCAGGGCGTTTTCCAACTGCGAACGGGCCGAAACCCGGAGGCGGCGTTCGGCGGCGGAGGAGATCAGGAAGGCGCCCGCGCCCTTTTCGGCGTAATAGAGTTCGTCGCTGACCGGGTTGTGCACGACGCCCGCGACGATCTGGCCGTCGCGCTCCAGCGCGATCGAAATCGCGAACTGCGGAATGCCGTGCAGAAAATTGGTGGTGCCGTCCAGGGGGTCGATGATCCAGCGGTGCGAGGTATCCTCGCTCACGATCTCGCCGCTTTCCTCCAGCAGAAAACCGAAGCGCGGCCGCGCCTTCGACAGTTCCTGTTGCAGGATGCTTTCGGCCTTGTGATCGGCCGAGGAAACGAAGTCGCTGGGACCCTTGACCGACACTTGCAGGTTTTCGACTTCCCCGAAGTCGCGGACCAGCGCACGCGCCGCCTTGCGCGAGGCGGCGATCATGACGTTGAGAAGGGGAGACAAAGCAGCCATAAGCCCGCCGTCCTTTCAGGGAGCGAAGCGTTGAACGCACAGAAACGAAGTGGTGGGAAGGGCCTTAGCCCTTCGCCCGTTCCACGTAACTGCAATCCGTGGTGTTGACGACGATCTTGTTGCCAGCCGCGACGAACGGCGGAATCATCACCCGCAAACCGTTCGTAAGCAAGCCCGGCTTATAGGACGACGCGGCGGTCTGTCCCTTCATCACCGGCTCGCATTCGGCCACGGCCATGATCACGGTCAGGGGCAGGGTGCAGGACACCGGCTTGCCTTCGATCGATTCGACCGCCACCTGCATGCCGTCTTGCAGGAACGCGGCGGATTCGCCCACGGCGTCGCGCGGCATGGCAAACTGTTCATAGGTTTCGTTGTCCATGAAGGTCAGCATGTCGCCTTCGGCGAACAGGTACTGGCATTCGCGTTCCTCGACCATCAGCTTTTCCACGGTATCTGCGGTGCGCCAACGCTCGTTGGTCTTGTTGCCGGTATCCAGATCGCGCATTTCGACCTGGATGAAGGCACCGCCCTTGCCGGGCTGGATCAACTGAATCTTCATGACGGACCACTGGCGACCGTTGTGGTCGATAACCATGCCCGGACGAATGGTGTTGGCTTGGATTTTCATGTGCGTTCGCTATCGGTTTCCGTGAACGGGCGGGATTCTTCGACCCCGCAGCCGCGCGGACCCTAACACTTTGCGTTGTGGCGGGCAACACCCGTCGCGGCGGGGTCGGGGTAATCGTGGCTGGAGCCGCCGGGGTCGCGCACCGTCCAGCCGTTGCCGTTCGCGGTTGGCGCGACGAAGGCGTCGCAGGCCCAGACCTTGCCGTGGCCGCCGGGAATGTCCAGCACATAGGTCGGCTGGGCAAGGCCGGACAGGGTGGCGCGCAGACGTTCGACCAGGGTGCGCCCGGCCTTCAGCGGGACGCGGAAATGGCCGGTTCCGGCGGTGCGGTCCAGGTGGTGCAGGTAATAGGGTTTGACTCCCGTCGCGACCAGGGCGCGGAACAGGGCGGCGAGGATGGCCGCGTCGTCGTTGATGCCTTTCAGCAAGACCGTCTGCGACACCAGAAAACATCCGGCCTTTTGCAGCGCTCGGATCGCGGTTCGGGCTTCGGCGGTCAGTTCGTCGGGGTGATTGACGTGAATCGCCACCCAACGTGCGGCGCGGGAATCCCCGGATAGGGCCGCCGCCGCCTTGATTGCGGCCTTTGGCGAGACGATCGGCAGGCGGGTGTGAATGCGCAGGACTTCGATCGAGGGGATCGCATCGATCCGTGCGATCAGGTCGGACAATGCCGGGGGGGGCAGGGTCAGGGGATCGCCGCCCGACAGAATCGCCTCGTGAATATCCGGTCGTGCCGCGATATGGGCCAGGGCGGCGGCGGTTTCTGCCTCGGTCATTCGCAGATCGCCGCCGACGCGGTCGCGACGGAAGCAGAAGCGGCAATGGGCGGCGCAGGCCATGGTCGGCAGCAGCAGAACGCGGTCGAGGTAGCGGTGCACCAGGCCGGGCAACGGGCTGTGCGCGGCATCGCCGATGGGGTCGGCCCGATCGAGCGGATCGGTGATGGATTCCTCGTCGGTCGATGCGATAAACTGTCGCGCCACGGCAGGGGACGTGGCGGCCAGCGCATGCAAGTAAGGCGTAAGTTTTTCCGTCGGGCCGGCGGGCATCGGCTTCCTTCATGACAACGCGGGACATCCGCGATACATAGAACACGACGCGGCGCAAAACAAAAACTTTGCGGAGGGGCGGGGACCTTCCGCGCCGCCCACTTGGTTTTCGTTTTTGCGCGAAGCGCCATCGACCCTTCACGCCGCGTGATGGTCGATGGCTGCCTACGCGGCAAAAACGAATGGGGAGCGCGAGGAGACCGAGTCCCCTCGCAGGATTTTGGTTTCTAGTTCACGGAGTTCCGATGACCCGGCCCTGGTGGCATCCCGACTGTTTGGCGGCGCGTCTGCCCGCCCTGCGTGTTCGCGCGGGCGTCGTCGCGGCGTTGCGCGGCTGGTTCGCGGACCAGGACTTCGTCGAGGTGGAGACTCCGATACTTCAGGTTTGTCCGGGGATGGAACCGCATTTGCGGGTGTTCGCGACGGAACTGGAGGATGCCTTCGGGCGGTCGCGGATGACGCGTTATCTCCACACCTCGCCCGAGTTCGCGATGAAGAAGCTGCTGGTTGCTGGGGTGCCGCGCCTGTTCCAGTTCGCCCGGGTGTTTCGCAATGGCGAGACCTCGGCCACCCATCACCCGGAATTCACCATACTGGAATGGTACCGCGCCGGGGCGGATTACACCGTGCTGATGGACGATTGCGCGGCGTTGCTGGCGCGTGCGGCGGAGGCGGCGGGGCGCGACGCGGTGGCGTATCGCGGCATGGTTTGCCGTCTGACCGCGCCGCTGGAGCGGCTAAGCGTGTCGGAGGCCTTCGACCGCTTCGCCGGGATCGACCTGCTGGCGGTGCTGGCCGACCAGGAAGCGGCGGAGCCGGACCCCGGTCCGTTGGCGGTGGAGGCCCGGCGCACCGGAATTTCGGTGTCGGCGTCCGACCGGTGGGAGGATGTGTTCTTCAAGGTGATGCTGGATCGGGTGGAGCCGCGCCTGGGGGCGGGCGCGCCCACCGTCTTGTGTGATTATCCGGTGTGCCAGGCGGCGTTGTCCCGCCGTAAGCCCGGCGAGCCACGGCTGGCCGAGCGATTCGAGCTGTACGTCGCGGGGGTGGAGCTTGCCAACGGATTTTCGGAACTCACCGATGCGGCGGAGCAGGAAAAGCGCTTCCTCGCCGACGCTGCGTTGAAAAAGCGCCTATACGGCATGGAAGTACCGATGGACCGGGATTTCCTGGACGCGTTGGCCTTCGGCATGCCGGAGAGCGCGGGCATCGCGCTGGGGGTGGACCGGCTGGTCATGCTCGCCGCCGGGGCGCGGGACATCGCAAGCGTCCTCTGGTCGCCGGTGGGATAAGCTCAATACCCCGCGTAGTGCACCACCACGATGCGGGTGTGCGGGATTCGGCGGTGTTCGAACAAGGTAAATTTCCTGCCAGGTGCCGAGCGTCATTCCGCCATCGGCGACCGGGACCGACAGCGACACGTCGCTGAGCGTGGCGCGGATGTGGGCGGGCATGTCGTCCGGCCCTTCCTGCATGTGGCGGAACCAGGGGGTGTTTTCCGGCGCCAGACGCGCGAAGAATTCGGTCAGATCGCGCAGCACGTCGGGATCGGCGTTTTCCTGAATGGTCAGCGAGGCCGAGGTGTGGCGGCAGAACGCCGTCACCACGCCCAGGGTCGCGCCGATTTCCTTCAGCCAGCGGTCGATGCTGCCCAAAAACGGGTACAGGCCGGGGCCTCGGGTGGCGAGGGTGATGGTGGTTTGGTCGTGGCGCGGCGTTTCGGACATGGCGGCCTCCGATGGCGGAGTCCCGTCAGAAGGGCTCCGCAGTCTCGCGGCCCATTATAGATACGGGATCATGCTGGAGACCAGAGGGTGGCGCACCACGTCGGCCTCGGTCAGGGTGATTTGGGCGACGCCTTCCACCGGTTCCAGACGGCGGGCGACCTCGGTCAGGCCGGAGATTCCCGGCAACAGATCCGATTGGTCGGGGTCGCCGGTGATCACCATGGTGGAATGCCACCCCAGACGGGTCAGCAGCATCTTGATCTGGCCGTAGGTGCAGTTCTGCGCCTCGTCGATGACGATGAAGGCGTTGTTCAGGGTGCGTCCGCGCATGAAGGCGACCGGCGCGATCTCGATCGAGCCGTCACCGATCATGGATTTCAGCTTGCGCGCGCCCAGGCGGTCGTTCAGGGCGTCGTAAAGGGGGCGCAGATAGGGTTGAAGCTTGTCTTCCAGCCCACCGGGCAGATAGCCCAGGTTTTCCCCGGCTTCCACCGCCGGACGTGACAGCAGGATGCGGGCGATGCCGCCGCTTTCGAAGGCCTCGCACGCTGCGGCGATCGCCAGATAGGTCTTGCCGGTTCCCGCCGGCCCCAGCGCCAGGGTGATCGGGCTGGTTTCCATGGCCTCCATCAGAAGCCTTTGGTTTTCGTTATAGGGGTGGATATGACGGCGAAAGCTTTGGTCGCGTCCTTCGTCCAGAGGGCTCCAGCAGGATTGGGAGGGAGACAGGGGTTTCACGTTATCGAAGGCGTGCATCGCGGTCGGGCTGATTTTACGGCTGCGTTGCGGTTTACCCATGTGCTGCTGTCCTTTGCGCGGGGGGGGTGCCAAACCCGGAAAAGCAAAAACCTCCCGCGGGTGAGGCGAGAGGCGAGGCAAATTCCAGAATCGACGGGGCAGGGCGGACGGAGCGGGAGGAACGTGGCGCGGACCGGGGAGAGACCCGAAACGCGCGGTTCGGTGCGTTGTCCTGATCTTGATGAAAAGGGAAAGCCGGCATCGGCGGACCCCTTCTTGATCGTCAACCCTGAACATGACCGTACACGACATGCCGGGACGACGCATCAAAATAATGCGACATAAAACAGCAACACATACCATATGTAGAAAACATGGGCAAAATCCCACCCTTCACGGCAGGTTTTGCGATAAGATGCCGCAATAAAAAACGGGGGACCGAAGCCCCCCCGTTTTTTAGCCGGTGATCGACCGGCGCGTGATGGATGGTTCACTCGTCGGAGATGACGAGATTTTCCGCTGCTTCGCGTCCGCCGCGACCGGCGACCAGCTCGTAGGAGAGCCGCTGCCCGTCGTTCAGGGTGCGCAGACCGGCGCGTTCGACCGCCGAGATGTGAACAAACGCATCCTTGCCGCCATCATCCGGCTGAATGAAGCCGAAGCCCTTGGTGGTGTTGAACCATTTCACGGTTCCAGTCGCCATCGTCGTCGTACCTTCTGATCGCCGTGGGTGCGGGGCTAGCCCGAAGGCGTGCGCGCCACCCACCTTCCGTGGATATTTACCCCCGCCGAACCGAAAACAGAGGACACAACACCCCCTGCCCCGAAACAGCGGAAGCCCTGCTTCAAGTGTTGCCACGTTCCCGGAAACGGAACAAGAGGGTTTTTGCCGGGCTTTCTGGATTTTACAGAACTCGCCAAGCATCGCGAGACTACAGATGGCGCGATGTGGCAGGGGACAGCGTTCTCCGTGCCATGGCGCGGATATCTTCAACTCCCGCGTCAAGGATGCGGGGACCATTCTCGCGCCGGTGCAGCAACAAACGACGCGACAGGCTTTTCGGATGGATGCGGGTCAGGGTGCCGTCGGCCAGCGCGGCGCGGACCTGCGGTTCGGCGCACAGGGCATAGGCGATGCCCTGACGCGCCGCCACCACGAAGCCTTCGGACGACGGCAGAACATGACAGGGGAAATCCCCCGCGCCGATTTGGAAATGTGTTTCCAGGAAGTGGTGATGCAGCTCGTCATGGCGACCGAAGATCACCGCCGGAGCCTTCCGCAGCGCCTTGGCGGTGACTCTTGCCGCGAAGAAACGGGCGACGAAGGCAGGCGATGCCACCAGGACGCAGTCGAGGGCTCCCAGGCGGATCGATTTCAGCCCTTGAACCGCGTCGGCGCGGGTGCCGATGGAGACCAGGACGTATCCGGCCTTCAGGACGTCCAGGGTGCGGGTTTCGTCGTCGATGATCAGGTCCGACAGCAGTCCGTGCCGGTGAACCAGGTCGCCGACTGTCGGCGTTCAGGGCGATGCGGATGCGTTCGAAGGGGGGCGTTCGGGCATTGGCGGCATCGATGCGCAGATCGCGCTCCATCAGCCGCGCGTTCAGAACATATTGAAAGGCACAGTCGCCCGCCGCCGTCGCGACCACCGGTTTGCTGCGGATCAGAAGCGGTTCTCCAAACTGCGACTCCAGGCGTTTGGTGCGTTGCGATACCGCCGACTGGGTCAGTCCCAGATCGGCCGCCGCGCGTTCGAAACTGCCCAGGCGGATGATCGCGGCCAGGGCTTCAAGACAGCGGAAGTCAAGCATGTCTAACCATAAAATTAATTCATGATGAATAAGAATTATGCGCTCAATTTATGGCGATGACGAGCCCATCATAATCGAGGCGGCAGGGTGTCCGTTGCTTTTGGTGGTGGAGAGTGGGCGATGTTCGGGTTTTCCGCATTTTTTGTCGGGTTGGCGCTAAGCGGCAGCCTGATCGTGGCGATCGGCGCGCAGAACGCCTTCGTTCTTGGTCAGGGGGTGCGGCGCGATTTCCCGGCGACGACGGCGGCGGTGTGTTCCCTGTGCGATGCATTGCTGATCACCGGTGGGGTCGCCGGGGTCGGCGTCGCGGTGGCCGCGCATCCGACGGTTGGCTGGTGGCTCGGTCTGGCGGGGGGCGGCTTCATGCTGGCCTATGGTTTGATGGCGGCGCCGCGCTGGCGGTCAGCCTGCTCAATCCGCATGCCTATATGGACGCTCTGCTGCTGATCGGCGGCGTCGCCGCGCAGATTCCCGCAGGCGACCGTCTGGCCTTTGGTCTGGGCGCGATCAGCGCCAGCGTGATCTGGTTCTTTGCCCTGGGGCTGGGGGCGGCGGCGCCGGTTCTCGCGTGGGTCTTGGCAAGGGTCTTGTCGGTCTTCGACAGCTTGCCGTTGGTTAAGGCGCGGGTCTTCACGGTGCCGTTGTCGTTGAAGACGATTCCCGCCTTGCGATTCTTTTTCGAAATCGTCTGTTTCGGCGTGACCGGGACCCCGGCCTTCGCCTTGGAGCTGGAAAAGGTTTGTTGTGGGGCGCCGGTTCCGCCGGCGCACGCCGGTTCGGTTGCCGTCAGGGCAAACGCGGCGGCGAGGCACAGGCAAATCCATCCGGTGCGGATCATGGATATTTCTCCGTCTTTCGATCGACAGACAATCAGTCTAGGCTCAGGACCCATTAAATTATTGCCAGGCAGATCGGTGGCTGATTTCCTCATGGGAGGGAGGACCCCATCCATGAGTGATCTGTTTTGGTTGTCAGAGAGGCAGCTGGCGAAGATCGAGCCGCATTTCCCGCTATCGCATGGCGTGCTGCGGGTTGATGATCGGCGAGTGATCAGCGGCATCGTTCATGTGATCCGCAACGGCTTACGGTGGCGAGATGCACCACCCGTCTATGGCCCCCACAAAACCCTCTATAATCGTTTCGTTCGCTGGAGCCGACTTGGGGTGTTCAGCCGGATCTTCGCGGCCTTGACGGGAGAGGCTGGCCCTCCAGACCGGTTGATGATCGATGCAACCCACCTGAAAGCTCATCGGACCGCCGCGAGCCTCTATAAAAAGGGGCTCTTCCCCGATGTATCGGACGCACAAAAGGCGGGCTGAACTCCAAGCTTCATGCGGTTTGCGACGGACAAGGAAGGCCCCTCATCCTGCTGCTCAGCGAGGGGCAAATGAGCGATCACAAAGGCGCGATGCTGTTGCTCGACCTATTTCCCAAGGCCAACGTCCTGATCGCCGACAAGGGCTATGACGGTGATCCCCTTCGAGAGGCTTTGACACAGCGAGGGATCGCTACATGCATCCCGCCAATGCGTCATCGCAAAACCCAGTACGCTTACGACAAAACCCTCTATCGCCAGCGTCATAGGATCGAGAACCTCTTCGCTCGCCTCAAGGATTGGCGGCGTATCCACACCCGATATGACCGATGCGCGGATATCTTCTTTGCCGCCGTCATCATCGCGGCACTCCTCCTCTTCTGGATCGAACCTTAATGAGTCCTGAGCCTAGTGTTCTGCGCCACGTGAGGACGCACGTTGAGCGTCCGTGGTTCCTCGACAAAATCGGCGGCATCGTAGCCGCAGTCGGCACCCAACGTAATTGCGCGCGGTCGGTCGCCCAGGGGCTCGATCATGTCCAGTGCCGCCAACCGTTCAGCGTGACCCGATGCGCGGGTTAGCCGGGTGTCCACGATCAAGCCCGAACGGTTTTCCATCAGCCCATGATCGATAAAGCACAGCTTAGCCTCCATGCCTGCCTCCTTGCGGTAGAGCATGGCATCGGGATCGGTGGTGCTCTCGTGAGTATCGTTGGATCGTTTTTCGCCGCGAAAATCGACCGAGGGGTTGCGACCACCGCCTTCACCGCCATCGCCCTCAGCGGCCTTCGGTCTGAAGCTCTTCATTGAGGCCCACGCTTCGATCAGCGTGCCGTCGACGCTGAAATGCTCGCTCGACAGTAGCCGTTTGATCCGGGGTTGGACCAACACTGCCGCCAGGAATTTTGCGGCGATGTCCCCTTCCAGCAGCCGGTCGCGGTTCTTGGAGAATGTGGAATGGTCCCAGGCCGGGTCATCTACCCCGAGACCGACGAACCAACGGAACAGCAGATCAAAGTCCAGGCGCTCCATCAATTGGCGTTCCGAACGGATCGAGTAGAACACCTGCAACAGCATGGCCCGCAGCAGCTTCTCCGGTGGAACCGACGGCCGACCCATTCCCGAGTAGAGCGCTGCAAAGTCGCCCGACAACGCCGCTAGTGCCGTATTGGTCATCTCCCGGATCGTCCGCAGCGGGTGGTCCATGCGCACCTGCGTCTCCAGGTCAACGCAGGAGAACAAGTCTCCAGATCGCTTGTCTGTCCCGTGCATCATTCCCTCAGCAACAAGCCACTACCGAGATTGAATTATGCCGACACCAGCCATGCCACCGATTTTTCAACACCCTGCTAGAGCGTGTTCCGCTCATCTAGGCGCCGAAGGCGCTGACCGCGCGCAGCCAGCGGGCGCGTTCGTCCTCGGGCATCTTGCGGAAGGCATCCAACCAGGCGTTTTCCTCGGGGGTCGGTCGGTCGATGGCGACCGGCGCCGGGGACTCCGGCAGCAGCAGGTGCGCCGGAAGCGGCGCGCACAACAACAGGACCGTCATCGGATCCATGTCGAGAAAACGGGACAGCGGCAGAATCTCGGACACGTGAATGTCCCGCCGTCCACGCAAGATTTCGGAAATGCGGGTCGGCGGCAGTCCCAGGGCTTGGGCCAGTTCGGTCTTTTTCTTGCCGAGTTCGGCCAAGCGGTCGGCGATCCAGGTCTGTTCCATGGCCGCATCATAGCCGGACTCCCTGTGCGGGTACAGACGATTATCGTCATTTTTCACTGGACACCGAGTAACGAATATCGTAATATCCTGTCCGTGGTCAAAACCCACCGATCAAGAGGATGACGTCGATGATGGCAAGGGACAGGGTCGTGAGCCGTTTGGTTCAAAGCTTTGGTGGGATCAGCGCGATGGCGCGGGCCTTGGGGCACATGCACTCCAGCACGGTGCAGGGTTGGAAGGAGCAGAGGGCGATTCCGCGCTGGGGATATTACGAAATACGTCATTCCGAGAGGGCCCGCCGCGACCCCACGATCCGCGACCTTATCGACTCCCTGGATGAAATGGATGCGTCGCCGCCTGTCGCCCCTTCCTGCGAGCCCGAAGGCTGCCGCTATATCCATGGCTATCCGAAGGGCGCTTGGAGCTATTGCAACCGTCCGCAGCGTCCGGGGTCGCCCTATTGTGCGGAACATCACGCGCTTTACCGTTTGCCCGCCGATCACGCGGCGACCTTGGCGGATATCGAGGTGGCGGCGGAAGAGGTCGCGGCGGTTCGCGATCCGGTGGCGATTTTGCTGGGAGAGGAGGAGCCGTGATGCTTCGTTCCTCTCCCGTCGTTGGCCCGGTCTGGTTCGTGGCGTTCTGCGATCCCGATCAGCCGCCGCGTGGCGCGCCGTGGCGCGACCGTCTGCTGACATGGGCGTTGCGCGCGGGCCTTAAACCCGGTTTCCGCCACTGCTATGCGCTGCGCCGGGGACGGGCTGGCGGTTGGATTTTGTTCAATCCGCACAGCGCCCGCACCGACATTCTGGAATTTCCAGACGATAGCTATCCCGAGCGGATGTTCGCCGATGCGGCGGTGGGCCGGGGGGCCGTCGTCGCGGTCGCGGCGCGTCGTCCCGCCACATGGGTTCCGCGCGGATGCGCGACCTGCGTCACCGCCGTGGCCCATCTGATCGGCGCGCCGACCAGGCCGTGGACGACGCCCTTTGCCCTTTATCGTCACTTGAAACAGGAGGAATTCGCCATGGGGGGTATGTTCTCGACGCCGAAGGCCGACACGTCGGCCGCCGACGCGGCGACGGCCAAGGCACAGGCCGAGGCCGACAAGCTGAAGGCCAAGAACGATGCCGCGCTGCGCAATCTGAAGGCGGGTAGCGGCGGTCGTTCGCTGCTGGCGTTTTCCGGCACCGGCGAGACCGGCGTGAAGACCACGTTGGGGGCCGGTTGACATGGGAAACGCCACGCACCGCTACGTCGATCCGGTTTTGCGACGCTTCGCCCGCGCCGAGGCGAAGTGCCGGATGTGGGACGCCACCCTGCACTATACCTATCGCCTCGCCCTGCCCAACCAGGACGATCCCGACCTTTCGCAGCGCGGCGCCAAACGCGACGTCGAGATCTTCGACGGCACCGCGATCCGTGCCGTGAAGTGGAAACGCGCCAAGCTGCACAGCGATCTGTTTCCACCGTTCCGCCACTGGACGCACTTTCTGCCCGACAGCCTGGATGCCGAGGATATGGACGAGGAGTCGTCGCGCGACTGGGCCATCTTCGTCGAAGCCGCCGAGCGCAAGTTCCATCGAGCGATCGATCGCTCCAACTTTCATCTGGAGGTGCCGCCGGCCCTGGGCGATGCGATGATCTCGACCGGCGCCTTGCTGATTCAGGAGGGAACGCCCGAAGATCCCCTGCGCTTCGAGGCGGTGCCGGTTTCCCAGGTGATCCCGGAGGAAAGTTCCGACGCCACCATCCGCACCGTGTTTCGCGCCTTCGAGGTGCCGGGCCGCGATATCGCCGAACGCTGGCCGGATGCCAAGGTTCCGACCGATGTGGCGCGGTGCATCGCCGACAATCCCGACGGCGAATTCCGTGTCGTCGAGGCGACGGTGTGGGAGCCGCAGCAAAGGCGATATGACTATGCGGTCTATCTGCCCGATGGCGAGCACCGCCTGGTCGAGAGGACCTATCGAACCTCGCCGTGGGTGGTCTTTCGCATGGACAAGGCGACCGGCGAAACCATGGGGCGTGGTCCGGTCCTGGATGCGCGGGCCGATATCGCCACCGCCAACAAGACCAAGGAACTGATCCTCAAGAACGCCTCGATCGCGGTCACCGGCATCTGGCAGGCGGAGGATGACGGCGTCCTGAACCCGGCCAACATCAAGCTGGTTCCCGGCGCGATCATCCCCAAGGCGCCGGGGTCGGAAGGTCTGAACCCGTTGGAGGCGCCGGGACGCTTCGACGTATCGCAACTGCTGTTGAAGGATCTGCAAGACGGCATCGACGCCACCATCAAGGGGCCGAGCCTGCCGCCGGTGGAAAACGGCAGTCGCACCGCCCATGAAATCGGCGAACGTCGCTCCGACCAGATGGCGGTGGACGTGCCGATGAGCCTGCGGTTGCTCTCGGAACTGGATTACCCGTTGGTGATGCGGTGTTTGGCGATTCTGATGTCGCCGTCGCTGGCGGGCAGTCCCTATGCGATTTCCGCCTGTCAGCTGGGGGCGCCGGGTGCATCCGGTGCCGGTGTCGCCGTTGATCCGTTGCCAGGATATCGCCGACGCGCAGGCGCATAATCAGGCCCTGTTGTTGGCGATGCAGGTGGATGCGGAAACCACGTTGGCGATTGTCGATCGTGGACGCCACATCCGCGATTTTCTGACCGCGCATGGTTTCAAGGCAACGCACCTGCGGCCAGCCGAACCCGAAGTCCCGGCCATGCAAGAAGCCGGGGGCGGGGATGGGAAAGACCTGGGCGCGATGGCGCCGCTGTTCCGGCTGCTGAGCGGCATCGGCGAGGTTCAGAACCAGGAGGGGGATCCGGCGGCGACGCGGTTGACCGCCTTGGCCGAACGCCTGCCCGGTCTGGTAGGGGACGGACAATGAGCGCCGTCGCGCCGTTCGCGCCGGACGAGGCGCAGCGGATCTTCGCCCGCCTGTTCGCGGGAGGGGAAGGGGAGCGGGCCCTGGCCTATCTGCGGGCGTTGACGCTGGAGCGCGCGATGGGCGCGCACGTCACCACCGAACAGCTTTGGCATCTGGAAGGGCAGCGCTATCTCGCCCGCCACATTCTGAAATTGGTGGAACGCGGCGGCGCGCCGGGCTGATGCGGTGCGTCTTAGTTCTTTAGCAATGGAAAGGAATGAACATGGTCGATGCCGAAAACGCGGCGGCGACGGTCGCCGCCGAAACCCCGCGCAGCGTGCGTTTCAAGGGGGAGGAGCTGGCGATTCCCGATGCCTTCTGGGATGCGGATGGCAATCGCCCCAATCTTGGGGCGTTGGTGAAGTCGCATGCCGACCTTCGGCGCAAGCTGTCCGAACAAAGGCCGGAGGTTCCAGAAGCCTATGAATTGGTCGTTCCCGAGGACCTGGCGGAACGGGTTCGTTCCGACGCCGATGACCCGCTGGCACGGCAGGCCATGGATTGGGCGCGCGCCACCACGGGTTGGGGCAGGAGGCGTTTTCCGAGCTGGCCAGCCTCTACCACGGCTGGCTGGCGGAGACCGCGGTGGACCGCGAGGTGGAGATCGGCAAGCTGAAGGGGGCCTTTGGCGCGCGAACGGAGGCGGAAATCGCGGGTTTGGGCGACTGGGTGGAGGGGTTTCTGGGCGATGCCTTGGGCCAGTCTCCGGACATGTTCGCCGCGCTTGACCGGTTGACCGCCACCGCCGATGGCGTGCTGTTGCTCAAGGCGTTGAGGGATCGTATCTCCGAACCCGGTCTGCCGTCGGGCCGCGACGGTGGGGCCGGTCTTCCGGATGCGGCGGCGTTGCGGGCGCTGCAGGCCTCCGAACCCTACTTGGCGGGAGATCCGGCGGTCCGGAAAAGGGTGGCGCAGGGATGGGCGCGATTGTACCTGGAAGCAGGGGAATAACAGTAACGTTTGGGTTCTTGGGTGGGGCGGCCATCAAACTTGTGGTTGCCTGTACTTTTCTTGATGTCTTCTTGTCGGGATTGTGAATTTATACGCCAAACTCTTGACATAATCCGGCAGTAGATGGTCGCGGCGAACCGCTTGGCGGTTTCACGAATTGCCGAAGGCGCGCGTCGGGTGGGATTTCCCGCACGGCGTGGCGTGTCGACAAGGTCCGGCCACGGAGCCCCACCCCGGAGCCCCCAACCCAGTGTTAGGTCATGATCCCGGGGTCCGTGGCCGGACTTCCTTCGTCTTATCAAGCCGTTCCGCCGCTGTCGTGCGAAAGGCGTTGATTCCATCGGACGGACAGGTGAAAGTCGCCTTCTTTGCGGCGCGCCGAATGGGGCGCGCCCGAACATCGGGGGTCGGCATGGCAGAAATGTTTCCGTCTTTTGCGCGCAAGCGGGAAGCGATTAATCACGCCGTATTCACCAGGGCGTTGACTGCGGTGCGCAAATACGTTCAGGCGCTGCCCGAGGCCGAACGCGAACGGTTCTTTTGTCTGGTAGCCGACGTGGCGCGCGTTCTTGCCTGGGGGGCGGGGCGACGCGATTGGGTGTCGCTGATGGCGGTAACGACGCGCGTGAAAGAGGAAAGCTTCGGGGACGTCATCCGCAAGATGGGGTTGGCCGAATCCTTGGAAACCGCGCTGTGGGCCGCCATGCGCGCCCATCCGCACGGGCTGTTCCGCAATGCCCTGGGGCTGGTGGCGATTCATCTGCATCTGGGGACCGCCTGGGTGCATCGGGAAGTGTTGAAATCTCGCGATACGGCGGGCGCGATGATTCTGGATGCCTTCGACGTGGCGGAGTTGTCGCCGTCTCGCCCCGCCGATCTGGAGCCGGAAGATTTCCAGGTTGGGGCGTGGACGGATGGTGGCCCGCTTTTCACCGCCTTGCGGGACGATATCTTCATCCGCTCCATGGACCCTGAGACTCCCTTGACCGAACGTGGCGCCTGCAACACGGCGCTGCGCGATGCCTTTGACATCGATCCGTTGGGGGGCGGGCGGGCGGGCAGCCCTTGCTTCGACCTGTCCCTGCGTTTTGCCCAGGAGATCGGGGTGAAGGGCGCCTTGTCCGAAGCCGCCAAACTTTTCGGCGACGACATCGCCAAGCAGGCCCTGGCCCGCATGGGAGTCCCCGAGGCGGGCAAGGCTCTGGTCTCGCAGCCCAAGGCCCTCAGCGTTGCTTCCGAAATTTGGGGGAAGCGGCTGGAAAAAGGTCTCGAGCCGAAGGTCGGGGGCGATTGCGCCCAGGAACTGCGGCGGCGCTGTCACATGGCCTTGACCTACGGTCGCGCCACCACGCCGGCCTTCATTCTGTTGGCGATGGTGTCGGAAAATCGCTGGCTGATTTTGGCCGGGACGGAGTCCGCCGCGCCGAGCACGGCACTGGATGCCTTCCTCGACGCCGGGGGGAGTTGGCCGTCGTTGCTGCCGCCCGCTGGCGTTTCGGTGCGCTCCGTCGATCAGTCGGCGGACCCGAAGGAAGGCGAAATCCTTGGCCGCAACCAGTGGACGGGGCGGGATTTCAAGTGGTACTGGGTGGCGGCGATCATTGCGCTGATGGTCTATGGTTGGGCGGTCAGCGTCGGATTATTCTAGTCCCAGTTCCTCCAACGCCTTCAACAGGCCGGGAACGGCGCGGGTGAAGGTCTCGCCATAGGGCTTGATCCAGTCGCCGATCCAGGGCGCCCAGCCGCCGGGCGGTTGCGTTTCCGGAAGCGCGGTGCCGTTGGGCGATGGCAGTGCCTTGGCGCAGCCGGCCAGCGCGTTCCACAGCGCGGCATGGGTCTGGCCGCTCGGTTGCGGCCAGGACCGCCGCAGAACCGCCTCGTCCTCGGCTGCGGCGCGCAGGGACTCACGCGGGTCTCGGGTGCCGCGCAACGCTTCGTGCAATGCCACCGCGGTGTCCCATTCGAAGCGCGTCAACATGCCGATCACGTAAAGCGCCGAAGCCATTTCCCCGTGCGGCGGCGCGGCCCGCGCCAGGGTGCGCCAGACTTCGTAGCGGGTCAGGGGCTCCTGCATCCAAAGGTTGGTTTCGCCGGGATCGCCGGGCAGGTCCTGCCCCGGTTGCAGCTTCTTAAGCAGGACCAGGCGATTTTCCATGAACCGCCAGCGGGCATCGACAACCCGGAAATACCCTGAAATTGCCGCGTGGATGGGGGCCAGAATGGTGGTGTCGGCGGCGCACCGTCCCTTCGCGTCGGCGTCCGCCAGAAGTTCGTCGGCACGGCTGCGCAGGCGGACTTTCAGCTCGTTCAGCCCGTCCCGCGCCTTGTCCAATTGTTGCTGGCGCCCCGGATTGTTTCGCGCCGCCGTCACCTGGCCGATCATGTGACTGGCCGCGATTTCGATCCGGTAAAGCCCGAGCGCCAAGTTCATGCGTTCCTTGATCCCGGAACGGCAGTCGGCATCCATTGCCGATGCCGGAACGAGCGCCACCAGTGCCGCCAGGAAGATGGCGGCGCCAAGACGGGCAAGCTGCGATCGTAGGGGGCGTGGCGGGCGCATCGGGACGGCTCCGTGTCGGGAAGGGAAGAGGCAGGGTCGTATTCCCGCGCCACGCTGTCAACGGTTTCGCGCGCGGCGGGTCCGTGTTGCCCTACGTAAAACGTATAACTCATTGAAACATAAGCAAATAACTTGACGTCAGGGCAAAAAACAGGGATAATTCCCCTGCTTTCGACAAGGTGGCCCATCGTCGAGCCAGACCCGCCTTGCGTTTCGCGGCTCCAACCCTTCGCGCTTTCGCGCCGTCCGGCATATCACTGGCACAGACCCGGATGTATAGGCCTTCACCGCGCCGTCTTTGGACGGCGCGGCCGGGGGCGGAGCATCGGTTGGCGCGCCCTCGGTCTTCGGCAACGAACACGAGGGCTTCTTCATGAGCGTTTCGATCAATCAGGCCTTCATCAAGCAGTATGAAGCCGATGTTCACCGCGCCTATCAGCGGATGGGCGCGAAGCTGCGCAACACGGTGCGCACCAAGACCAGTTCCACCGGCGCCACCACCGTTTTCCAGAAGGCGGGAACCGGCATCGCCGCCACCAAGACCTTCCACGGCATGGTTCCGGTGATGAATCTGGAACACACCCAGGTCGAGTGCACGTCGGAGGATTTCTATGCCGGAGACTGGGTGGACAAGCTGGACGAAATCAAGACCAACATCGACGAACGCAAGATCCTGGTCGATGCCGGGGCTTATGCCCTGGGCCGCAAGACCGACGAGATGATCGTCGCCGCAGTGTCGGCGGCCAGCACCGTGGTCGGCGACTATTCCACCGGGTTGACCAAGGGCCTGCTGCTGTCGGCGTTCGAAACCCTGAACGCCGCCGACGTGCCGGACGATGGCCAGCGCTTTGGTGTGGTCGGGCCGCACCAGTGGAACGAACTGCTGAACATCGACGAGTTCGCCAGTTCGGATTTCGCCTCGGACGCGTTTCCGTGGCTGAAGGGGACCGAGTGCCGCAAGTGGCTGGGCATCGTCTGGATGATGCACACCGGTCTGCCACTCTTCGCCACCAATCGCGATTGCTTCCTCTACCACAAGACCGCGATCGGCCATGCGATCGGCGCCGAGGTGACCTCGGACATCACCTGGCACGGCGACCGCGCCGCGTGGTTCGTCAATAATTCGATGAGCCGGGGGGCGGTGCTGATCGACGGCGGCGTCGTCGTCAAGATCAAGGTCGGCGACACCACGGCCATTGCCTAACGCAAGGGGGAAACGGAACATGGCTTTCGATCCGAACAAACTGGAACTGTTGGCCGGGGGCGGCGCGGTGCTGTCGCTGTGGGGGTACGCCACCGCCGCCGATGCCAAGAATGCCGTCGATGCCGCCGGGTATTTCGACGGTGCGGCGACCGTGCTTAAGGTCGGCGACTGGGTGCTGGTCAATGCCGCCGACGGGAACGGCGTCGCCGTGGTCGCCTCCAACGCGGGCGGGGTTGTCGATACCGCTGATCTGCTGGCGGTTGGCGCGTCCGACAGTCGCTGAACGGTCGGGGCGGAACGGGGAAACCCGTTCCGCCGAGCTTGAACCGGACAATCAACAAGGAGGGCGAACCATGGCCTTGACCGCAATTCAGGCGTGAGCACGGGCGTTGCTGGCGATCGGTTGCGAACCGATCACCGGTTTCGAGGACGGTTCCGCCGAGGTCGATATCGCGGGCATGCTCTGTCCGGGGATTCGCGATGCGCTGCTGTCGTCCTATCCGTGGAGCTTCGCCACCGCGCAACGGGTGCTGGCGGAGGTGACGGCGGCGCCGGTCGCCGACCATGCCCATGCCTATCCGTTGCCCGACGATTTCTTGCGCGCGTTGTCGGTGGGGCACGCGGGCGCGGCCTGCGGTCGCGGCGTCGCCTATCGCATCCACGAGCGGCGGATTCACACCGATGCTTCCGGCATCGTGCTGACCTATGTCTTTCGCCCCGGCGAGCGAACCTTTCCGCCTTTTTTCGATCAGGCGCTGATCTGCCGCCTGGCCGCCGAGTTCTGTCTGCCGCTGACCGAAAACACGGCGCGCAGCGAACTGCAGGCGAATCCGGCGGCGACCGAATTCCAACGCGCCAAGTCGATTGACGCGCAGCAGCAGACGCCCAACCGGTTCGAGGGCTTTTCGTTGCTGGAGGCCCGGCGATGACGGCGCGTGGGATGACGTTCCAGACCAACTTCTCGGCCGGCATGCTGGACCCGCATCTGGCGGCGCGCACCGATGTCGCGGCCTATGCCGTGGGCGGCGCCGATCTGACCAATGTGTTGGGTTTGCCGCATGGCGGGGTGTCCTTGCGCGGCGGATTGGTCCGTTTCGCCGAGGTCTCGACGGGTGGTGACCAGGCGCGGCTGCTGCGCTTCGAATTTTCGACCGATCAGGTTTATCTGCGGCTGCTGCGACCGTTGGCGATCGACATTTATCTGCCCGACGGCACCCTGGTCGCCACCGTCGTGACCGCCTATGCCGTGGGCGAGATCGCGGACATGGCCTGGACGCAAAGTCTGGACACCCTGATTCTGGTCCATCCCGACCATCCTCCGGCCAAGCTGGTGCGCAGCGGATCGCATACCGCGTGGGTGCTTTCCGACGTCGTGCTGACCGATCTTCCGCAATACGACTTCGATGGGGCGGGCGAGGGCGCGGTCGAGGATGTGTGGTCGGAAACCCGGGGCTGGCCGCGTTCGGTGTTTCTGCACCAGGGGCGGCTGTACTTCTGCGGGTCGAAGTCGCGGCCGCAGACGGTGTGGGGCAGCACCGCCAACAGTTTCTTCGACTTCGCCACCACCGATGATGCGCTGGATGACGAGGCGGTGGAACTGACCTTCGACAACGACCGGGTATGCGCGGTGCAGCAGCTTTACGCGTTGAACGATCTTTTCGCGTTCACCACCGGCGGATTGTTCGCACGCACCGCCGCCGCCGTCATCACGCCTTCGGATTTCACCTTGCGCCGATCCTCCGAGGTTCCGGCCGCCGCAGCCCGCTCCGCCGAGCTGGACGGATCGGTTCTGTTCATCCGGCGGTCGGACGGCGGTCACAGCACGGTCTATGAAATCGTCTTCGACTACGACACGCAGTGCTATCGCGCCGAGGACGTGGCGCTGCTGTCCGGGCACCGGATGCGCCATCCGGTGGATATGGCGGCACGATTGGGCAACGAAAGCGACAGCGCCAACCACCTGTACGTGGTCAATGGCGACGACGGCACGGTGGCGGTCTTGAATAGCCGCAAGGCGCAGAAAATGACCGGTTGGACGTTGTTGGCGACCAAGGGTGCGGTGCGCCGCGTCGTGGTGGTCGGCGGCGTGCCTTATTTCCTGGTCGGGCGTGTCGTCGCGGGGGGCGAGCGGATCTTCATCGAGCGCCTGGACCCGGATCGCCGCCTGGATTGTTCGGTTTTTCTGAGGTCGGAAAACGCCGCCGATGCGTGGAGCGGGCTGGATTACCTGGAGGGGGAAACCGTCGATCTGATCGGCGACGGCGCGCCGCTGGGGCAGGCGGTGGTGGCCGGTGGAGCGGTGGTCACACCCTGCGCGGTTTCGACGCTGGAAGTGGGGTTCGCCTTCGATTGGGCGGTCGAAACCATGCCGGTGGAGATCGGCGATGGGGTTTCCGGTGGCGAACGATACCGCCTGACCCGCGCGTCGATTCGGGTTTATCGGTCCGCCGGTCTGGCGGTGAACGGTCGCACGTTGAGCAACCGCCGCTTCGGCGAAACCGAATTCGATGCCGCTCCCGGCCAGATCAGCGGCGTGCGTGGCGTGCGCTTCCTGGGGTGGAGCGGCGGGCGGGTCGGTAACGACGGAGCAACGGTACGGATCACCGGCAGTTCGCGCCTGTCGGCGACGATTCTGTCGGTGTCTTCGGAAATCGCGCAATAGCGGAAGGAAAGGAAAACGACATGGGCATGGCGGCATTGCCGATTGCGATGATGGCGGCTTCCACCGCGGTTTCGGTGGCGGGTCAGGCGAAACAGGCGTCGGCGGCGAAGCAGCAGATCGGCTTTCAGGAGTCGCAGGATGCGCTGCTGCTGACGCGGCAGGAGCGCAATAGCGAGGACGAGTTGTAGAAAACGCTGGCGCGACAGAATTCCTGGTTTGCCGCCAGCGGCACCGATCCGGGATCGGGATCGGCGCTGAGCTTGGCGAATGCCGCGAAGGCGCGGTCGGACGACGCGTTGTCGTTGATTGCCTCGGGCGGCGCGCTGACCGCGCAGCAGCGTGCGTTGAGCGGTTCCCTGGCGGGGTCGAACACCGGCGTGGTGCAGTCTCTGTTGAGCTTTGGCGGGTCCGGCACGGTGCAGAACTCGTTGGCGTCGGTCTGGAGATAGGGGGAGCCCATGGAACAGCGTCAATTGGCGGAGACGGACATGGATGTCGCGATCCGTCGGGACGAGGCGGCCGCCGCGCTACGTGCGGTGGCCATTGGGGAGGCGCGGAACGCCTTGTGCGAACGGGGGCGGGCAAGACAGGAGGAAGCGGCACGCGCCCGGTTGGTCCGTCGGCTGTCTGGCGGCGCCGACTGGGTGCGACTGCTGGAGGCCTATGTGTCGGGCGCATCGGTGTCCTTGGCCTCGGCCCTGGCGCGGCAGCATCTTTCGCCCGGTCTGGTCGATGACATCGTGGCGGCGGCGGCACGGCGCGGATTGGGCGGGGAAGATCCTGATCTGGCTCGTGCGCTGTGGGACGCGGCGCAACGCGAGGCTCCGACCCTTGTTCTGCCCGCCGTGATGCGTGCGGCGGCAAAGGGAAAGCTGGGGTGGATCTCCGCCTCCGGTCTGATCGGATGGATGCTCGCCGTCGCCGGTACGGCGACGGCGGCACGGTCCGGCGCCTGGGGTGAAGTCTTGGGGGAGGCGGCGCGACCGGATGAGTCGGGGTTTGCCTTACCGCCAGCGTTGCTCTGTCTGGATGCGGTCGATACGGCGTCGTCGCGCTTGTTTGAACAAAAGAAGTGAGGCGCTTTTCCGTGCTGTGACAGTGAAATCTTAATCCACGCGAGAACTTCGCTGCACACGCAAAGATAATAATAAAAGTATATTTATCAATCATTGAATGAAATCACGAGAGTGTTGTTTCTATCCAAGGATGAGAAATGGCTTGTCTTGCGAATTTTGGTTGCATGCGCACGGCATGACACGTATTGATAGATTTAGTTAAAGCAAGACCCGCAAAAGGGGTGTGGCTGCGTGTGCGTGAGGTGTCCCGCCGATCTGCGGGTGACGCTTCGGAATGGAGGAAGGCGGAAATGGCGGAATCCAAGGAAAATGACCGGATATGGACGCGTTACCGGTTGGATGAGGTACGCGATGCGGAGGCATTGGACGCCGCCGTCGAGGAAGCGGTTCTTGACGCCGATGCGAAGGGATGCGTCGATTCCGATGTTCCGGCGCAACTGGCCGTGCTGTTCGGTCTTGATGTCGAAGGTCTGGAAAGACGGATCGGCGTGCCGCTTTCCCGCGAGGTCGCGGACAGTGTCATGGCCTTTGCCGTGTTGAATCGGGCGAAGGTTTTGGCGTCGAAGTTGGCGTCCGTCCTTGCCGCGTCCCTGCCATTGGGGATGCGCATCGCCTTGGCGACGGTTCGTGCCCTGTCCCTGGCCGATGCTGACGCGGCGATCCCGCTTCTGGCGGTCGAGGTGCGATTGCCCCAGCCCGCGTTTCCGGCGCGGCGCGGCGTTGGCAAGGATGACGATATCGCGGAGGAGGACCGTGTCGCCGCGCGGTCTCTTCTGGGAATGCTTGCCGATTGCTTGATTTTGCCCGAGGCGCCGGTGAAGCCGGTGGCTTCCGTGCGGTTGGGGGCCGGATATGTGTACGACGTCGCCGCGTTGTTGTGCGGACGGGTCGGTGGTCCGGCATCGCCGGAGGTTGCCGTCGTGGCACGCCGCCTTTCCGAAAGGATGTCCACTGATTCCACCGTTGCCGCATGGACCGTGAATCACCCGCTGTTGGCCGGGCCGGGCGGGGCGCGTGGCTTGGCGGCGTCTGGCGGGCAGTGCCGAGTTCCGCGTCACCGCGCCGATGGTTCTGGCTCCGGCGCATCTGGCCTGGCGGATTGGCGGCGCACCGGAAACCGATCGTCTGGTCGTGCCGTTGCGCGGCGCGCTGTCGCGTGGCGGCGCGGCGCGGTCGATGGCGTTGCAAGATCTGTTGCGCGCCTCGGCGGCGCTGCCCCCCCGCGTCAATCTGTGGGGCGACCGGATGGCGGCGCGCGGGCGTGGCTCAGCCCGGTTCACGACGCCGACGATGATCTGACGGATGCCGGAGACGCGTTGTTGCGTTTGGGGTTGCCGGCGGCGATGCCGGGTCGCGATGGCGTGATGGACGAGTCCGCGTATTGGGACCACGCCAGGCGAACCGGCGAGATCTTTCGCCACCGTTTCGCGGAGGTTCTGTGTGGGGATACCCCGCTGGCGCGGGCGTTTGCCGCCGAAGGAGCCCCCGAATTGCAAGGCCTGATCCTGCGGCACATCGCGGAGTGTGCCGGGGAGGAGGCGCGTCGTCTTGATCGTGGCAATTCGGGGCGCGGACTGCTGCGGTTGGCCTGATCGTTGTTCACCAGGGGCGCCGTCGTGCGCCGAATTAAGGACCGCTTCCATGACCGAATACATCCAAATCGGCGATGTCTCGCCGCGCATCCAGTATGTCGGCAACGGGTCGGTGATGGCGTTCACCTATCCCTTCCCGATTTTCGAGGACACCGACCTGTTAGTTTATCTGGACGCCGTGCTGCAAACCACCGGCATTACGGTGACCGGCGCCGGGGAAACGGCGGGGGGAACCGCGACCTTTGACACGGCCCCGGCGTTCGGCGTTGTGGTGACGCTCTCCCGCCGGGTGCCCGAGAAACGCACCACCGACTTTTAGGAAGGCGGGGCCTTTCGCGCCGTGGTCATCAACACCGAACTCGTCCCGCATCGTCTGCATGGTGCAGCAGTTGCGGGACGAGTTGTCGCGTTCGGTGGTACGCCCCGCCACCTCGACGGCGGCCGCGTCGCTGGCCCTGCCTAATCCGACCGCCGGGCGGGCGTTGAAGTGGAACGCGACGGCATCGGCCCTGGTTAACTCCGACGGGGACCCGGATGCGGCCTTTGCCGCCGCCACCGCCGCGCAATCCGCCCAGTCCGGGGCCGAGGCCGCGCGCGACGCCACCCTGGATGCCTTCGACAACTTCGATGACCGCTACCTGGGGGCGAAGGCAGTCGACCCGGAAACCGATAACACCCTGGTGGCTGGGACGCTGTATTTCAATGCCACCGATGGCGCGATGCGGTTGTGGACCGGGGTTGCCTGGGTCGCCGCTTACGTGGCGGGCGGGGATTACATCGAAAAGGATCGTGCGTGGCCGATTGGCTCGATCTACGTCAACGCCGTCAGCGCCACCAATCCGGCGGTGCTGCTGGGGTTCGGCACCTGGACGGCGCTTGGCGCGGGTCGTGTACTGATCGGTGTCGGCACCGGAAACGATGGCACGACCGGCAAGACGGTGACGGTCGGGGAGACGGGCGGCGAATACGCGCACACCCTGAGTTCGGATGAAATGCCCGCGCACGGACACACGGGAACGGCGGCGAGCGCTGGGGTGCATAGCCATACGATCCCGTTTGCTGCCAGTGACGGGTATGCCACGTATACAGGTACTTCTGGTGGCTCCAACAGCCCTTCGCAGACGACCTCTTCCGCCGGAGCGCACACCCACACGGTCACAATCGATGCAGCCGGGGGCGACGCCGCGCGCAACAACGTCCAGCCGTATCTTGGCGTTTACATGTGGGTGAGGGCGGCATGAGCAAGGAACTGACCGATTTCGGGGTGGGCGGCGCGGCGCTGACCGTACCCCTGTGGGTGCAGCACCTGACCGAGTGGGCGCAGGTGGTGGTGATCGTCGGTTCCGCCGCTTTGGTGCTGTTGAGGCTGTGTCTGGCGCTGCGTCAGGCCAAGGGCGAAAAGGCGGGGGAGGAGGGCTAGGTCATGGATGTTCCCTTAATGAAGAGGGAGTTGCTGCGCGACGAGGGGCTGCGCCTGAAACCCTATCGCTGCACGGCGGGGAAACTCACCATCGGCGCCGCCCGCGCTGGATAGCATGTTGTGGGAGTTGATGTGCGGCATGCTTGGCCTGGGCGGCTTGCGCACCTTTGAAAAGATCAAGGGCGTGGCAAAATAGGAAAAAGGGCCGGACGGGTGTCCGGCCCTTTGCCTTGCTTGGTTCAGGCGGCCTGATCCAGATCCTGAAGCAGGGTACTCATCATGCCGCTGCTCAAAGAGTTGGACAGGGCCGCCAAGCTGGTGGTTTGACCTGCCATGCGTTCCGCATAGGACACCGTCCCGTCTTCGTTGGTGTCGAGCGGATCGTAGGTTTCCGAGGACCCGCTGGTCCCTCCCGACGCGCTGGCGCTTGTCGAGGAGGTGGCAACGGTTTCGGTGGAGGTATCGACCTCCTCGGAAATCGTTGCTTCGGCAGCTGGCGGCGGCGGAGGAGGCGCCGCCATGGCGGTGGCAAGCTCGCTTTCGCTGATGTTGCCATCGTCGTCGCTGTCGATCTCGGCGAACAGGTCTTGCAGAGAGGCACCGGAACTTGATGTCTCTTCCATTTCGTCTGCGGCATCCCCCATGATCGTTGCAAGGGCGGCGTTCAGTTCGTCTTCGCTGATGCTGCCGTCGGTGTCCGTGTCCAGGCTGTCGAACAGGCCGGACACGGCGGTGCCGCCCTCTTGGGCCGAGATCAGGGCAGACCCGGTTTCCGCGTTGAATTGATCGGCAAAGCTGGTGAATTCAACTTGGGATATCTGGCTGTCGCCGTCGGCATCCAAGGAGGAGAAGAGTTTTCGCAAGTCCGACGTCGCCGAGGAGGCTTCGGTTTCCTCGGTGCTGGTGGTCGTTCTCGCCTGCGTTCTCATCTGCTGCAAAAGCTGCAACAGCAACGATTGCGATGATGAGTCGGAGGAACTGATACTACTGACCATTATGGCATCCTCCAAAGCATGCCTCCCGCAAGGGAGGCTCCGACGATGGTACGGGTGGGGAAGGAGGCGACTGACGCACCGGAGACACTTTGATACAAAAAACCGGTCGTCGCCTGTTTGCGCCCCTTAGGCTCAGGACTCATTAAGGTTCGATCCAGAAGAGGAGGAGTACCGCGATGATGACGGCGGCAAAGAAGATATCCGCGCATCGGTCATATCGGGTGTGGATACGCCGCCAATCCTTGAGGCGAGCGAAGAGGTTCTCGATCCTATGACGCTGGCGATAGAGGGTTTTGTCGTAAGCGTACTGGGTTTTGCGATGACGCATTGGCGGGATGCATGTAGCGATCCCTCGCTGTGTCAAAGCCTCTCGAAGGGGATCACCGTCATAGCCCTTGTCGGCGATCAGGACGTTGGCCTTGGGAAATAGGTCGAGCAACAGCATCGCGCCTTTGTGATCGCTCATTTGCCCCTCGCTGAGCAGCAGGATGAGGGGCCTTCCTTGTCCGTCGCAAACCGCATGAAGCTTGGAGTTCAGCCCGCCTTTTGTGCGTCCGATACATCGGGGAAGAGCCCCTTTTTATGGAGGCTCGCGGCGGTCCGATGAGCTTTCAGGTGGGTTGCATCGATCATCAACCGGTCTGGAGGGCCAGCCTCTCCCGTCAAGGTCACGAAGATCCGGCTGAACACCCCAAGTCGGCTCCAGCGAACGAAACGATTATAGAGGATTTTGTGGGGGCCATAGACGGGTGGTGCATCTCGCCACCGTAAGCCGTTGCGGATCACATGAACGATGCCGCTGATCACTCGCCGATCATCAACCCGCGGCACGCCATGCGATAGCGGGAAATGCGGCTCGATCTTCGCCAACTGCCTCTCTGACAACCAAAACAGATCACTCATGGATGGGGTCCTCCCTCCCATGAGTGAATCAGCCGCCGATCTGCCTGACAATAATTTAATGGGGCCTGAGCCTAGAGAGTCCCATCCGTCCGTGCGGTCACGCTTTTCGTCGTCATCGTTGCCGTGGCGGTTCGCGCCGTCGGGTTGGACTCCGTGCTCTGGCCTTTCAGCCATTCGACGAACGAGACGACGCCGTCCTTGTCGGAGTCCAAAGGATTGGTTTCCCCGTTGACCGGCGTCGCCTGCGCGGAGGTCGTCCCGAGGTCCGTTGCGGAGTCCGGGGTGGGGGCGGGCGATGCCGGATGGCGTTCGACTTGCGGCAGGCTTTCCTGCGCGCCCAACAGGGTCTGGGCGCTTTCGGCGGAAAAGCGGTCGCCGAAACCGTCGAAAGCCTTCGTGGTCGAGGGGTCGTTGTCGGTTCCGGCGGCGGGTTTTACTTCCTGCGTGCCGGAGGCAAACAGGGACTCGTCCAACGCTACGCCTGAGATCATGATTTTCTCTCCTCAGGTTGGCGCCGGTTCCGGGCGCCGCATTTCACGGTAGGCCCCTCTGTTCAGAGAAACCTTCAATGCGTGATACGGGACAGTCGGGTGTTTACTGGCGGGGAAAAGGTCTCTGAAGGATAAAAAAAGGGACCGGCTGTTGCCGGTCCCTGATTTTCGTCCGATCGATAAGGGTCAAGCGGAATAATACATTTCGAATTCCACCGGATGCGGGGTGTGTTCGAAGTGGTAGATTTCTTCCCAGCGCAGGGCCATGTAGCCATCGAGCATGCCCTGCGTGAAGACATCGCCCTTCTTCAGGAAGTCGTTGTCGGCTTCCAGGGAGAGCATGGCTTCGCGCAGCGAACCGCACACCGTCGGGATGCCCTTCAGCTCTTCCGGCGGCAGGTCGTAGAGATCCTTGTCCATCGGGTCGCCGGGGTGGATCTTGTTCTGGATGCCGTCCAGGCCCGCCATCATCATCGCGGTGAAGGCGAGGTACGGGTTGGCCAACGGATCGGGGAAGCGGATTTCGATGCGCTTGGCCTTCGGGCTGGTGGCGAACGGAATGCGGCAGGAAGCCGAACGGTTGCGCGCCGAATAGGCCAGAAGCACCGGAGCCTCGAAGCCCGGGATCAGACGCTTGTACGAGTTGGTGGTCGGGTTGGTGAAGGCATTCAGCGCCTTGGCGTGCTTCATGATGCCGCCGATGTAGAACAGCGCCATTTCCGACAGATCGGCATAACCCGAACCGGCGAACAGCGGCTTGCCGTCCTTCCACAGGGACTGGTGGCAGTGCATGCCCGAACCGTTGTCGCCGATGATCGGCTTCGGCATGAAGGTCGCGGTCTTGCCGTAGGAGTGCGCCACCATCTGCACGACGTACTTGTAGATCTGCATCTGGTCGGCGGCGGTTAGCAGCTTTTCGAACTTGCAGCCCAGCTCATGCTGCGCGGCCGCCACTTCGTGGTGGTGCTTTTCGACCGGCAGGCCCATTTCGCCCATCACAGTCAGCATCTCGGCGCGCATATCGACGCCGGAGTCCACCGGACCGACCGGGAAATAGCCGCCCTTGACGCGCGGACGATGACCGGTGTTGCCCTCTTCATAGACGCGGCCGGTGTTGTAGGAACCTTCCCGCGAGTCCACTTCGTAGGACATCTTGTTCATCTTGACGTCGAAACGCACGTCGTCGAAGACGAAAAACTCGGCTTCCGGGCCGAAGAAGCAGGTGTCGGCGATGCCGGTGGAGGCAAGGTAGGCCAAGCCCTTCTTGGCGATCGAGCGCGGGTCGCGGCTGTAGGGCTGCCCGGAGGACGGCTCCAGAATGTCGCAAACCAGGACCATCTGCGGCTGCGCCGAGAACGGGTCCATCACCGCGGTGGCCAGATCGGGCTTCAGCGTCATGTCGGATTCGTTGATCGACTTCCATCCGGCGATGGAGGAGCCGTCGAACATAATGCCTTCGTTCAGCATGTCTTCATCGACGGTCGAGACGTGTTGCGCCGTATGGTGCCACTTGCCCCGCGGGTCGGTGAAGCGGAAGTCGACGTACTGGACGTCATTTTCCTGGATCATCTTCAGGACGTTTTCAACGGACATGGTGCTTCCCTCGTGAAGTGCCGTTTACGCAAAATGCGCATCGTTACGCGGCGACCGCCCCCTGCATTCGCGCTGCCTTGGCGGGTGCGGTGCCGCCGCTTGTTTCCAAGGCTCGAAACTTCTGTCCGCCCGTCCGATATGTTCGGGCAGGGCGGCTATCCTATATGGCTTCCGCTTCGGTTTCGCCAGTTCTAATTCGGATCGCTTCTTCCACCGATGAGACGAAGATCTTGCCGTCGCCGATGCGCCCGGTTTGCGCCGCGGACTGAATTGCCTCGACGGCGCGTTCGACTTGTCCGTCTTCGACGACCAGTTCGACCTTTACCTTCGGCAGGAAATCGACAACGTATTCGGCGCCGCGGTAAAGTTCGGTGTGGCCCTTCTGGCGACCGAAGCCCTTGGCCTCGATCACCGTCATGCCTTGCAGGCCGATGTCGTGCAGGGCTTCCTTCACCTCGTCGAGTTTGAAGGGCTTGATGATGGCTTCGATCTTCTTCATGGAGGTCCGGTGCTCCGGTTCGAGTGCTCCGGGTGGAGAATTCCGTCGGCGCCGGTCCGTGGCGGTGGGGCGGACGCGACCCAATCGCCGACGGTCCTTTGCGTCAGGACTGACGGAGCACACAGTTTGCACGAGCCATGCCAACCCGGTTGCCTGGACTTGCCCCCCCGAGGGTGAGGCGTTCGGCCATTTTGTCCGGCGGGGTGGGCGAGGGCAGTTATCTATTCTTTTAGCACGATGCCGAAAGAATGGTCAAAGCCGGTGAACAGTTGTTGGGCAGTTCTTGTGGGCGAGGAGAGAAAAGGTGGAGCCCCGCGACCGGGCAGTGGCATTGCGGGGCTCTCGGCGTGGGGACGGTCAGGCCGTCCTTACGCCGTTGAGGAAGTGCTCGACGATATCCTTTAGGCTCAGGACTCATTAAGGTTCGATCCCTCTCTGTGTCAAAGCCTCTCGAAGGGGATCACCGTCATAGCCCTTGTCGGCGATCAGGACGTTGGCCTTGGGAAATAGGTCGAGCAACAGCATCGCGCCTTTGTAATCGCTCATTTGCCCCTCGCTGAGCAGCAGGATGAGGGGCCTTCCTTGTCCGTCGCAAACCGCATGAAGCTTGGAGTTCAGCCCGCCTTTTGTGCGTCCGATACATCGGGGAAGAGCCCCTTTTTATAGAGGCTCGCGACGGTCCGATGAGCTTTCAGGTGGGTTGCATCGATCATCAACCGGTCTGGAGGGCCAGCCTCTCCCGTCAAGGCCGCGAAGATCCGGCTGAACACCCCAAGTCGGCTCCAGCGAACGAAACGATTATAGAGGGTTTTGTGGGGGCCATGGACGGGTGGTGCATCTCGCCACCGTAAGCCGTTGCGGATCACATGAACGATGCCGCTGATCACTCGCCGATCATCAACCCGCAGCACGCCATGCGATAGCGGGAAATGCGGCTCGATCTTCGCCAACTGCCTCTCTGACAACCAACACAGATCACTCATGGATGGGGTCCTCCCTCCCATGAGTGAATCAGCCGCCGATCTGCCTGACAATAATTTAATGGGTCCTGAGCCTAGGGGAATCGCCTCGGTGGAGAGGGATTGCGACGCCGACAGCACTTGTTGCGAGGCCGCGCCGGTTTCGCCCGCGGCCTGATTGACACCGACGATGTTCGAGGAAATTTCCTGTGTCCCCGCAGCGGCCTGTTGCACGTTGCGGGCGATCTCGTTGGCCGCCGCCGCCTGTTCCTCGACCGCCGAGGCGATGGCCGCGGAAATTTCGCTGACCTCGGTGATCCGCGAGACGATGCAGGCGATGGCGGTGACGACGTTGTTCGTGGAGGTCTGCACGGTTTCGACTTGCCGGCTGATTTCCTCGGTTGCCTGGCGGTCTGATTGGCCCGGTTCTTGACCTCGCCCGCCACCACGGCGAAGCCCTTGCCCGCGTCGCCGGCGCGCGTCGCCTCGATCGTTGCGTTCAGGGCCAGCAGATTGGTCTGACTGGCTATGTCGTTGATCAGATTGACCACGGTGCTGATGCGGGCCGAATTCTCGGCAAGGCTCTTGACGGCCTGGTCGGTGCGCTCGGCTTCCGTTGCCGCGTCCTGCGCCGCCACGTGGGATTGTTCCACCCGCTGTGCGATTTCGCCGATCGAGGCGGAGAGTTCTTCGGCGGTGGTGGCCACCGTTTGTACCGAGGCCGAGGCCTGTTCGGTGGCGGCCGCGACGGCGCCCGATTGACGGCCGGTCTGTTCGGCGCTGGCCGACAGGCTTTGCGCGGTGGCGTCCATTTCCGTGCAGGCGCCGGTGACGATGTTCAGAGCCTGCGAAATCTTGAGATCGAAGTCGTGGGTCAGGGTCTCGATGGTGGCGGCGCGACGTTCCCTTTCGGCGCGCGCGGCTTCCTGTTCGGCGGTCAGGCGGTCGGCCTCGATCGCGTTTTGCTTAAAGACCTCGACCGCTTGGGCCATGGCGCCAACTTCGTCCTGACGACCGTGCGCCGGAATCTCGATCGTCTTGTCGCCGTCCGCCAAACGTCGCATCGCCTCGATCATGGCGATGATCGGCGTGGCGATGCCGGTCTTCAGGGTCAACGCGGCGCCCACCGCCAGCGCGGTCACCAGCCCCATGATGATCATGGTCAGCGTGCGCGCGTCGGTTTTGGTTTCCTTGGCGTCGGCGGCGGACTTCGCCCCGGCCTCGACGGTCATTGCGCCCAGTTCCTCGACGCTTTTGCTCAGCTCCAGAAAATCCTGGCGCAGCTTGCCGTTCATCAGGGCGACCGCTTCCTGGTCGCGGTCTGCTTGCGACAGAGCGAACATTGGCCTGGAGGCCAAATCATAGGCGGTATAACGTTTCGAAAAACTGTCGAATGCGGCGCGCCCCCGCTCCGTCGTCAGCAATGCTCCCAGATTCTTGCGGGCATCGTCCAGGCGTTTCATATATGGTATGTTAAGCCTCGAAGCCTTTCTTCTCGTCGGCATCGTTGGAGAGGATGTGCATGTATTCGATGGTTCGGCGCGCGGCCAGGAAATATCGGATTTCGCCGTTGTTCTGGATGCCGGGCATGCGAATCCGGGCCAGATCGTCCGCCGCGTTTCCGATGCACGCGATTTCCCTTAACGCGCTACCGCCCATCGTGATCACGAACAAGGTCAGAAGCGCGAATACGGCAAAAAGCTTTCGACCCATTTTCAGGTTGTTAAACCAGCGCATAAGCTTCGTGCCTCCGTTCTGTCGTTGTTGATGAGTGGCCTTTTGTTTTGCAAGTAGTGAGCCCTCCGGGATCTTTGCTCCATCCCCGCGGCCCTTGCTCGCAAACAGCGAAATATCCCTCGAACGCCCGCCGAACGGTTTTGTGGACAACGTGTTACCTCCTCGGGCAATGTGAGACGCCTCCGGCACGTCCGAAGAAAAGAAGACCTTTACGTTTCTGTGGAGGAGGGTGCTATGTCCTTGACCAACCACCTGATTCCCGCTTTTGGACGGGGTGTGCGCCGTCCCGCCCGCCCGTTTTGGGAAAAGAAAGTCCTAACGAGCAATAAAACGGTAAACGCGTTTTACATCGAATGCAATATAAGATTGTGTTTGCGTTTGATCTCGCGATCCGAGGCAAATATAGCAAAGGCGGAATATAACCGAGAGACGTTATTCAGCGAAGACATTGCAACTTGCGGCAGGCATTCCCTCGCGAGGAGGGGATCATGGCCCGGAAGCTGAAACCTCGGACCCCGTTTGCCGAAAGGCTGATTTCCGCGCGGGGGACAATGACCCGGCCCGATTTCGCTGGACGTTTGGGGCTGTCCCTGACCACGGTGGCGGGGTGGGAACGTGGTGTGAGCTTTCCTCCGCAGGAGGCCCTGGTCCGGATATCCGATTTGCTGCATGTGTCGTTGGACTGGCTGGTCGCCGGTCGGGCGGGACCGGTCGTGGGGCCGCCGCCGATGGTGGTGGACGTGGCGTTGATTGAATCGATCTGCGAAGAGCTTCATCGCCTTGCCGCCGAGGAGGGGGTGGTTCTCGCCCCCCGCAGACATGGCCGGTTCGCGGCGCGTCTGTACGGCGATCTTGTCCTCGGTTTCGACAACCCCGGGGATCGCTGCATCGGCCTGCGGGCGCTGTTGCCGCAACTGCGCCGCGAGATCAAGTCGGTTTGATCCGTCTGACTTTTTGCACGCATGGACACGGGTTGGCGTGAGGCGCGTTTATGTTCGTGCAAGGCGGTCTGTATAGACGACGGTCAATACCACAGCGCCTCTTCCATGATAATCCTTTTTGACGATAGATGAACAGTGATGTAGGTCACTGTGTGACACGTTATTTTGTGTAGTGCGTACTATGCTGTGAGTATAAATGTATGTTTTCTTCTGCCGCATAACGATATTTCGTATTTATTCAAGAAAATACTTTACTGAGCCGCGCATCATGAGTCTATCTTGTCCGCTGCGGTTGAGTTTTCTTCATCCAGGGGTATCCCATGACACTTCTGAACAACCTAAAGATCGGAAAGAAGCTTTTCTTGTTGGTGCTGCTGACGGTGATTGGCTTTACCGCGCTGTTGCTGGCGGGGCGTTCCGTCAGTGCTCCCATCCAGAAGCTGACTTAGACCATGCGGCGTATGGCGATGTTGTCCTTGGCCGATGACTTCGAGAGTGCGATCGGCGCCATTGTTACCCAAGTCAACGAAACGGCCCATGCCTTGCGCGAAGCCTCGGGGACCATGGCCGATGCGGCGCAGAAATCGGCGGCCAAGGCGGGGGTGGTCGGCAGCGCTTCGGCGATGGCGTCGGAGAACGTCAATACCGTGGCGGCCGCGACCGAGGAATTGTCCTCGGCCATTCGTGAAATCGCTAGCCAAGTGCAGTCGGCGTCGGCCAATGCCCACGAAACCGCCGAGGAAGCCAATGCGGCTCAGGGTCGCGTGCAGGGAATGGCCGATGTCGCGCGGGAGGCGGAAGGATTGGTCTTCCAAGCGGATAGTCTGAAGGTCTCCGTGGGGAGCGTTCTGGACGAAATCCGCGCGGCCTGACCGCGCAATCATGGACAGATGGGGGAAGGCTTTGGCACAGTGCGGCGAAGTCTTCCCGCGTCGTTTGGATCGTCATGCTCAGTTATCTGCACCGCTATCACGCCGGCAACTTCGCCGATGTTCACAAGCACATGCTGTTGTCCCGCGTGCTGATCGCCCTGGCGCGCAAGGATGCGCCCTATTGCGTGATCGACACCCACGCGGGGGAAGGCGGCTACGATCTTGCTTGCGATGAGGCGCTGGCGTGCGGCGAGGCGGCGGAGGGCGTGGGCCGCTTTCTGACGCTGGAGAATCCGCCGGAGCTCGCGCTGCCCTACCGCAACGGCCTGACCGATCCGGTGATGTATCCCGGGTCGCCGTTGTTGGCATTGCGTCTGATGCGCCCCTGCGACTGGCTGTTGGCGGTGGAACTGCATCCCCGCGCTTACGAAGGTTTAAGGCGCGCGACGCGGAACGATCCACGGGTTCACACGCATCGCCGCGATGCGATGGAGGCCCTGCTGGCTTTGACGCCGCCGCCGGAAAAACGCGGGGTGGCGGTGATCGACCCCGCCTATGAGGTTAAGGACGAATACCGTGCCGTCCCGGCGGCGGTGGCCAAGGCCTTCGCGCGGTGGCGCGGCGGCATTTTCCTGATTTGGTATCCGTTGTTGCCCAAGGCGCGGCACGAGGCGTTGCTGGCGGCGATCACGGCGGCGGAATTCCCCGAGGTTCTGGTCAGCGAATGGCATCGGCGTGCGCCGGGCGATGGACGCGGCCTGTACGGTTCCGGGGTGGTAGTGATCAACCCGCCCTGGCGCCTGGATGCCGAGGCGGAGGCTCTGGGCGCTTGGCTGGAGACCGCGGGTTTCGGCGGCAAGCATGTTCTGCAATGGACGACGGCGCAAAAGTAAGCCCCGGCCGTGGGACGGGCCGGGGCTTTTAGGGTCTTGGCAGAATGGCGTTTTCGGCCGACGGGAGATGAGGGGATGTCGAGGGGTGTCGGGTCCGCAAACCCCAGGCACTCATACTCCTGCATTCCTTTCGGGCAATCAATGACGCGGTTCACACAATCCCGCGTTTCGATGATTCTTTGGCGCCGACGCCGTCTGGACAGGGGCCGTCGAGCATATTCTGATGCGGCCTTTCGTCCCAGAGGAAGGAACGGCGGACCATGCGGCGCGGCGGTAAAATCGGTTTGGCGGTGTCGGGCCTGACCTTCAGCGAGGAGGGAGCGGAGGTCTGGCGGGTCGACCGCTTCGAACTCAAGGACTACAAGGAAAATGTTGAGGGTCTACCGCAAAACGCCGTGGTCGCGGTGCGCGGCGTCCTGCGCCTATGCCGCCAATGCCGATGAACTGATTGATCAGGGCATCGACGAAATGCTGGTCGATGCCGATCTGTCCTATCGCATGGACGACGCGGCGAAGCGCCTGCGGGTGGAGGGAGGCCTGACCTTGCAAGGGTTCGTTTCCTTCGGCTTGGCGGCGACGGTCGGCGGCCTGGACAGCGCTTTTCTGCGCGATGCCGGGCTTTGGATGCAAAAGGCAGCCCAGTCCGGGGTGCCTCCGGCATTGGCTTCCGCCGCGTTCGGAGCGACGGTGGGTAAGGCGATCGAGCGTGTCGATGTCGCCAAGATCGGTTTTGTGATGACCGACCTTGGCGCGGTGCGCCGCTAAGTCGAAACGCGGGCGAAGGAAAACGGTGATCGCCGACCCTATGCGGACCTTCTGCGCGAGCAGGTGGATGGCGTGCAGGCCGAAATCCGCGACGGCGCGCAGCCTTGGATGGGCGAGGACTTCGTCGAAGCCATGGCCAAGGCGTTGGAGCCGTTCGCTTATGAGGGCAAGCCCTATCGCATTTTCTCGGGCGAGCAGGCGCCGGTGGTGTTGATCCGTCGCGGTTCGCAGGGGCTGGAGGCCGGGCCGGATCTGACCGATCCCGCCCGTCTGTTCCGGGCCTTCGCTCCGAAGGTCGATAATCTGCCGCTATAGGCGCTAGACCGCTTCCAGGGTGGCGGTGAGCAGTGACCAGAACCGCCCGACGCTGGCGATCTCAACCCGTTCGTCGGGGGAATGCGGGTGGCGGATGTTCGGCCCGATCGACGCCATTTCCCAATGCGGATAGGTCGCTCCTAGGATCGCGCATTCCAGACCGGCGTGGATGGTGTCGAGCTTGGCGGGCGTGCCGGTGCACGCGGCGTGCACACGGCTCAACAGTGAAAGAATCCTGGCCTTCGGGTCCGGGCGCCAGCCGGGATAGGGGGTGCCCAGTTGGGAATCGCCTCCGATGAGGGCGAAGACGTCGGCGATCCGCGCGGCGGCGGCGTCGCGCGCACTGTTGACGCTGCTGCGCACCATGTAAACGATGTGGATGCCGTCGTCTTCGGTGGCAATCGTGCCGACGTTGCCGGAGGTCTCGGGTGCGCCGGGCAGGGTGTCGCTCAACCGTGCGATACCGTCCGGGCAGGCGTTGATGGCGCGCAGCAACGGCAGGGCATCGGCGAACACGGCGGTTGGGGGTGTCGCGGATTCCACCGAGACGGTCAGCCCGGGGTCGGCCAGCCGCAGTTCGGCCGTGATGTCCGATGCGGCGGCGGCGATCGCGGCCCTGGCGTCTTTGTCTTCCGTCTTGGCGACGGCGATGACGGCGCTTGCCTCGCGCGGGATGGCATTGCGGGCGGTGCCGCCCGCAATCGTGGACAGGCGCGACGATGGCGCGGCCAGGGATGCGGCGCGCAAGACCCGTGTCAGGGCACGGATCGCGTTGCCGTGTCCCTTGTGAATGTCGATGCCGGAATGGCCACCCTTCAGGCCGCGCACCGAAACCATTAGCGCGTGGGAACCGGCGGTTGTCGCAGCACGGCTTAACGGCATGGCGACCGAAACATCGCGTCCGCCGGCGCAGCCGATGGTGATGCGATCATCGTCCTCGCTGTCGAGATTGAGCAGGATCGTCCCCCGCAATGCGTCGGAGGGGACGGCCCGCGCGCCGTTCAGGCCGATTTCCTCTTCCACCGTGAACAGAAATTCCAGTGGGCCATGGGCGATGCTGGTATCCTCGATCAGGGCCAGCATGGCGGCAGCGCCGATGCCGTTGTCGGCGCCGAGGGTGGTGCCGGTGGCGGTCACCCAGCCATCGACGATGCACGGCCGGATCGGATCGACGGCGAAGTCGTGGGCGGTTCCGGCGTTGGCTTGCGGCACCATATCGACGTGCGCTTGCAGAATCACGCCGGGACGGTCCTCGCGGCCTGGCGTCGCGGGTTTGCGGACGATCAGGTTGCCCATGTCATCGATCTTGGCGGACAGGCCCCTGGCCGCCGCGCGGTCGCGCAGGAAGGCGATGATCGCGGCCTCGTGCCGTGACGGATGCGGGATGGTGCACAAATCGGCGAAGGCGCGCCATGGGGCGGCGGGGGACAGATCGGCCAACGGCGAGGAGGACACGGAAAAAACTCCGAATGAACGGTAAGACGTTCTAGGTAGGATGTCACTCGCTCCTGGGCAAGGCGAATTTGCCGGGGGTGTCGGCCTTGAAAATTGGAGGAACCTCGCGAGGATATCGACATGGTTGCTTGGATCGGACGACGGGCCGCGCTGCGCGGCGGTGCGGCGACGTTGGGTTTGACGCTGCTGCCCCGGACCTGGGCGTCGGGTGCCGAAGGGGGCTCGATTCCGCCGGGTCGGGGGCGGTTTTTCTTTGGCGGCTGGGCTGGACCGGCGTTGACGGTCGAGTCCTTTCTGCCGGAGTGGGTGCGCCCCGATGCACCGGTCGTCATCGTGATGCACGGCGTCAGCCGGAATGCCAAGGGGTACTGCAATGCTTGGGCGGATGCCGTGGCGGATGGCGCCGTGGTTGTCGCGCCGCGCTTTTCCGTCGATGCCTTTCCGCGCGGCGAGGACTATCAGTAGGGATTCGTGCGCTCCCTGGGCGGGGGCGTGGTCCCGCCCGAGCGCTGGACGTTCTCAGCCATTGAACCGCTGTTCGACGCGGTTCGTTCGGCGCTGGGTTTGAGCACGGGGACGTATGCGCTGTTCGGTCATTCCGCCGGGGCGCAGTTCGTACACCGTTTCGTCTGGTTCATGCCGCATGCCCGCCTTGCGGTGGCGATCGCCGCCAATGCCGGGTGGTACACCATGCTGGATCCGGCGATCGACTATCCCTATGGCGCGGTCGGCGGATGTTCGCCGAGGTGCGCGCGCGGGCCGAGGCCCTGGGTGTCCCCTGCGGGTGGCGTCTTGAGGTGGTGCGGGATGTGGGGCATCAGGGGGCACGGATGTCCAAGGCCGCCTGGCCGTTGTTGCGCGGACGCCTTGCTCCATGACGACGGCTCTTGTCAGCGGCCCCGGATCTTCCCCAGCGCCAGGGGTGGCAATTCGACCGCCAGAACACCGCTGAGAATCAGCGCGCAGCCCTGAACTTCCAGAAGGTTCAGGGATTCTCCCAGCAGGAGGCCGCCGGCGATGGCGGCGAACACGGTTTCGCCGCTCAGGATGATCGAGGCGTCGGCCGCGGGCGTGTGACGTTGTCCCACCACCTGCAAGGTGAAGCCGGCACCCACCGACATTACCCCCGAAAACGCCAGCATCGGCCAGGCGCCGATGACGCTGTTCCAGGTCAGGGATTCGGTGGACAGCCCCCAGATCATTCCCAGCACGCCGCACACCGTGAACTGCGCGCACGAAATCACGAACGGCGCGTCCAGACGCTTGGTCATGGCGCCGATCAACAGGATATGCGTCGCCCAGAACAGGCTGCCCGCCACCACCCAGAGGTCGCCCTCGCGCATGTCGTCCAGGGCGCCGCCCGCCATCAGATAGGCGCCGCCCAGGCAGGCGGCGGCGGCCCAGATCGCCGGGTGGGGTTTTTGGCGCAGAACCAAAAAGGCCAGCAGCGGGGTCAGGGGAACGTACAGCGCGGTCAGAAATCCGGCGTTGGCGACGGTGGTCGCCCCGATGCCGATTTGTTGCAGCAGCGCGGCCAGGAACAACACGCTGCCGGTCAGCGCCAGCCAGGGGAGGCTCCTGCGGTCGAGGCGCCAGTCCTCGCGATGGCGTTTGTCGTGGGCTTCCCGCAGAGCCAGGGGCAGCACGACCATGGCGCCCATCAGAAATCGCAGGCCGGTGAACAGGGTCGGACCGATGTGTTCTATCGCCATTTGCTGGATGGAAAAGGTCACGCCCCAGATCAGGGAGGCGGTCAGCAACAGAAGATTGGCGTGCAGGCGACGCATGAAAGGAACTCGCGGCTCAGAACGGTGGGTGGTCTTTATACCGCGAACGCGGACGCTTCAAGACATCGCGCGGCAAGACCGTGTCGGAGCTCAAAAAATCTTGTGGCACGGCGGCGAGAGTCATAAGGTTCCGCCTCGTGCAACGAGGAACCCCCTTCATGAGTCAGCCCGCGCCCGACATCGGCTCCCCCGTTCTTGACGTCGAAAACATTCACAAACGCTTTGGCGGCAACGAAGTTCTGAAGGGGGTGTCGGTCAGCGCCAAATGCGGCGACGTGATTTCCCTTTTGGGGTCCAGCGGTTCCGGCAAAAGTACCTTCCTGCGCTGCATCAATTACCTTGAGACCCCGAACCAGGGGCGCGTTGTGCTGCGCGGCGAGGAAATTCTGACCAAGCCCAGCAAGACCGGAAATCTGGTTCCCGCCGATCCGAAGCAGTTGGCGCGGGTGCGCGCGCGAATCGGTTTTGTTTTCCAGTCGTTCAATCTGTGGCCGCATCTGACGGTTCTGGAAAACGTCATCGAGGCGCCGCTTCGCGTCGCCAAGATCGCGCGCAAGGAGGCAGTGGAGCGTGCCGCGGCGATGCTTTCGCGGGTCGGCATGGCCGACCACAGGGGCCATTATCCGGCGCATCTATCGGGCGGCCAGCAGCAACGCGCCGCGATCGCCCGCACCCTGGTGATGGAGCCGGAGGTGATTCTGTTCGACGAGCCGACCTCCGCCCTCGATCCCGAGCTGGTCAGCGAGGTGCTGTCGGTGATCCGCTCCCTGGCCGAAGAAGGGCGCACCATGCTGATCGTCACCCACGAAATGGGGTTCGCGCGCGAGGTTTCGAACTTGGTGATGTTCTTGTATGAGGGCAAGGTCGAGGAGCAGGGGACGCCGGACAAGGTTTTTAATCACGCGGACTCCGACCGCGTTCGCCAGTTCATGGCCAGTCACGTTCATTAAACCGAAGATCGTCTTACCGACATGGGAGAGGGATATGAACTTCAGTAAGCTGTTGAAGGGGCTGGCGATGACCGCGTGCGCGCTGATTGCGGTCTCGGCCTCTGACGCCAACGCGGCGGACAAGCTGCGGATCGGTATCGAAGGGACGTATCCGTCCTTCAACTTCGTGGACAGCAAGGGTGAGCCCCAGGGCTTCGACGTCGAGATCGCCAAGGCGCTGTGCGCCAAGATCAAGGCGAACTGCACGTTCGTTAAGCAGGATTGGGACGGCATCATCCCGGCCTTGAACAAGCGCAAGTTCGACGCCATCGTCGCCTCGATGTCGATCACCGACGAACGCAAAAAGGCGGTCGATTTCACCGAGCACTACTACACCAATAAGCTGCAGTTCATCGGCAAGAAGGGGGTTCCCCTGGATGTGACGGTGGCGGGCCTGAAGGGCAAGACGATTGGCGCGCAACGCGCGACGATCAGCGGCGATTGGTTGGAAAAGAACCGTCCCGGTGCCGATGTCAAATTGTACGATACCCAGGAAAATGCCTATCTAGACCTGGATGCGGGCCGTTTGACCGCGATTTTGGCCGATTCCTTCGTCAATTACGAGTGGTTGAAGTCCGAAGCGGGAAAGGGCTTCGAGTTCAAGGATAAGCCGGTCTTCGACGGCGACTTGATCGGCATCGCCCTTCGCAAGGGCGACACCGCCTTGCAAACCAAGCTGAACAAGGCGATCAAGTACATCGTCGCGGACGGCACCTATGCCAAGATCAACGGGAAGTATTTCCCCTTCCCGATGTACTGATCCGGCCATGCATCCGGCGGGGCGGGTGTGCTCCGCCGACGATTTCTTGGGTTTTTCATGATCGATTTGCACGGCTTTGGCGCGCTGCTTTTGGCTGGGACCGTCGTCACCATGCAGTTGGCCCTGTCCGCCCTAGTGCTGGGGCTGGCCTTGGGGTTGCTGGGGGCGGCCGCCAAGGTGTCGGACCTTGCGGCGTTGCGCGTGATCGGCAACGGCTATTCCACCTTGGTGCGCGGTCTGCCGGAATTTCTGGTGGTCTTGACCTTCTACTTCGGCGCGACCGATGTCCTGATGGCGATCGCCGCGCGCTTTGGCTGTGACGAGTATATCGAGGTCAGCGCCTTTGCTGCCGGAATCGCCGCCCTGGGGTTTATCTTCGGGGCCTATGCCTCGGAGCTGTTTCGCGGCGCGATCATCTCCATACACCCCGGTCAGGCCGAGGCGGCGCGTGCCCTTGGCATGAACCGGCGGCTGACCTTCTTCCGCATCACCCTGCCGCAAGTCTGGCGTATCGCCCTGCCGGGGCTGGGCAATCTGTTCATGATTTTGATGAAGGATACCGCCCTGGTTTCCGTGATCGGGCTGGAGGAGTTGATGCGCGTCACCGCGTTCGCGGTTGGGCGCAGCAAGGAGCCGTTTACCTTCTACCTTGTCGCGGCGGTGATTTACCTCCTTCTGACTTCGGTTGCATCCTTCGGGCTGCGGGCCATGGAAAAACACGCCAACCTTGGCGTGCGGGAGCTTGCCTGATGCACTGGGAAACCGTTGTCGATATGCTGCCGAAACTGGCCTTGGGCGCGGTCCTGACCCTGAAGCTGTTGCTGCTGTCCGGGGGCATCGGGTTTTGTCTTGCGGTGCCGTTGGCCTTGGCCCGGGTGTCGCGGAAACGGTGGATCGGTTTCTTCCCCCGCGTCCATGTCTTCTTTTTCCGTGGGACGCCGCTGCTGGTGCAATTGTTCCTGGTCTATTACGGGCTTGGACAGTTCGAGGCGGTACGCGCCAGCGTGTTCTGGCCGATGTTGTTTGATGCCTATTGGTGCGCGGTGCTGACGTTCTCGCTGCACACCGCGGCCTACATCACCGAGATTCTGCGCGGCGCGATTCAGGCGGTGCCGGTGGGCGAGGTCGAGGCGGCGCGCGCCATCGGAATGCTTCCGGCGCAGGTCTATGCCCGCATCGTGCTGCCGCGCGCCTTTCGCATGGCGCTGCCGGCCTATGGCAACGAAGTGATCCTGATGTTGAAGGCCAGCGCGTTGGTCAGCACCATCACGCTGCTGGACATCACCGGCGTGGCCCATACCTTGTACGCCAAGAATTACTTGCCGGTGGAAACCTTCGTCACCGCCGGGGCGTTCTATCTGGTCATCACCTACGTTCTGACCCACATCATCCGTTTCCTGGAAAATCGCCTGCATCCCGACCGCAAGGAGCCGGTGATGATCGTCGGCTGAATCGTCGGGATTGGAACAAGGAGTCTCTGGTCATGTTCATCGTATCCTTGACTTACATCGCGCCCCTGGATCGGGTGGATGCGGTGCTGGCTTCGCATGTGGCGTATCTGGACGAACAGTACGCGGCGGGGGTGTTTCTGGCTTCGGGGCGCAAGGTGCCGCGTACCGGGGGCGTGATCTTGGCCACCGCCGAAAGCCGGGAGGCCCTGGATACGGTGCTGGCGCGCGATCCCTTCGCCGTCGCCGGGGTTGCTCGTTACGATGTGGTCGAGATGGCGGTCAGCAAGGCCGCGCCCGGTCTGGAACCCCTGATCGACGCCTGATCGGGGACGTGTTTCCGCTGAAGACGGGTTGGGCGGCGGTTGGAGCCGTCGATGCCGTCGAGGCCGCCGAGGTTGTCGATGCGGTCGAGGCGGTTGGGGCCTGTCCCGCCAGCCATTCGTAGTACGAAACCTTACCGTCCTTGTTGGTATCCAACGGGTCGTAATAGAACGTGCTCTCGGTGTCCGACGATGATGTCGATGCCGTGTTTTTGCCCTGGCTTGACGATATTTTGGTGGTGGCACCCTCCACGCCCTGGTCTTTCCGGAAAAGACCTAAGGGGCGATCAGGAAAGATTCCTTATCTTCCGGCGGACGGGACGTGGCCTTTTCCACGATTCTTGTCCGTATTCCTGGTTCGGCACCTTTAGGCTCAGGACTCATTAAGGTTCGATCCAGAAGAGGAGGAGTACCGCGATGATGACGGCGGCAAAGAAGATATCCGCACATCGGTCATATCGGGTGTGGATACGCCGCCAATCCTTGAGGCGAGCGAAGAGGTTCTCGATCCTATGACGCTGGCGATAGAGGGTTTTGTCGTAAGCGTACTGGGTTTTGCGATGACGCATTGGCGGGATGCATGTAGAGATCCCTCGCTGTGTCAAAGCCTCTCGAAGGGGATCACCGTCATAGCCCTTGTCGGCGATCAGGACGTTGGCCTTGGGAAATAGGTCGAGCAACAGCATCGCGCCTTTGTCATCGCTCATTTGCCCCTCGCTGAGCAGCAGGATGAGGGGCCTTCCTTGTCCGTCGCAAACCGCATGAAGCTTGGAGTTCAGCCCGCCTTTTGTGCGTCCGATACATCGGGCAAGAGCCCCTTTTTATAGAGGCTCGCGGCGGTCCGATGAGCTTTCAGGTGGGTTGCATCGATCATCAACCGGTCTGGAGGGCCAGCCTCTCCCGTCAAGGCCGCGAAGATCCGGCTGAACACCCCAAGTCGGCTCCAGCGAACGAAACGATTATAGAGGGTTTTGTGGGGGCCATAGACGAGTGGTGCATCTCGCCACCGTAAGCCGTTGCGGATCACATGAACGATGCCGCTGATCACTCGCCGATCATCAACCCGCGGCACGCCATGCGATAGCGGGAAATGCGGCTCGATCTTCGCCAACTGCCTCTCTGACAACCAAAACAGATCACTCGTGGATGGGGTCCTCCCTCCCATGAGTGAATCAGCCGCCGATCTGCCTGACAATAATTTAATGGGTCCTGAGCCTGGCGGGGAGCTATGATGAAAAATGCTTTCATAGGCTCCTGGGAATACTTCGGGGAAGAGGTCTTTCGAGAAATCTCTGACCCAGAGGATGGCTCGCTCCCTCCTCCTGACGTTTTTGTGGAAATTGGCATTCAACTGGTTCGAGTCGTCGAAAAGCGTTTTGTTCGTCGTGCCGAAGACCTGCAAGCACAGTATGCTGAGATTTTGTTGGCGGAGAATGACGGATCTGGACAAGGTGAAGATGGCCAACCTGAACTGACCCCCAGTCAGACCAAGTTCAAGAAGCTGTCTGAGGAACTCGCTTCCAGCTTCACATCGTTCAAGCAGTCCTTTGAGGCTGCCGACGATGCCGACTATGCAGGGAGCGCTCTGGACGCTCTTCATTACACAGCGTTGCCTGAATTTGTTCTCGAAGTGGACATCCAGGCATTCCTCGAAGCCACTTATGAATTGCTTTGGGATGAGCATGCCCCAGCTTGGGCTGATCATTTCACCCGGCTCATCGGTGACTTCATCGAGAAGTTCCACCTGCCTTACAAGCTCTGCCCAGCCTTCCGCCTGATGCCACTGATCTCGGGGCAGGCATTCCGTATTAATGAACTGATCGAAAACTGGGCTGGCCCTCATGGGGACCTCCAAGAATTTTGGGGGGCGTTCGAGGAAGCCTATTATGTCTGTTTGCGGCTAAATGGGGACAAGAAGACCCCTATTCACAAGATGGCCTCTTACGTCGAAGCTGTCGTTGCCGACAAGATCAACGAGAAGCGTGGTTCCCTTGGTGGATTACTGACGAAATACGAGAAGCTGGGTCTTTTCCCGCATCAGTCCAAAATATCAGGAAGTCTCGACGACATCTTAAAGCCAATGGCCACTATTTCAGTAATCGATGCCGTCATCCCAGCCAAGGCAAGTCTCGGCAAGTTGTATGGCTTCACCTCGGATTATCCAGGCATCCGCCATCCTGGGACTCCGCCCGCCAAGAATCGGGAACTGACAATAGACGATACGGTTATGCTGTCGTTCCTACTGTTCGCTTGGTCGGGCTACCTTCACACTTTGCCTGTGGAAGCCAAGCCATGAGTGACATCAAGCTGTTCCGGTTGTCCGGCAATCAACCTTGCGAGATCGCGGGTGTGTCCGCGCCACTGGAGAAATCCCTTCAGATGCTGATCGAGCACCACCTGGAAACCTTCTTGGGGGTTCGCTTCCTCGCCACCGAGTATTCCACTGGAAAGGATCACAACGGGCGGATGGATACTCTGGCTATCGACGAGAACGGCAGTCCGGTGATCATCGAATACAAGCGGGCCTCGAACGAGAATGTGATCAATCAGGGTCTATATTATCTCGACTGACTGATGGACCACAAAAAAGACTTCGAATGGTTGGTGATGGACACCTACGGCAAAGACGTGGCGCAGACCGTCGAATGGTCTTCGCCGCGCCTGCTGTGTATCGCTGGGGATTTCAATAAATTTGATGGCCATGCGGTCAAGCAGATGAACCGCAACATCGAACTGATCCGCTACCGCCACTATGGCGACGACCTGCTGCTGTTCGATCTGGTCAACTCCGTCTCGACGCAGCAGACGGTGGCGGTGGAAGGGGGGCAAAAGCGCAAGAATGGCAACGGCGTGGGCCGGGTGAAAACCGTCGCCCAGCACTTGGCCGAAGCCGGAACCCAGCTTTCCGACCTCTACGAGGCGCTGAAGGCGTTCCTGACCTCCCTGGGCGACGACGTGCAGGAGAAGACCCTGAAGCATTACATCGCTTTCCGCCGCATCAAGAACTTCGCTTGCATCGAGGTGCATAACCAGCAAGGCAAACTGCTGGTCTACGTGAAGGTCGATCCCGACAGCGTGGCCCTGGACCCAGGCTTCACCCGTGACGTCCGCCAGCTCGGCCACTTCGGCACTGGCGACCTGGAAATCACGCTCCGCACCCGCCAGGACTTCGAACGCGCCAAACCCCTCTTGAAGCAAAGCTACGACGCTTCATAAGTGGGCGGGGGTGAATGCCGATAGGGTGTTCGGGGTCCCATAACCTGAACTAATCAACCCCGGGCAATCCTGGTGCGGTTCAAGCTGACGGGAAGGTGTTCGTGTAATGCGTTGGTGCGAAGTTGTTTGGGGTGCTGGAGGGAGAGAGCGTGAATAGAATTGTCGTCGGCAGCGTCTTGGCCGGGGTTGTTTATGCGGATAGTGCATTATTTAAATTGTGTTCGTATGTAATCGGAGGATTTTAAGGTCTTGCTGGCCGGTGACGGCGGCGAGTTCCAGGATGTTCCACCCCTTCTCGGCAAGGCGGCTGGTGGCTTCGTGGCGGAGGTCATGAAGGTGCAGGTGCGGCAGTTGCGCGCGGTTGCGGGCGCGGGTCCAGGCTTGTTTCACCGCCTCTGCCGTGATCGGGAACACCGCGCCGTCGAGGCGGCGGGGCTGGGCGCGCAGAGTTCCCACGGCGCGAGTGCTGAGGGGAACGGTGCGGCTGCGACCGTTCTTGGTGTCGGGCAGGAAGGCGGTGCGGTTCGTCAGGTCCACGTTCTTCCATCGCAACGAGAGAATTTCGCTGCGCCGCATTGCGGTTTCCAGGGCGACGATCACGAACGGCTTGAGCCAGGGGTTGCGTGCGTCGTCCAGCGCGGCCATCAGCTTCGTTTCATCCTCGGGCGGAAGGCGCACGGTGCGTTCATCCATCACTGTCGGGCGGCGGACATGGGCCAGCGGGTTCTCGATCAATCCGCCCCGGCGACGCACCGATTCCAGGACCGCATGCAGCAGGTTGATCTCCCGGCATACGGTTCCTGGCACAATACTTTCCAGGCGGCGGTCGCGGTAGTCTTCGAACAGATGCGTGCGCAGGTTGGAGAGGGCATACCGGCAAAGCTCCGGCTCTTCGCGCACGAAGCGGTTCAGCCGGACGGTTTCCACTTCCGCGCCTTTGTGGGCGGGCGCGACGGCGTCGAGATAATGGGCGACCGCGTCGCCGAGCGTCGTCCGTTCCGCCAGGGAGCGATCTATGAACGCGCCTTTGTCCATCTCCGCCTCGATGGCGCGTGCCCAAACCTTCGCATCGGCTTCGCGCTCGAAGGTTTTGGATTTCGGCGGGAAGCCATGTCGGCGGACTTTCACCTGCCAACCGATATGTGCGCCGTCGCGGTTGAAGCGTTTGGTGATGGTGGCCATGGGGGACACTCCAGGGACAGTGTCTAATGACCAATTGTCCCGCAAAAACAAGGGAAGGAGGGGAGGGCTATCCCCGGAAAAGCAAAAAACCGCAGTTTCCTGCGGCTTTCGCGATGGTGGGCGCGACAGGGATTGAACCTGTGACCCCTGCCGTGTGAAGGCAGTGCTCTCCCGCTGAGCTACGCGCCCCCGTTTGCGGTGAGGGGCGATGTTTAGCCTTTCCCCGCGCGGCCTGTCAAGGGGCAATCATGGCGGCCGCGGGCAGCTCCATCACTGCCCGTGGAATGTCGATCAGGGCGTCGATCACCACGTCCGCCCCGAACTCGGACACCGGCATCCGCGAATAGCCGTAAGAAACCGCGATGGTGCGCATCCCGGCGCGGCGCGCGCCTTCCACGTCGTTAAAGGAGTCACCGACCACGATCACCCGCTCGGGCGTGATTTCCAGCTGGTCGGCGGCATGCAGAAAGGGTTCGGGGTGGGGCTTCATGTGCGGCGTGCTGTCGCCGCCGACCACCACGCTCAGCACCGGCATCAGGGTGAATTCCCGCAGGATCGATATGGCGGGGGAGAGGGGCTTGTTGGTCACCACGCCCAGGCGGAATCCCATGCCCAGCAGTCCGGCCAAAAGTTCCGGCGCGTGGGGGAAGGTGCCGCATCCGGCTGTGGGGTCGGGGTCGTAGTGGGCGGAGAAGCGTTCCACCAACGCGTTCAGGGCTGCATCTCCATCGGGCGGCAGGCCGGTCGCGGCATAGGCGCGGGCGACCAGGATCTTGATGCCGTCGCCGACCATCAGCCGCACCTCGTTGGCGTCCAGCGGGCGGCGCCCGTCTTCTCGCAGGATGGCGTTCAGGCTTTCCACCAGGGCCGGAAGGCTATCCACCAGGGTGCCGTCCAGGTCGAACAGGATGGCGCCGTAGCCGTTGGTGCCGAAGGCGGGGAGTGAAGTGTTGGGCATTTCAGGTCCTTGTCGTGGGGGTCGTGCAATAAGCCGTAACATGGAGTGATTGGCCGAAGAACGTCAACCGTGCTTATACCGGGGATGGTATGCATGTGGTGTCGCGGGGGGGGGTATGCTACAGACGTTGCGGCGCTCCGCCCCATGAAAAAGTCCGTTCCATCCAGTGAGAGTATTCCGATGCTCAAATCTTCCGTTTCCGCCGTCGTTCTGGCCGCCGGGTTGGGGACCCGGATGAAATCCAGTCTGCCGAAGGTGATGCATCCGGTCTGCGGTTGTCCGATGTTGGCCCATGTTTTGAGCCTGCTGGATGGGCTGGAGGTGGCGCGTTGCGTCGTCGTCGCCGGCCCCAACATGCCCAAGGTTGAGGCTCTGGCTCGCGATGCGGGCGCGGTGGTGGCGGTGCAGGCGGATCGCCTGGGGACCGCGCACGCGGTGCTGGCGGCGCGGGAGGCATTGAAGGACTTTTCCGGCGATATTCTGGTGGCGTTCGGCGATACCCCGTTGATAGGGGCGGAGACCTTGGATCGTGCCCTGGCGCTGCGGGCTTCCTCGGCCAATCCGGCGGTGGTGGTGTTGGGCTTCGATGCCGAGGACCCTGGCGCTTACGGTCGCTTGATCGTCGATGACGCGGGTGGATTGATCCGTATCGTCGAGGCGAAGGATGCCTCCCCCGCCGAACTGGACGTGACCCTGTGCAATTCCGGGGTGATGGTGATCGAAGGCACCGTGGCCTGGCGGCTCTTGTCCGCCATCGGCAACGCCAACGCCAAGGGCGAGTACTACCTGACCGATATCGTTGCCCTGGCCCGTGCCGAGGGCTGCGCCTGCGCCGTGGTCGAAGGCGACGAGGAGGATTTCCTGGGCGTCAACAGCCGCGCCGATCTGGCGTTGGTGGAATCCCTGGCGCAAGACCGGTTGCGCGCCCGCTGGCTGGCCGCCGGGGTGACGATGACCGATCCGCACACGGTTCATTTCAGCATGGATACCGAACTGGGCCGCGACGTGACGATCGAACCCTTCGTCGTCTTCGGTCCCGGCGTTGTCATCGGCGATGGCGTGACGATCAAGGGCTTCTGCCATTTCGAAAACGCGACGGTTGCCTCCGGCGCCACGCTTGGGCCGTATGCACGGCTGCGTCCCGGCGCTGAAATCGGCCAAGGGGCCCACATCGGCAATTTCGTCGAGATCAAGAAGGCGGTGGTCGAACCCGGCGCCAAGGTCAATCACCTGACCTATATCGGCGACGCGCGGGTCGGGGCCGGGGCCAACATCGGCGCGGGGACCATCACCTGCAACTATGATGGTTTCAACAAAAGCTTCACCGATATCGGCACGGCCGCGTTCATCGGGTCCAACACCTCGCTGGTGGCGCCGGTCAAGATCGGCGATGGCGCCATCGTCGGCGCCGGGTCTGTGGTGACGCACGAGGTTCCGGCGGGCGCGCTGACGGTGACCCGCGCGCCGCAGAAGACGGTGGCGGGTTGGGCGACGCGTTTCTGCGAAAGGATGCGCGCGCTGAAGGCAAAGAAGGTCTAGGGAGTCATAGGGTCATGTGCGGTATCGTTGGGATCATCGGCAAGACGGACGTCGCGCCGTTTCTTCTGGACGGTTTGAAACGCCTGGAATATCGCGGCTACGACAGCGCGGGCATCGCCGCCCTAGACGGTGGGCGCATCGAACGCCGCCGTGCCGAGGGCAAGATCGTCAATCTTGAGGCGGCGCTGGCGAAGTGCCCGATCCATGGCGCCACCGGCATCGGTCACACCCGCTGGGCGACCCATGGCGTGCCGAACGAGGCCAACGCTCATCCGCACAGCGATGGTCGCGTCGCCCTGGTCCACAACGGCATCATCGAGAATTTCCAGGAACTGCGCCGCGAGTTGATGGCCCAGGGCCATGCCTTCGAGTCCGAGACCGACACCGAGGTCGTGGTGCACCTGATTTCCGCCTACCTGTCCACCGGCCTGCCCCCGAAGGAGGCGACCTTCGCCGCGTTGCAGCGCCTGAAGGGGGCGTTCGCGCTGGCCATTCTGTTCGTCGGTCACGACGGTATGATCATCGGCGCGCGCAAGGGTTCGCCGCTGGCCGTCGGCTTCGGCGAGGGCGAGATGTACCTCGGTTCCGACGCGCTGGCTCTGGCGCCGTTGACGCGCCGCATCGCCTATCTTGAGGACGGCGACTTCGCGGTTCTGTCTGCGCACGGGGTCGAGGCCTTCGACGCCTCCGGCGTGGTGGTGGAACGGCCTATCCACATCACGCAGTTCTCCGGCGCGATGATCGGCAAGGGCGCCTATCGCCATTTCATGCTGAAGGAAATCTACGAACAGGCGACGGTGATCGGCGACACCCTGAACAGTCATTTCAATCCGGTGGAGCGCACCATCACCCTGCCGCCGATGCCCTTCGACCTGGCCAAGGTGAAGCGGGTAACGTTGGTCGCCTGCGGCACCTCGTACTATGCCTCGATGGTCGGGAAGTACTGGATCGAACGTTTCGCGCGGATTCCGGTGGATCTGGACATCGCGTCGGAGTTCCGCTATCGCGCCTCGCCGGTGGAGGCGGGGGGCTTGGCGGTGTTCATTTCGCAATCCGGCGAAACCGCAGACACCCTGGCGGCCTTGCGTTTCTGCAAGGAGTCCGGGATGCACACCCTGACCATCGTCAACGTGCCGGAAAGCACCATGGCACGCGAGGCCAACGCGGTGCTGCCGACCCTGGCCGGGCCGGAGATCGGCGTCGCCTCGACCAAGGCGTTCACCACGCAGTTGACCGTGCTGGCCTGTCTGGCGATTGCCCTTGGCAAGGCGTGCGGCGAACTCGACCGCGACGCGGAAGCCGCCTTGAGCAAGGCGCTGACCGAGGTTCCGGCCTATGCCACCGAAATTCTGAAGTGCGACGACGAGGTTCGGGCCATCGCGCAAAAGCTGTTGGATGTTTCCGACGTCTTCTATCTGGGGCGAGGTACGGCCTATCCGATCGCCATGGAAGGCGCGCTGAAGCTGAAGGAAATCAGCTATATCCATGCCGAGGGCTTCGCCGCCGGGGAAATGAAGCACGGTCCGATCGCGATGATTGACGAGACCGTGCCGGTGGTGGTGGTGGCGCCGCCGGACGAACTGTTCGAAAAGACCGCTTCCAACGTGCAAGAGGTGATCGCCCGGGGCGGTCAGGTGATCTTCATCGGCGATGCCGAGGGTGTCGCCCTGTTTAAGGACAAGGCTTTCGCCACCGTCGTGATGCCGACGGTAAAGACCTTCGTTTCGCCGATTCTATACGCGATTCCGGTGCAGTTGCTGGCCTATCACATTGCCGCCCTGAAAGGCACCGACGTCGATCAGCCGCGCAACCTGGCGAAAAGCGTGACCGTGGAATAATCCTCTACGGATGCAGCAGCAGAGAGCCGGAGGTCTTGCCGGCTTCCAGCGCCGCGTGCGCCGACACGGCATCCGCCAGGGGGTGCTCGCCGCCGATGGCGACGTGCAGACCCGCCCCGAGAACGGCGAACCAATCTTCCGCGGCGGTGCGATAAGCGCCAAGATCCATGACGAAGGTCAGCATGCTCGGCCGGGCGAGGGCGATACCGCGCAAGGCGTTGATGTCGATCGGCGGGACCGCCCCCGCGACCTGGCCGACGCTGGCCACGATGCCGAACGGCCGCAGCGTCCGAGGCAGGGTGTCGCCGCCGATGCCGTCCACCGCGAAATCCACGCCCGTGCCGTAGGTTGCCTTCCGGACTGCTTCGACGAAATCCGTCTCCCGGTAGAGAATCGCGTGGTCCAGACCGAACGACTTGGCCAGCAACGCCTTTTCCGGCGAACCGGCGGTGCCGATGACGGTGAGTCCCAGGCGCTTCGCCCATTGCATCAGGATCAGTCCGAGGCCGCCCGCCACGGCGTGAATCAGCAGGGTCTGCCCCGGCTTGGCCGAGAACACCCGGCGCAGCAGCATATGCGCGGTCAGTCCGCGCAGCGGCGAGGTTGCCGCCAGCCGGGTGGACACGCCCTCCGGCAGTTTGAGCAGGCGCTCCGCAGGGAGATTGCGCGCACTTGCGTAGGCTCCCGGCGTTCCTCCCGCGTAGGCGACGCGGTCTCCGGAGGCGAAATCGCCGACCCCATCGCCGACCGCCGTGACCGTTCCCGCCGCTTCGACCCCCAATTCTGCGGGGAAGGCGGATATTGGGTAGAGACCGGAGCGGTAATAGACGTCGACGAAGTTCACGCCGATGTCGGTTTGCGCGACCTGAACCTCTCCGGGGCCGGGGGCGGGCAGGGCATGGTCGGCGAGGCGCAGAACTTCGGGGCCGCCGTTGCGATCCATGCGGATGATGGATGTCATGGAATGTCTCCTTTTCGTCGGTCGATACCGAAGAAGGGTAATGGCCGGTCTCTATGTGGTATATTCCCCAATATTGCCCATCAATTGAGGGATTTCACCCATGAACTGGGAGGATCTGCGGCACTTTCTGGTCCTGCCCGAGACGGGCAGCCTGTCGGCGGCGGCGCGCCGTTTGGGCGTCGACCATACGACGGTGGCGCGGCGCGTCGGATCGCTGGAGGAGGCCTTGAGCGTGCGCCTTGTCGATGGCCTGCCGCGGGCGGTGCTGTTGACGCAGGAGGGGCGTCGCGTCGCCGAATTGGGCCAGCATATGGAGGCGGAGGCCCGCGCGGTGCTGCGCGCCGCCGGAGGTATGGACGAGGCTGTCCGCGACGTCGTCCGGGTCAGCGCGCCACCCGGCTTCGCTAGGGCGGTGTTGACTCGCCCGCCGGTGGCTTTCCGGAGCAACGATCACGCGACCTTGGCGGAGGCGGCGTCGGCGGGCCTGGGGGTGGCACTGCTTCCCCGATATCTGGGGGATAGGATCCGTGCCTGCGGGAGATTCCCTGCGCGGAGCCGTGGCCGAACCGCGAAATCTGGATGGCGGTTCACGATGACCTGCGCCGGTCGCCATGGGTGCGCGCGGTGATGGATTGTCTGATCGCAGCGGTCGGGTACGGCTTTGCGGCGTGACGGTTATTTCGGCATGTGTCCCATCACCCGCGCGACGCGGCGGGCCATAATCGGCCCGACGATGATCACCAGGATCAGGCGCACCGTCTGGAACGCCATCACGATGCCCGATGCCATCGGTCCCAGCAGCAGCGCGCCGGGCAGATCGATCGCCCGCAGGGCGGCGGACAGCAGCAGCAGGGAAATCCATTGGCCGATGGGGCCGGAACGCGAAAACATCAAGATATGCCGCAACAAGGGAACCGTGGCCGCGACTATGACGCCTCGGCGTGGTCGGCTCAAGTCCCGATGCCGGGGGAAATCAGGTTCCCGCCTTCGCCGATGGTCAGGGTCCGGCGCATCACCGCCGGATTGTCGCCACTTTGGTGGGTGGAGAACAGCACCGCCGCGCCGTTTGCCGCCGCCACGTCGATCATCCGGGCAACCGTCCACCGCCACGGCGCGTCGAGGAAGGCGAAGGGCTCGTCGAGCAGCAGCAGCGGCGCTTCGGCGGCGAAGGCGCGGGCGAGGGACAGGCGGCGGCGCATCCCGCCCGACATTTCCTTAGGGCGCAAGTGGGGGGGAGATCAAAACGGGTCAGCCAGTCGTGGGCGCGTGCCTTCGCGTCGGGCAGGGCGGCGAGGGCGTAGAGAAGATTGCCGAGGGCGTCGGCCCAGGGCAACAGGGCCTCATCCTGGAAGCTTATGGCGATGTGTGGCGGGCGTTCTATCCGCTCAGTCTCGGGAAGCAGGATTCCCGCAGCAAGGGCGAGCAGGGTGGATTTGCCCAGGTCGGAGTGACCGACCAAGCACACGCACCCCCCCACCGCAAGGTCAAGGTTGGCGTCCGCCAGGATCGTCCTTCCGCCCAGGGACTTACGGACGTTGCTCAGCCGCAGGATCATCATGTTTCCGTTCTGGGCCGGTTCGTTCGGCGCAGGCGACCGATCAGCCCCGTGTCGATCGTCACGCCGAAGGTGACGATGGCCAGCGTCCAGGCGTAGAGATCGGCCATTTCCAGACGACGATAGGCCCAATAGATGCGTGCGCCGATGCCGTCGGCGCTGCCCAGGCATTCCGCCACCGCCGCCACTTTCCATGCCGCCGCCGCGGTATGGGCGAAGGCCTTTCGCCAGAAGGGGAAGACGACGGGCAGGATCAAGCCGCGCAGCCGTGTCGTGGCGGGGACGCGGTACAGGCGGCTCATCTCGGTCAGGCGCGGTGGGATGGCGGCGCCTCCCTCGGCGGAGGCCAGGAAGATTGGCGGCAAGGCGGCGGCGGTCACCGCGAATACCGGCACGCCGCCGCCGCTGCCCATCCACACCATGGCAAGCGATATCCACACGACCGGCGGGCAGGCGTTGAGCGTGGCGTGCAGAGGCCGCAAAAGCCTGGACAGGGGCGGAATCAGTCCCGCCGCGAGGCCGAGCCCGACTCCCAGCAGGTTGGCGAGAAGGATGCCGCCGATGCCGCGCGCCGCGGTGCGTGCGCCTTCGGAGACGAGGGAGCCGTCGATGGCGAGGGCGAACAGCCGGCCGAGAATCTCCGGCGGCGGCGGCATCATCGCCGCCCCGAAGCCGGCGGTGGCGGCATATCCCAGGGCCAGGGCCAGGGCGACGAGGGTTGCCGCCGCGATCATCGTGTCTCTGGCGGCAGGAAGCCGGGGGCGGTGGGGTGGGTTCCGTCGAGGATGGCGAGCGCTTGCAAGGTGTCGTTGCGGGCCGTAACCGCGTCACGGGTGCGTAACGGGTCGAAACGGAAGGAGGCGATCAACGCGGCCTCGCCGATTTCGTCGCGGGTGGCTTGAGGCAGGACGGCGATGGCGGCGCGCGGGTCGTTCTGGCAGCGCTCGGTCCAGGCGATCATGCCGGAGGTCAAGGCGGCGATCAGTTCCGGCCGCTCGGCGATCAGGGATGATCGCACCGCCACGCCCGCCATTGGCAGGTGGCCCGCCCATGCCGGATTAAGATCGGCTAAGCCGCCCATTCGTCGCAAGGCCGGGAATTTGGCGATTAAGGCGGTGGCCAGGGGGTCTGGCACCAGCAGGTGCCGGATGCCGCCATGCGCCAGTTCCAATCCCGCCTGTTGCGGTGGCATCGGATGGATGCGGAAGGCGGGGCCGCCCTCGGCCCGCGCCTCGTCCAGGATGGCCAGCGCCGGGCTGCCCTGCGGCACCACCGCCAGGGTTTCTTCCAGCGCGGCCATGCGTTCCGCCAGGGCGGCGGGGGAGGTTGCCTCGGCGTCCAGGGTGAGGAACTGGAACTTTTCCGCCCAGGCGGTGACGGCGATCAGGGTAACCGGCGCGCCACGCCGGGCCGCCTGGGTGAAGCCGTCGAGGTGACCGATCCAGATGTCGCCCTTTCCCGCCATGATTACCCCGCGCAGGTCGTTCAGGTCTTTCCAGAAACGAACGTTGAGGGCAAGATCTCGTCCCCACCCGTCGGCGATGGCCCCCCACAGGGGCGCCTGCGCGGTGGTGGCGGCGGATGCCGAGTAAATCACCAGCGGCGCGGCGGGTACGGATGGGGAAGCCGCTCGCGCCGCTGGCGCCAGGACGCCCCCAAGGAGGAAAAGGGCGGCCAGGAATTTCCTCATGATCAGAACTCCATGGCGCAGCTAAGGGTGGCGGTGAAGCCGGGTTCCGCGTAGTTGAATCCGCGTGTGTTGGTCAGATAATTCTCGTATTGCGTGTCGAACAGGTTGTCGATGGACAGGGCGACCTTGTGCTTTGTCTGTCCGATCTCGAATGCGTATCCGGTGGCGACGTTGGTGACCGCGTAGCCGCCGGTGTCCGGGGTGCCGGCGCTTGGGGTTTCGCGCTGCGGCGCTGCCAGCCGTTCGTCCAGGTTGGCGAACCAGCCGCTCTTTTCATAGCCGATGCCCAGCTTGCCCATTACCGGCGGGGTGGTTCGCAACGGCTTGTCGGTGGTTTCGTCGCGACCGTCGATGGCGGTGACGTCGCCGTGCAGATTCCAGTCGCGGGCGAAATTCCAGCGTCCGTCCAATTCGATGCCAAGGATGCGCGCCTCCCCGACATTGGCCATGTCGCCACGGGTCGCGCTGGTTTCCTTTTCGGTGATGTAGCCGTAGATCTTGTTGGCGAACAGGCGCACGCCTCCCTGAACTTCCGGCGTGCGGTAGGACAGCCCCCATTTGCCGAATAGGGTGGTCTCCGGCTTGATGTCGGGATTGCCGTAGACGGTCTTGCCGGACAGCGTGATGTATTTGAAGCGTTCCAGCAGGTCGGCGGCGCGATAGCTGGAGCCGATCAGCAGGGACTGGCTCCACGGCCCGCCCATTTCCCAGGTGGCGCCGCCGTGCAGGTTCCAGCCGTTGTCGTCGTCCTCTCCGGCGCGGCTGGTGCGAACTCCGGCCAACGTGGCGTTGTCGGTGTTGCGGGTGCGCAGCCTGTCGAGGCGTCCGCCGAAGTTCAAGGTCCAGCCGGAGGCGAGGGCATAGGTGTCCTCGGCATAGAGCCCGAGGGAGGTCGGCCGCGCGTCGGGGGTTGGTTTATCGGTTTGCACCCCGCCATTCTTCCTGTGATAGCGGCGCAGCGATTCCATGGTCCATGTCCAGCCGTCGAAGCCCGCGACGATGGTGTGGTCACCGCTTTCCGCGCCCCCCTGCAACTTGCCACCGAGGGTGACGTGGTCGGCCGCCGGTTCAAGGTAGCGGTAGACATTGCTTTGAGGGGGGGCGAGTTGGTCGAGCCGCACCCGGCGCTCGATGATGTTGTAATAGAGAGACCTACTGACCTGTTTTAGAATCTCGCCGTCCGCGTCCAGGGTGGCGTCGGCGGAAACCAGGGTGTTGGTGGTGCGTGGATAAGTGACGCGCGCGGTGACTGCCAAGGAGCCGAGATAGTCCTCCTCGGCGCGGGCATCGCACGATGCAAGGGTCAGGGCCAGCGGCGAGACCGCTAGGGCCAGTCGGCGAAGCGTGTTTGTCATGATTATCCCCACTTATTCCTTTGCTTTTCCCCGTGTTTATGCTGTGGCGAGGCAGGCATTCATCTCCCATCCAGGCCAGATCAGGCGCCAGCGCGCGGCTTCCAGTTCCGCAAAGCCGTTGATCCCGGCCACGACGGGTGCCATGCCGCCGTTCCCGGAAAGCGGGTCCTGCAACTCCGCCGACAACAGGAAAGGCAGTGGCGTATCCAGGGGTGGCACGCCGATCCGACCGGGTTCGCGCAGGAGGGGGCGCAAGTCGTCCCAGTCCCGGACGAATCTGGCGAAGGTCCGCCCCACCGCCAGGACGAAGGGCACCACCGCGATCACCCGCAAGGTCGGTATCGGTGGCATCAGGCCGATGCCGGCCCATTCGCGGCGCAAGGGCGGCAGGCCGAGGACCGACAGGTCGGCGGCGGGCACGCCGTCGCTCCAGATCCGCTCCAGCAATTGCGGGTAGGCGGAGACGGTGATCGCCGCGTCATCTCCGGGGTGACCGAAGCTCCTTGTCGCCTCGAGCATCTCGAAGTGGGTGGACGGCGGCGAGAGCCGATGTCCGGGGCAGGCCATTTTGATGTCCTGGCGCCGGCGACGGGCGATCATCGGCGGCGCGGCGAAGCGGATCAGATGCGGCATGGCAGAAATTCCCGTTGCAGGCGGCGGCCGGCGCGCAGGGTGTCGCGGACCTCCTGGAAGGTCATGTCGAGGTCGCGCAAATGCTCCCGCCAGACGGTTTCCGTCGGATCGAGGGTATGAAGTTCGGTCATGCCGCCACCCCGCATCACCCCGCGACGGCGATTCATCAGCATCAGGATCGGATCGTGGGTGGCGGCGAGGATGATCTTTCCCCGGCCGGACAGGGCGGACAGGGCGAGGTGCTTGTCAATGCCCGCGTTTTCCAGTTCATCCAGCAGGATCACCGGCGCGTCGGAGAGCAGCGCGATGTCGGCTATCATCAGGGCGCGGGTCTGGCCGCCGCTCAGCCCTTGCAAAGGGCTGTGTAGCGAGAAGGGCTCGCCGCTCAGGGAATTGGCCGGTTCCAGGACCTCCCGCGGCAGGTTCGCGCCGCTCTTGCCCAGACAATCGGCGTGGAGGGAAACGAAGGTCGAGACATTGCTGTCGATGACGAAGTTGGTACGCTGCGACAGAGTGGCGATCAGGCCGAGGGGAGAACGCTCCGGTGTCTTCCCGTCAAGCAGGATGCGTCGTCCGGAAGGGGTGTCGCCCTCGGCCAACTGCTCGATATCGGAAAGAAGGGCGCTTTTCCCCGATCCGGTCGGCCCCACCACAGCCAAGGTGTCGCCGGGACGGAGGTCGATGCGGGATATTGCCTCCGCCGCGCCGTCGCGGCCGCGCCCCGCCAGGATGCTCAGGCTTTCCAGCGTCATTTCCCGGTCTCCCAGATCAGTTTTTCGATGTTGCCGGTCTGGTAGTCCCGACCAATGCGCCGCTCTCCGGTACAGTAGGAGCAGATGGATGCGGGCATGTCGTGGCGCAGGCGGGCCTCGGTGAGTCGCTCCCGCGCCTCCGGTCGTGCCGCCAGCCAGCGCAGGAATACCCGGATGCCGGTGCCGGTAAGGCCGTTGATGGCGATGACTCCGGCATTCGGCGAGGCCTTGGGCAGGCCGTGAACGAACACCTCGCGTTCCGCTTGGGAAACCAGATCCCCCTTGGTGGTCAGGATCAGGTCGGCGCACGAGAGCATCGGTCCCATTTTCAGGGGAACGTCGATTCCGCCCAGGCAGTCAACCACGGTGACCGCGCTGATTCCCTCGACGTGCGGTGCGCAACGCAGGCACAGCCCGGCGGTTTTGACAAACAGGACCTCCGCCCCCCGTGCGCGCCCCCAGTCCACCGCCTCCTCCATGTTGGAAACGAAGTAATGATCGGGGCAGAGATAGCCGGATAATCCGCTGATCGCTGGAATGCCGAACGTGCTTTTCAGGCGCTCGGCGTCGGCGGCGCTGCGGGTGTCGAACTTCACCACGGCGGGTTGTTTCCCGTCGTTGAGAAGCGATCGGACGGCGTGGGCGATGATCGCGGTCTTGCCGACGCTGGGTGGTCCGGCGAGCGTGAGAACGTGCATAATTGAACTTGATTATCATTCGCAATTGATCCAGAACCGATTTCTAGCAGGGCGGGATCGCGGCCGCTACCCGAAGCCGTCGCTTTTCTGCCCCGAAACGGGGAAGTCGTCGAAAGAGGGGGATGAAAATGGAGCTGCGGCTTGCGTCGCGTTCGGCGGTGCGGTCGCGTCGAGCGGCTGCGCGACGGGTTCTGGCTGGGGGTGGCGGCGGGCGAGTGTCCGGACGGGGAATTCGTTCTTGTCTGCGAGAGGCCGGTGGCGCTGGTGGTTTGTCCTTTCGGCCATGCCATCGGGCGCGGTGTCGTCGTGACGGTGAGTCTCGGTCGCGGTGGGCCGTTGGCGGCATTACACAAGGAGGGCGCGGCGATTCTGGCGATGGACGCCATGCATCTGTGGCGCATTGTGGGAGTGGATTTCGAAACGTCGCCGGGAGCGACCTTGGCTCTCGTCGAGGGGCGGGAGGATGCGCCATCCTTCCTCAATGTCCCCGGTTCCGCCGAACAGATGCTGGCCGTTTGTTCCTTGCGTGACTGTGGCCTGTCTGGCGCGGTGCGGAACGTCTATATGAAAGGCAAGGCGCTGGAATTGCTTGCTCTGGTTTTCGCGGCCCTGAAAATGCAAGGGCGGTCAGACCCGGCGGAAGGCCTGTCCTCGCGTGACGTGGACCGGATGCTGCGTGCCCGCGATCTGCTGCTGGCGCGTTATGAGGAACCGCCCGTCCTGGCCGAACTGGCGGTGTCGGCCGGTGTTTGCGAGACGAGGTTGAAGCTGGGTTTCAAGCGGGTGTTCGGGGCGACGCCCTTCGCCTTGTTGCGTCGGCATCGCATGGCGGTGGTGCGTGACCTTTTGGTGCTGCGGGGGTGCCGCGTCAGCGAGGCCGCGGTGGCGGTTGGCTATACCAATGTCAGCCATTTCATCGATGCATTTGTCCGCGAATACGGGGTGAGGCCCGGGGAACTGGCGCGTAGGGGACGGGCCGACGCGGTGGTGGCGGAACCTACGCGGTGAACAGCCGGTTGAAGGCGGCAACCGCCGCGGCCGGTCCTTGCGGGTGATCCCAGACGCCGCCGCACACCGCCAGGAAGTCGGTGCCCGCCGCGATCAGGGGTGACGCGTTGTCGATGGTGATGCCGCCGATGGCGACGCAGGGGACGGTGAACAGTTCCGACCACCAGGCCAGGATTTCCGGTTCTGCCGTGCTTTTGGGGATCTTGGTGGCGGTGGGATAGAACGCGCCAAAGGCGACATAGTCGGCTCCGGCTTCTCCCGCGCGCATGGCGAGATCGCGGGAATCGTGACAGGTGACGCCAACGATGGCGTCGGCGCCGACGATACGCCGTGCCTCGGCATAGGTCGTATCCTTCTGTCCGATGTGAACGCCGTCGCAGCCCAGTTCGTGGGCGAGGTCGGGGCAGTCGTTCATCAGGAACGCCACGTCGCGGTCCTGTGCGATCGGACGCAACGCATCGCAGGCTCGGCGGATTTCATCGTCGGAGACGTCCCTCAGTCGCAGTTGTACGCAAGCGACATCGCCCGCGTCCAGGGTGGCGGCGAAGGTCTTGGCGAAATCGGCCAAGTCGGGTAGGGCGGACGGCGTCAGAAGGTACAGGCGGCAGGACATGGGAGCGGGGCTTTCGCGTCGGGGAACCTGCTCGCAACCTAGATCATCTTGGGGTGGCTGGGAAGAGCTGGACAAGCCATTCGCGCGCGGCTGTGGCTAGGGCGGTCGGGTCGGGGCGCCCGCCGGGCGGCGGAAAGCGCCAGCAGGGTGGCGGCGGTGGCCCCAGCAGAAAACGCGTGCCGCGTGCCGCCGCGATTTCGGCCAGGGCTGTCGCGACCCGTGGCGGCGAGCCGGCGACGGGCTCGAAGCGCAGCGCGGGCAGGTTCAGGAATCCCCCCGCTTGGACCAGGCCGGGGGAATCGCCGCAATGAAAGACCAGGGGGCCGGGAGGAGGCGTTTCCTCGGTGGTGATCGCGTCCAGAAAGGCGCGCATCCACATCGGTCCCAGGCCGACCGCCAAATCCGCCGGGGTTTCGATCTGCACGGATCGTCCGGTCGCGGCGGCAGCGGCGAAGCTCGCCAAGGCCTGTGCGCGGTCATGAACGATCAGAATTGGCAAGTCGTTGAAGGCCACGTTTCCCTTAACACCTTTGATTGACGCCAATGGGTTCTGGAATTATCCTTCAATCAGTTTCACGGAATACGGCGATAATACATTGAAACCATTCGCAGTGTATAAGTTATCTCGGGTCGAGGCGGCGTTGCGTCGCCTGGATGCCGCGGTGGCCGGACTGGAGGCCGTGGCGTCCGGGCGCGATTCCGTCGCGTCCGCGTCCGGCGACGTCCCCGGTTTGCCTCTTGTCGATGCCGAGGATTTGGCGGCGTTGCGGTCGCGTTGCGCCGTGTTGGAGACGGCGGTTCTTTCCGCAAGCCGGGGCATCGACGACACCGTGGCGCGCCTGAAGCGCCTGTTGGAGGGGTGAACCATGGCCCAGGTCATCTTGAGCATCGCCGGACACCAATATCACATTTCCTGCGACGATGGGCAGGAGGCGCAGATCGGTCGCCTGGGGCGCTATCTTGATCAGCGAGGGCAGGAACTGGTCGCCACGATCGGCTCGATCCAGGAAAATCTTTTGCTCGCCATGGTCGGTCTGTTGATCGCCGATGAGTTGGCCGAAACCGATGGCGAATTGGAAGAACTGCGCGCCGCCGCGGGAACCGGCGGTGCCGAGACCAAGGCCGCGGCGGAAACCGTCGTGGTCGATGCGATCGAAGCGTTGTCCTCGCGGATTGAAACGATTGCCGAAAGGCTGCGGGGTGCTTAAGTATAGGGGGGGCGGGTGCTGTGCGACGCGTTAGGTCCGCGACATCACTGGGGCCAACGTTAGTAGAAAGGGAGCCGTCCCTGACCCGACCGTGGTTTGGTCATATGGCGCCCACTTTGTTGGAGCGGCCCTTGTGTATTCCACATGCCGACGGTTGTAACGGCCCCGCCGCACTATCCTGATCGTCGTTCCGTCGGATTGCGTCTTTCGGGTTCGTCCGCGTGACGGGCGGGGTTCGGATGGGGAGTGTGTGAGCCATGCTCATGCCGTCGGTGATAGGGGATACGGTGGCGGCGACGAAGCGCGCCTTGCGGGGGAACGCCAAGTTCCTGCGCGGGCGCATTGCCGCGATCGATCGCAGGCACGCCGCCGAATGTTTGGTGCGGCATGCCGCGACGGTGCCGTTGATGGCGGTTCCTTCCGAAGGTGGCGTGGTTGCGGCCTATTATCCGATCGGTGGCGAAATCGATACCCGGCTTCTGGTGGACTGGTTGCGGCAGGTCGGCTGGCGGATCGCCTTGCCGGTGGTCGAACACGCGGATGCCCCCCTGTCTTTCCGCGAATGGGGGGTCGATGCGCCGCTGGAACATGGGCCTTTCGGAACCCGTCATCCGCCAAAAGAGGCGGAGCAATGCGTGCCGCAGGTGCTGATGATGCCGCTTTTGGCGTTCGATGCCGACGGCTATCGCCTGGGTTACGGCGGCGGTTATTATGACCGTACCCTTGCGGCCATGGTGGAGTCCGGGCATCGTCCGGCGGCGTTGGGGGTTGCCTTCGCGGTTCAGGAAATCGAGATGATTCCCCACGAGTCCTGGGATTGTCGTCTTGATATGGTGTTGACGGAAAGAGGTGTCCTGCCCCTGCGCGACGTCCGTCGGTCGGCGCGGAAAAACGACGGGGTTTCATGAATATTCTGTATCTGGGCGATGTCATCGGGCGCAGCGGGCGAACCGCTGCGGTGGCGGCGCTGTCGTATCTGAAAACGCGGTTGAAGCTGGATCTGGTCGTCGTCAACGGCGAGAACGCGGCCCATGGGTTCGGCATCACGCCGAAGATCTGCGCCGAATTCTACGAGGCCGGAACCGACATTCTGACCACCGGCAATCACGTCTGGGACCAGCGGGAACTGATCGCCTATATCGACGGCGACCCGCGCCTGATCCGTCCCGCAAATTTCCCCAAGGGAACGCCGGGGCGCGGCGTGGCGGAACGGACCCTAGGGGATGGCCGCAAGGTGGTGGTGATCCAGGTAATGGGGCGTTTGTTTCTGGAGCCCCTGGACGATCCCTTTCAAGTGCTGGAGGAGATTCTGGCGCGATACCGTCTGGGCGCGACGGTGGCGGCGATCGTCGTCGATGTCCATGCCGAGGCGACCAGCGAGAAAATGGCGCTGGGACATGTGCTGGATGGGCGGGTGTCGCTGGTGGTCGGGTCTCACAGTCATGTGCCGACCGCCGATGCCCAGATTTTACCGCGGGGAACCGCCTATCTGACCGACGCGGGCATGTGCGGCGACTATGATTCGGTGATCGGCATGACCAAGGCGCTGGCGATCAGCCGGTTCACCCACCGTCTTCCGGGCGAACGCCTGACTCCGGCCGAGGGCGAAGCGACGGCCTGCGGTGTTTTCGTCGAAACCGACGATCGTACGGGCGCGGCGCTTTCGGTCCATCCGATCCGCTTGGGCGGGCGGTTGCGGCAATCCTGCCCCGGTCAGTGATCGCGCCGCTTTGGGGGTTGCGTTTTGCGCGCGGCTGAATGGATAATGCCGCGCGTTTTTCAGGCGCCGTCGGTGGCGCGTTTCGAAGCATCGAAGGTATCGGATGGCCGGTCACTCACAGTTCAAGAACATCATGCACCGCAAGGGTGCGAAGGATGCCCAGCGCGCGAAGCTGTTCACCAAGCTGGCGCGTGAGATCACGGTCGCGGCCAAGTGCGGCTTGCCGGATGCGGACAACAATCCGCGCCTGCGCGCCGCGATCATCGCCGCCCGTGCGCAAAGCATGCCCAAGGACAATATCGAACGCGCCATCAAGCGCGCGTTGCCCGGTGGCGACGATGCGAACTACGAGGAAATTCGTTACGAAGGGCGTGGCCCCGGCGGGGTCGCGTTGATCGTCGAAACCTTGACCGACAACCGTAACCGCACCGCCTCGGAAGTGCGTACGACCTTCAACAAGCTGGGCGGCCAGATGGGCGAGGCCAATTCGGTGGCCTTCAACTTCGAGCGGGTCGGCCTGATCCAGTTCAAGTCCGAGGCGGCGGATGTCGATGCGATGTTCGAGGCGGCCTTGGATGCCGGTGCGTCCGATGTTTCATCTTCCGACGATGGTCATGACGTGCTGACCGCACCCGAGGATCTGCACGCGGTCAAGGATGTGCTGGAAAAGTGCTTTGGCGAACCGGCCTCGGTGCGTTTGGAATGGAAGCCGTTGAATACCGTCGAGCTCGATGCCGATGGCGTCGTCGCGCTGATGAAGCTGATCGACGCGCTGGACGACAACGACGACGTGCAGAGGGTGTGCGGCAACTACGAAATCTCGGACGAGGTGGCGGCGCGCCTGGACCTGTAACCGGCCACGCCGCCACGGGTTCCGTGGAGCAAAACGCATGCGGTTGATCGGACTGGACCCAGGCTTGCGCGTTACCGGCTGGGGCATCGTCGATGCCGAGGGCAATCGTCTGTCCCATGTGGCCTGTGGCGTCGTCCGTTCCGACGAGGATCGATCCCTTGCCGAGCGTCTGGTCAGCCTGCACACCGGCATCATGGAGGTCCTGCGCCGTTTCACCCCGGACGAGGCGGCGGTGGAGGAGACTTTCGTCAACCGCAACCCGGCCTCGACCCTGAAACTGGGGCAGGCGCGCGGCGCGGTGATGCTGGCCCCGGCGCTGTTCGGTATCCGGGTGGCGGAATATACCCCCAATCTGATCAAGAAAACGGTGGTCGGTACCGGCCACGCGGCGAAGGAACAAGTCGGCCTCATGGTTCGCATGTTGCTGCCCGGAGCCGCGCCCGAAGCCGCCGACGCCGCCGATGCCTTGGCGGTGGCGATCTGTCATGCCCGCTATCGTGCCAGTGACGAAACCCTGTCGCGGGCGATCGCCCGTGCCGAAGCCGGGGGGCGGCGATGATCGCTCGTCTGAAGGGACGCATCGAGGCGTTGGACGCCGATACCGCGATCGTCGATGTCGGCGGGGTCGGCTATCTGGTGGCGTGTTCGGCCCGCACCTTGTCGCGGCTTGCGGTGGGGGATGTCGTCGCCCTGCGGATCGAAACCGTGGTGCGCGAGGATGCGATCCTGCTGTACGGTTTCCTTGATGCCGAGGAAAAGGCTTGGTTCCGCCGTTTGACCACGGTGCAGGGGGTGGGGGCCAAGGTCGCCCTGGGCCTGCTGTCGGTGCTGTCCCCCGAGGCCATGGCACAGGCCACTGCGGCGGGCGACAAGGTGGCTCTGACCCGCGCCAGCGGCGTCGGGCCGAAGCTGGCGCTGCGCATTCTGTCGGAACTGAAGGACAAGGTCACGGGGTTCGCTTTTCCGGCGGCACCGGGCACCCCGGCGCTGCCCGCGTCGCAGCGGGGGGGCGATACCGATCCGCGCCGCGCCTTGGCCGAGGATGCGGTGTCCGCCCTGGTCAATCTGGGGTATGGTCCCAGCGAGGCCTTCGCGGTGGTGGCCGGGGTGATTTCGGCGGCGGGTGATAATCCGCCGTCGCTGTCGGCACTGATTGCCGCCGCCTTGAAGGATTTCGCCAAGGCCGCCGGTTTGGCGGGCGGCACGGGAGCGGATAGGCGATGAGCGCGTCGGAATGGTCGATGCCGGATGATGCGGAAGATCGGGTGGTCTCCGCCCAGGTTCTGCCCGAGGATGCGGAAGGTTCGTTGCGTCCGCAGTCTCTCTCCGACTTCACCGGCCAGCCGGAGGCCTGCGAGAACCTGAAGGTCTTCGTGATGGCGGCGCGGTCGCGCGGCGAGTCCCTGGACCATGTGCTGCTGCACGGTCCGCCCGGTTTGGGCAAGACGACGTTGGCGCAGATCCTCGCGCACGAACTGGGGGTGGGGTTTCGCTCCACGTCCGGTCCGATGATCGCCAAGACAGGCGATCTGGCGGCGATTTTGACCAATCTGGAGGCCCGCGACGTCCTGTTCATCGACGAGATTCATCGGCTTTCGCCGGCGATCGAGGAGGTCCTCTATTCGGCGATGGAGGATTTTCAGCTCGATCTGATCATCGGCGAGGGACCGGCGGCGCGCTCGGTGCGGATCGACCTGCAACCCTTCACACTGGTCGGTGCCACCACCCGCGCCGGGCTGTTGACGACGCCGTTGCGCGATCGCTTCGGGATTCCGCTGCGCCTGCGTTTCTATTCGACCGAGGACTTGACCCGCATCGTTCTGCGCGGCGCGGAGAAGTTGGGGCTGGCGATGACCGATGACGGCGCGGTAGAAATCGCCCGCCGGTCGCGCGGCACGCCGCGTGTCGCCGGGCGTCTGTTGCGGCGGGTACGGGATTTCGCGACGGTGGGCGGTGCCGCCGCCGTCGATAAGAGGGTGGCTGACCGGGCGCTGGTCCGGTTGGAAGTCGATGCGGTCGGCCTTGACAGTCAGGACCGGCGGTATTTGCTCTGCATCGTCGAGTCCTATGGTGGCGGGCCGGTGGGGATCGAGACCCTTGCCGCCGCCCTGGCCGAGGAACGCGACACCCTGGAAGAAGTCATCGAACCGTTCTTGATGCAGCAAGGTCTGGTGCAGCGCACGCCGCGCGGCCGCGTCCTGTCGGCCAAGGGCTATCGCCATCTCGGTCTGGCCGAGCCGCGACGGGGGCCGGAGCAGCTGGGTCTGCTGGATATATCAGCCGATGATGGGGCGTCGTGACGATGGATCGAGAGATTTCTCAAAAAACGGTGGCGGGCGAGGGCGGCGCGTCGTATTTCGACGGCGACGCCCACGTGCTGACGGTTCGCGTCTATTACGAGGATACCGACGCGGGCGGCGTCGTCTACTATGCCAATTATCTGAAGTTCGCCGAACGCGCCCGCAGCGCCATGTTGCGCCTGGGCGGGTGGGAAAACGGGCGCCTGAGCCGGGCCGATTATCCCGGCCAGGACGAAGGCGTGGCCTTCGTGATGCGGCATTGCAGCGTCGATTACCGGCGGTCGGCGGTGTTGGATGATGTGTTGCGGGTGCGCACCCGCGTCAAGCGGGTAGGCGGCGCCACCTTGGAAATGGCGCAGACCGTCCAGCGGGGCGACGAGGTGCTGGTCGAGGCGGCGGCGAAACTGGGGTGCGTTTTGGCGGCGACGCTGAGGCCCGTGCGCATTCCGGAAGGCTTGCGCGCCGACCTGGCGACGCGTTTGATGGGTTGAATGGCGCCCGGCGGTAATCGTTCGGGGTGAAGGAAAGGCGAGGCGGCGCATGGAAGCGCAAACCGATTTGTCGATGATTACCCTGTTCCTAAGGGCGGATCTGGTGGTCAAGGCGGTGATGATTGCCCTGATGGGGGCATCGGTATGGTCGTGGGCGATTATCTTCGAGAAAATCCGCAGGTTGACGGCGCTGAACCGCGATGCCCGCGAATTCGAGGAGCAGTTCTGGTCCGGCGGGCCGCTTGACGATCTTTATGTCCGCATCGGCAAGAACACCAAGGATCCGATGAGCGCGATTTTCGTCGCGGCGATGCGCGAGTGGCAGCGTTCGATCGAACGCACCCGTACCGAGGCGGCGTCGCTGAAAACCTCGCTGGCGCAGCGCATCGAACGCGTCATGCAGATCACCAGCGAACGCGAATTGGAGCGGGTCGAGGCGCGGATGGGGTTCCTGGCCTCGACCGGTTCGGTGTCGCCGTTCATCGGCCTGTTCGGCACGGTGTGGGGCATCATGAATAGCTTCCACGCCATCGGGTTGAGCAAGAATACCTCGCTGGCGGTGGTTGCCCCTGGCATCGCCGAGGCGCTGTTCGCCACCGCGTTGGGTTTGGTCGCGGCGATTCCCGCAGTGATCGCCTACAACAAGCTGTCCACCGACATCGATCGTTACGCGAAGCGGCTGGAAATCTTCTCCGGCGAGTTCTCGGCGATCGTGTCGCGGCAGCTCGACGAAAGGCGCTGACCATGGGCATGGCGACAGCCGTCCGCCGCCGCGGCGGCGGACGGCGCAAGACGACGCGGATATCCGACATCAACGTCACGCCGATGGTCGATGTGATGCTGGTGCTGCTGGTGATCTTCATGGTTACCGCGCCCCTGATGACCACCGGCATTCCTCTGGATCTGCCGAAGGGCGGCAGTCAGGTGCTGTCCGAGGCGAACCGTTCCTTAAGAATATCGGTGGCCGAGGATGGGGTAGTTTATCTTGGAACCGATCCGGTGGATGTGACGCAGTTGGTTGGCCGTGTCGTCGAAATGCGCCGCGCCAATCCCGAGATTGGGGTGGTGATCAGCGGCGATCAGGTGGCGAGCTATGGCGCGGTGATGGGGGTGATGCAGGAGTTGAAGGACGCGGGCATCGAAAAGGTTGGGCTGGAAACCGGCACCGGCGAACCGACCGGCAAGGACACCTCCCACAAGAACAAGAAGACCAAGCCGTGAGGGGGCGCGTTTAAGCCATGCGGCGTGAGCTTGGGTATTCCCTGGCCTTGCATCTCGCGGTGATCCTGTTCGGGATCGTCGGGCTGCCGTATTTGACGCCCGAGCCGCCGGAAATGACCGAACGCATTCTGATCGTTGACTTAAGCAAGGTCCGGGTTGGGGAAAAGACGTCGTTGCCGAAGGCGACCGCCATCGACAAGCCGAAGGGTGAACCGATTCCCGACGAGAATAAGGTCGAGGAACAGAAGCCCGAGCCGCCGAAACCGGCGCCGCCGCCGAAGCCGGAACCGGTCAAGCCCGAGCCGAAGAAGGAAGAGCCCAGGGCCGCGATGTTGGATCAGGCGAAGAAGGCTGAGGAGAAGAAGGCTGCTGAAAAGAAGGCCGAGGCGAAGAAACGGGCCGCCGCCAAGCCGTCTTTCGACGATCTGATGGCCTCGGTCGAGAAAATGCGCAAGGACACGCCGCCTCCGGCCAACATGCGCCCGGGCAAGGCGTCGGGCGGCAAGGCCGGGACCGCCGGAGCGATCGAGGCTCCGGCGATTTCCAAGGATCGCGATGGTTTTGGCGATGTCTTGACCTTAAGCGAGATGGATATGATTCGCGCTCAGATCGAACGCCACTGGAACGTCGATCCGGGCAAGGCCGGGGCGTTGGACATGGTGATCGAGATCGCCGTGACCTTCGACCCCAACGGAACGGTGCGCACCGCGAAGATCGTTGATCAATCGCGCATGGGACGTGACCCGGCGTTTCGGTCCCTTGCGGAGAGTGCCCTGCGCGCCGTATTTATGGCCAGTCCGGTCCAGGCGCCGCAAAAGAAATACGGGGTCTGGCGAGAGGTCAGACTGTTCTTCCGTCCGCAGGATCGTTTGTGATGATCGAGAGCCTAAAAGGGGAAGCCATGAGCGTGCTGATGAGTGCGTTGTCTCGCGTCCGGTCACGTTTTTTCGCGGCCCTGCTGGGCATCGTTCTGGGGGTGACCGCCTTTGGCGGTGCGGCGCGCGCCGAATTGCGCATCGACATCACGCGCGGCAACGTCGATCCGATTCCAATCGCGATTCCGGCCTTCGGTGGCGATGACGAACGCGCCAGTCAGATCGGCTCCGATTTGGCCGGAGTTCTGCTGTCGGATCTGGAGCGCTCGGGGCTTTTCCGTCGGGTCGATTCGCGGGCTTTCATTCAGACATTTTCGTCGATGCAGGTGCCGCCGCGGTTTCCCGATTGGCAGGTGATCAATGCGCAAGGGTTGGTGCAGGGCCGCACCGCGATGCAGCCGGACGGTCGTTTGCGCGTCGAATTCCGGTTGTGGGACGTTTTCGCGACGCAGCAGTTGAAGGCGCAGGCCTATGTCACCGAGGCCGGGAATTGGCGGCGTATCGCGCACATCATCGCGGATTCGGTCTATGAGCGGCTGACCGGCGAATCGGGGTATTTCGATACCCGCATCGTCTATGTCGCGGAAAGCGGGCCGGCGATCAAACGCGTCAAGCGTCTGGCGATCATGGACCAGGATGGCGCCAACCATCGCTTCCTGACCGATGGCGCGGATCTGGTGCTGACTCCCCGTTTCTCGCCATCGACGCAGGAAATCACCTACATGTCGTACTATAACGGCGTGCCGCGGGTGTACCTGTACAACATCGACACCGGCAAGCGCGAACGCCTGGGCGATTTTCCCGGCATGACCTTCGCGCCCCGTTTCTCGCCGGACGGCAATCGCGTCATCATGAGCATGGCGCGCGGTGGCAGCACCGACCTTTATTCCATGGATTTGCGCACCCTGGAACGGCGTCGTCTGACCAATACCCTGGCGATCGATACCTCGCCGTCGTATTCGCCCGACTTGCAGCATATCGTGTTCAATTCCGACCGTGGCGGCAACCAGCAGCTTTACGTGATGAGCTCCGACGGCGGCGGCGTGCACCGGATCAGCCATGGCGAGGGCCGCTATGCAACGCCGGTGTGGTCGCCGCGCGGCGACTTCATCGCCTTCACCAAGATGGCGCAGGGGCGATTCTTCATCGGCGTGATGCGTCCCGACGGCTCCGGCGAGCGTCTTCTCTCCGACGGATATCTGGTCGAGGGGCCGACCTGGGCGCCGAATGGACGAGTCTTGATGTACTTCCGTCAGGATCTATCCGACGCGCGGGGCAATGGCGGCGATTCTTATCTCTACAGTATCGACTTAACCGGTTATAATAAACGCCGGGTTGTAACTCCGATACAGGCGTCGGACCCTGCATGGTCGCCGCTGATCCCTTAAGTCTCTTGAGGGATCGGTTGGTGTGGCAAGAACATCACACTTGGGTGTCGTGGTGCGGTACAATTTCGGATTTTTCTAGCGAACCCAATGTGGTTGACGTATGATAAAGATCAACCAGATCGGTTTTCCGGCGCTCGTGCCGCAGCCGTGTGGCCGTGTCGTTTTTTAATTCCCGAGCGGGGAGATGAAGGCAATGAAGATTCGAGTTCTGAGCGTTGTGGCGGCCAGTCTGCTCGTGGCGGCTTGCGCCTCCGGTCCGCAAGAAGGTGGTGACGCGTCGGGCAAGGGCGCCGGGGTGGCTGTCCCGGGCCCTGCCGAGGATTTCGTCGCGAGTGCCAAGGACCGCGTGTTCTTCGCATTCGATCGTTCTGATCTGGATGCCTCCGCCGTCAAGACCCTGATGGGTCAGGTCGCGTGGTTGAAGACCTATCCGAACACCATGGTGACCATCGAAGGCCATGCCGACGAACGGGGTACCCGTGAATACAACTTGGCGCTTGGCGAACGTCGTGCCAACGCCGTCAAGCAGTTCCTGAAGGCTCAGGGTATCGCCGCCGCGCGCGTGAAGGTGGTCTCCTATGGCAAGGAACGTCCGGCGGTGGTCGGTTCGAATGAGTACGCCTGGGCGCAGAATCGTCGTTCCGTGACGGTTGTGGCGAAGTAAGGCCAGGGCCGCTTCACTGAAGCGGCGCCAACAAGTTGAACGCCCGCCGTTCCTCGCCGTGCGAAGGATGGCGGGCGTTCTGTTGTTTATCGACAGCTTCCGGGAAGGAGACGGCATGACCAGGGGATGGGGCGCACGCCTGCGCAAGGCGGGCTGGATTGGGGTTTTCTCCGCGTATGGGGTGTTGGCCGCCGTCGAGACACCCCTGGCGCAGGATGTCGGCGGACTGTTCTGTCGTCTGGAACGGGTCGAGCGCGATCTCATGGTGCTGCAGCGGCAGGTCTATCGCGACCAGGCAGCGGGCGGCGGCGAGAGCGCGGTGTCGGCCGAGGGATCGGCATCCCTTTTCGTGCGGATCACCCAGCTGGAGGAGCAGATTCGCGACCTTACCGGCCAGATCGAGGAAATGTCCTATAAGATCGATCAAACCAACCAGCGCATGGACCGGATGACGGCGGATACCGAATTCCGCTTTCAATCCATGGAAAAGGGCGGTGTCGCCGTCGAGCCGCCGCCGCCGGAGCGTCAGGGCAGTGGCCCGACGGTGAGCGAGATGGGGCAGGTTCCGGCCAAGACGGCGGCCCAGGGCAGCGCGCCGGTGCAGTTGAAGCCGCCGCCGACGGATGCGGCGGAAGCCTATCGCGAGGCCTTTCGCCTGTTGCACAAGGCTGACTACGCGGCGGCCGAGGTCGCGTTCAAGGCATTCCTTAAGGATCACGCGGATACCGAGTACGCGGGCAACGCGCAGTACTGGTTGGGCGAAACCTATTACGTGCGCGGCCAGTTCGAGCCGGCGGCGGTTGCCTTCGCCGATGGCTACAAGAAGTACCGCAAGGGGCCGAAGGCGGCGGACAGTCTGCTCAAGTTGGGCTTTTCCATGCGCAAGTTCAACCAGTCCGAAAAGGCCTGTGCGGCGCTTGACCAGTTGTTGAAGGAATATCCGAATACGGCGAAGGCGCAGCAGGATCTTGCGAAGAAGACCCGTGGCGAGATGAAGTGCCGCTAATCCCGGAAGCGGCGGAATCCTCCGACGGGCCGTTCGTTTCGGCTCTGGCGCGGTTTTCCGCCGTGATGGCGGATTTTGGCGGTTTCGAGACGGCGCCGCGTCTGGCGGTCGCGGTCTCCGGCGGCGCCGACAGCATGGCTTTGCTTCTTCTGGCGCGGGCTTGGTGCATGACGCGTGGTGGCGACGTGTTGGCGGTGACGGTGGATCACCGTCTGCGCCCTGGCTCCACCGCCGAGGCCGAAACCGTCGCGGCGTGGCTGGATGCCCTGGGCGTTTCCCATCGCATCGTGACGTGGACGGGGCCAAGGCCAACCACGGGGGTCGAGGCGTCGGCGCGGTGGGTGCGTCACGCCCTGCTGGCGGAGGTCTGCCGCGAACACGGTCTTTTGCACCTGCTGCTGGCGCATCACGCCGGGGATCAGCGCGAAACCGTGACGATGCGCGCCCTGCGCGGTCCCGGTCATGGTGCGGCGGGGATGGCGGCGCTGGATTATCGTCGGGATTTCCGGCTGTTGCGTCCGTTGCTGGGCTTTGAAAAGGCGGAATTGACGGCGGTGTGCGTGGCGTTGGCGCAGCCCTGGGTCGAAGATCCCAGCAACGCCTCCGATCTTTACGAACGCAATCGGGTTCGCAAGCGGTTAGCCTCGGTCCCGGAGGGGGGGCTTCGCGCCCTGGATGATGGGATCGTGGCGGCACAGACGGCGCGCGTGGCGGATCGTCGGCGGCAAGCGGCGCGGATACAAGCCTGGGTGCGGTTGTCGCCGTTGGGGGCCGCCTGGGTCGATGATCGGGTATGGGGCGTTGAGCCCGGCGACCGTGACGCCGACGGCGGTTTTTTGGCGCGTTTGGTGTGTTGTGTTGGTGGACGCGATTACCCGCCATCCGGCGCCGCCCTGGAACGTGTCCGCGCGGCGCTGCGGCAGGGGCGCGCGGGGTCGTTGGGCGGCTGCGTGGTGCGTCCGGCGCGTGGCGGATTCTGGGTGCTGCGCGAGAGGCGGGGTGGACGTTCTCCTTCCTCCGAGGGCGCCCTTTGGGATGGGCGTTTCCGGGTTCGCGCGGGTGTACGGTTGCGTTATCCTCGCGACGCGGCGGATCGTGCCGTGGTGCGGGCGGCCCCGACGGCCTTCGGGGGCGAGACATCGCCGCCCGCCGCCGTGTTGGCGCGGTTTCCCGTGGTCGATGGTGTCGATGGTGTTTGCGTGTCGCCGCCACTGGGCTATGATCCCGGCTTCGCGCGGTTTTCGCCGCCGCTGGGGTTGACCGTTTGCCCGGCTTGGCTTGCACCGTTTGGCGTACGCCTTATGTATTGACGTGAAGCCGATGCGCGAAGGCTTGCGCGGAGGTGGACTTTATGTCCTCAACGAAGGGGTTCCTGCATTGAACTTCGGCAAAAATATCGCGCTGTGGGTCCTGATCGGCATTTTGCTGCTGGCGGTCTTCAGTGAGTTCCAAAGCTCGGACAAAGTGCGGGAGGGCAGTGCCGTCGCGTATTCCGATTTCATGAATATGGTCGATAAGGGTGGCGTTCGCGCGGTCACCATTCAGGGGCGTCAGGTCTCTGGGCAGATGCAAAGCGGCGAAAGTTTCTCCACCTATGTTCCGTCCGATCCCGGCATGGTTGCCGCGCTGCGTTCCGCTGGCGTGAAGATCAATGCCGAGCCGGTGCCGGAAAACACGCCGAGCTTCTGGAGCATCGTCATCTCGTGGTTTCCGATGCTGCTGCTGGTCGGCGTTTGGATTTATCTGATGCGGCAGATGCAGGGCGGCGGCGGCGGCAAGGCGATGGGCTTCGGCAAATCGCGCGCCAAGCTCCTGACCGAGCATCAGGGCCGCGTCACCTTCGAGGACGTGGCGGGCATCGACGAGGCCAAGGACGAACTGCAAGAGGTCGTGGAATTCTTGCGCGATCCGCAGAAGTTCCAGCGCTTGGGAGGGCGGATTCCAAAGGGCGTGTTGCTGGTCGGTCCGCCCGGTACCGGTAAGACGCTGCTGGCGCGCGCCATCGCGGGCGAAGCCAACGTGCCGTTCTTCACGATTTCCGGCTCCGATTTCGTCGAGATGTTCGTCGGTGTCGGCGCGTCCCGTGTCCGCGATATGTTCGAACAGGGTAAGAAGAACGCGCCCTGCATCATCTTCATCGACGAAATCGACGCGGTCGGTCGCCATCGTGGCGCCGGTCTGGGCGGTGGCAACGATGAACGCGAACAGACCTTGAACCAGTTGCTGGTCGAGATGGATGGTTTCGAATCCAACGAGGGCGTGATCCTGATCGCCGCCACAAACCGTCCCGATGTTCTGGACCCGGCGCTGTTGCGCCCCGGTCGCTTCGATCGCGAGGTGCATGTTCCCAACCCCGACGTCGGCGGGCGCGAGCAGATTCTGCGGGTGCACATGCGCAAGGTGCCGTTGGGGCCGGACGTCGATCCCAAGATTTTGGCGCGCGGCACGCCAGGGTTTTCTGGTGCCGATTTGGCCAACCTGGTGAACGAGGCGGCGTTGTTGGCCGCCCGGCGTTCCAAGCGCGTCGTCACCATGTCGGAATTCGAAGAGGCCAAGGACAAGGTGATGATGGGGGCGGAACGCCGCTCGATGGTCCTGGGACCCGAGGAAAAGCGCCTGACCGCCTATCACGAGGCCGGGCATGCCCTGGTGCAAATGCAGTTTGCGGTGTCGGATCCAATCCATAAGGCGACGATCATTCCGCGCGGTCGCGCCATGGGGCTGGTGATGGGGTTGCCGGAAAAAGACCGCTACAGCATGTCCAAGGAGTTCCTGGAGGCGCGGATTGCCGTCGCGATGGCGGGGCGTCTGGCCGAGGAACTGGTTTTCGGACCGGAAAAGGTGACCAACGGCGCGCAGCAGGACATTCGCATGGCGACCGGCATGGCCCGCGCCATGGTGACGCAGTGGGGGATGAGCGAGCTGGGTCCCCTGGCCTACGAGGAACCGGACCAGGAGGTTTTCCTTGGACACTCGGTGACCCGCAACAAGAACATCTCGGACGAAACCGCGCGCAAGGTGGATGACGAGATTCGCAAGCTGGTCGATGAGGGCAACACCAAGGCTCGGGAGATCCTGGTCGCGCAGCGCGACAATCTGGAACGAATCGCACAGGGGCTTCTGGAGTATGAAACCCTGAATGGCGATGAAATCAAGGCGTTGTTGCGCGGCGAGACGATCGTTCGCGAAGACCCGGCGGCGCTGCGCGGCCGCGACGGCGGTCGTCGTGCTTCGGTCCCGACTGCGGGGGGGGATCCTGCCTCCACCGACGGGGTGGAACCGCAACCCGGCGCCTGAGTATCGTCGGCAAGGGGATATCGTGACCACGGATTCCATCGTGCAAGGCGTGCGATACCCGGCCCCTGGGCTGGGTATCGCGTTGTCCGCTTCGGCCAAGGTGTATCTGGCCCCCGCCGATTTGCTGTCGGGGCCGCAGGCTCGCGGCATTGTCGAGTCCGGACGCGCCGTCTGGTTCGGTGGGACCGAACGGGCGTTTTGTTGCGTCTATCTGGCGGTCCGTGCCGGGAATAAGGTTCTGGTCTATCGCTTGTCGGAACGAGAGGCCGAAGGGCTTCATCCCGACGCCGACGCCGCGTTGCGGGCCTTAAGCAATCCCCTGCCGGATTTTGCGGGACTGGACATGGCGCGCTTGCATGTCATGGGCATCGTCAACGTGACCCCCGACAGTTTTTCCGACGGCGGCGAGCGCTTTCCCCCCGAAGCCGCGATCGCCGATGCCCTGGCGATGGTCGATGCCGGAGCCACGATCATCGACGTCGGCGGCGAATCGACCCGCCCCGGAGCGCCTCCGGTGCCGCCGGAGGAGGAAATCCGCCGCGTCGAGCCGGTGGTTCGCGCCCTGGCGGAAAAGAGTGTTTGCGTTTCCATCGATACCCGACATGCCGCGACGATGGCCGTCGCCCTGGCGGCGGGGGCGCGGATCATCAACGACGTCACCGCGCTGACCGGAGACCCACGGGCGATGAGCGTGGCGCGGGCTTCCGATGCCGGGATCGTGCTGATGCATATGCAGGGCGAGCCGCGGACGATGCAGCAGGACCCCGTTTATGCTTGCGCGCCGTTCGATGTTTTCGATTACCTGAAAGCGCGGGTCGATGCCTGTCTGGCCGCTGGGATCGATGGCGCTCGGTTGTGCGTCGATCCGGGGATCGGTTTCGGCAAGACGACGGACCACAATCTGTCGATTCTGCGCTGGCTGTCCCTGTACCGTAGCCTGGGGGTGTCGTTGTTGCTGGGGGCTTCGCGTAAATCGCTGATCGCGCGGGTTTGTGGTGATATGCCGCCGAAGCAGCGGTTGCCGGGGTCCTTGTCCCTGGCGTTGCTGGGGGCTCGTTCCGGGGCCAACATCGTGCGGGTTCACGATGTCGCCGAAACCGTGCAGGCGCTTCGTTTGCAGGAAGCCGTCGCCTGCGCCGAATGAGAACGGAAGTCCTTTCCCGGCGGGGAATGATCCTTTAGGTTTCGTGCAGAACCGTTTTGGTGCGTGGGGTAGTTTCAGAAAATGACGGTAAGACGCCTGTTTGGAACCGACGGGGTGCGCGGCACCGCCAATTGCGAGCCGATGACCGCCGCGACGGCGTTGAAGATCGGCATGGCCGCGGGCCGGCTTTTCCAACGTGGCGAATATCGCCACACGGTGGTGATCGGCAAGGACACGCGCCTGTCCTGCTACATGCTGGAACAGGCGCTGACCGCCGGGTTTACCTCGGTCGGCATGGACGTTCTGCTGTTAGGGCCAATCCCGACCCCGGCGGTGGCGAAGCTGACTCGTAGCATGCGCGCCGATCTGGGGGTGATGGTCTCGGCATCCCACAATCCGTACGAGGACAACGGCATCAAGCTGTTCGGGCCGGATGGTTATAAACTTTCCGACGACACCGAACTGGCGATCGAACGGTTGGTTGGCAATGGGTTGGAATCCGCCCTGGTCGAATCGGCGCGGCTAGGGCGGGTGCGCCGCCTGGACGATGCCTCGGGCCGCTATATCGAATACGTCAAAAGCACCTTTCCCTCCGGGCAGCGTCTGGATGGCTTGAAGATCGTGCTCGACTGCGCCAACGGCGCCGCCTATCGCGTCGCGCCGACCATTCTGTGGGAATTGGGGGCCGAGGTGGTGACCATCGCCGCCAATCCCGATGGCATGAACATCAACGCCGCGTGCGGCGCCACCCATCCGCAGGCGTTGTCGCGCGCGGTGGTCGAACAGGGCGCCAATTTGGGCATCGCGCTGGATGGCGATGCCGATCGCGTGGTGTTGTGCGATGAGCGCGGGCGCGAAATCGACGGCGATCAGGTGTTGGGGCTAATCGGCGCGAAGTGGGCGGAAACCGGCGAATTGATCGGTGGCGGCGTGGTCGCCACGGTGATGTCGAACCTGGGGCTGGAACGCTTCCTGGCCGCGCGCAAGTTGCACATGCGGCGGACCCAGGTGGGGGATCGCTATGTCGTCGAGACGATGCGCGACCAGGGGTACAATCTAGGCGGCGAGCAATCGGGCCATGTGGTCCTGGGCAACCACGCGACCACCGGCGATGGCTTGGCCGCGGCCTTGCAGGTGCTGGGCGGCCTGGTGGAAAAGGGCTGTCTGGCCAGCGAGGTTCTGCATGTTTTCGATCCGTTGCCACAGGTTCTGAAGAACGTTCGCTTTCAAAGCCGCGATGCCGCGAAGGCGGTGCTGGCCGAGGACGCCGTGAAGCAGGTCCTGGCCGAGGCGGAGCACCGCTTGAACGGTGGCGGTCGTCTGCTGATTCGGTCTTCCGGTACCGAGCCGGTGGTTCGCGTGATGGCGGAAGGCGAGGACGAGGCCGCCATTCAGGCGGTGGTGGATTGGGTGGTGTCGGTTCTTGAGACCAAGGCCGGATGACTGCGGGAAGGGGCAAGAAATGCACGGACGTGTGCTGATCGTCGCCGGTTCGGATTCCGGCGGTGGTGCGGGAATCCAGGCCGACATCAAGACGGTAACCGCCCTGAACGGTTTTGCGATGACCGCGATCACCGCATTGACCGCGCAGAACACCCTGGGCGTGCACGGCGTCCATGCGGTGCCGGTGGATTTCATTCGGCAGCAGGTGCGGGTGGTGGCCGAGGACATCGGCCTCGACGTGGTGAAGACCGGCATGCTGGCGACCTCGGCGGTGATTCGGGCGGTTGCCGAAACCTTGGACGAGGTCGCGAAGGGGGTCCCCCTGGTGGTCGATCCGGTGATGGTCGCCAAGGGTGGCGCGCTGCTTTTAGAAACCGAGGCGGTGAAGACCTTGAAGTGGGCATTGCTGCCGCGCGCCACGGTGATCACCCCCAATCTTTACGAGGCCGAGGTTCTGTCCGGCCATCGCATCGTCAACGAGGCCGACATGCTGGCTGCGGCCAAGATCCTGCTGGGGTTTGGCCCGAAGGCGGTGTTGCTGAAAGGGGGGCATCTGGACAGCAGTTTGGCGATCGATCTGTTGCTGTCCCGGGACGGTCTGGTTCGTTTCGCCGATCTGAAGATCGAGACCCGGCATAGTCATGGGACCGGCTGTACCTTGGCGTCGGCGATCGCCTGTGGTATCGCGCAGGGAATGGCCTTGCCGGAAGCGGTGGGACGTGCCCGCGCCTATGTGCGGGCCGCATTGGAAACCGCGCCGGGCTTCGGTGGCGGCAATGGGCCGATGAACCACGCGCATCCCTTCTCGCGCGAGGCCTGAACAGTGTTGCCCTCAACCGGGCAATCGGGGTACACCTCACGCTTGTCGCCGCATGGGCGGCGTTTGGACGGCGAGACAGAGGCTCAAGGATGACGGAACCGATGAACCGGGCGCTTCTCCCGGCGGGCTTGCGGGACGTGCTTCCCGGCAAGGCGGCGTTCGAGGCCGCGGTCGTGCAGTCTCTGCTTGGCGCCTTTTCCGCATTCGGTTTCGAACGCGTCAAACCGCCGCTTCTGGAATTCGAGGACAGCCTGTTGTCCGGTGTCGGCGGCGATCTGGCGGCGCAGACCTTCCGCGTCATGGATCCGGTGACGCAGCGCATGATGGGCGTGCGCGCCGACATGACGGTGCAGGTGGCGCGGATTGCCGCCAGTCGTTTGTCGCGGGAGCCTCGACCGTTGCGCCTTTCCTATGCGGGGGACGTGCTTCGGGTCAAGGGGTCGCAGTTGCGTCCCGACCGCCAGTTCATTCAGGCCGGTCTGGAGTTGATCGGCTGCGATACGCCGGAAGCCGATGCCGAGGTGATCTTCATCGCGGCCCGCGCCCTTGCCCGGATCGGCGTGCCGGAGGTCTGCGTCGATCTGACCTTGCCGCCGTTGGTGCCGTTGATTCTGGACGCGGCGGGACTGTCGTCGGAAGAAAAGATTCAGGCGCGCGAGGCTCTTGACCACAAGGACGCGGCGCTGGTCGCCACGTTGCCCGCCGCCGTGGCGCCGGTCTTGGGCAGTCTGTTGCGGGTGTGCGGGCCGTTCGACGTCGCTTTTCCGCGGTTGCAGGCGATCGATCTGCCGACGGCGACGGCGGCCTGGCGCGACCGTCTGGGCGCGGTGGTCGGTCGTCTGCGTGTTCTGGTGCCGGACTTGGCCTTGAGCTTGGATGCGGTGGAAAACCGCGGCTTCGAGTATCACACCGGTCTTTGCTTCACGTTCTTCGCGCCGGGCTGGCGCAATCATTTGGGACGCGGCGGGCGATATGGTGGCGCCGGTGGGCAGGAACCCGCGATCGGTGCCAGTTTGTATCTGCACTCCTTGCTTGGTATCCTGCCGAAACCGGCACCGCGGGCGCGGGTCCTGGTGCCGCTTTCCGGTGCCTCTCCCGAGGTTCTGGACGCCTTGCACGCGGAAGGCTGGGTAACGGTCTGGGCGGGGGCATCCGGCGGCGATTGGAAGGCCGAGGCGCTTCGCCTCAACTGCACGCATCTGTTGGAAAACGGGCGGCCCTGCCCGGTGACCCCTTAACACTCACGCATCAAGGACAGCGAGAAGAAGATGAGCAATGTCGCGGTGGTCGGCGCCCAGTGGGGCGACGAGGGTAAGGGTAAGGTGGTGGATTGGTTGTCCGAGCGCGCCGACGTGGTGGTGCGTTTTCAGGGCGGTCACAACGCCGGGCATACGTTGGTGGTGGATGGCGTCACCTACAAGCTCAGCCTGCTGCCTTCGGGCGTGGTGCGCGGCAAGCGTTCGTTCATCGGCAACGGCGTGGTGGTGGACCCCTGGGCTCTGATCGACGAGATCGGGCGCATCGGCAAGCTGGGGGTGAAGATCACCCCGGAACTGCTGGCCCTCGCCGACAATGCCTGTTTGATCCTGCCGCTGCACCGCGACCTTGACCAGTTGCGCGAAAACGCCAGCGAGGCGGGCAAAATCGGCACCACCGGTCGCGGGATCGGTCCGGCCTATGAGGACAAGGTGGCGCGGCGCGCCATTCGCGTCTGCGATCTGGACGATCTGGCCGCCCTTGACGACAAGATCGAACGCCTGTTGACCCACCACAATGCGCTGCGGCGCGGTCTGGGGGTTTCGGAAGTCGATGGCGCCCAGTTGAAGGCGGAGATGTTGGCGGTGAAGGACAAGGTGCTGCCGTTTGCCGCTCCGGTATGGCTGGAACTTGACCGGATGCGCCGCGAGAACAAGCAGATCCTGTTCGAAGGCGCGCAGGGCGCGATGCTGGATGTCGATCATGGCACCTATCCCTACGTCACCTCGTCGAATACGGTCAGCGGCCAGGCGGCGGCGGGTTCCGGCATGGGGCCGTCGGCGGTGGGTTTCGTGCTGGGGATCGCCAAGGCCTACACCACCCGTGTCGGCAGCGGTCCGTTCCCGACCGAGCTGTTCGACAAGACGGCGGAATATCTGACCGATCGTGGCCGTGAATTCGGCACCGTGACCGGGCGGCGGCGGCGGTGCGGCTGGTTCGACGCGGTGGCGGTGCGCCAAGCCCTGAAGACCGGCGGCGTCAAGGGGGTCGCGATGACCAAGCTGGACATCCTGGACGGTCTGCCCGAGGTCAAGGTCTGCATCGGCTACGATCTGAACGGCGAGCGTATCGATCGTCTGCCCGCGTCGATGACCGCGCAGGCGACGGTGAAGCCGGTTTACGAAACCATGGAAGGGTGGTCGCAAAGCACCTATGGCGCGCGGTCCTGGGGTCAGCTTCCGGCCAATGCCATCAAGTACGTGCGGCGGGTCGAGGAATTGACCGAGACCCCGGTGGCCCTGTTGTCAACCAGTCCGGAGCGCGAGGATACGATTCTGGTGCAGGATCCCTTCGCCTCTTAATCCTGGCCACCGGATTGCGTCCGACTGGGGAAAGTGCCAAACTCCGACCAGCGTGAGACGCTGGAAAGGTTTGGCGTTCAAAGCATTGGGAGTGCGTGCCGGATGGCTGAAGGGGCTGCCGCCCAGGCTGTTGCTCAGACACCCCGGTGGAACGCGAGGTTCCGAAGTTGGTGCGCAAGGGCAGTCTGCCCGAGCTTTGCAACATGCTCGACGATGTCGAGGAACGGCAGAAGGACCTGGACGGCTTCGCCTGGGCAAAGGCGGAGTACGCGGGAGCGGAACAGGAAATTCATGATCTTGAGAACGATGCCTCGGCGCGCGAGGCGCAGGTACAGCGGGTCGGTCAGCAGACGTCGGCGATCTTTTCGGTGGTGATTGGGCTGATCACGATTTGCGTGCTTCTGGCCATGCAGTTGTGGTGAAAAATGGCAAGACCCTCGTGTCCAAGTCCTCAAGGAAGGCACCGGTGGCGGCGCGGAAAGCCCCCCCCTTGGGCGGTACGTTCAGCCGTATTCTGGCGTTGTCGCTGGTGGTGTTTGGCGGGTTGATGTTCCTGCCGACCGTGATCTTTCTGCTTTTTGCGTTGTTGCCGACGGTAGCGGCCTATGTTGTTGATCGCAGTCCGGAAAAATATGAGTGCATCTGCGTCGGAGGGTTGAACTTCGCCGGGGCGTCGCCTTTCCTGCTGACCTTGTGGGCCGGTCGCCACACCGTGGATGCCGCCGCCGCGTTGCTGACCGACGTCTTCAATCTGGTGGCGATCTATGGCGCGGCGGGGTTGGGGTGGATGCTGTTCATCGCGTTGCCGCCGGTGGTGGGCGTGTTCATGCAGATGTCGGCGCAGCGCCGCATTGCCACCCTGAAGACAACGCAAACCCGTCTGGCCCAGGTCTGGGGACCGGAAGTCGCGAAAAGCAAGGTTTGACCTTTCGGGCATGAAAAACCCGCGCCTTTTGGCGCGGGTTTTTATCTTTCGGCGGTCCTTGCCCGGGGTCAAAGGTGGAGATTTTGCTCCACGACCGCAGAGCGCATGCTCTTTTGCAACTTCTCCAGGGCACGGACTTCAATCTGACGGATGCGTTCGCGCGAGACGCCGTACTCTCGGCTCAAATCCTCCAGGGTGGAGGGTTCTTCCGACAGGCGGCGCGCTTGCAGAATGCGGCGTTCCCGTTGGTTGAGCAGACACAGCGCGTCTTTCGGCAAGCGGCGGCGCTCGCCCAATTCCTCGCGTTCGGCCAGCAAGGGTTTCTTGATCGTCGCGGTCATCGACCAGCCAGTCTTGCCATTCGCCGTCGCCGTCGATGCGCAAGGGCGCGTTCAGCGAGTGATCGGGGCTGGAGAGGCGACGGTTCATGTTGACCACCTCACCCTCGGCAACCGAAAGCTTGACGGCGATCGCGGTGACCACTTCGGGGTGCAGGTCGCCTTCCTCGATCGCCTGCATCTGTCCCTTCAGCTTGCGCAGGTTGAAGAACAGCTTCTTTTGCGCGGCGGTGGTTCCCATCTTCACCAGCGACCACGAATGCAGAATGTATTCCTGAATCGAGGCGCGAATCCACCACATCGCATAGGTCGCCAAACGGAACCCGCAGTCGGGGTCGAAGCGCTTCACCGACTGCATCAGGCCGACGTTGCCTTCGGAAATGACTTCGCCGATGGGCAGGCCATAGCCGCGATAGCCCATGGCGATCTTGGCGACCAGACGCAAATGGCTGGTCACCATCTTGTGGACGGCGGTCATGACGCCCTGGTCGCGATAACGGACGGAAAGCTCGAACTCCTCTTCGGGAGAGAGCATGGGAAATTTACGAATTTCCTGGAGGTAGCGAGTGAGATTTTGTTCCGGCCCGATCACCAGATCGACGGTTGTTGCGGACATTTTCTGCCCTCCCTTCTCAGCCGTGCACTCGGTCCTTGGTGCCCTGCCGTTGGCTGGCGGGGCTTATTGCGGCGGAACGTTTGGTAGGCTCGTCCCGCTTCATGCGTTTATCGTGCAATTCCCCATGTATGTAGTCAAGTATTAGATTTCGAGGCGGTGCGGAACGCAGCGATCAGGGCGATCATGTCGGCGGGGAGGGGGGCGTCGAAGGAGAAAAAGTCGTTTAAAATCGGGTGGTTAAATCCTATGCGGTGGGCGTGCAGCGCCTGGCGGCGGAATTGATCGATAAAACCCTTCACGTTGTCTGGAAAATTTTTCATACCCGTATGTGGCTTTCGACCATAAAGCGGGTCTCCGACCAGGGGGTGCCCGTTTTCCGCGAGGTGGACTCGGATCTGATGGGTGCGTCCGGTGGCGAGTCGGCATTCGATCAGGGTGGCGATTCGACCGAAGCGTTCCAGCACGCGGTAACGGGTCAGGGCGGTTTTGCCGCCACTGGCGACGACGGCCATTTTCTTGCGGTCGCGGGGGTTGCGTCCGATGTTGCCTTCGTATTCTCCGTTCTCCGGGGCGACATATCCCCAAACCAAAGCGGTATAGGCACGATCCAGGGTATGTGCCGCGAACTGGGTGAACAGCCCCAGGTGCGCGGCATCCGACTTTGCCACCACCATCAGTCCGCTGGTGTCCTTGTCGATGCGGTGCACGATGCCGGGGCGCTTGACGCCGCCGATTCCCGACAGGCTGTCGCCGCAGTGGGCGAGCAGGGCGTTGACCAGGGTTCCGTCCTGGTTGCCGGCGGCGGGATGCACCACGAGGCCCGGCGGTTTGTCGAGGACCAGAAGGTCGGCGTCCTCGTAAACGACGGTCAGTGGGATGTCCTGGGCCTCCGGTTCCGCCGGAGTCGGAGGCGGCAGCACAAGGCTCAAGGCCTGCCCCGGTTTGACCTTGGCGGAGGGGTCGGTTAAGGTGCCGCCATCGACGCCGACCCGACCGTCCTCGATCAATGCCTTAAGGCGGGATCGGGAAATTTCCGGAAAGGCGGTCGCGCAGGCCTTGTCCAGGCGGGCGGGCGCGGCGTCCTTGGGCCAAATCGCGGCGAGCGGTGGAGTGGGGGCGTCATCGGATGGATGAGACATGGAGCGAACGGCACCGTGATTAAAGTCGTGAAAGTGTTGTCCGCAGCCATGGGAGTCCTGATCATTGGGGCTCTTGGGCTTTTGGGCTATGGCCTATTCTATAAGACCTCGCCGCAAAACCCACAGCAGGAAAACGCCGCGTCGCCGCCCGCCGTGGCGGTTCCGGCGGCGTCGACGACGGCGGTCGAGGATTTCGATGCGATCGGTCTTGCCCAGCCGACGGGCTCCGTCATCGCTCAGGTGACGGCGCAGGGGGGCGTGGTCTATCTGACGGTACAGGGGGGCGGTGTCTCGGATCGGGTTCTGGTAGTCGATCTGGTCAAGCGACGGGTGGTCGGTCGTATCGACATGGGTGATGCCGACAGCCGCCCGCCCCGCCCGGCAAAATGACCGCGACGATCGTCCGTGCCGTTTGCGCACGGTCCGCCTGGCGGACGATCCTGGCCGATGTGGTCGCGCTCGGTCCGCGCGAGGCTTGTGGTCTTCTGGTCGGGGCGTGCGACGAGAGCGATACGTTGCGGATTCTTCGCGCGGTTCCCGTCGCCAATCTGGCCGTGGCGACCGATCGCTTCGAACTCGATCCCAGAGGCCGTCTGTCGTTGCAGCGACGGTTGCGGGAAGAGGAGGGAGGCCTAACGGTGGTCGGCCTCTATCATTCTCATCCAGAGGCGCCGCCCGTGCCGTCGTCCGTCGATTTTGCATGGGCCGAGGAGGAAGGGCTTCTTTGGCTGATCGTCTCGCCAACCGCGACAGGGGGGCGCGTGGGGGCTTTTTTTGCGGTTCCCGGCCCTGGTTTGCGCGCGGTGCCGTTTCGCTTGATCTGAAAGCGTCGTTCCTGCAAAAAAGGGCTTGCGCCGTCACCCCCCAACGGGTAAAAGGGCGCTCCGTTTCTGGCCGCGACCCCATCGTCTAGAGGCCTAGGACATCGGCCTTTCACGCCGGTAACACGGGTTCGAATCCCGTTGGGGTCGCCACCGGAACGCCATGGGGCGGAGGATGCGCGGAAATATGGACAAATCCCGTTCATCCGTGCTAATCGTCCGTTACGGTCTATAGGTCCCCATCGTCTAGAGGCCTAGGACACCGCCCTCTCACGGCGGTAACAGGGGTTCGACTCCCCTTGGGGACGCCACTTTTCTAAACGTCGCGCAAACCGTCCTATGGGCGGTTTTCTTGTTTTTACGGGAGGCCTGGGGTCGTTTCTTGACGCGACGACCCGAACAGAAAGATCGACACGGCGGTGTCGATTTGCGTGCGGACGTAATTTCGTTGATCGGACAAAGTGGCGCCCGCAGCCACGCGAAAGGCCGAATCTTCAAGGATCATGCTACGAAAAGCCCGCGACATGACCCATGGGTCGAGGGGGCGCATCAAGCCTTTGTTGATGCAGCGTTGCAGACAGGCCGCCAATTTCGCTTCCCCCACGTCCGGCCCCATACGGAAGAAGGCGCTGACGACCTCGGGGAAGTGCCGCCCTTCGGCGATGAGTATCCGCAGCATCGCGATGGTTTCCGGCACCAGAAGAACGTCAAGGAATTGATGCCCGAAGTCCCTGAGGGCGACTTCGGGCGGGGCATCGCTGGCTTCAAGGGTGTCGAAGGTCGCTTCGATGTGGCGGTTTACATCCTGCAAGACCTCGCCGAACAGGCCTTCCTTGTTGCCGAACAGCTCGGCCAGGGTGCTGCGGGAGCCGCCGGAAAGCGCAAGCACGTCGCTTAAGGTAGTGCGTTCGTAGCCCTTCCTCAGGAAAAGCGTCCGTGTCGCCGCAAGAATGGCGCGGCGCCGCTTTTCACGCCGAAGGTTGGATGGTTCCGTTGCGGTGTTTCCCGGCATGTCGATGTCAATCCCCTTACGGTCATAAGGCCGGAGCGTACGGTTCCCTTCCGGCTTTCGCAACGTGACACGGGAACGGCGGATTGTGTGACTTTCGTCACGTTGATCGAGGAGGAAGGCGTTTTTTATGCGGGTGTACTGTACTATACAGTACATCTCCGGCGGTCGATGTCAATGGATCGTCCGGACGTGCGGTGTTGCCGCGAGGATGCAAGAGGATGTGATGACGGATTTGCGGACAATCGGTCTAAAAGCGGCGGGGCTGGTTTGCGTTTTGACGGCGTTGGTGGGGTGCAAGGATGGGGCGTCTTCGGCGTTGGCGCCGCGTTCCGTCGAGGTCGGGGTGGTCGAGATCGTGCCGCGTGACGTCGGCCTGACCTCGGAACTGCCGGGTCGGGTCACCGCCTATCGGGTGTCGGAGGTCCGGCCCCAGGTTTCGGGCATCCTGAAGCGCCGGATGTTCGAGGAAGGCGGTGAGGTCCGTTCCGGGCAGCAGCTCTATCAGATCGACCCAGACCGCTATGCCGCCGCGCTGGCCGGCGCCGAGGCCTATCTCGCCAAGGCCAACGCCACTCTGAAGTCGGTGCGGGCGAAGGCGTCGCGCTATGCCGAACTGGTGCGCATCAACGCGGTCAGCAAGCAGGACCACGACGACGCGATCGCCAGCTTGGATCAGGCGAAGGCCGAGGTGAAGTCGGCAAAGGTCGCCCTCGACCTTGCCAGGATCGATCTGGTCTATACCCGGGTGAACGCGCCGATTTCCGGCCGCATCGGCAAGTCCTCGGTGACCGAGGGCGCTCTCGTCACCGCCAACCAGGAGACCGCCCTTGCCACCGTCACCCAGCTCGACCCGACCTATGTCGATCTCACCCAGCCGAGCGTCGCGATGATGCAGCTCCGCCGGGAGGTGGAGGCCGGACGTCTCGACAGCAAATCCGACGACCTGAAGGTCACCCTCACCGTGGAGGGGGACGTCGCGCCCTTTACCCATTCCGGCACCATGCAATTCTCCGACATCACGGTCAACCAGACCACCGGCACGGTGACGGTGCGGGCGATCTTTCCCAATCCCAAGCACGAATTGCTGCCGGGAATGTTCGTCCGCGCCCAGGTCGCCCGGGGGGTCAGCAAGAACGTCCTGACCGTGCCGCAGAGGGCCCTGATCCGCGATGCCTCGGGCGGCGCCAACGTCTGGGTTCCGGGGAAAAACAACCAGGCGCGGCTTCGTCCGATCGCCGTCTCGCGGCTGGTCGGCCAGGACTGGGTGGTCGAGGACGGTCTGAAGGCGGGCGACCGGGTGATCGTCGATGGCTTGCAGAATCTGCGTCCCGGCGTCGCGGTGGCGCCGGTCCCGGCGACGGCGGAACCGCCCCGGGTGGCCTTGCGTTAGGAAGATCAATCCATGATTTCGAGGTTTTTCATTGATCACCCGGTTTTCGCCTGGGTGATCGCGATCTCCATCATGCTCGGCGGAGTCCTGGCGATCCTGAGCCTGCCGATCGAGCAGTATCCGCGCATCGCGCCGCCCTCGGTGGTGATCAACGCCAGCCATCCCGGCGCGTCGGCCAAGACCCTGGAGGACACCGTCACCCAGGAGATCGAGCAGAAGATGAGCGGCATCGACCATTTCCGCCACATGTCCGCGACCAGCGATTCCTCGGGCAACGTCAGCATCACCCTTACCTTCGACCCCGAGGCCGACCCCGACATCGCCCAGGTACAGGTGCAGAACAAGCTGCAACTCGCCACCCGGCTTCTGCCGCAAGAGGTGCAGCAACAGGGCATCACCGTGGCGAAGGCGGCGAAAAGCTTCCTGATGGTGATCGGCTTCGTGTCCACCGACGGTTCGATGTCCCAGGGTGACATCGAGGACTATGTCGGCTCAAGCGTCCTCAACCCGATCAGCCGCGTAACCGGCGTTGGCGACACCACCCTGTTCGGACGGCAGCACGCCATGCGGGTCTGGTTGGACCCCGGCAAACTGCACGGCTTCGGCGTCACCACCACCGATGTCGTTGCCGCGATCGAGGCGGAAAATGCCACCATCTCCGCCGGACAGTTGGGGGGAGCACCGGCGGTGGAAGGACAGCCGCTGAACGTCACGGTGATCGCGCAGCAGCGCCTGGAAACCGTCGAGGAATTCGGCGACATCCTGATCCGGGTCAACCCAGACGGTTCGCACCTTTTGCTGAAAGACGTGGCGCGGATCGAATTGGGGGCGGAGAATTATGAGACCTTCAGCCGCTTCAATCGCATGGCCGCGGGCGGCATGGCGATCAAACTGTCTTCCGGCGCCAACGCCCTCGACACCGCGAACGCGGTGCGCGCCAAGCTTGCCGATTTTCAGAAAGTCTTCCCGGCGGGGCGAGGCTCAGGACTCATTAAGGTTCGATCCAGAAGAGGAGGAGTACCGCGATGATGACGGCGGCAAAGAAGATATCCGCGCATCGGTCATATCGGGTGTGGATACGCCGCCAATCCTTGAGGCGAGCGAAGAGGTTCTCGATCCTATGACGCTGGCGATAGAGGGTTTTGTCGTAAGCGTACTGGGTTTTGCGATGACGCATTGGCGGGATGCATGTAGCGATCCCTCGCTGTGTCAAAGCCTCTCGAAGGGGATCACCGTCATAGCCCTTGTCGGCGATCAGGACGTTGGCCTTGGGAAATAGGTCGAGCAACAGCATCGCGCCTTTGTGATCGCTCATTTGCCCCTCGCTGAGCAGCAGGATGAGGGGCCTTCCTTGTCCGTCGCAAACCGCATGAAGCTTGGAGTTCAGCCCGCCTTTTGTGCGTCCGATACATCGGGGAAGAGCCCCTTTTTATAGAGGCTCGCGACGGTCCGATGAGCTTTCAGGTGGGTTGCATCGATCATCAACCGGTCTGGAGGGCCAGCCTCTCCCGTCAAGGCCGCGAAGATCCGGCTGAACACCCCAAGTCGGCTCCAGCGAACGAAACGATTATAGAGGGTTTTGTGGGGGCCATGGACGGGTGGTGCATCTCGCCACCGTAAGCCGTTGCGGATCACATGAACGATGCCGCTGATCACTCGCCGATCATCAACCCGCAGCACGCCATGCGATAGCGGGAAATGCGGCTCGATCTTCGCCAACTGCCTCTCTGACAACCAAAACAGATCACTCATGGATGGGGTCCTCCCTCCCATGAGGGAATCAGCCGCCGATCTGCCTGGCAATAATTTAATGGGGCCTGAGCCCAGGCCTGCCTAATCAGGACCTTCAGGGCCAGGATCGGGAAGACGCAGGGCATCAGGGTTGAGCAGCAGGCCGCCCAGCAGGGCGAGGCCCGGCGCCATGGCAAGCCCGAACGCCGCGGCGGTTGGCGATGGCGGAACGGTGGGGAACTGGGTGGTCTCGGCGGAGGCACGGGGAAGCCCGGCGGTGACGGGCAGGGTCAGCGACAGATCGGCGGCGCCGGGGATGCAGATGTCCTTGCAGGCCAGCCAAGTGACGTGGGCGCCGACAGTGAACGTCGTGCCGCCTGAAGGAACCGTGGCGCGGGCGGTGAAGACCGCGCACCCGGCATGGCCGAAGGTGGTCAGGCCTCCCTCGTCGAACGTGCTGTGCGGCGGATAGATCAGCGCGCCGACGGTGGCCCCGGGTGGCGGATGCCAGGAAACCGTGGTGGGCAGACCGGCGTCACCGGGGTTCTTGGCATAGATGTGCCAGCCGGGGGGGCAGCCGAAAGGAGATGCCCAGGTCCAGGGCTTGGCCGGGGGCGACATCGGCGGTGGCGGCGATCAGCTGGATCTCGGTCCGGTCGTCGCGGGCCTGCGGTGTGTCGGCCAGCGCCGGAACGGCGTCCAGACAAACGGCGAGGATGAACGGGCGCGGCAAAAGGATCATCGGCGCGGCGTTCTATGCGGGTCCGAGGATTTCAATCCCGGCCCCCGAACAAAAAAGGCAGCCGGCGTTTGATGATCGGCTGCGAAGTGGACCCTGAGAGAGGGAGGCTGAACACTGTCAGTCCACCCCAATCTCTACTTGGTGTGTTTTGGGATGAAATCAAGAAGCAAATGAGAAAAGCTCCCTAGATGTCGGCATTCCTTAACAATCCATTAAACTTATTGGGGGCATGGAGGCGCGGGAATGGGGCAGGCACTACCGTCCCCTCGTGTTGAAGTCGAAACTGCGCTTGGGAAAGGGTTCGTCCCGCAGGGTGAAGTGCCACCACTCGCTGTCTATACCGGAAAAACCGTGCTTGGCCATGACGTTGGACAGCGTATCGCGGTTGCGGCGGGCCTCCGCCGTGATCGCGGAGGCCGCTGGATGAGATTGTTCGTCGAAACAGTCGAAGCCGGTTCCCATATCCAGCGTGCCGTCTGGGTAACGGATGCCGAAGTCGGCGGTGCAGGCGGTCAGGGTATCGCCCGGTTTCCAGTCGCGGCGCGGCGGCGCGGCGGGTCCGGTCGGCGCCAGGTCCACCGTCGATCCGCGCGAGTGGGCGCTACGTCGCGCGACACAGCCCAGGCGCTCGAAATCGGTTTTGGCGGCGTTGGGATAAAATTCCGCCCGCATTCGGGTGTCTGGAGTTTTTGCCCAGGCCATGAAGTCGGCGACCGCCTTTCTGGGACGATAGCAGTCCCAGACCAGAAGCCCCAATCCCTGGGGGGCAGGTCGGTGGCGAGAATCGGCATGGGGACAAGCAGCAAAAGCGCGAACGGGAAGTGGCGGAACATGGCGGGAACCTCCGGCGGCGGATTCGTCCATTTCTTATATCACGCCTGCGTCTCGGCGGGACCGGAGAGAAGTTCCATGTGCTCCGGCGGGGTGTCAGAGATCAGGACGAGGCGGTTTTCCATCTCGGGCGAACAGGTATCGATCGGCTGTGCCGGACAGGCGATGTGTCGTACTCCGTGTAGGGCGTAAAGTGCGCCGTCGGCGCAGCGCGCGATGCCTTTCAGCTGCAGCACGGCCCCGTCGTTCAGGGTTAGGAAGAGGCGGATGCGGCTTTCCAGGGCGGTGCGCGGCCAGTCCGTGGCCAAGCGCACCGGGGTGGCGGAAATGCCGTCGCGGTGGTCGTGTCCGTGCTTGTGTCCGTGGTCATGGAACGGCGGGCGCGATGGGTTGAAGCAGCCGATCAGCAGATCCGGCGCGATGTCGCCGTGATTCATGGCGACGATCTCAGCCGTCGGGTTGATTTGCTCCAGCCGGGCGCGCAGGCGGGCGATTTCCGCCGGATCGGCGCGGTCGGTCTTCGAAATCAGCAGGCGGTCGGCGATGGCGGCCTGCGCGACCGCCTCGGCGCGGTCGTCAAGCTGGACCGCGCCGTGTTCGCCGTCGATCACCGCGACGATGCCGTCGATGCGATAGACGCTGGCCAGCACCGGTTCGTTCAGCAGGGTGGCGAAAATCGGCGCCGGGTCGGCCAAGCCGGAGGTTTCTATCGCCAGCCGGGTGAATTCCGGAACCTCGCCCCGAACCCGCTTGAAGTTCAGGTCTTTCAACGCCGTGATCAGTTCGCCGCGCATCGCGCAGCAGACGCATCCGGTGGCAAGCGTGGTGACCGTGCCGTCAACGCTGCGAACCAGGGCGGAATCGATGCCAACGTCGCCGAATTCGTTGACCAGGATCGCCGCGTCGGCGAAGTCCGGGTGGCGAATTAGGGCGTTCAGCAGGGTGCTTTTCCCCGCCCCCAGAAACCCGGTGATCAGGGTGACCGGCAGTCTCGGGTCGCGGGCGGGGCGGCGCGGTTGACGCGACCCGGCAATCCGGCCGATACTCCACCGATGCGGTTTCCGACGGAAAGAGGGCTTGGCATGATCGAAACCGGCGGCATGCGGATTGCTCGTTGGCGGGTTGGGGCGTGCGTTTTTGCCCTGGCCTTCGGCGTGGTCGCGGTGGCTCTGGCCATGGCGGCCGATGATGCCGAAGCCCATCCGCCGCCCGGTCTGGTCGATTGGCTGAGCGCGGGGTTCGAGCCGAGGGATGCGCCAGCGCAAGGCGTTTCCGCCGCTTCCTCCACGGCGCCGATGGCCGTCATGTCCACGCCTGTATCGCCGCGATCCGCGCCGATCCCGACCGAGCCGGTGGTCACCGCCGAATCGCCGGATCGCGTCAGGGGCTTTTGATCGCGCGTTAGCCTTTGCGCCCGTAAAGCTCTTCCTCGGACATCTTGGGCTCCATCAGGACCTTGAAGCCGTCGTTTTGCCAGTCGCGGTAAAAGCAGGTGCGCCGTCCGGTATGGCAGGCGACGCCGGTCTGATTCACCAGCAGCAGCAGCGCATCGCCGTCGCAATCCGGACGCAGCGCCACCAGGGCCTGCGTCTGGCCCGAGACCTCGCCCTTGCGCCACAGGCTTTGCCGCGACCGCGACCGGTAACAGACCCGCCCGGTGGACAGCGTCTCGGCGATCGATTCGCGATTCATCCAGGCCATCATCAGGACTTCGCCGCTGTCGGCTTGTTGCGCGATGGCGGGGATCAGGCCGTCGGTGTCAAAGGTCAGGGCCTCGAACAGGGGGGAAAGATCGGTCATCGCGGGTTCCTAAAAGCCGAAGGCGTTCAGACGGTCGAACCCGGCGGCCAGATCGGCGATCAGGTCGTCCGGATCCTCCAGGCCGATATGCAGGCGCAGGGTCGGGCCGTCGGCGTTCCACAGCACCGTATTGCGCACGATTCCGGGCGTCGTGTACATGATCAGGCTTTCATAACCGCCCCAACTGAATCCCAGCGAGAACAGTTTCAGGCCGTCGATCATCGCGACCATCGCTTCCTCGGTATAGGCGTCCAGAATCACCCCGAACAGTCCGCTGGAACCCAGGAAATCGCGCCGGAACAGGGTATGTCCGGGGTCGTCCGGTAGGCCGGGGTGGAGGACCTTCGCCACCTCGGGCCGGGTTTGCAGACAGCGCGCCACGGTCAAGGCGTTCTCTTGGTGCTGTTTCATCCGTACCGGCAGGGTGCGCAGGCCGCGCAGACCCAGGTAGGCTTCCTCGGACCCCACGGAATAGCCGTACTTGACGACGTTGGTTTTGATCTTGGTGTAAAGCGCCTCGCTGCAGGTGATGGTTCCCAGCATCGCGTCGGAATGGCCAACGATGTATTTGGTCGCCGCCTGGATCGATACGTCCACCCCCTTTTCGAAGGGACGGAAAAAGATCGGCGAGGCCCAGGTGTTGTCGGCGGCCACCAGGGCGCCGTGGGCGTGCGCGATCTTGGCAATCGCCGGGATGTCCTGCATTTCGAAGGTCAGGGATCCCGGCGTTTCGCAGAAGACAAGGCGGGTGTTGGGGCGGAACAGAACCTCCAGGTCCTCGCCGCGCAGTGGGTGGAAATATTCGACGGTGACGCCGTTTTTCGCCAGCACGTCCTGGCAAAAGGTGCGGGTCGGGCCGTAAACGCTGTCGGAGACCAGGATGTGGTCGCCGGATTTGACCAGGGCGGTCAGGGTGCCCGCGATCGCGGCCAGCCCCGAGGGTACCGCGATGCAGCGTTCGCCGCCTTCGGCCACCGCCACCGCTTCCTCGAAGGCCATGGTGGTGGGGGTGCCGATGCGCCCGTAGTAGAAGGCGTTCAGGTGATCCCCCTGGGCGTCGGCCATCGCCGCCATGGAGGGGAAGGTGACGGTGGAGACACGGTAGACCGGCGAGTTGACGCTGCCCGAGAAAGAGGGAGAGGAACGGCCCGCGCGGGTGATCTGTGTATCGCGTTTCATCGTGAGCAAGGTGTCCTTGGCAAAGGGTCAGGGATTGGCGCCGGCGGCGATGGGCGGGCCGGGGGTATTGCCCCATTCCTCCCAACTGCCGTCATAGATGGCGACGTCGGGGATTCCCGCCATGTACGCGGCGAAGGCGACGACGCAGGCGGTCACCCCGGTGCCGCACATCGCGACAACCGGCGAGGCGTCAAGCGGCACCCCGGCGGCGGCGAACAGCGCGCGGATCTGGTCCGGCGATTTAAAGGTCTTGTCGTCGTTGAAGAAGATTCCGTTGGGCAGGTTGCGGGCTCCCGGCACATGGCCGAGGGCGCGGCTGGGGCGGGGTTCCAGCACGGTCCCGGCATAGCCTTCGGCGGCGCGGGCATCGACCAGCGTCGCTGTCCGGGGTTTCAGGTTGTCCAGCACCTCGGCCATGGCGACGACGCGTGGGCCGCCGTCACGCGACGTGAAGTGGCGCCAGTCGCGCTGATGCAGGGGGCGAATCGGCAGACCAAGTTGCAGCCATTTCGGTAGCCCGCCGTCAAGGACCGCCACGTCGTCATGTCCGAAGGCGCGGAACATCCACCAGGCGCGCATCGCCGCCGAACCGCCGCCGTTGGCGTCATAGACCACCACTTTCAGGCCATCGCCGACGCCCAGGCGGCTGACCTTGGACATGAAGGTCTCGGGGCGCGGCATGGCGTGGCTTAAGCCACTGGATGGATCGACGATGTCATCGACGTCGAAGAACCGCGCGCCGGGAATGAGCACATCAAGAAAGCAAGCCTTCGCGTTACGTGGGTCGGTCGGCAAAAAGCCGGTGGCGTCCAGCACCACGATGTCCGGGGAGTCCAGGCGCGCCATCAGCCAGTCGGCGTCGATCCGGGTGTCCGAGGGGATCATCGCGTCTCCTTTCCATTCAGCCACACGGTTCGCAGGCGCACGTGGTTGAGGGCGAACCATTGCAGCGCCATCAAGGTGGTGCCGTTGTCGATGCTGCCGGTGTCGAGCAGGGCGACCGCCTCGTCTGCGGTGACCGAAAAGACGCGGATATCCTCGTTCTCGTGGGCCAGTCCGGCCAGTTCCGGCGTGGTGCTGGAATCGACCTGAGCGCAGTAAAGGGCCAGAGTCTCCGACGAGCCGCCGGGGGTGCACAGAATATGGGCGATGAATTCCAGGCGCTGGACGATCAGGCCGGTTTCCTCGGCGGTTTCGCGCGCCGCCACCTCGGCCGCGGTTTCGCCCGGTTCGATCATGCCGGCGGCGATCTCGACCAGCCAGGGGTGCCATCCGGCGATCAGGGCGCCGACCCGGAACTGTTCGATCAGGACGATACGATCGGCGATCGGGTCATAGGGCAGGATTCCGACCGCCTGACCGCGTTCAAAGACCTCGCGGGTGATCGGCCCGCTCCAGCCTCCGGCGAAGGTCTGATGCCGGATGGTGTAGCGGTTCGCCGCGAAATATCCCTGGTACAAGGGCTCGATCCGCAAGCTTTCTGCGGTGTCCGGCGCGCCGTCGCGCAGGCGCTTGCCGCTGTTCATGTTGCCGATGGTCTTCAGGTGGCGAAACCGCATGATCCGTCCCGTCGGGATTCAAAGAAGGTAGTCTCCACCTTATGACCGAGTCGCCATCCGGCTCAAGAGACGGATTCGTTTTTCCGGCATCGACCGGCTCCGATGCGAGCGTTCCGTACCCTCCGGTTTTGCGGGGCTCGCCAATGCCGTCGCCAAGGTTGGAAAGGGTGCTGGATTTTGCGCAATGTCATTTTTCCGGGTTGACTTGCGACCGGATCAGACTAATTCAGATACTGTACCGTTTTAGTCCTATATATGCGAACGATTCGCAACTGAGACAAAGGCGGCTTCCGCGCAACCGGCCAGGGAAATACCCGATGCTGAGAGTCAACAAATTGACGGACTATGCGGTGGTGGTGCTGTGCGATCTGCTGCGCGGTCGGGCGTTGCGTTCCGCCGCCGATTTGTCCGCGTCGTCCGGGGTGCCGTTGCCGACCGTGTCGAAGATTTTGAAGCAGTTGGCCAGGACCGAGATTTTGCAATCGGTGCGTGGCGCCAATGGTGGCTATGGCTTTGCCCGCGCCCCGGAAAGAATTTCAATGGCCGAGGTGATCGAGGCCCTGGAGGGGCCGATCGCGGTCACCGGCTGCGCCGGGGATGCCGGGGAATGCTGCGAACTGACCGATCAATGCCCGATGAACGGCCACTGGAGCGCGGTCAACGTGGCGATCCGCCGTTCGCTGGACGAGGTGCGATTGATCGATATGTTGCCCGAGGCGCGCTTCATGGACCCCGAGGACCTGTCTTCCAGCATCGCCGCGCGCCACGCGCCGGTTCTGCACGCGTAAAGGAGCAGGGAACCGATGACCTCCACCACGGAGACCGTCGATACGGTGAAGGAACTGACCGGGGCCTATAAGTACGGGTTCGTCACCGACATCGAGACCGAAGTCGCGCCGAAGGGGCTGACCGAGGACACGGTGCGTTATATCTTGGCCCGCAAGGACGAGCCCACGTGGTTGCTCGACTGGCGCTTGAAGGCGCTGGCCCTGTGGCGGACGATGGAAGAACCCCGCTGGGCCAAGGTCGTCTATCCGGCCATCGACTATCAGGGGCTGCACTATTATGCCGCGCCGAAGGCCAAGGGCGATGGCCCGAAATCCCTGGACGAGGTCGATCCCGAGCTTCTGGAAGCCTATGCGAAGCTGGGCATTCCCCTGAAGGAACAGGAAATCCTGGCGGGCGTGGTGGCGGTGGACGCGGTCTTCGACAGCGTGTCGGTAGCCACCACCTACAAGGCGAGGCTGGAAGAGAAGGGGGTGATTTTCTGCTCCTTTTCCGAGGCCGTGCATCGCGTTCCCGAACTGGTGAAGAAGTACCTGGGATCGGTGGTGCCGCAGGGCGACAACTATTTCGCCTGCTTGAATTCGGCGGTGTTTTCCGACGGGTCCTTCGTCTACATCCCGAAGGGGGTGCGTTGTCCGATGGAGCTGTCCACCTATTTCCGCATTAACGCCAGGAACACCGGGCAGTTCGAACGGACCCTGATCATCGCCGAAGAAGGGTCCCACGTCAGCTATCTGGAGGGCTGCACCGCGCCGCAGCGCGACGAGCACCAACTGCATGCCGCCGTGGTCGAACTGATCGTTCTGGACGATGCCGAGATCAAGTATTCGACGGTGCAGAACTGGTACCCCGGCGATGCCGAGGGCAAGGGCGGCATCTTCAACTTCGTGACCAAGCGCGGCGCCTGTCGCGGCAAGCGGTCCAAGATTTCCTGGACGCAGGTGGAAACCGGTTCGGCGGTGACCTGGAAGTATCCCAGCTGCATCCTGCAGGGCGATGATTCGGTGGGCGAATTCTATTCCGTCGCGATCACAAACAACGCGCAGCAGGCAGACACCGGCACCAAGATGATCCACATCGGCAAGAACACCCGCTCGACCATCGTGTCGAAGGGCATCGCCGCCGGACATTCCGACAACACTTATCGCGGGCTGGTGCGGGTGTTGCCGGGGGCGGTGGGGGCGCGCAACTACAGCCAGTGCGACAGTCTGTTGATCGGCGACAAGTGCGGCGCGCACACCGTGCCCTATATCGAAAGCCGCATGCCGATTTCCACCATCGAACACGAGGCGACGACCGCGCGCATCAGCGACGACCAGTTGTTCTTGTGCCGGCAGCGCGGCCTTTCGCCGGAGGAGGCGGTGGCCTTGATCGTCAATGGGTTCTGCAAGGAGGTCTTGCAGAATTTGCCGATGGAATTCGCGGTCGAGGCGCAGAAACTGGTGGGGATTAGTCTGGAAGGCAGTGTCGGCTGACGCCGTCGAAACGGAGACAAAAACAATGAACAACGGCATCATCATCAAGGATTTGCGCATCAGCGTCGAGGACAAGGAAATTCTGCAAGGGATTTCCCTGGTCGTCGAACCCGGCAAGGTGCACGCCATCATGGGGCCGAACGGGTCCGGTAAAAGCACCCTGGCGCACGTGATTTCCGGGCGTCCGGGGTACACCGTGACCGGCGGTTCGGTGACCTTCAACGGCGTGAACGTGCTGGAACTGGAGCCCGAGGAACGCGCCGCCCTTGGTTTGTTCCTGGCCTTTCAGTATCCGGTGGAAATTCCCGGCGTCACCAACACCATCTTCCTGAAGACCGCGTTCAACGCGCAAAGGAAGGCGCGTGGCGAAAAGGAAATGGACCCGATGGCCTTTCTGAAGCTGCTGCGGGAAAAGGCGAAGTTGTTGCAACTGCCCGACGAGATGTTGAAACGCCCCCTGAACGTGGGCTTTTCCGGTGGCGAAAAGAAACGCAACGAAATGCTGCAAATGGCGGTGCTGGCGCCGAAACTGGCGATCCTGGACGAAACCGATTCCGGTCTGGACATCGACGCCCTGCGTATCGTCGCGGAGGGCGTCAACGCGCAGCGCGCGCCGGATCGTTCGTTTCTGGTGATCACCCACTATCAGCGCCTGCTGGATTACATCGTTCCCGACGTGGTGCATGTGCTGGCGGGCGGGCGCATCGTCGAAACCGGTGGCCCGGATTTGGCGCGGCAGTTGGAAAAGACCGGCTACGCGGACTACACCGGCAACGCGGCGTGAGAAGATGTCCACGATGACACACAGCCAACCCGTGGCGCCTTTGCTGGAAAACTACACGGCGGTCGCCGCCGCCCTGCCGGGAACCTTGAACCCCCGCATCGCGACGATGCGGGCGGTGGCGGCCTCCACCTATCGTGTCCAGGGGTTGCCGCATGCGAAGGTCGAGGCGTGGAAGTACACGCGCCTGAAGGATTTGGAAACCGTCGGCTTCCGGCGGGCGGACGCGGGCGCGGTTCTCCCCCGAGAAATCGCCGGAGCGGGGGTCGAGGGACCGGTGTTGCGCATCGTCCTGGTGGACGGTCGCTTCATCGCGCCGTTGTCCAACGTTTTCGATATCCCCGGGGTTTCCCTGCGCTCCCTGCGGGTCTGTCTCGATGCCGGTGACGACGCGGTGATCCAGGCACTGGACCGCGACGTCGATTTTTCCGGCGCGCCGATGGCGGCGCTGGCCACCGCCTATCTGGACGACGGCGCGGTGCTGCGGGTCGATGCCGGGGTCGCGGTGGCGCCGGTGGTCGAGGTGGTGGCGGTTTCCACCGCCGCTACCCAGCCGCGCATCGCCTTTCCCCGTTTGCTGGTGACGGTGGGGGCGGGGGCTGCCCTGACCCTGGTCGAAACCTTCCGCGGTCCCGCCGATGACGTCTATGCGGTGAACGCGGTGACCGACATTTCCCTGGGCGAGAACGCCAGTCTTTCCCACTATGTCCTGCAGGCCCAGGGCGCCGCAGCGACCCATGTCTCGGTCGGGCGCTGCGACATGGCGGCGGGTGTCCATTATGAAGGTTTCGCCCTGCAACTGGGCGGCAAAACGGCCCGTCACGAGATGCGCCTAAGGATGCTGGGGGTGGGCGGTTGCGCGCGGTTGAACGGCGCCTATGGGGTGCGCGACGCGGCGGTCTGCGACACCACCACCGTGATCGAACACATCGCGCCGGAAACCACCACCGATCAGGTGTTCAAGGGGATCCTCGACGACCACGGTCGCGGTATTTTTCAGGGCAAGGTGCATGTCTTTCGCGATGCGCAGCGCATCGTCGGCAACCAGTTGCACAAGGGGCTGTTGCTGTCGCGCAACGCCGAGGTCGATTGCAAGCCGGAACTGCTCATCTATGCCAATGACGTCAAGTGCAGCCACGGCGCGACGGTCGGCGAAATGGACCCCGACCAGTTGTTCTTCCTGCGTTCGCGCGGCATCGACGAGGCGACGGCGCGCGCGCTTCTGATGCGGGCCTTCCTGGGCGAGGCCTTCGACACCATCCAACATCCGGCGGTGCGCGTGGCGTTCCATGCCCGTGCCGAAACTTGGTTGAGCCGTCGCGAAGGAGAAAAGGCATGAACGTGCCGTTGATCCGGGGGGCGTCGGCGGGGGCGTTCGACGTTGCCGCCGCGCGGCGGGATTTCCCGATTCTGAGCACCACCGTTCACGGCAAGCCGCTGGTCTTTCTGGACAGCGCCGCCTCGGCGCAAAAGCCGGTGCGGGTGTTGGACGCGATGGATGTTATGTACCGCACGGCTTATGCCAACGTACACCGTGGCATCCATGCCTTGTCGGACGCGGCGACCACCCGCTACGAAGCGGCGCGCGAAACCGTGCGGCGCTTCCTGAATGCCCGCGACGCATCGGAAATCATTTTTACCTCGGGCGGCACCGACGCTCTTAACATGGCGGCGCGCTGCCATGCCCAGGCCTTTCTGAAGGCGGGGGACGAGATTCTGGTCTGCGAAAGCGAGCATCACTCCAACATCGTTCCCTGGCAGTTGGCCGCCGCCGCCACCGGCGCGGTGGTGCGGCCGATTCCGGTGACCGATGCGGGAGTCTTCGACTTCGATGCCTTCACCGCGATGCTGGGGCCGAAGGTCAAGCTGGTGGCGGTGGCCCATATGTCCAACGTGTTGGGGACCATCATGCCGATCAAACGGATCGCCGCCGCCACCCACGCGGCGGGGGCCAGGATCGTGGTCGATGGTTGCCAGGGGGCGGTGCACCAGCGGGTGGACGTGCAAGACCTGGACGTCGATTTCTATGCGATCACCGGCCACAAGATCTATGGTCCGACTGGCGTCGGTGTGCTTTACGGCAAGCGGGAGATCCTGGAGATCCTGCCGCCCTACAAGGGCGGCGGCGACATGATCGAGACGGTGACCTTCGAACGCAGCACCTGGGCGGAACCGCCCGCGCGATTCGAGGCGGGGACGCCGATGATCGTCGAGGCGATGGGCCTGGCCGCCGCCATCGATTATGTCGAGGCCCTGGGGCTCGACCGCATCCACGACCACGAGGCGGAGGTGTCGGCGTATGCCGCCGATCTGTTGACGCGCATTCCGGGGTTGCGGATCATCGGTGCCGCGCCGGACAAGGGCGCCGTGATCTCCTTCGTGGTCGAAGGCGCGCATCCGTCCGACATCGCGACCCTGTTGGATCAGCGCGGCATCGCGGTGCGGGCCGGGCATCATTGCGCGCAGCCCCTGATGGTGCGGATGGGGGTTTCGGCGACGACGCGGGCGTCGTTCGCTCTTTACAGTACCCGTGCCGAGGCGGATGCCCTGGCCGAGGGCGTTGAACGGGCTTTGGCCCTGTTGCGATAGGTTCCAGGACATGGCGGAAGGCAACGAATTTTCCATGGACGAGTTCACGAAACCGGCGGATTCCTCGCCGAAGGATGAAGATTGGAGCGACGATATCGCCGATCCCTCCGCCGAGGCCGAGGCGATGGGAGCCGAGGATCTGGTGGCGCGGGTCGGCTTGCCGATACAGCCGGGGTTGCCGCCGCTGGAAAACGACGAGCCGATCGTCGAGGCGCTGCGTCAGGTTCACGATCCGGAGATTCCGATCAACATCTACGATCTGGGCTTGATCTACGACATTCTGCGGTCGCGGGACGGCGACGTGAAAATCCGCATGACCCTGACCGCGCCGGGCTGTCCGGTGGCCGGGGAGTTGCCGGTCGAGGTGGCGGAAGCCGTCGCCCGGGTGCGCGGCGTCGGCGTTGTCGAGGTCTATATGGTGTGGGATCCGCCGTGGTCCCCGGATTGCATATCCGAAGCCGCGCGGATGTTGCTGGACTGTTTCTAAGCCAGGGCGACGGGTGGGGCGGATTTTTCCGGGGAAAACGATGGGCGAGACAACGGAACGGGTGGAGCTTGAGGATCTGAAGGAAACCTTTGGGTTTCTGGACGATTGGGAAGAGCGCTATGCCTATATCATCGAACTCGGCAAGGGATTGCCGCCGATGGACGAGGCACTGAAGACCGAGGCGACTAAGGTTCGCGGTTGCACCAGTCAGGTCTGGATGATCGGTCGCGAGCGTGTCGATGCGGCGGGTCGCGTCTGCCTGGATCTGGTCGCCGACAGCGACGCCTACATCGTGCGCGGATTGATCAGCATCCTGCATATTCTGTATTCGGGGCGCCTGAAGGCCGAAATCGCGGCGATCGACGCCGAAGCCTTCCTTCATCAACTGGGGCTCGATCAACACTTGAGTCCCAGCCGCCGCAACGGTCTGTTTTCGATGCTCGAACGCATCCGCGCCTTGGCCGCCGTGTGATCGTGGCCTAAACGAACAGGGGCGTGGTGACCGCGGAGACATCCACGGGGGAAAGTTCCCCCTTTCCGAACAGATATCCCTGGCAAAAGTCGATTTGGCAATCCTGCAGGAACGCCAGCTTTTCCTTGCTATTGACCATCTCGCCGATGGTCTCGACCTTCAGTTCGCGACAGAATGCCCCCATCGCCTTCATGAGGGCACGACCGCGTGGGGTGCCGATGGTGTTTTCCACCGCCGCGCCGTCCAATTTCACCACATCGACCGCCATCGCACTCAGATAGTTGAGCTGGCCGCACCCGCGCCGAAGTCGTCCAGACAGACCGGCAGGCCCTTGCCGCGCAGGTACTGGATGTAGATGTCGGCGGTCTGCAGGTCCTCGACCCGCAAGGATTCGGTCAGTTCGAAGATCAGATAATCCTTAAGCCAGGGCTTCGCGCTCAGCAGCTCGTCAACGCGCTGGCGGTAGGTCGGATTCAGCAGGGACTACCCCGACATGTTGACCGCCATTCGGATGCCTTCGATCTTGCCGTTTCTTTCCAGCCAATCGACGGTCTTTTGCCGCACCGCGAAGTCGAAACTGGAAATCAGGCCGGTTTTCTCGGCGAAGCAGATATAGCGATAGGGCGATTCGCCGAATTTTCCCTGGAAGTGGCTCAACACCTCGTAATGGTGGAGGGCGCCGTCCTTCAGGCTGACGATCGGCTGGAAGACGATGGAAAAGTTGGAGTGGGCGACGACGTTGCGGAACAGCGAGACGGTTTTTACCGCTTCCTCCGCCAGTTCCGCGAAGTTGGCGTTAAGCAAGGAAAGAGTCAGGCTCTGGCCCTCGCTTTCCTTGAACTGGTTGATGGCATAGACGATGCCCTTGGCAAGGTCCTCGGGATCGACGTCTTCCTGTCCGGATATGGTGGCGGTGCGCACGTCGATGTTGTCGTGCGCGGTGATCGAGGACAAAAGCGAGGCCAACTCGTCGCGCAAGTTGTCGATATCGGTGGCGTCGGAATGGACCAGGGCATACTTGCCCAAGCCCACGGTTTCCGCTTCCTTCTGGTCGAGGGCCAGGGCATGCAGGAAGGAACTAATCGCCAGCCGGATGTTGCGCTGCTCGCCACGCCCCATTTCGCCAAACAGATTCTGCAGGTCGGGGATCGAAATCAACGAGAGCTTGGCGTCGCGTCGCCGTGCCATGGCCTCGTTCGCCATGTCGCAGAACGAATCCGCGTCGCAGAAGCCGTCGGCGTGGCTCATCGTCCGTTCCAGGTGGGCGTTGGGCATCAGTTTCAGCGACAGAAAATAGTGGCCGGATTTGGCGTTTTCCTCGGGGGCGGCGTAATAGCCGGCGATCTGACAGATTTGGGTGCGGTGGTCGTGTCGTTCGATCGAGATGTAAAGATCCTGGAAGCGCCCGCCTTACTGCCGGGCATGGGTCAGAACGGTGCGCACCACCTTTTGTGCCTGCACGCCGACCAAGTCGAGGAAGCTTTTTCCGGTCAGACTCTCAGGGGTGCAGCCGAACAGAATCTCGGTGATTCCGCCGACGAACAGGATTTGATAACGGTCCGTGATTTCGAATAGAACCTCTCCCCAGCAGAAGGCCAGGGAAACGAAGCGGTCGCGCGCCGAATTCTTGGTGGAACTCACGAAGATCCTTTCGGCGATGCCAAGTGTTTATCCGCCGGAAAACCGCGCGAAGGAAACAATCCGGCTATCTCCCTTACGTTTTTGACTTTACATAAAGTCTGGGTTCAGGGCCCATTAAATTATTGTCAGGCAGATCGGCGGCTGATTCACTCATGGGAGGGAGGACCCCATCCATGAGTGATCTGTTTTGGTTGTCAGAGAGGCAGTTGGCGAAGATCGAGCCGCATTTCCCGCTATCGCATGGCGTGCTGCGGGTTGATGATCGGCGAGTGATCAGCGGCATCGTTCATGTGATCCGCAACGGCTTACGGTGGCGAGATGCACCACCCGTCCATGGCCCCCACAAAACCCTCTATAATCGTTTCGTTCGCTGGAGCCGACTTGGGGTGTTCAGCCGGATCTTCGCGGCCTTGACGGGAGCGGCAGGCCCTCCAGACCGGTTGATGATCGATGCAACCCACCTGAAAGCTCATCGGACCGCCGCGAGCCTCTATAAAAAGGGGCTCTTCCCCGATGTATCGGACGCACAAAAGGCGGGCTGAACTCCAAGCTTCATGCGGTTTGCGACGGACAAGGAAGGCCCCTCATCCTGCTGCTCAGCGAGGGGCAAATGAGCGATTACAAAGGCGCGATGCTGTTGCTCGACTTATTTCCCAAGGCCAACGTCCTGATCGCCGACAAGGGCTATGACGGTGATCCCCTTCGAGGGGCTTTGACACAGAGAGGGATCGCTACATGCATCCCGCCAATGCGTCATCGCAAAACCCAGTACACTTACGACAAAACCCTCTATCGCCAGCGTCATAGGATCGAGAACCTCTTCGCTCGCCTCAAGGATTGGCGGCGCATCCACACCCGATATGACCGATGCGCGGATATCTTCTTTGCCGCCATCATCATCGCGGTACTCCTCCTCTTCTGGATCGAACCTTAATGAGTCCTGAGCCTAATGGGTCCTGAACCTAGAGCCATTTTTGCCGTGTGTCCATGTCGCAACACGCGGAGGCGCAAGGGGCCGTTCGCAGCGGTCGCCGTGGGCGGGAGTTATGCCTGGGGGCGGGGTTTTAAGATTCCCGCCCCCGTGGAGGCAATTACAGTTTGTAAATCAGGGTCGAACCCGGCGACAGCTTGCGGCATTCGCCGCGGACGCAGATCGTTACCGGTTCGGACCAGGAGGAATCGGCATTGACGCAAATGCGGTCCTCGTTCATGTCGATTGCCAGCCAGTTTCCGTGGAAGCGAAGCTTACACTTCAACTGCTTGATTTTGTCCTGGAAAACGGGGTCGAGGCTGAGAATCCCATCGCTGACGCGCGCGCCGGTGAAACCCCGTTGGAACATGTCGGCGGTTCCCGACATCATTCCCAGGTGGACGCCTTCGCGGGTGGTGCCGCCGATGATGTCGGTCAAATCGGCACGCAAGGCGGTTTGCATCAGGTCCCAGGCGCGCGGGTCGTTGTTGCGCACCAGAATCCAGGTGTGCACCAAGTGGCTTAAGGTGGTGCCGTGGGTGGTTCGCGCCATGTAGTAATCCATGGTACGGCGGTAGTCCTCCTTGGAGAAGTCATAGCCCAGGCGGAATAAAAGCGCCGACAGCTCGGATTCCGTGAACAGGTAGTAGAGCATCAGCACATCGGCCTGCTTGCAGACCTTGTAACGATTGATGTCCAGTCCCTCGGCGTCGAAGATGCGGTCAAGGCGCTGGATGTCGCCATGCTTTTCACGATAGGCCCCGAGGTCGATCTCCTCCAGGCTTTGGAAACCCTCGAACTGGCTGATTACGCCGTTGTCGAAGAAGGGGACCGACATCTTCAGGCTCATATCGGTCCAGGTTTCGATCTCGTCCTTCTGGATGTCGAGCTTGGTCATCAGTTCGCGAAGGTAAATGTCGTCGATGACATCCAGAACGGTCAGCACGGTGTCCATCAGCCAAGCCACCATGACGTTGGTGTAGGCGTTGTCTTTTACCCCGGTGTGCGGCGCCGAGGTTGGGAAGCCGTGATGGTACTGGTCGGGTCCGAGGACACCGTCGATGGTGTAACGGTCTTCCTTCTTATCGTCCTTGGCCAAAGAGGCGAAGAAGCGGGCGATCAGGACGATGATCTCGGCGCCGCGCAATCCCATCCAGCGGCGATCGCCGGAGGCCGAGAAATAGTGCCAGACGTTCCAGGCCATTGACAGGTTGATATGGCGCTGTCGGCGCGAGTTGTCGGGTGCCCATTGGCCGGTGGCCGGGGTGTAGTGCTCGGGCTTCGATTCTTCGCGACCGTCGCTGCCGCTTTGCCAGGGGAACATGGCGCCGCGAAAACCTTCCAACTGTGCGTTCAGACGCGCCCGGCCCAACCGCATGTAGCGGTATTCCAACAGGGAGCGGCTGACGATCGGCAGCCGGAAGGTCATGAACGGCAGGATGAACAGTTCATCCCAGAAAACATGGCCGCGATAGGATTCCCCGGTCCAGCCGCGCGCCGGGACACCGACGTCGAGGTCCAGCGTGTGGTTGGAGGCGGTTTGCATCAGATGGAAGATATGCAGGCGAAGAATCTTTTGCTCTTCGTGCAACGACGGGTGCAGCACGATGTCGCAACGTTCCCAATAGTTGCTCCAGGCGCGCAGATGGTTTTGTTGCAGGGCGGCGATGTCGCGGCAACGGTCCAGGGCCTCGCGGGCGGCCAGACCGGCTTCGGAAATCGCCTTGTCGCGGGAGGTGTAGAGCGTGCAGACCTTTTCGACGCGGATCGGCTCGCTGCGGGCGATCTCCACCGGGATGGTGGCTTCGACGTACCCGTCGCAGGCCGAAACCGTGATTGCCGCGTCCTCCTGCCAGACGCTGTTTCGAAAAATCCGGGTGCGCGCCGCCATGCCGATGCGCAGGCGGCTTTGCGACGAACGGGTGATCAGATAGATCATCTTGTCCGGGCTTAACGTTCCGGTGAATTCCCCGCTTTTGATGTAGTCCAGATGCTGCGAGGCCAAATGGCTGTAGCGTTCGACGCCCTTATTCTCGACGTGTCCGTCAAGGGCGGAGCGGAATTCGATGGTCCCCGACCAGTTCTGGGCGATCACCACCATTTCCTGCACCGCGTGATGCGGCCAGCCCATGTGGACGAAGCGGCGCATTTGCAGGGTGGTTTCGTGGCCTTTGTCGTGGCGGAAGCGGATGGCGTGTTTCAGCATGCCCTCGCGCAGATCCAGCGTTTGCTCGAAGGACAGAATCTCGGCGGTATCGAGGTCGAACCAAGCGCCGCCGTCGATCCGGAAGGTCAGGCTCAGCCAGTTGGGGAAGTTGACCAGATCCTCGTTTTCGACTTCGTGCTCGTCGATCTTCGAGGTCAGGCGATTGTAACCGCCCGCGACGTAGGTTCCCGGATAGTGGACCTCGTTGGCCTTCGCCCAAGGAAAAGCGCCGCGCGTGCAGAAATAACCGTTTCCGGTGGCGCACAGCGCCTCGCGCAAGCCTTGTTCCTTGGGATCGTAATGATCGTAGACAAGGCTCCACTCGCTCATGATCGTCTCCCGTGCATGGCCGTCGTGCGGGATCAGAATACAGCGGTTTCGCGGGGAGTTTCCAGACTTCCGCGGCGATTTTTTGCAAAATTCGGTGCGTCTCTTCGTTAGCCGTCGCGTAGCGCGGCCTTGCGCACAAGGTATTCGTTCAGTTTGCGTTGCCGCCAGGCATCCGCCTCGGCCCGGGCCTCGGCGCGGCGCTGTCGCGCCTCTGAATTGTCCGCGACTCGTAGCGGTCGGCTCTCGGGCCGCGCGGTTGCCACGGCGGTTTCCGTCGGTCGCGGCTGCGCCGATTTTTCACCCTGCAGGTCGCGCAGGTTGATGGCGACCCGCTTTTCATAGGCGAGGCCCCGTTCGGTGTCGGCGGAATGGTAATGGCGCACCGCTTCGGACCAACCGTGCAAGGACCGCCTCAGGTCCTTCAGGAAGCGCGCGGCGTAGCGGACGTTGGCTTCGGGGTCGAAGGCCTCGGCCAGGGAGGAAAAGGCGTTGGGGTGGTATTTCAGGTTGATCTGCATGCAGCCGACGTCGATATTTTCGACGCCCTTGGCGCGCAGACGCTTCACCTCGGCGATGGCTGCGGCCTTGGTGGGAAAATACTGCCCCTCGCCACCGGAGGTGACGGTCCACGGCCAGGCAACTTTTGCCTTGGCGTCGGCGTCCCAGCGACCGCCTTCGGTGATCGCAAGGCTGCCCAGCATGTTGTGGGGAAGGCCTTCCGCGCGGTTGACGCGCGCCGCCGTGTCGATGCATGTCCCGGACCATGCGCCCGCCTGCAACCCGCTGGCTAGAAACAATAAAGTCGCCAGAAACAGGGCTTTGTTCAGGGGCTTCGCAAGGGTCCTATACAGGTGCGGCATGCGGGTTCGGTCCATCCTTGATGCGGGTCCACGAGGGCGCTTGCCCCGTGGGACGCGGGTTCGTCCTGGCCGTGACCATGCAAACCCGGTGCCAGACTCCGCCCGCGGCATGAGGTTCACGGTTTTCTCTGGCATTGCCGCGCGCGCCACTGTTTAATCGGGGAAAAGCCGCGCGGCGCTCTGCTGCGGCGGAATGAGGGACATCGTGGGGGACGACAGCGCTGAGACATCGGTTGTCACCAAGCCGCGACAGGCACCTTCCTTTTTTCGCCGTTTCGTGGATCTTGCGATGCCGTTCTGGTCGTCCGAAGACGGCTGGCGCCTGACCGGCTTGGGACTTGCCCTCTTGGTCTTGACGGTGATCCAGGTTAGCTTTCTGATTGCCCTTAACGTCTGGAATGAGAAGCTTTTTGACGCCCTGGAACAACGGGCGATGCAGCGGTTCGAGGCTCTGATCGGCGTCTTGTTTCTGATCATCGTTGGCAATGTTTTGGTGACCACGACCCATTTGCGGGTGAAACGGCGCTTGCAGGTGGCGTGGCGGCAATGGCTGACCTATCGCGTCTTCCGTGAGTGGATGTCGGGTGGGAGGCAGTATCTGCTGAACCTGATGCCCGGCGATCACGACAATCCCGACGGTCGCATCGCCGAGGACATCCGCATCACCACCGAGGCCGCTATCGACCTGGCACATTCGCTCTTTTATTCCCTGCTGCTGATTAGCTTCACGCAAATCCTGTGGTCGTTGTCGGGGCCGGTGTTGACCACCCTGGGCGGTTTGGAAGTGCCGTTGCCGGGGCATTTGGTGTGGCTTGCGGTGATTTATTCCGGGGTGGGCGCGGTGGTCGCCCGAGCGTTGGGCAAGCCGTTGGTGCGGGCCGTCGATCGTCGCCAGACGGACGAGGCCAATTTTTGCTTTGGACTGGTTCACGCCCGCGAAAACGCTATGGCGATTGCGCTTCTGCATGGCGAAACCGGAGAGCGCCGCCATTTCCGTAGCTTATTTCGCCGTGTCGTGCAGGCCTGGGACGGGCAAACCTGGGTGCTGACCAAGCTGATGTACTTCTCGTCCAGTTGGTCGGTGCTGTCGATGGCGTTTCCGTTCCTGGTGGCGGCGCCGCGTTACATCGCCGGCACCATCACCCTGGGCATGCTGATGCAGACCTCGCAGGCGTTCGGGCAGATGACCGCCGCCTTGTCCTGGCCGATCGACAATCTGGCCAGCGTGGCGGAGTGGCGCGCCTCGGTCGAGCGCGTGCTGCGTTTGGTCGATGGCATCGATCTGGTCTCGAAGCGGATCGACGCGGGCGGCCACGATGGCATCCGCACCGCCCAAGCCGCCGCGCCGACTCTGGCCTTCCATAATGTCGAGATCGCGGATTCCAACGGCGTCACTCAAATCGCCCGCTTCTCGACCACGATCGCGGCGGGGGAACGGGTGCTGATCACCGGCGATCCCGGTGCTGCCGTGAAGCTGTTCAAGGTGGTGGCGCGGTTGTGGCAGTGGGGGCGTGGGCAGGTCGATTTGCCGTCGGGGGCGTCGATTTTCTTTATGCTGCGGCGGGCCTATCTGCCGATCGGCCCGCTGCGCACCGCCATCATCTTTCCGCAAGTTCCCAACCTTGACGATGACGATACCCTGCGTGCCGCCCTTAAACGCGTCGGTCTGGTGGATTTCGTCGATCGTCTGGATGAAACCGGCAACTGGGAACAGAACCTTGCGGTTGGCGAACAACAGCGCCTGGGGTTCGCGCGTTTGCTGATGCATAGACCGGACTGGATCTTCATCGAGGAAGCGACAAACGGCCTTGATCGCGACACCGAGCGTCAGATGATGGAGATGCTCTTCGCCGAATATCTCGCCGCCGCCGTCATCACCATCAGTCATCGTTCCAGCGTGATGGCCTTCCATCGCCGCCGTATCTCCCTGGTGCGGGTCAACGGCTTACGGTGGCGAGATGCACCACCTGTCTATGGCCCCCACAAAACCCTCTATAATCGTTTCGTTCGCTGGAGCCGACTTGGGGTGTTCAGCCGGATCTTCGCGGCCTTGACGGGAGAGGCTGGCCCTCCAGACCGGTTGATGATCGATGCAACCCACCTGAAAGCTCATCGGACCGCCGCGAGCCTCTATAAAAAGGGGCTCTTCCCCGATGTATCGGACGCACAAAAGGCGGGCTGAACTCCAAGCTTCATGCGGTTTGCGACGGACAAGGAAGGCCCCTCATCCTGCTGCTCAGCGAGGGGCAAATGAGCGATCACAAAGGCGCGATGCTGTTGCTCGACCCATTTCCCGAGGCCAACGTCCTGATCGCCGACAAGGGCTATGACGGTGATCCCCTTCGAGAGGCTTTGACACAGCGAGGGATCGCTACATGCATCCCGCCAATGCGTCATCGCAAAACCCAGTACGCTTACGACAAAATCCTCTGTCGCCAGCGTCATAGGATCGAGAACCTCTTCGCTCGCCTCAAGGATTGGTGGCGTATCCACACCCGATATGACCGATGCGCGGATGTCTTCTTTGCCGCCGTCATCATCGCGGTACTCCTCCTCTTTTGGATCGAACCTTAATGAGTCCTAAGCCTAGGGTTTTTCACTTTCCCTTCGCCGTTTTCACGAAGTCGCGGAACCAGGCGTAGGAATCCTTCGGCGTGCGTTTTTGGGTTTTGTAATCCACGTGCACCAGCCAGAAGCGTGGGCCATAGCCGCTGCCCCATTCGAAGTTATCCAACAGCGACCAGACGAAATAGCCGCGCACGTCGGCGCCCGCGTCCATCGCCTCGCGCATTTTCGCGGTATAGAGGTCCAGGTATTTGACGCGGTGGGCATCGGCGACGCGGCCGTTGGCGTCGGGGGCGTCCAAGTGGCCGCCGCAGCCGTTTTCGGTGACGTAGATCGGTAGTTTATAGGTCTGGTGCAGGCCGATCAGTTCGTCGCGGAAGGCATCGGGCCAGATCGCCCGCCTGGACATAGGGTTCGATGTCGCGGGCGATCATCGGCGGGTAATACCCCAGCAGTTGCGGGTCGGGGAAGGCCAGGTTCCAGTGCTCGTGCAGTAGGGCGGCGGCGGCGCGGTCGGCGTCCGTATCCTTTTCCGGCCAGACCGCCTGACGGTTGTGGACGGCCCCGATCGAGGCGCCAGGGACCAGACTGCGGATGATATCGACGCCCGCGCCGTAGGCCAAGTTGACGTGATGGATTGCCTTCAGGTGGGTATGGCGGTCGGTGATGCCCGGCGCGCTCCAATCGATGGCATAGCCGAACAGGGTGAACACCGCGAATTCGTTGAAGGTCACCCAGTTCTTGACGCGGTCCGCGTGGCGGTTGGCGATCAGCGCGGCGTAATCGGCGAACCAGCCGACGCGGTCGCGGTTGGCCCACCCCCCCAGGTCGTGCAGGGCTTGCGGCAGGTCCCAGTGATAGAGGCAAAGCCACGGTTCGATGTTGGCTTCCAGCAGGGAGTCGATCAGCCGGTCATAGAAATCCAGCCCCTTCATGTTGGGGCGGCCCTTGCCGCGTGGCAAAACGCGGGGCCGCGCGACCGAGAAGCGATAGGCGTCGAGGCCCAAGCCCTTCATCAGGGCGATGTCTTCGGGGTGGCGGTGATAATGGTCGCAGGCGACGTCGCCGGTATCGCCGTTGGCGATCTTGCCCGCGATGCGGCAACGGGTGTCCCAAATCGACGGGGCGCGGCCATCTTCGTCGTGCGCGCCCTCGATCTGATAGCTGGAGGTGGACACCCCCCACACGAAGTCCTTGCGCCAACCGGCGGCGGTTTTGCTCATTGTTATGGTGCTCCCCTATGGTGCTTCGGCGATGCTTTTAGTGTTCTATAATTGACTGTAATCATTGAATTTACCGCGTCAAGTGGGCATCCTTGCAAAAGTCTTTCCCGGCACGGAGCGGTAGCGATGCAAGCGATCCAGGACACCTATCCCGACGAACTCGGCCACTGCTATGGCTGCGGCAAGAACAACCCCCAGGGGAATCAACTGAAAAGCTTTTGGACGGCGGCGGCGGCGGTGGCGCGTTTCACGCCGCGACCGTACCACACCGCGATCCCTGGTTTCGTCTATGGCGGATTGATCGCCTCGTTGATAGATTGCCATGCCACCGCCATCGCCTCGGCCGCCGCATACGATGCCGAGGGACGAGCAATGGGGACGCCGCCACATCGCCGCTTCGTCACCGCCAATCTGAACGTCGATTATTTGGCGCCGACGCCGATCGACGGCGAACTGGAACTGTGGGGCAGAGCGGTCGAGGTGACGCCGCGCAAGGTGGTGGCCGAAGTCACGCTATCCGCCGCGGGCAGGCTTTGCGCCAGGGGGCGGGTGGTGGCGGTCTTGATGCCGGACGCGATGGCGCCCGGCTGAGGGGGGCTCTCTCAGGCCGACATTTTTAGGTTGAGTTTCGCCCACACCGCGTGCAGGGCGATCACCAGGGCGTCCATCTGGGCGTCGGTGTGTAGCGGCGTCGGAGTGATCCGCAGACGTTCGCTGCCGCGCGGCACGGTGGGGTAGTTGATCGGCTGGATGTAGATGCCGTGCTCCTCCAGCAGCAGATCGCTGGCTTTCTTGCAACGGGGGGCATCGCCGACCAGAACCGGCACGATATGGCTTTCGGTGACGATCACCGGCAGGTCCGCCGCCTTCAGCTTTTGGCGCAGGGTTTCGGCGCGCTCCTGGTGGCGGTCGCGCAGTTCCGGGTGCTGTTTCAAATGCTGGATGCTGGCCCGCGCTCCGGCGGCCACCGTCGGCGGCATCGACGACGAGAAGATGAATCCCTGGCCGAAGGAACGGATAAAGTCGATGGCGGCGCGGCTGCCCGCGACATAGCCGCCGTACACGCCGATCGCCTTGGCCAGCGTACCCTGGATGAAGGTCAGGCGACGCGATTGTCCGTCGCGTTCGGAAACGCCGCCGCCGTGCGCGCCGTACATGCCGACCGCGTGCACTTCGTCCAGAAAGATCATGGCGTTGTATTTCTCGGCGACGTCACAGATTTCCTTGATCGGCGCGATGTCGCCGTCCATCGAATAGACGGATTCGAAGGCGATCAACTTCGGTGCGTTCACCGGCGCCTTGGACAGCAGTTCTTCCAGATGCGCCACGTCGTTGTGGCGGAAGATCATGCGCGGCGCGCGGGAGTGGCGGATGCCCTCGATCATCGAGTTGTGGTTCTGCGAATCCGAAAACACGATGCAGCCGGGAATTCCGGCGCCCAGCGTCATCAGGGTGGTCATGTTGGCGGTGTAGCCGCTTGTGAACAGCAGCGCGGCCTCGGTTCCGTGCAGTCCCGCGAGTTCTTGCTCCAGCAGGACGTGAAAGCGGTTGTTGCCGGAAATGTTGCGGGTTCCCCCGGCGCCGGCGCCGCACAGGTCGATCGCCTCGTGCATCGCGGCCAGCACCTCGGGGTGCTGCCCCATTCCCAGATAATCGTTGCTGCACCAGACGACGATGTCGTGGGGGCCGGACGAAGTAAAGTGGGCGGCTTCGGGGAAGTGCGAAACGTGACGCATGATTTCGGTGAAGACGCGATACCGTCCCTCCGCCTTCAGGCCGGAAATCTGTTCTTCGAAGAACAGTGCGTAATCCATTTTTCGCGTTTTCCTCCGGCGGCGGTTCGCTCGGCGCGTGGCGGGGCGGACTGCGCAAGGCCCCTGGCGGTGAGGGGCGTATCCAATGGACGGTCCGACCCGCCAGAGTGGACGGGATATAGCCCATACCCTGGTGCGGGGCTAGTAAAAATCGCGCGGTCGCACCGGAAAAACAGGCCGCTCCAAGGGGAGAGCTTAACAGGGGCGACCTTCTCTTCGGGGGCGGACAACAAGCCTGAACCCGACCGGTGCGACACCGGGGCAACGAAGAAAATCATACAGGCTTTTCCCCAAGGAGGGAAAACCCTTGCAGTCGTTGGATCGTGCCTACAGGGGGACGCCGTCCATCGCTTGCAGTCCCTTCGGCCCTTGCGCCATGACCAGGCGCACCCGCTGCCCCTGTTGCAGTTCGTTGACGCCGTGCTGTTGCAGTGTGCGCGCGTGGACGAAGACGTCGGGACCGCCGCTGTCTGGAACGACAAAACCGAATCCCTTGGCGGTGTTGAAGAATTTCACCGTCCCCTCGGCCTCGCTGCCCTGCGCGTCGGCTTCGGCGTTGTGAACCGCCGCGACCGTTCTGACCTGAAGTCCACGCGGGCCGTCGCCGATTTTGCATTCGACGACCGCGCTTTGCGGTAGATTGCGGAAACCCAGGGGTTCGATCGTCGAGATGTGCAGAAAAGCGTCGGGCGTGCCGTCGCTCAGCGTCACGAACCCGAACCCCTTGGTCGGGTTGAACCATTTTACCGTCGCCGTAACCATAACCTCTAGCTCCACTGCCAAAACCGCCACCCCGGCCGGGTCAGCGTGGGCAAGCGCACCGCAGCTTTCCCCTACATCCCCAAGGCATGCGTCCTGTCTGGCATGCCGATCCGATGGTTTTTATTGTTGCTCAGCGTGCCGCCCTAAGCTGTGAAGTATGCCTCCAGCACCTTGCAACGAGAAAGAATTTTTACCGATCGGCGTGAAGTTTTCGCGAAATTTTCGGGTTTTTTGTGGCGCGCGGCTGAAACAATCGACAATTTCGCGGGTTTCAATCGATCGTTCAGATGAATGGTTCCACTCTTACTTGCGGCCTTTGTCAAAAAGCGCGGTTCTGTTCAGATCGCGGTGCAGGTCGGCGGCGTCCGCGATCGAGTTCCGCAAGCGGTGAAGGTGCCAGCCCATCACGTGCCCCGATAAAATGGCCAGCTTCGCGTCGTCGCCAACGGCTTTCGCGATCAGGCGCGGGATGTTCGCGACATCGTTAAGGTGTCCCAGAATCTCTTGCAATTCGGATAGGTTTTTCAGGTAGGCGCGGATCGCCTTATCGGGGTACAGGGATTGAAAGAATTCCGCCGCGTAACGCAGCTTTTTCGCGGCAATGCGCAGGCCGTGACGCTCTGTCGCGGTTTGCGCGGCAAGGTGGCGCCCACGTCGCCGGAAGGCGCGGTGACGTTTGTGCAGGTCGGCGTCGGCGAGGGTTTTGATCGGCGCGTCGTCGCTCCGTTGCGACAGCAAGATCAGCCGCCGCCCCAGCCGCAGCAGCAGGCGGGCGGTCGCCGGGTCGGCCAAGCGGGATCGTGCCGTTTCCAGGTATTCGGAGCGCCGGATTTCCAGAACGGCCATGGCCGCGCGCAAGGAATCCCGCATTTCGTCGGGAAGCCCCGGTGCGGCGCGCAAGGGCGCCAGCGCCTCGGTCAGCAGGACGTCGGTGTCGCGGACCGTGCCCAACTCCAGGGCGAGATCGCGGAATCCATTGCGAAAATCGACGGCCTCGGTGGTGGGAAGAAGGGGGTGAAACAGCGTTAGGGCGGCGCGCAGGCGGCGGCAGGCGACGCGTGTCTGGTGGATGGCTTCCGGCGAGCCGGAGCCCTCGAGGCAGGGTTGATTGGCCAGGAAGTGGCTCATCGCTTCGCCGACGATTCGGGCCACGGCCCGGGGCTGCGGACATTTGGCGGAGATCGCGACCGGTGTGGCGCGGCGTGGCAGCGGTCCCCGGCCAGAGACCAGTTCATAGCCGCGTTCCGCCTTGCTTTGCCAGCCCAGGCACAGTGGCAGCGTTTGTGCCAGATCAAGCGCCAAGTCGAAGATATGTTCCGCCGGACCGGCCTTCCATTCCAGTTCGATTTCGGCCAACGGGGTTTCCCGCACCGTTACGCCCGCCGTGTCTAGGCTGCGGACCGCGCCGACGTCCACGGACAGCTCCACCATGAATGCGCCATTGGACAGAACGGCGTCGGTGCGCGTCATGTCGCTTTCGAAGATACGGTGCAAGGACTTGCGATAGGGGGCCAGGAAGGCCGCGGCCTCGCCGTCCCACAGCGACAGGTCGGGGGTATCCGCCGACAGGGGCGCTTGCCACTCGCGACGATGAAACAAACCGCCCTCGACGCTGCCTGCGGTTTTCAGATGTTGTTCGAAGGCGCCGTCGCAGGACCGGACCCGCAGCGCGCATCCAGCCCGCATCAGGTCATTGCCGGGGGTGTCGTAATAGGCGGTGCGGATGCGTCGGGTTCGCGGCGTGCCGTGCAGCAAGGCCTTGACCGACTTGTGGCCCCAGACGCGTTTCGCGGTGCGTTCGTCGGTTAGAAGCTTGAGTTCGATTTCGACCTGAAAGGGATCGCCGTCAACGGTCTCGGCCATGGTAAGCCTCGGGAAGGGGGGGCGCGGGCCACCCTGTGGCGGCGTGGGGCAATCATAGGTCAGGAAACACCATCCTCCAACCCCTTAAATATGTGAAACTCCCGTGGGATTGCTTGCAGAATCAGTCCGTTGTGGCCGATTCAGGATTGCTTCGGCGCGGCGAACGGATCACACTGCTTCGGGCAAGGTGTCTGATCTGGAGTCGATGGGGTGAACGGTCATACTTTCCGGGAAGGCGGCGTGCGTCGCCGCATCGGCCGGGTGGCCATGGTTTCTGGCGTCGCCATGGCGCTGGCTGCGTGTGGCCCGCAAAGCAATCCGCAGACTTTTCTCGATAGTTTGGGGCCCAAGGCGGATACCTCGGCGGACTTGGCGTTCGCCGCGATGGCGCGCGGCGATTTCGGTCTGGCCGAGAAAGAGGTCGAAGCCGCGCTGAGGCGCGACCCCAAGAATCCCTACGCGCTGCTGGCGGGCGGAATGCTTTACCAAAGCACCAACCGGCCGGTGAAGGCGCGGTCCCTCTACGAGGAACTGCTGGCGCAACGTCCCAACAAGATGGCGACGGTGGGTGGGTGGGATCTTCACCGGATGGCCCCAGTCTCCGAAATCGCCGAAGCCAATATGCGTCAGGTCGATGCCGAGTTGCGGCGCTCCGGCGCGTGGCAGGGGACTCCTGCCTATGGCATGACCACCGTGACGCCGACGATGTCGTCGGCGTCGTCCGGTTTGTCGCCGGTGATGGCCCCATCGGCCATGGCTCCGTCGGCGGCCCCCAGAACCGCGGTTCAGGGGGTGCCGATGACCGGGCAGGATGCTCCGGTGCAGGGCATGGACGCCCGGACCCGCGCGATCGCCGACCGCTTCCTCGTCTTGCAGAAGTTGCGGGACGAGCAACTGATCTCGCCCGAGGAATATCGGGCCCGGCGGACCACAAACATCGGCGCTTTGTTGCCACTGACCGAACCGCCCCCGGCCAAAGGGTTGGAGCGCTCGGTCCCGGCGTTGGAGCAACTGGTGGATCGCCTGAAATCCTTGCAGCAGGCCTTGCAGACCCGTGCCATTACCCCGCGCGAGCATGCCATGGAACGTGAATTGATCCTGGATGCCTTGCTTCCGGCTAAGCCGGAATCCCTGGCCGCGCCCGAGGCCGCGCCGCGCGATCTGATCGCTTCCGCCGAGCGGGTGCGCCAGTTGGAGCGCCTGCGTACCCTGGGGTTGATCACCGAGACGGAGATGAAGGCCGAGCAAAAAGCGGTGGAAGGCGCGTTACGCGCCGCCGGCGCGGGAAATGGTGCGTTGGGGGGGGCGGTTGGCGCGCCGGGCATGTTGATCCCCAGTGGCGCGGGACGAAACGAACAGTTGCCCGGTCAGTTGACCGTGCAACTGGCATCCTATCGCAGCCAGGCGCAGGCGCAAGCGGGGTGGACGGAGATCAGGAAGCGGTTCAGTCGCCAGATGGCGACCCTCGCGCCGGATATTCGCAAGACCTTGGTGCCGGGAAAGGGGGATTACTATCGCCTCTACGCCGGGCCGATCGGCGGCCGCGCGCAAGCCGACAAGATCTGCCGCGACCTGCGTCAGAAGAAGCAGTTCTGTTCGGTCACCAACGAATAGGCATCAAGCGCGTGGATGAGGTCGGGAATCAGCGCAGCGGCGTGCGGCTGACACTGCTCGACGAGGACGAACCGCCATAGCTTTGCGCTCCGTATCCCGTGGCTCCTCCTGCGGCGTTGGGCGATACGGTGACGGAGACCCGCGTGCCATAGATGGTGCGTCCCTGGATTTCGATGGTGGCGACGCGATTGCCGCGCTGATAGCTCATGATGCTGCGCTCGCCACGGATCACGGTCAGTTCGGTCCAGCCGAACTTTGGCATTTCCGCCTTGTAAAGGTCGAAGACCCGCGCGGTGTCGGTGCCGGAGGTATAGACCAAGCGGCCGGTCCATTCCTCGGACGCGCCCAGCAGCAGGCTGCGTTCCAGATCCATGGTGGCGCCACTGGGGACCGGGATGTCGTTGAACTGGGCGAAGCTGGCGGTCGGTATGGATGCGGCGCCGCCATCGCCCTTTGGCGAGACGGCCAGATCCTGGCCGGTGCACCCCATCAGGCTTATGCCCAGCACCAGTCCCACGATGAGCATAAGGATACGCAATAGAGGCGAGTCCATTGGTCCGTTCTCCCGGTTGCTGCCGTTGGTGTTTTTCATAACATCTTGCCGTTGAAGACGAAACCGCTTTTGCGTTGGCGGGACGTGGTTTTTGGCTTTTTCGAAAATCTTTTAAAAATGTGTTTGACAGTGTGGGGTTGGTTGGCCTAGAAATTAGCCTCCCGACGACGGGGGTTGCGGCAGCGGCCTTAGCGAGTTGGGCGAGATTGGCGACTGTTCTTTGACATTGTGGATCGGAAAAAGGGATGCGCGGACGGCGGTTGGTTCGTAAGAACGGACTGTGTCCATACGTATCTTGGTAAGGAAAGCATGCCCCGTTAATCGGAGTATAGTTTCTTTGAGAAGTGCGAATGGATCGGCTCTGAGGATTCTAGTGTTTCGGCACTAGAGTTAATTTGAGAGTTTGATCCTGGCTCAGAACGAACGCTGGCGGCAGGCTTAACACATGCAAGTCGAACGAGATCTTCGGATCTAGTGGCGCACGGGTGAGTAACGCGTGGGAATCTACCTTGGAGTCTGGGATAACAGTTGGAAACGACTGCTAATACTGGATACGCCCTGCGGGGGAAAGATTTATTGCTTCACCAGGGTGTTGAAGAAGTCAGAGTGGCTCGCAGACGAAGCCTGATTCATCGCTGCCATGGATGTAGATGTGGCCAACCAATCGGCCAGCAGTGCCGAGGGCGACCCATCCTCTCCCGCAAGCAATATCGGCGTCGTTGTGGCCTTCCCACGAGAATTCGGCGCAGACGGCACCATCCCGGCTCCCGTAACGCACGTCGAGCCATCTCTTGACCGCGCCGAACACCCGTTCGCCATCAGAGGCGCCACCAAAGGTAATGTGGGCGGGCTCCAGAAGGTCGAGATGATCATCTAGCCAAGTGTCCATCTCGACGCTGCTCCAGCGGCCTTCGAAGACTTTGGCAAAGGCGGGCGGGCGCTTCATGTGGGCATCTCCCCTGCCAGCAGTTTGGGTGGTCGCAGCAGATTGTAGGCGGCTGCCGAGAAGGCGAATGCCCAATCCACCTTATTAAGGCCGCGCAGTTTGGTTTTCCGCATCCCTGCGACTGTCTTGATCCAGCCAAAGGCTTCCTCGATCCGCTTGCGGATGCGCATGGAGGCGGTATGGCCGGGATGGCGGGTGGTGCGCTTATCTATGGCCGAGCGACGTCGGCTAGTGTTCTGCGCCACGTGAGGACGCACGTTGAGCGTCCGTGGTTCCTCGACAAAATCGGCGGCATCGTAGCCGCAGTCGGCACCCAACGTAATTGCGCGCGGTCGGTCGCCCAGGGGCTCGATCATGTCCAGTGCCGCCAACCGTTCAGCGTGACCCGATGCGCGGGTTAGCCGGGTGTCCACGATCAAGCCCGAACGGTTTTCCATCAGCCCATGACCGATAAAGCACAGCTTAGCCTCCATGCCTGCCCCCTTGCGGTAGAGCATGGCATCGGGATCGGTGGTGCTCTTGTGAGTATCGTTGGATCGTTTCTCGCCGCGAAAATCGACCGAGGGGTTGCGACCACCGCCTTCACCGCCATCGCCCTCAGCGGCCTTCGGTCTGAAGCTCTTCATTGAGGCCCACGCTTCGATCAGCGTGCCGTCGACGCTGAAATGCTCGCTCGACAGTAGCCGTTTGATCCGGGGTTGGACCAACACTGCCGCCAGGAATTTTGCGGCGATGTCCCCTTCCAGCAGCCGGTCGCGGTTCTTGGAGAATGTGGAATGGTCCCAGGCCGGGTCATCTACCCCGAGACCGACGAACCAACGGAACAGCAGATCAAAGTCCAGGCGCTCCATCAATTGGCGTTCCGAACGGATCGAGTAGAACACCTGCAACAGCATGGCCCGCAGCAGCTTCTCCGGTGGAACCGACGGCCGACCCATTCCCGAGTAGAGCGCTGCAAAGTCGCCCGACAACGCCGCTAGTGCCGTATTGGTCATCTCCCGGATCGTCCGCAGCGGGTGGTCCATGCGCACCTGCGTCTCCAGGTCAACGCAGGAGAACAAGTCTCCAGATCGCTTGTCTGTCCCGTGCATCATTCCCTCAGCAACAAGCCACTACCGAGATTGAATTATGCCGATACCAGCCATGCCACCGATTTTTCAACACCCTGCTAACGGAGTATGTTCCGTGCGTATTATCTTGCTCTATGCTTCCGCTTTACTCAGAGTGGCAGCATGCGGTGTGATGCTCATCACACCTGTGTTCGCGCAGAGCCCTTCCCCCTCTGATCTCAACGCCATCATTCAACAGCAGCAAAGCATTCAGCGTTATCAAGAGGAACTGCGCCGAGAGCAGGAGCACCGCACCAAGGACGGCAGCGGACGCATCGGCACCGCCCCCTTCACTCTGCCGCCCGCACCGACCGAGAAGGAAAGCAACGCCTGCCTAACGGTCAATCGCATCGCGTTCGAGGGGGCGACATATCTTTCCGTCGCAATGCTTGAAGATTTGGCCCGCCCGTACCGCGGTCGATGCCTGACACTTGCCGAACTCAATACCCTGCTACGGGCAATTTCCCAGGCTTATGTCGATGAGGGCTATATCACAGCCCGTCCCTATCTTCCCCAACAAGACCTGAATAACGGCATCCTGACCATCGTGATCGTCGAGGGCAAGGTCGAGGCCATCGAACCGGGAGGAACCGACTGGGCACAGAACGCCGAACTGGACACCGCCTTCCCCGGACTGGAGGGAGACATCCTCAATCTTCGCGACATCGAACAAGGCCTGGACCAAATCAACCGCCTGCGTTCCAACCGGGCGACCATGGCCCTGCAACCGGGCAGTCAGCCGGGGGCCACCCGCGTCGCCGTCAAAAATCAACCGGACAAACGCTGGCGTGTCTCGGCGGGACTGAACAACAGCGGCCAAGCCAGCACCGGACGTCACAAATACCAAACCAATGCCGAATTCGACAATTCACTGGGATTAAACGACTTTCTATCTTTAACCACGGACCACAGCGCCCATTACGATGCGGATTGGCGCGCCTCTCGCAGCGTCAACGGATTCGCCTCCATCCCCTACGGCTACTGGACGCTGACGGTTTCGAGCAACTATTCCGACTACGCCGCCCCCCTTTCTGGAACCAACCAGACCTATCACAGCACCGGCAATTCGCGGACGCGAACGGTCGAGCTGGAACGGGTTCTCCATCGCGACGCCGACAGCAAAACCTCCGCCAAAGGGATGTTCCATTATTACAGCACAAATGCATATTTTAACGATCAAAGGCTGGAAACCAGCTCCTACAGTCTTGCGGTCGGCGGTCTCGGCTTCGGTCATTCGCGCCGTCTGCTTGGCGGCGTTTTTTCGGCTCAGGGCACCTGGGAACGCGGTCTCGACCTGTTGCAGGCGAGGGCGGACGCCCCCGGCCTGGCAAAAGATTCCCCGCACGCGCAATTCGACAAGGTCACAGCGGATGTCTCTTACCTGCAGCCCATCGATCTGGGGGGGCTCTCGCTGACCTATACCGGCAGCGCCCATGGCCAGTGGAGCAAAACCACTCTCTATAGCCCCGAGCGGATCTCCCTTGGCGGACGATATTCGGTCTGCGGCTTCGATGCCGACGACATCAGCGGCGACACAGGGCTTTACGTCCGCAACGAGGTGTCGCTGCCCCTGCCCAAAACCGGGGAAGCGTTCATCGATGACGGCCTCGGCCGGATCACGCCCTTTCTCGCCTACGACTATGGGGTTCTTCGCAACGACCCGAAAGACGAGAAGGAGCGCGGCGTTATGACCGGATGGGCAACGGGGGTGCGCGTTTCCGGCGACTATCTGCGTTTATCGCTCGCCTATGCCCAGCCTTTGCGCTCCCCCGCCTTCATCACCCAGAGAGACCGCGAGGTCTATCTGTCTCTTGTCGTCCAGTACTGAGGAACAGGTCATGAAATTGCGCTACATGCTGCAAAAGCGAGCCGCAATTCTCATGAGCCTGTATCTCACGTTCGAGTCGGTGGCGGCCAACGCCGGGGGCGCAGGACTGGTGATCGACCCCGCCGCCGCGCAAAAAGCCTCCGTGGGGCAAGCCTTGAACGGCGTCGCGACCATCGACATCGTCGCCCCCAACGCGGCGGGTCTTTCGTACAACAAATTCAGCGAATACAACGTCGCCCCCTCCGGCGTGATCTTGAACAACGCCAGCCACGACGGGATTTCCCAACTCGGCGGCGCCCTCCTCGCCAACCCCAATCTGGACGGCAAATCGTCGGCTTCGACCATCCTGGCCGAGGTCACCAGCGCCAGCCGTTCGCGCCTGGAAGGCTTTACCGAGGTCTTCAGCAACAGCGCCGACTTCATTCTGGCCAATCCCAACGGCACCACCTGCAACGGCTGCGGTTTCATCGGCACGCCGCGCGCGGTTCTGACCACCGGAGCGCCGCAATTCAACCCCCAGGGCGGTATTTCCGGCTTCGCGGTGGATGGCGGCGATATCGCCGTCGGCGGAAACGGGTTGAATGCCTCCGGCATCAATGTTTTGGACTTAATCAGCCGCTCGGTCACCGTGAACGGACAGGTCAACGGCAAGTCCGTCAACGTCGTCGCCGGACGCAACGACGTCGCCTATGCCGACCGCGCCGCCACCGCCCGCGCCGCCGACCCGACAAGCGCGCCGCTCTATGCCATCGATTCGACGGCTCTCGGCGGCATGTACGCCAACCGCATTTCCCTGGTCGCAATCGAGCAGGGCGTTGGCGTCAACATGCAGGGCGACATGGCCGCCAACGCCGGAGAACTGCAGATCACGGCGGATGGCGGCCTGATCCTTTGCAAGGCGTCGGCTGCGCGGGACATGACCCTGGCCTCGACCAAGGGCGACGTCACGGTGAGGGAACAAGCCGTTTCCAACGGCGCGCTCCACGCCAGCGCCGGAGACATCATCGCCACAGACGCCAGCCTTCACGCCGACGGCGATTTGACCCTGACCGCACGCCGGGACCTGACCGCGACCCAAGCCAAACTGACGACCGAGGCTTCCGCCACCTTGACCGCCGCGCGGACCTTGGACTTGACCGGAAGCACTCTGGAGTCCGCCCGGAACATCGCACTCAACGCCGCCACGGCGCAGTTGAACGGCAGCCTGCAAGCCGGGCAAGACCTGACCCTGACCGCCACCACGGCCACCCTGGCCGGGGGCACCGTCGCCGCAGGCCGCGACCTTGGCATCACCACCGCCACGGTACGAAATTCCGGAAAGATCCGCGCCCTCGGCGATATGGCCCTGACCGTGGCCAGCCTGCTGGAAAACAGCGGCGGCATCCTTGCCGGGCAGCACCTTAAGATCGTCTCCCCCGGCGTGCTGACCAACGACGGCGGCGACATCATCGGCGGCACGGGCCTGACCATCGACGACAAAGCCGACGGGACCACAGGGCAAGTCGAGAACATCTCCGGCACGATTCAGGTGGGCCTGGGCAACGGCACGGCGGCGGACATGTCCATCACCGCCAAGCAGGTGACCAACCGGAAAAAGGCGTTCGCCTTCACCACGCGGAACGAACGCGCCTTGGGGGAAGACACCTCGAACGTGGATTGCCGGGGCGCCAACGAAAGCTGCCACAACTTCGTCTCGTACGACATTCAAGAGATCACGACCGACTCCACGGCACCGAAGATCCTCGCCGATGGCGCGATGACCCTGAAGGGCGAAACCATCGCCAACGACCAGGGGCTGATCCACGCCAACGGCGACATGACCGTGCAGGCCGAAAGCCTGACCAACTCCGTGCTGCAACTCAGCGTGACCAGGGTGGTGACCAAGCTCATGCGCTGGCACCAGGAGAGATGCATTTGGCATAAATGCAAGGACTGGCGCTGGAACACCCAAGCGGCTGACCGCACGGTTCAATCCTCCAGCGAGACCTTCGGAACGATCGAGACCGCAGGGAAACTCGCGCTTCAGGTCGTGGGAACCCTGGCGAACGTGGGCGTAGCCTCCGGCACGCCGCTTTACGGCCTCGCCGCCGGATCGGTGGAGGATGCGATCAAGGGCGTCGCCTTCGCCCTGCTCGGCGATGCCGCATCCGGGGCCTTGACCCACCTGCCGCCGCGCGACGCCAATGGCCTGTACACCCGCACCAAATCGCCGGACGCGGCGTATCTGGTGGAAACCGATCCCATCCTCAGCAACCTCAGCAACGTCTACGGCTCCAGCTATTTCCTGAATCTCGCGGGGATCGACACCAACGATATCGCCAAGCGCCTGGGCGACGATGGCTATGAGACCAAGGTGGTCCGCGACGCGATCTTCGCCGAGACCGGCAAGAGGTATCTGTCCAACGACATCACCTCCGACGCCGCGCAGATGCAAAAGCTGATGGACGCCGCCTTGGCCGAACGGACGGCGTTGGACTTGAGCTTCGGCGTCAGCCTGTCGGCGGAGCAGATCGCGGCGCTCACCCACGACATCGTGTGGTTCGAGGAAGTCGAGATCGACGGAGAAACCGTTCTCGCGCCGCACCTGTATCTGGCCCAGGTGACGACCGACAATATCGATCCACGCAGCGCCCGGATCGTCGCGACCTCCGCCAACATTCAGGCGGCCCAGGCCTCCAACTCCGGCCTGATCTCGCCACCGACGGCGCCCTGAAAGTCGCGGCAACCGGCGACGTGCGCAACCAGGGCGGCGCGATGGTGGCGGGAACCGCCCTCTCCGTCACTGCCGGAAACGACGTTCTCAACCTCTCCGGCACGATGAGCGGAAAGACCGTGACCATCGCAGCCAGGCGCGACCCTCGGCGCAGGCCGGGACGTGCTTTTGGGCGCGGCGACGGCGACCGACAGCACGAACTTCACCTTCCGGGGCGGAAGCAGCCAGAGCACCCGCAGCCTGGGCAGCACCGTCGAGGCGGCGGGCAACCTGACCGTCACCGCCAGCGGCGATGTTCTGATCACCTCGGTCCAGGACAGCGAAAGCTATCGGGCGGCGGTCTCCTCCAAAAGCAACGGCCTGTTCGGCGGCGGCAAGCGAGGCTTCTCCGAAAGTTCGTCCTCGACCACGACCATCGGCTCGGCGATCACCGGCGGCACCGACGTCACGGTCACCGCCCATGACGGCGATTTGGCGGTTCAAGGCCTCTAAGGTGGCGGCCGCCGAGGGCAGCGTCACCCTGACCGCCAGTGGCTCGGTGCAGGTCACGGCGGGCGCGGACAGCACGGCCTTCAGCCGCAAGGACGAAAGCGCGGGCTTCATGCGCTTGCGCATGGACAAGCCCAGCGACTCCCGCACCACGACGGTGGCCTCCGAGGTCTCCGCCGGAAAAGACGTGACCCTGGCGGCGCAAACCGGCGACGTGGCGGTCCAGGCCGCTCGCATCGCCGCACGCGAGGCTTTGAGGCTCACAGCCACGCAGGGCGGCGTGCAAATCCTCACGGCGCGGGATAGCACCTTCCACAGCGAGGACCACAGCTCCACCGGCATGGTCTGGCAAAGCCAGAAGGGCAGCGGCAAGGTTGACGAGACCACCCGCTACGCCGCGCTGACGGCGGGCGACGGCATCGCCATCATCGCCGCCAAGGGGGTCACGGCGGAAATCCACACCGGCGGCGATCGCGATTGCCATCGCCATCGCGACCCAGGGCGCGGGGGCCGGCCTGTTGGGCGCGGCGATGGGCGGCGGAGCCCCCTCACCGGCGCGGGCGGAGCCATGGCCAGCGCCGCCTTTACCTCGCTCGTCACCCAGGCCTCCCTCAGCGTCATCAACAACCAGGGCAACCTCGGCGCCGTCCTCAAGGGCCTCGGATCCTCCAACGCCCTGAAATCCCCGGCCTCCGCCGTGGTCACGGCAGGCATCATCAGCGGCGTCGCGAACTCCGGCGCGCTGGACGGCCTGACCGCCAACGCGGACCAAAGCGCCCAACTCACGACGCTGGAACAGCTTCAAGACACCGCCGTCAACAGCCTGTCGAAGGCCATCGTCAACACCGCCGCCAACGAAATCGGCGACGCGGCAGCTGCAGGCGACATCAACACAGCTGCGCAATACATTGCACATGCGGCTCTCGGCTGTGGGGTTGGTGCCCTTGGCGGCGGAGATTGCGCCTCAGGCGCAACAGGTGCGATGATTGGCAAAGTTGCGGGAGAACTCTACAAATTCATGACACCAGGAGAACGATCACAAGCGGAACTGGAGGGTGCTTTTGCGGAATGGAAGCAAAAGGGAGTTGATATCGCAAAACTTTCTGCCGCCCTTGGGGCGTTCGTTGCAGGCCTGGATGTGAACTCCGCCGCCGCCACCGGTGCGAATGCTGCTGAAAATAATGCCATGAAACATATTGCCCGTCCTTTGGATATTGCCGTAATCGGACAAATATTCATGCATAGTGCGACAGCGTTTTAGGGCGACGACCCATCCTGTTTCCCTGATGACATTAGGGCAAAATTGGGAGATCCGATTCTTCTCTCCAACGGCAGACATGGATATGTGTTAGAGCACCTACAGGGAGGTGACGGCAACTTAGCATTTAGCGTTAACGATCAATCAAAGACTGGATCAATACTGAACGTATACAATCAAGGGACGCACATTCAGTTTGGAGAAACTGTAGAGGACTCTAGCAAAGAATTTGATGTGATGAGAAGCTATATACGCATCATGGAATATTCAACAATACACCCAAGCAATAAGGACACGTTATTGTGTGCTATTAATGCATGCCCGCAGGAATTTACCAATAGCAACACAATTCCAGACATGGTTATGATGGATTCTGATATGCCAATAGTTGAGACTGGTGGAACAAATGTTCCTGGTGCCTTTCGTGATTCGCAGAATTATCCTCGATATATGCAGGCGATTCTACATGTTATTTCTTCTTTATTTTAAGGTAGAAAAATGAACAGGTTTTATTCATTGGTCATATCCATGACACCAATCATAGCTACAAGGGGGTACGTTGCAATAAACTCGAAGGAAATCATAGAAAGAATCGGTTACTTGGTTAATAAACCAAATATATATAATATATGAATAATAATTACCATGCAGCCACCAGTGCAGCTCTCGAACCCCGTCTATATGGCAGCAACATTTGCATCAATGTCAATAATTTTTCTAAATACGCTGTGTAGACTAATTGAGTGTTTTAAAAAATTTCCGCTATCGACTTGGAGCTTATGTTCAAAAATATTATCATCTATTTTCGACATAATTATTATCATATTTATGTGCGTTGTCATTTCACTGACAGCATACCAGCCAGAGCTTTCATGAGTTTCCTCTTGTCCAGGCCCCCGCACTAATCCAGGCATTAACAGGGTATTGAAAAATCGGTGGCATGGCTGGTATCGGCATAATTCAATCTCGGTAGTGGCTTGTTGCTGAGGGAATGATGCACGGGACAGACAAGCGATCTGGAGACTTGTTCTCCTGCGTTGACCTGGAGACGCGGGTGCGCATGGACCACCCGCTGCGGACGATCCGGGAGATGACCAATACGGCACTAGCGGCGTTGTCGGGCGACTTTGCAGCGCTCTACTCGGGAATGGGTCGGCCGTCGGTTCCACCGGAGAAGCTGCTGCGGGCCATGCTGTTGCAGGTGTTCTACTCGATCCGTTCGGAACGCCAATTGATGGAGCGCCTGGACTTTGATCTGCTGTTCCGTTGGTTCGTCGGTCTCGGGGTAGATGACCCGGCCTGGGACCATTCCACATTCTCCAAGAACCGCGACCGGCTGCTGGAAGGGGACATCGCCGCAAAATTCCTGGCGGCAGTGTTGGTCCAACCCCGGATCAAACGGCTACTGTCGAGCGAGCATTTCAGCGTCGACGGCACGCTGATCGAAGCGTGGGCCTCAATGAAGAGCTTCAGACCGAAGGCCGCTGAGGGCGATGGCGGTGAAGGCGGTGGTCGCAACCCCTCGGTCGATTTTCGCGGCGAAAAACGATCCAACGATACTCACGAGAGCACCACCGATCCCGATGCCATGCTCTACCGCAAGGAGGCAGGCATGGAGGCTAAGCTGTGCTTTATCGATCATGGGCTGATGGAAAACCGTTCGGGCTTGATCGTGGACACCCGGCTAACCCGCGCATCGGGTCACGCTGAACGGTTGGCGGCACTGGACATGATCGAGCCCCTGGGCGACCGACCGCGCGCAATTACGTTGGGTGCCGACTGCGGCTACGATGCCGCCGATTTTGTCGAGGAACCACGGACGCTCAACGTGCGTCCTCACGTGGCGCAGAACACTAGGCTCAGGACTCATTAAGGTTCGATCCAGAAGAGGAGGAGTGCCGCGATGATGACGGCGGCAAAGAAGATATCCGCGCATCGGTCATATCGGGTGTGGATACGCCGCCAATCCTTGAGGCGAGCGAAGAGGTTCTCGATCCTATGACGCTGGCGATAGAGGGTTTTGTCGTAAGCGTACTGGGTTTTGCGATGACGCATTGGCGGGATGCATGTAGCGATCCCTCGCTGTGTCAAAGCCTCTCGAAGGGGATCACCGTCATAGCCCTTGTCGGCGATCAGGACGTTGGCCTTGGGAAATAGGTCGAGCAACAGCATCGCGCCTTTGTGATCGCTCATTTGCCCCTCGCTGAGCAGCAGGATGAGGGGCCTTCCTTGTCCGTCGCAAACCGCATGAAGCTTGGAGTTCAGCCCGCCTTTTGTGCGTCCGATACATCGGGGAAGAGCCCCTTTTTATAGAGGCTCGCGGCGGTCCGATGAGCTTTCAGGTGGGTTGCATCGATCATCAACCGGTCTGGAGGGCCAGCCTCTCCCGTCAAGGCCGCGAAGATCCGGCTGAACACCCCAAGTCGGCTCCAGCGAACGAAACGATTATAGAGGGTTTTGTGGGGGCCATAGACGGGTGGTGCATCTCGCCACCGTAAGCCGTTGCGGATCACATGAACGATGCCGCTGATCACTCGCCGATCATCAACCCGCAGCACGCCATGCGATAGCGGGAAATGCGGCTCGATCTTCGCCAGCTGCCTCTCTGACAACCAAAACAGATCACTCATGGATGGGGTCCTCCCTCCCATGAGGAAATCAGCCACCGATCTGCCTGGCAATAATTTAATGGGTCCTGAGCCTGGTGCGTTTATTAGTGCTTGATTTTTTAATAAGCAAAATACGCATTATTTAACAATGCGATGCGAGACAATCGGTCAGGCTCACAACCTGAAGGTCGTCAGTTCAAATCTGGCTCTCACAACCAATAAGAAAGCCCAGTCCAAACGGACTGGGCTTTCTTATTGGTTGTGAGACAGGGAGACTCTAGCCGTAGAACTGCGGGTTCAGCACCCGGGCAGGGCGTTCGTCGGCCAGGATCGCGCAGATGTCGGCGAGAGACGCCGAAGCACGGGGAGGCTGGTTCTCCCTGGGGGCTGTGAGTCCTTAGATTTCGCCGGCAATCCCTGGGAGGCGGACAAGAAGCTCACGGGCGAACGTGGACAGCGTGTCGTCCCGCGCGCCCATGATGACGATGCGATCGCCGGGGCGGGCCAGTTCCAAGATATGGTCGCCGCAGGCCGGGCGTTGCGGGAAGAAGCGTGCCTGTCGGCCACGTGCATCGATACCGGCGACGATGTCGATGCTGGTGACGTTGCGCTCCACCGTGCCGCCGAAATAGGCCGGATCGGGCATCACCAGGATGTCCCCGGGGTGGAGGCGCGAGGCAAAGGTGTCGATGAAGGCGTCACGCATCAGCCGGAGGGGGCCGAAGCCGTGCGGCTGGAACAGAATCAGAAGGCGTCCGGGGAATTCGTGCATGGACGCCAGGGTGGCGGCGATCTTGTCAGGGTTATGGGCGAAGTCGTCGATCACCGTGACGCCGCCGACGCTGCCCACGGTTTCCAGACGGCGGCGGATGCCGCTGAAGCCCGCCAGGGCGGGGGCCGCCTGATCCAGGGGGATGCCGCAGGCCTTGGCCGCGCCCAGGGCGGCCAAGGCATTGGCGACATTGTGACGCCCCGGCACCTGCAAGTGTACGGAGACGGTCGGGCCGCCCGTTTCGCGGACGGTGAAGCGGATGCCGTCAGCGGCGGGCCGAATATTATCGGCCAGCAGGTCGGCGGCGGGATCGCGCAACGAATAGGTCAGCCGCCGCGCCGTCGGCATCCCCGCGGCGAGACGGGTGGTTTCGTCGTTGTCCAGGTTCAGCACCGCGATTTCGGCCTTGGCGATGAAATCGCGGAACAGTCCGCGCAGTTCGTCCAAGGACTTGTGATCCAGCGCGATGTTGTTAAGGACGGCGACCCGTGGGACGTAATGGGTGATCGAGCCGTCGCTTTCATCCACTTCGGCGACGAACAAATCGCCATCGCCGACCAGGGCGCTGGCGAAGGGGAGGTCGGGGGTGGCGAAGTTGCGCATTACCGCGCCGTTCATCACGGTCGGTCGCCGCCCGGTTCGGTGCAGCAGCCAACTGATCATGCCGGTGGTGGTGGATTTGCCGCTGGTCCCGGCGACGCCCACGGATTTCGGCGCGGCGTTGAACAGTTCGGCCAGCAGTTCGGCGCGGGTCATCATCGTGGCGCCATGACGGCGGGCCGCCTGGACGTCGGGGATGGTTTCTTCCACCGCAGTCGAAGTGACGAAAACCGTGTCCGGTCCGTCGATCCCGCTGCCGTCCTGGGGAAACAGGGCGATGCCGCGGGAGCGCAGGAAGGCGAACTTGTCGGCCAACAGCCCCTGGTCAAGCGTGCGGTCCGATCCGGCGACGGCGTGGCCGCGCTGCCGGACGATCAGCGCCAGGGGCAGCATGCCGCTGCCACCGATACCGCAGAAAAAATAGTGCCTGTTTCGTTGCATGAGCGGAGGCTACAATTTGCCCGCCATCGCGGCAAGCGGGAATGGTGAGAGAATGAGAATAGGCGTCGTGGCTCCGGGCCGTCCGATTTCGCCCGATCTGGAAAAGAAAATATCGGGGTTGGCGGTCGATCTTTTTCCGCAGAAACGCCTGGAAATCTGGTTTCATCCGCAATGTTTCGCATCGTCCTGCCCTTTCGCGGGCGACGATGCCGTGCGGACCCAGGCCTTCGTCGATGTCGCGAATGACGAGAGCTTCGATGCGGTGTGGTTCGCTCGCGGCGGGTATGGCTCGTTCCGCCTGATCGAGGCGGCGTTGCCCGGTTTACGAGCGCCAGCGAATGACAAGATCTTTCTTGGGTACAGCGATGCGGCGGCCTTGATGGGGGCGCTTTACGGCGCCGGGATCGGGCGCTGTGCCCATGGACCGATGCCCGTCGATTTGACTCGTCCGGGCGGCGAGGTCGCCGTGCGGCGGGCGTTGGCTTTTCTGATCGAGGGCGAGGCCGCCGCGCGGGAGCCCTCGGCGGCGTCACAGGCGCCGACCGTGGCCTTCAACATCACCATCCTCGCGCATCTGATCGGAACCCCCTATTTGCCCGATCTTACCGGTCATGTACTGATGCTGGAGGAGATCTCCGAGCCGGTCTACCGCATCGATCGGGCGCTCGGGCAGATCACTAGTGCGCCTGTCGTTAGGCGGGCGGCGGGGATCATGTTGGGGCGTTGCAGCGACATCCCCGCCAACGACCCGGACTTCGGTCATGACGAGGTCGCGGTGGTTCGCTATTGGTGCGAACGGTCGGGCATCGCCTATCTTGGCCGGGCCGACATCGGTCACGATATTGACAACAAGGTGGTGCCGTTCGGGGCTTGGTGACAGTGGTCCTGGCCGGATCGTCCATCCGCCCGGATGATTGGAAAGGCAAGGCCGGGGGGCATTATTTCAGCAATCGCATCACGCGCGAGAAAAGTTCATCGACGTTGAAGGGCTCGATCAGGTAGTCGCTGGCTCCGGCATCAAGGGTGGCGACGATGTCCTGTTCCGTGCGTCGGGCGGTTAGCATCAGGACGGGAATGTGGGCCGTGGAGGAGCCGCTTTTCAATTCCCTCAGAACGGCAAAACCATCTTTCCCCGGCATCATCGCGTCCAGGATGATCAGATCCGGGCTGACGTTATGGGTTACGTCGATGGCTTGAATGCCGGCCGTCACCGCGACCACCTTGAAACCGGTGTTTCCCAGGCGATGGGTGACAACCTGTAGGGCCAGGGGGTCATCGTCCGCGACAAGAATCAAAGGCATGTCCACATACCCCTATTGGCGACAGATTCGCGGGTGGCATACGTCGCCCCCCCGGCATTGACTTGGCTTAAACCCTAAATCGTTCAGTTCTCGGCGTATAGACTATCAGAGCATGCCTTGCGGAGGCCTAAATTTCTCCCGACGTTGGCCTGGGATGGATGTGGGGGGCGCAATGCTGACGGTCGTTTTTCTGTTAGAGTGGGTTAGCCGGCGGTTGCGCGGTGGTGGTGGTCTGGCGGCATGGAAGTGACGGGGAAATATGGAAAACCACAGAACCAGAATATTCGTCAAATATTTCATGCTGTATATATTCATCCCCGTTCTCATAATCATGGGGTTCTATGTCTATATGTCAACGGCGGACGTTAATCGGGAAACGGAGGCTATAAAATCGAAGGAAATCTATCGGGTCGGCGAGAAAACGCAGATTTTGAACGAACTTATCGGCGTTCCAATTCGTCATTCCTTTAGTTTGCTGATGGGGCCTCGGAACGTTTCCGCCCTTGGTCTTGGCGTTTCCGTGAAGACGCAGGATATCGCCGCGGCCTTGACTAGTCTCTTGTATGGAAACCCAGACTATGTCCAGGCGCATTGGATTGATGCCAAAGACAATGAAATGGTCCGCATGGACCGCTCTGGTAGATATATAATTAGGATTCCAGATGGTCTGCTTCAGGATAAGTCTGATAGATATTACTTTTATAATTCGATGGATTCAGCGCTGGGGTCTGTTTATGTATCTCAGATGGATCTTAATATTGAGTATGATAATATCGAGGTTCCGTATAATCCCATGCTGCGTTTTTCCACGCACATTCCACGGCGTGGAAGTGTCGATCTTGGGGTCTTCGTCATCAATTTCAGCGCCGGCAACCTGCTCGATAAGATAGCCGTTTCGATCAAGGATACGCACGGAGCATCCCGCTATCTCATCAACGACAAGGGGTGCTGGTTGCGCGGTCCAACCCCGGAGGACGCGAGGGGATTCATGCTGGGACATGACCGGACCATCGGAACGTATTCGCCAAAGGCGTGGGAACAGATTCAGCGGCCCTCCCATGGACAGTTCCAGGGGGTGGACGGCATTTGGATATGGCAGGAGGTTGCTCCGCACAGAGAGAACGTCAGCGTTCGTTACCAGGAAAAATGGAAGGTCGTCGGGTTCGTTCCCTAATGGGTTCTGGCCGATGTTCGAGATCAGGTGTGGACGAGGACATCCTTGATCATGATTCCCATCATCCTGGGCTTTGCCTTGTTGAGTCTGGCGGCGGCGCGCGTTCAAGTGCAACGGAACGAGGCTCTTTCCAGGCTGGAGGAAAGAACCAAGGAGGCGGAGGCGGCCAGCCGGTCGAAAGGGGATTTTCTGGCCAACATGAGCCATGAAATCCGGACGCCGATGAATTCCATCATCGGTTTGTCGTAAATTTTGCGCGATGGGCCTTTGTCGCCGTATCAGAGAGACCTAATCCAGAAAATACAAAGTGCGTCGCAAGCCCGGCTGACCATCCTTAACTATATCCTTGATTTTTCGAAGATCGAAGCCGGGCGCATGGAATTGGAGCGCCAAGATCTTGTCATCGATGAGGTGTTTTCAAAAATATCCGATCTGTTTTCCGTTCCCGCCGCGATGAAGGGGCTGGAAATCGTCTTCAAGGTTCAGCCCGACGTGCCGCCGGTCGTGGGGGGCGATTCCCAGCGGTTGACGCAGATCCTGGCCAATTTGATCGGCAATGCCGTGAAGTTCACGGAACGTGGCAGCATCGTGATGGCGGTTGCGCTGGATGATATTCATGACGAGCGTCTTACGCTGCGGTTCTCGGTCAGGGATGCGGGGATCAGCATGAACGAGGAGCAGATTGCCCACATTTTCTCCCCCTTCATGCAGGCGGATACAAGCACTTCGCGGCGTTATGGCGGCACGGGTCTGGGCCTCGCCATCAGTCGTCGTCTTGTCCAGATGATGGGGGCGATATCGCGGTCAAAAGCGTTCCGGGGCAGGGGAGTGAATTCTTCTTCACTGCGGACGGCGATCTTTTGGCGATGGCGTGTTTCCTGCCTCCCCGGAATTTGGCGGACGCGCGGGTTCTTATCATCGACGACAATCCAGATCTGTGCGACGCGCTGGTGCAGCTTTTCACTTCCTGGCAGATGGAGATCGAGACCCGCCGCTCTTTGGAAAACGCCTTGGACGACATGCTGGCCGCGGCTGACGCGAAAAAGCCTTTCGGCGTCGTTCTCGCCGATCTTGACGAGGCGAGGCCCCGCGGAAGCGACTTTCTTTCCGTGCTGGGCTCTGCCGTCGGTGTGGGGTGCTTGCCCAAGCCGTTGATCGTTTTGATGACGATTGCGGTGGGGCCCGTGGACATGGCGGCTCTTCCCGGTGTTTCCGGGGTTATGACGAAACCCGTGACCGGGTCGCATTTGTTTGATTCTCTGATGGAGGCCTGCGCGGGACATGGCCTGGGCATTGTAGGGAAGAACGATGCGGTTGAGAGGCTCAGCCTTTTCGACAGGGCTTCTGTGATTCGTGGGGCGCGCATCCTTCTGGTGGAAGACAATGCGATCAACCAAGAAGTGGCTTGCTCCCTCCTGCAGAAGATGGGGTTACGCGTCAAATTGGCGAACAACGGAGAAGAGACCGTTGAGATGGCGAAAGAGCAGTCGTTCGATGCGATCCTCATGGATTTGCAAATGCCGGTCATGGATGGATTCGCGGCGACGAAAGCCATCCGTGCGGCCGACTGGGGGAAGGATGTTCCGATCATTGCGATGACCGCGGCGGTCTTCGAAAGCGATCGGAGCGAGGCCATTCGTACCGGCATGAACGACCATCTTGGCAAGCCAATTGACGCGCGGGTGTTGTTGGATTGCCTGATCCGGTGGATTGCGCCCTCACGCCAGACGGAGCCAGAGGAAGAGAAAACGGCTGCTGCGGAACCCGCTCGCGCCGCCCTCCTTCCCACGGAAATGGGCGGGTTCGATGTGATGTCCGCGCGGGAACGTTTGTCCGGCGATGACGATCTGTTGTTGAAGTTGATGCATCGTTTCTTGGCGGATTACGAGGCTTGGGGGCAAAGGTTTCATGAGGTCGCGGCTTCCGGGGATGGGGAAACCGCGCAAAGGATGGCGCACACCTTGAAGGGCGCCGCCGGAATTATCGGCGCGCAAAGACTGCAACGCAGCGCGGTGGCGTTGGAAGCCTCCCTGAGGCAGGGCGATGCGGCTGATCCCAGGAGGTGATGGCCGTTCTTGGCGATGCGTTGCGGCGTCTTCGCGAGGACCTGCCGCAAGAAAACCGGCCAGTTGCGTCCGGCCCCCTTGGTGGCCGATGAAGCCATGGCCAATTTGATCCGCATCAAGAAAACGTTGGCGTGCCATGGCGTGGTTTCCGATGACTTGGTGCGGGGACTCATGCAAAATCTGGGGAAAAAGGCTAACGATCCTCTGGCAAGCCAATTGGCGGAGCGGATCGACAGGTTCGATTACAGCGGGGCTTTGGAAAGTGCGCGCCTCTTGAAAGGATTCATCAAGGAATGGGGGCAAGACCAGATGAAAAAGACAGAATCCTGATCGTTGACGACGATCCCATCAGCTTGAAAAGCTTGGTTGGTGTGTTTCGTCGGGATCATGAGATTACGGTGGCAACCTGCGGACGAGAAGGTGTTGCCCTTGCGGCGCAAGGACGCCACGACATCGTTCTGTTGGATTTGCATTTGCCGGACATCAGCGGTTTCGATGTGATCAAGATGATCAAGGCCGACGATCGGGTGGCGTCCATTCCGGTGATCTTCATTACCTCCAATCATGACGTCGCGACGGAGGAAACGGGGATCAATTTGGGCGCGGTGGACTTTGTCATCAAGCCGTTTTCCCCGGCGGTGCTGCGGGCCAGGGTCAGGGCGCATCTCGATCTGAAAAGAAAGACGGACCTTCTGGAGGCTCTGGCCGTTCAGGATGGACTGACCGGATTGTCGAACCGCCGCCACTTCGATGAAGTCCTTGATCGCGAGTGGATGCGGGCGGTTCGTGATGCGCAGCCCCTGTCATTGATCATGGCGGATATCGATCATTTTAAATCCATCAACGATGTCTACGGGCATCAGGTCGGGGACGAGACCTTGAAGCTGGTCGCTCGCACGATGGTGGAACAGGTACGGCGGCCTGGGGACATGATCGCCCGTTATGGGGGGGGGTCGTCGTCCTTACCAAAACCGATGCGGTGGGGGCGGCCTTGGTCGCGGAAGGTCTGCGCAGGGGCGTGACCGATGCCTTCGCCGCGCCGAAGGACCCGGCCCTGCCGCGCGGCGTGACGATCAGCCTGGGGTGCGCGTCCATGATCCCGGGGCGGGAAGTTGAAAGCGCCGCGCTGATTCATGCCGCCGACGAGCTTTTGTACCTCGCCAAGCGGAACGGGCGGAATCGCGTCGAAAAATCGGCGTAATTCGACAGGGTGCGGGGCGAGAGCCGGGTCAGTTTTCTCGGATCGCCGACAAGATGCCGTCCACCGCCACCTTCAAGTCGGTGGTCTGTTGTTGCAGGTTATGGCATTCCGCCGACAGCTTGTCGGAGGCGGTGTTCGCCTGGTTCGCGGCCTCGACCACCAATCCGACCGATTCCGAGACGGTCTTGGTGCCTTGCGCGGCCTCTTGCACGCTGCGGCTGATTTCCGAGGCGGCGGCGGTTTGTTCCTCGATCGCGGCGGCGATCGAAGAGGTGACGTCGTCGATGCCGACAATCCGTTGCGAAACCGAGGCGATGGCGGTGACCGCGGTTTTAGTTTCGTCCTGGATGTTGTTGATCTGCTCGGTGATTTCCTGGGTGGCCAGGGTCTTGACCTCGCTCGCCACCACGGCGAAGCCCTTGCCCGCGTCGCCGGCCCGCGCCGCCTCGATCGTCGCGTTCAGGGCCAGCAGGTTGGTCTGACTGGCTATGTCGTTGATCAGGCCGATCACTTCACCGATGTGGTTGGCCGCATTGGCAAGGACGCTGACGCGGGAATTGGCGATTTCCGCCTCGGACGCGGTTTCCCGTGCGTTGGAAGCGGCCTCTTGCACCTGTGATGCGATTTTGCCGATCGAGGCGACGAGTTCCTCGGCGGCGGAGGCAACGGTTTCGACGTTGCGCGACGCCATGTCCGAGGCGACGCGCACGGTTTCCGCCTCTTTCGTGGTGCGGTCGGCGTTTTCCGCCATGATGCGGGACAGTTCGGTCAGGTTGCGCGCGGTGCTGGAGGTGTTGCGCAGGATGTCACCGATCGCGGATTCGAAATCATCCGCCATCTTGTCCATGATTTCCTGATGTTCCGCGGCGGCTTGCCTTTCCTTGGTGTCGGCCTCGGTTTCCAGGCGCAGACGGGCGGATGCGTTTTCCTTGAACACGGTCAGGGCGCCTGCCATGGCGCCGATTTCGTCGGAGCGACCGGTGAAGCCGATCGCGACATCCAGTTCGCCATTCGCCAGCCGTCTCATAACATCGGTCAGAACGGTAATCGGTCGCGAAATTTGCCGACCGATCCAAATCGAAGGCAGGACGATGAGGGCCAGGAAGAAGGCGCTGATGCCCAGCAGCTTCATGGTAACGGCGGTGCTTTCGGTTCGGACGTCGTCGGTGTAAATGCCGGTGCCGATCATCCAGTTCCAGGGCTTGAACAACAAGGTGTGGCTGGCCTTGGGCTCGGCTTCCTTGCTGCCGGGTTTTTCCCACAGGTAATGGGTCAGGGCGGCGCCCCGGGTCGTCGTTTGCTTGATGAAGTCGCGGATCAGCGGGAAGCCCTTCGCGTCCTTCATGTCGATTTGGTTCTTGCCCTCGATCTCGGGCTTGGTCGGCAGCAGCACGCTGATGCCGTCGGTTGTGTAAATGTAGACGTATCCGGCCTTCTCATCATAGCGCAGGTCGCGCAGGGCGGCTTTGGCGGCGTCCTTCGCCGCATCGGGGGAGAGCCGTCCGGCGACCGCTTCCTTCTCGTAATGGGCGACCACGGAAACCGCGCTTTCGCTGATGGTGCGGATTTTCGCGATCCGGTCGCTCATCATCTGTTCGACGATTATGGTGCGGCTGTAGAACAAAAGCGCGCCAAAACCCACGGCGGAAAACACGATGGGGAGCCATATCTTTTTCGAGATGCTGAGTGCCATCTGAACAATCCCCTCCCGTTGCTGCGATTTGATCGCGTGCGCCGTGGCATGCCGGTTTTGTCCGATTCTAAATGACTGATCATATCGTTTTATTATGGAGATGTCATACGGCAACAAACAGACTTCAACAGTCTGGCGCGGGAGAAGAAAAGGCCGCCGGAATGCGGCGGCCTTGAAAAGGGCGGGCGGGGCGTTTGGCTGGTGTCAGTCGATGCCATAGCCCAGATTTTGCGGCAGCCACAGGGCGATTTTGGGGAAGGCGATGACCAATCCTATGGACAGGGCCATGGACAGCACGAACCACATCACCCAACGCGTCGTCGCTTCGATGCTGACCCCGCCGACCTTGGCGGTGACCATCAGGTTGATGGCGACCGGCGGCGTGAATTGGCCAATCGCGATGTTCATCGCCATCAGGACCCCGAACCAGGTGGGATTCCAGCCGTAGCGGTCCATCAACGGCATCAGGATCGGCAGCGTGATCAGATAGATCGAGATGCCGTCCAGCACCATTCCGGCCAGCAACAAAACGACCATCACCAGCAGCAGCACGACGGTGCTGTTGTCGGATAGACCAAACATCAGGCGTGCCCCCAGATCGAAGGCGTCCAGCGTACTGCCCGCCCAGGCGAAGATGCCGGCCAGGGACATGATGATCAGAATCACCGCCGAGATCTGCGCGGAATGGACCAGGGTACGATAGATGTCGTTCCAGGTCAGCGAGCGATAGATGAACAGCCCGACGATCAGGCCATAGGCGACGGCGAGAACCGCGGCCTCGCTTGGGGTGAAGGCGCCGGTACGCAGCCCGCCCAGGATGACTACCGGAGCCATCAGGCCGGGAACGGCGTGCATGAAGCTTTTCATCAGCGGCGGTCGGCCGGGGCTTTCCAGGTAGCCGAATCCCTTGCGGCGACTGATCCAGATGGTGGGGATAATGATCGACAGCCCTGCCAGCAGACCCAGCATCACGCCCGCCACGAACAAGGCGCGCAGGTCTAGGCCGGGAACCATGATCGAGTAAACGATCAGCGCGATCGATGGCGGAATCAGGATGGCGGTGGAAGCGGCGGAGGCGATGATTCCGGCGGAAAAGGCGCGGGGATATCCGGCCTTTGCCATGTTGGGGATCATCACGGTGGCGACGGCGGCGGCGGCGGCGGGGCCGGAACCGGACATCCCCCCATCAGCATGCAAACCAGTACCGCGACCACGGCCAGTCCGCCGATGCGCGTCAGGATCAGGGCGCAGAGCAGGGGCAGCCAAATCGTGTAAATCCAGTTGGGAAGACCCAGGCCGGGCGAGGTTTCCTCGTATTGCCATTCCTCGAAGGCATAGATCGCGCCGTAGTGCAGCACCATTGCGAACAGCAGGGCCGAGAACAACAAGGCCATGGCGTCGGCCAGGCGGCGGCATTTTGTCGGCAACTGGTCGCGCAGGAAGGTGATGCGGATATGGCCGTCGGAGGCAAAGGCCGCCGCCGACCCGATCAGCGTCATGAACACCAAAAGAAAGACGGAAAATTCCTCGGTAAAGGCGAAGGAGGCGTCGGTGGTGTAGCGGACCACGACGTTGGACAGGCTGATCAGGCGGATCAATCCCATCGCGGTGGCGGCCAGCGCCTCGTCGATATGAAAAGACCGGCCCCCTTGCGGGGGCTGGTCGGTGGCGACTTCTGGGGACGTGCGTGACACCGAAAACTCCAAGGACGGACTATTTTTGCGAGGCGCTCTTTTCGGCCCACTCGGCGTAGACGCCGCGTGTCTTGGCGACGAAGGCATCGCGTTCCGCGGCGGAGAGGGTGGTGATCGTCACGCCCAGTTCCTGAATTTCCTTCGCGGCGTCGTCGTCGCCCTCGCGGGAGTCCTGGATACCGGCCCTGCCGGCTTCGATCGCGGCTTCGCGCAGAATTTTCTGGTCGGCCACGCTGAAGCTTGCCCAAATCCGTTTGTTGACGGCGAAGATCAGGGGGTCGTTGACGTAGTTCCAACGCGTCATGAAGACTTGGCCAACGGACTGGATCTTGGCGAACTTGAACACCGTGATCGGGTTCTCCTGGCCGTCCACCGCCTTGGTGGTCAGCGCCGGTTTGGCATCGGCCCAGCTCATCTGCGTCGGGTTGGCGCCCAGGGCGGTGAAGATATCGTTGTACAGCGGAGAACCGACGACGCGGATTTTCAGCCCGGTTAAGTCGTCCGGTGTGTGGATCGGGTGCTTGGAATTGGTCACTTGGCGGAAGCCGTTTTCCGCCCAACCCAGGGGTTCGACGCCCTTCTTGCGCAGAATCTCGAACAGGCGGACGCCGACCGGACCCTGGGTCAGACGGTCCATCGCCGCGTGATCGGGCAACAGGAAGGGCAGCGAGAACAGATTCAGTTCCTTGACCTGCGGCGACTAGTTGATGGTCGAGCCGACGGCCATGTCGATGATGCCCTTGCGCATCGCCGAAAATTCCTTGGTCTGATCGCCGGAAACCAACTGGGCGTTGGAATAGATCTTAAGCTTGATCCGCCCCTGGGTGCGCTCCTTGACCAGTTCGGCCCATTTGTCGGCGGCGATTCCCCAAGGGAAGGGCACGGGCAGCACCGTCGAGACCGTGTATTCCGCCTTGTGCGGAGCGGCCTTCGCGATCGTCGTTCCAGCCGGAACGGCGGTCGCGGCGATCATGGCGACGACGGCGACTTTGCAGACTGATTTCATGACTGGGGTTCTCCTGATCGGCGGATGCCTGGCCGGTTAGGCGACCGCCTTTCGGAAGGCCTGCCCGCCGAGGTCGGGATGGCGGGCGGGATCGCGCGAGGCAAGCCGTGGATGTTCTTTTTGCTCCAGGAACAGGAAAGATTCGACCTCGGTGTCGGTGTCGGCGAGGGCGGTCATGCCGATGCTGACGGTGACGCCGATCGGGCCGCGCGGCACCTTGACCCTGGTCCGTTCGATTCCTTCGCGAATGCGGGACAGGACGGGGTCCGCATCCCCCGCCCTGGTGGACGGCAGAATGAACCCGAATTCCTCTCCGCCCAGACGGCCGAAGCTATCGGAGCTCCGGATTCCCTTGCGGCAGATCGTGGCCAGCGCCCGCAGCACGCTGTCTCCGGCGGGATGTCCGAAGGTGTCGTTGATCTGCTTGAAACGATCGACATCCAGCATGGCGAAGGTCAGTGGCGCGCCGTTGCGTCGTCCAACCTGGAGCTCGCAATGCAGGATCGACAGAAGATGCCTACGGTTGCAGCATCCGGTAAGGGCGTCCGAGGTTGCCATCTCCTTGAGCTTGCGTTTGATCGCCTTGCGACGGGTCGCGTCGTGGACGAAGGAGATCTGGGCGGTGCGCCCATTGTATTGGATGGGGCCGCTGTAGACGTCAACCTCTTGCACCGAACCGTCGAGCAGCCGGTGGTGAAATTCGAAGTGGTTGCGGTTGGTCGATACCGCCTGACGGATGCGGGCGGCGATCTCTGGCCGGGTCAGGGTGTTGATTTCGCCAATGTGCTTGCTGAGTAAGTGGTTGCGGTCGCGGGCATGGCGACTGACCGCGGGGTAACTGCCGTCAATGATCCGTCCGGTATCCGGGTCGATCACCAGGATGGCGGCGTGATGGACGTTCATCAGCGCGTCAATGCGCTCCGCCAGGAAGGTCTTTTCCAGGGTCAAAGTCTGTCGTTCGGCCAGAAGTGTCGAAATTGTCCATTCGGCTTCCCACAGGCGCTCTTCCAAGGCGAAAGCGTCGCCCTTGCGTGCGGAGACCTCGGCTTTGCCACCGCTCATCCGTCCCTCCCTCTCCCCAGGGCAAGGGCGCCGCGCGGAACGCGGCGGCCTTGCTTCTTGGATGTGGGGATGACGGATGGATACGCCAGGGGTGGCTCGGTCCGGCGATTATTTCTCTCGTGGGAAGGGCCAGGCCATGATTCCGCCTTCCAGGACCGTGACCTTGCTGTAGCCCTTGGCCTCCAGCACGCGTTGCGCCTCATAGCCGCGCATCGAGATCTTGCAATAGACGACGATCTCTTGCGCGGGGTCGTCGGGCAACTCGGCCAGACGTTGCTTCAACTGGCCCAGTGGGATCAGGATCTCGCCCAGGCCAAGGCGCATCACCTCGTACTCCGCCGGGGCGCGCACGTCCAAAAGGAAGGGGGTTTCCCCGGCGTCCAGCTTGGCCTTCAGGGCGGTGCAGGGGATGCCGGTCATCAGACCGTGCCTCTTGTTCTGGACCAGGTGGGCGGAGGCGATGACGTGGTCGATGGCCAGGGAATAGGGGGGCGCGTAGGGCAGGTCGAGCGTCGTCATGTCGTCCACCAAAAGCCCCCCGGCGATGGCGGTGGCGGCGACGGAGACCTGCCGCGTGACCGAGCCGGGGCCAACGCATTGGAAGCCCAGAACCCGACCGCTTTTCGCCTCGACCACCAGTTTTGAAACCAGCAGGAAGGCACCCATGAAGTCGGGCTTGTCGGGGCTGGCGTTGATCGCGACGACGACATCGAATCCGGCGGCGCGGGCGCGCGCTTCGCTTAAACCGGTGGACCCGGCGGCGAAGTCGAAGACCTTGCAGATGCCGCTGTCGATGGTGCCGGGAAAGCTTGAAACCGGACCCAGAACGGCGGTGTCGGCGGCGACCCGGCCTTCCAGATTGGCAAGATCGCCATAGGGGGCGACGGTCTTTTTCCCGGTGATGCAGTGGGTGATCTCGGTGCAGTCGCCGGCGGCCAGGATGTCGGGGTCCGAGGTCCGCATGTGGGCATCCACCGCGATGCCGCCGGTCTTGCCGATCTCCAGGCCCGCCGCTTGGGCCAGGGCGATGTTCGGCGCGACGCCGGTGGCGATCACCGCGATGTCGCAAGGCAATTCTCGTCCGTCGGCCAGACGCGCCGTCACGACCCGACCTTCCTGCCCCAGGAAGGCGGCGACGCCGCAGCCGGTGATGACCTTCACACCCTTGGCGGTGATGTGGGCTTCCAGCAGTTTGGCGATCTCGGGGTCGAGGGAACCGAAAATCTGCGGCAATTGCTCGACGATGGTGACGGAAATCCCGGCCGAGGTCAGGGCCTCGCAGGTTTCCACGCCGATCAGGCCGCCGCCGAGGATGATCGCGTTTTTCGCGGCCTTGGTCTCGGCCAGGGCGCGTAGGGAATCGGCCTCGGCCAGGGTGTTGAGGGCGGTGATGCCGACCAGATCACGCCCCGGAATCGGCGGAACCCGCGGCACCGATCCGGTGCAGAGAATCAGCTTATCGTAGGGCAAGCTGAAGTCCTCGCCGGTCGGCAGGTGACGGGCGGTAACGGTCTTGGCGGCACGGTCGATGGCCGTCGCTTCGGTGTTGATGCGGGCATCCACGCCCTTCGCCGCGGCGAAGAACCCAGGGTCGCGGACGACGCCGGTCGGTGTGCACAGCAGCTTTTTGCGCTCCTTGAAGCGGCCTTCGACGTAATAGGGATATCCGCAACTGGCCATCGATAGTTCCGGTGCCTTTTGCAGCAGGAGCACTTCGGCGCTTTGGTCCAGGCGTTTTGCCCGTGCGGCCGCTTTCGGCCCGGCGGCGTTGCCGCCGATTACGACGATCCGTTTCGAGGTCATGCTGATTTCCTTCCACGATGCGACGGTCTTTCCTGAAATCAAGATAGGCGTTGCCGTTCGCCGTGGGAAGGGAAGCATCCCTTGTTTCACTCCGGTGGAGGGTCCATTTTCAAGGCGGATATCCGCTGTCATTGCAATGGGGGAGACTGGAGTGACCACCACCGCACAATCCGTGCTTCGCAACATCGGGTTCGTTGGGCTCGGGATCATGGGCAGCAGCATGGCTGGACATCTGATCGATGCCGGGTTCGTCCTGCATGTCACCAATCGCACCCGCGCCAAGGCGGAGCCGCTGCTGCAACGCGGCGCGGTCTGGCATGACGGCATTGCGGACCTGGCCGCGGTCTGCGATGCGGTGATCACCATCGTCGGCTGTCCGGTGGACGTGCGGCAGGTTTATCTGGATGACGATGGGCTGATCGCCCATGCGCGTCCGGGGACATTGCTGATCGATATGACGACCTCCAACCCCTCGCTGGCCCGCTTAATCGCCGATGCCGCCGCGGCGCGCGGTGTCGCCGCTCTGGACGCGCCGGTTTCCGGTGGCGATGTCGGCGCGCGGGAAGCCCGTCTGGCGATCATGGTCGGTGGAGAGGAAGCCGATTTCGAACGCGCCCTGCCCTTGTTCCAGGCCATGGGCAAGACCATTCGCCGGTTGGGTCCGGCGGGCGCGGGACAGCATGCCAAGATGGTCAACCAGATCGTCATTGCCGGGACGGTCATGGGGGTGGCGGAAGGCATGGCCTACGCGAAGCGCAGCGGCCTTGATCCCCGGGCGGTGCTGGAGGTGATCGGCACCGGTGCCGCCGGTGGCAATCAGTTGAACAATCTGGGGCCGCGCATGGTCGGTGGTGACTTCGCTCCTGGCTTCTATATTCATCATTTCATTAAGGACATGGGGGTCGCGTTGGAGGAAGCGGCGGCGATGGGATTGGATCTGCCCGCCCTGGCCCTGTCGAAAAGTCGTTATGACGAGCTTTCCGGCCTCGGCTATGGCAGCGACGGCACCCAGGCGCTGCTGCGCCTTTACGAGGATGATCCCGGTGTCTGAGAAAAAAGCCCTCCTGCTGGCCCTGTTTTCCGATTTTGGCGTCGCCGGTCCCTACGTCGGTCAGGTGATGGCGGTGTGGGCGGCACTGGCCCCCGGCATTCCGCGCATCGATTTGTTCGCGTCGTCCCCCGCCTTCGATGTCGAGGCGGGGGCGCATCTTCTGTTCGCCTATACCCGCCAGTTGCCGCCGGGCAGCGTGATCGCGGCGGTGATCGATCCCGGTGTCGGCGGTTCGCGAGAGGTGCTGGCGATGAAGGCCGATGGCCTTTGGTTTTGCGCGCCCGACAACGGCTTGTTGATGGTGGTGGCGCGTCGCGCCGCGACCTGCGCGGTCTGGAGGGGCGATTGGCGTCCCCCGCTTCTGTCGGCGACTTTTCATGGGCGTGACCTGTTCGCGCCGTTGGCCGCGCATCTGGCGCGCGCCGGGGCGCCGCCCGCGCCCAACGTGGAGACGGACCCCGGTGTCGTCGTTCCGGGCGTCTCGGATCCCGCCGCCCGCGTCATTCTGGTCGATCCCTACGGCAATTTGGTCACCGGAATTCCCGCCGCGACGCTGCCGCGCGGGGTCGGGATCGAGATCGCGGGACACCGCCTGGATTTCGCGCGCCGCTTCGGCGACTGCCCGGAGGGGACGGCCTTCTGGTACGAAAATGCCAACGGTCTGGTGGAAGTCGCGGTCAATCGAGGAGACGCGGCGCGGATGTTCGGTTCCGGAGTGGGGGATGGCGTCAGGCTCATCCTGGATTGAGGAAAACGCGCTTAATATCCGTCATGGATGTTTTCGTGCAAACGCAGAGGTTGCGATGATTTTCCTTTCTTGCACCGGAAAACACGGCAATACTCGCCACGCTTGTATCAGGGGTGTAAGAGGACTGCCTTTCCAATACCCAGGATTAGGGCCGTGGTCGGGGGGCATTGAATGAGTTTTGTTGTAAGGTTCTGGGGTGTCAGGGGAAGCATCGCCTGTCCATCTCCGTATCATGTGCGCTATGGCGGAAACACCAGTTGCCTTTCTTTCAGCATGGGCGATCGTCATCTGATCCTGGATGCCGGAACCGGTATTCGTGGTCTTGGACAGTTTCTGTAGCAGCAGGCGGTCAAGGATTCGACGATCCTGCTGACTCACACCCACTGGGATCATATCAATGGTTTTCCGTTCTTCGCCCCGGCCTTCGTCGAGGGCTGTTCCTGCCGTATTCTGGCGGGCCATTTGAAGGATAGCGGCGGTATCCAGGAAATTCTGGCCACGCAGATGCATGCGCCGATGTTTCCGGTGCCGCTGGAGGCGATGCGCGCGAAACTGGAGTTCGAGGATTTTACATCCGGAGAATCCTTCATGTTAGCCCCCGGCATCCAGGTTCGTACCTGCGCGCTGAACCACCCCAATGGCGCCACCGCCTATCGCGTCGATTACGACGGCAAGTCGGTTTGCTATGTCACCGATACCGAACATGTGCCCGGCAAATCCAGCGCCGCCATCCTCGGTTTGATCGAGGGAGCCGATCTGGTCATCTATGACAGCACCTACGCCGACGCGGAATTTCCGGCCAAGGTCGGCTGGGGGCATTCGACCTGGCAAGAGGGGGTGCGTCTGTGCCGCGCGGCAAACGTCAAGCGCATGGCGATCTTCCACCACGACCCGGACCATGACGACGATTTCATGGATGCCCTGGGATTGGAGGCGCAGGCGGTTTGGCCCGGCTGCTTCGTGGCGCGGGAAAATCAGCCAATTCCGGTTTGAGAAAGCGGCTCTTGGACCAAGTCCGGCCTTAAATCCGGCTGGGGTTGACCCGGATCACGATGCGGCGGTTGATCTTGCGGTTGACCGGCAGGGGATTGCCGAAGGGGTCGAGATTGGGCACCTTCGGGGCCACGTCGGCCAAGCCCACCGCGCGCAACCGTGCCGGAATCATCTGATGTTCCAGGAAAAAGCGCACGACGCCGGTGGCGCGCGCCGCCGATAGTTCCCAGTTTGATGGAAACTGCAGGGTGTGGATCGGGGTATCGTCGGTGTGCCCCTGCACCTCGACCTGGAAGTTCTTGTAGACATCGGCGTTCAGGGTATCGGCGACCCGCGTCAGGATCGGCTGCGCTTCCGGTCGCAAGGTAGCGGCACCGGGGTCGAAGAACGAGAACGAGGCGAATTCGATGATAACGCCGCTGCTGTCCGAACCGATGCTTGAGGTTTCATCGACGTTCATCTGAACCAGGATTTCCTTCATTTCCTGCTTCAGGTTTTCAATCGGGGTCTCGATGTCGCGCTTGCCCATGCCCTTGGCCATGCCCGCCTGCACCTGTTCGAACAGGGCCATGTCCACCTTGGAAATCGACGCCAGCATGATGAAGAATCCCAGCATCAGGGTGACCATGTCCGAGAATGTGGTCATCCAGTCATCTTCCTGGACGAAGGTCTTCCTGGGCGAGCGGGGGATCATCATGGCCGTGCCTTAAGGTGCCGGTCGATGTTGAAGTGAATGGTCGGGTCCAGGAAGGAATTCATCTTGTCCTGGATGTAACGCGGGCTTTTGCGTTCGGCCAGAAGGGCCATGCCCTCGGCCACCAAGTAATTCCGAAACTGGACGATTTCCTCGCGCTGCTGAATCTTGCTGGCGGCGGGCAGGAAAACCAGCCGTGCCGCGAGGATGCCGTAAAGCGTGGTGATCAGCGCTACCGACATGCCCGGCCCCAACTGCGATGGGTCGCTGGCCATGCTGTCCAGCATGATGATCAGACCGACCAGGGTGCCGATCATGCCGAAGGCGGGGGCGGTGTTGCCCATGCTGCGCAGGATTTCGGCATTGATCACCGAGCGCTGGAAGGTGGTTTCCACGGTGTTTTTCAGGATCTCGCGGATTTCCGCGCCGTTATAGCCGGAAATCACCAAGTCAATGGCGAAGCCGAGGAAGCGGTCTTGCTTGGCAAGGTTCTTGGCATCGCTTTCCAGACCCGGCAGGCCGTTCTTCTGGGCGATATACCCCCAGCGGATGACGCGTCCGACCTCGTTGGTCAGCATGTTGCGCCTGGTGCGGTGGACGAACATGATCGACATCGTGACCTTCAACGCGTTGACCACATACAGTGATTCGAAGGCGATGAAGGTGGACGCCAGGGTGCCGCCGATGACCATGATGAAACTGGCAAAATCCAGGAACAATATGTAGTTGGCGGTCTTCACGACGATCGAACTGACGAACAGTCCGAAGCCCAGAATAATCCCAAGCACCGTGGTCAACGACATCCGGAAACTCCACGCGAATAGCTATGCATTCCCCGCCGGGACGATACTTTAAAACATTCGTTTATATAAATCATCAACTTAAACAACGCGATGCAACCAGTGATCGAAAGACGACGGGTTCGCCCCGGTCAGCGCTCGCGAAAGGCCTCGTGTTTGAGTTTCAGCACCGGTCGAATCAGATAGTCGAGGACCGATCGCGTCCCGGTGTGAATATCGGCGGTGGCTTGTATGCCGGGCGAGATCGGGAACGCGCCGGGGCCGCTGCCCAGCCGGGTTTGCGCGGTTTCGACGATCACCTGGAAATAGGGTTGCCCCGATTTGTCGGTGCTGGCGTCGGGCGCCACCTCGGTGACGATACCGTCCAGGTCGCCGTGGCGTGCGTAGTCGTAGCTGGAAATCTTGACCAGAGCCTTCTGGCCGACCCGTACATAGCCACGATCCTTGGGCTTCAGGCGAACGTCGATTTGCAGCTTTTCGTCGGTCGGCACGATTTCCATGATCGGCGCGCCCGCCTGAACCACGCCGCCGATGGTGACATAGCGCATGTTTTTGACGATGCCGCCTTCCAGGTGCTGGATGACCTTGACCTGTCCTTGCGGGATGACCTCGCCCTCGGCGACCGCCACCTCATCCAACTGTGCGAACGCCGACCACAACAGAAAGACCGCCAGGAAACCGCACAAGGCCCAGGCGATGCGCCGTCCGGGCAAAAGTTGGTGTCGCGACAGTAGCGTGTCGAAGGAAGAGGGGGCAGACATGCGGGTCTCCGCCCCCCGTCGCGGGTTTTTTCGGTGGCGTCATCGGCAGGGCGCCTTTTGGCACCAAGGATTGCAGCACCTTCGCCGCCGGTCCGAAGCGGGCCGGACCCGCCAGGGAGCGCGCCAGGATGTCGCGCGCCGCCGACAGCAGCACCGGGCTGTGGCTGACCACCACCACGGTGTGGGTGGCGGCATAGTCGATCAGGCTTTGCCGCAGGCGATCCTCGGCATTGCGGTCCAGGTTGCTGGTCGGTTCGTCCAACAGCAGCATGGCGGGTTGGCGCAGGAAGGCGCGAGCCAGTCCGACATCAGGTTCCCGGCCTCGCCGACGTTGGTGTCATAGCCGTTCAGCAGCAGGCGGACGAATTTGTCCAGACCGGCCATGCGGGAGGCTTCGCGCAGGGCATCGTCGTCGGCGTCGGGGGCGGTTGCCAGGATGTTGTCGCGGATCGAACCGGACAGAAGGAAGGTTTCCTGCGGGGCATAGCCGATCCAGCGGGCGATGTCGTCGCGCCCGTACTGCGCCAGGTCGCCGCCGTCGAACAGAACGCGGCCCTCGGTCGGTGGATACAGGCCCATCAGAATCTTCAACAGGGTGGTCTTGCCGCTGCCGTTGGGGCCGATGATCGCGGTGATGCCGCCGGGGCGGATGGGAAGGCCGAGTTTGCGGATCACCGGCGCTCCGGAGGCATAGGCATGGTCGATGCCATCCAGGTCGATGCGGCCTTCCGGCTTTTCCAGGGAGAGCGCGGCGTTCTGGCGGTCGAGCGGCAGGGAAAACAAGGTGTCCAGACGTTCCGCGGCGGCGCGGAAGGCCCCCAGCGAGCGCCAGGTGCCGACCAGCTGGTTCAGGCTGCAATAGGCGCGAAGCCAGCATGTTGCCCGCGATCAGCCCGCCCATGGTCAAATCCTGCGACAGGATCGATAGCGCGCCGAAACTGATCACCGCCACCGTCGCCGCCGGAGAGGGAATCTTCTCCGGCGCCGCCATAAATGCTGTCGTTGCCGTCGCCGCCGAAGATGACATCGTTGCCGGCGGCGCCGGTCAGGGTATCGTCACCGGCCAAGCCGTAAAGAGTCCCCTAGCCTTGACCGAAGAAGGACATGGTGTCGTCGTATTGCGTGCCGGAATAACTTTGGCCAACGGTGGTGTAAACCGCGCTGAGGCCGGTCGGCGCGGGTTGTGGCGCGGGGTCCGGCTCCGGCGTCGGGGCCGGCGGCGGGCCTTCGCCCGGCTGGACGATGTTCTGCAGATACTGGGAATCGGCCGCCACCGCGGGCAGGCTGCTGGCCACCGCTCCGTATTGCTGCTGGAATTCCGCCGGGGTCATGGTCAGCATCACCACCGGGATCGTCGGGTCGATGTTGACCGTGGCGGCCTGCAGCACGCTGGACAGGCTGAATATGCTCGCTGGCGTCACCAGCACGATCTCGCCGATGGTGCCGTCGGGGTCGCGGATCAAAACGATCGAGGTCTGTCCCTCGGCCTCGACCTCGCCGGAACCCGAGGTGCCGCGAAAACCGATAGTGGCCGATGGCGTGGTGACCTTCATCGCGTCCGGCGCCGTCTTGGCGATCTAGCCGTTGATGAAGGCGAAGGTGCCGCTCAGCACGCCGATGTCGGCGGAGCCGCTTTGCGCTGCGGGATCATAAACCATTTCGTCCAGGATCATCTTGCCGTTGGCGCCCAGCGAGAAGTTCGACCCATCCAGAAATACGATGCCGACCGATCCCGCCTTGCCGGTTTCCAGTACGTCGCCCTGATGCACCACATCGCCGTTGTTCAGCGTTGCGTGGCTGCCGTCCAGGCGAGTCACCGTGACCGTGCCGTTCAGGGTCTTGTGATGCCGATGGAGGGTGCGGCGGCGACCGGAGAGGGAATAGTGCCACCTGCCCGGATTCCGTGGACAGACGATCTGTCCAGGCGGCGCGGAACACTATGCCGCCGTCGAGTTGCAGGTCAGCGTGCGCGTCGGAAAGGAAGTACCCCTTGACCAGCAGGGTGTTCCCGGCCGCGTCGGAGATCGAAAGATCCTGGCCCGCATGTTCGAAGACGGCATGCGCCAAGCGTTCCACTCCCCACCCGTGAGGGAGGGAATCCCCGGAGGCAACGACAATCGGTGACGGGAGCGAAGCGGCGGAGAGCGTCATGATGCGGCACCCTAAAAATGGCGAGGCGTTCTCGACTGCGTCGCGCCCAACACAAAAAACGGTCCTGCCGCACTAATTTGGCAAAGCCCGAAAAAAACCAAGTGGCCGGTATCCCTCTTTCGTCTACTGCGGGACATATTTTCCGCTATTATGAACACATTTCCGGCGCTCTTCAAACATTGCGCGCATTCGCCGGATAAGTTGCTGAAAAGATTCCGCGCGGCGGGGTGGGGGAACGCATGGGCGAGACTGAAAAAACCGGCGGCACGCCGGTTTTCGACAGGCTGAAGGCGGTGTTACCGAAGCTTAAGCGCGCCTGCAAACCCAGTTGGCCGCAAGTTCTGGCGCTGGCGTTTCTGGTCGGCGTGGTGACGTTGCGGGTGTTCGATCCGGTTTCCCTGCAAATGCTGCGGGTGCGGACCTTCGACGTCTACCAGCAACTCAAGCCTCGGCCGCAGACTTCGGGCCCAGGTTCAGGACCCATTAAATTATTGTCAGGCAGATCGGCGGCTGATTCACTCATGGGAGGGAGGACCCCATCCACGAGTGATCTGTTTTGGTTGTCAGAGAGGCAGTTGGCGAAGATCGAGCCGCATTTCCCGCTATCGCATGGCGTGCCGCGGGTTGATGATCGGCGAGTGATCAGCGGCATCGTTCATGTGATCCGCAACGGCTTACGGTGGCGAGATGCACCACCCGTCTATGGCCCCCACAAAACCCTCTATAATCGTTTCGTTCGCTGGAGCCGACTTGGGGCGTTCAGCCGGATCTTCGCGGCCTTGACGGGAGAGGCTGGCCCTCCAGACCGGTTGATGATCGATGCAACCCACCTGAAAGCTCATCGGACCGCCGCGAGCCTCTATAAAAAGGGGCTCTTGCCCGATGTATCGGACGCACAAAAGGCGGGCTGAACTCCAAGCTTCATGCGGTTTGCGACGGACAAGGAAGGCCCCTCATCCTGCTGCTCCAGCGAGGGGCAAATGAGCGATCACAAAGGCGCGATGCTGTTGCTCGACCTATTTCCCAAGGCCAACGTCCTGATCGCCGACAAGGGCTATGACGGTGATCCCCTTCGAGAGGCTTTGACACAGCGAGGGATCGCTACATGCATCCCGCCAATGCGTCATCGCAAAACCCAGTACGCTTACGACAAAACCCTCTATCGCCAGCGTCATAGGATCGAGAACCTCTTCGCTCGCCTCAAGGATTGGCGGCGTATCCACACCCGATATGACCGATGCGCGGATATCTTCTTTGCCGCCGTCATCATCGCGGTACTCCTCCTCTTCTGGATCGAACCTTAATGAGTCCTGAGCCTAGCGGCGTTGTCGGGCGACTTTGCAGCGCTCTACTCGGGAATGGGTCGGCCGTCGGTTCCACCGGAGAAGCTGCTGCGGGCCATGCTGTTGCAGGTGTTCTACTCGATCCGTTCGGAACGCCAATTGATGGAGCGCCTGGACTTTGATCTGCTGTTCCGTTGGTTCGTCGGTCTCGGGGTAGATGACCCGGCCTGGGACCATTCCACATTCTCCAAGAACCGCGACCGGCTGCTGGAAGGGGACATCGCCGCAAAATTCCTGGCGGCAGTGTTGGTCCAACCCCGGATCAAACGGCTACTGTCGAGCGAGCATTTCAGCGTCGACGGCACGCTGATCGAAGCGTGGGCCTCAATGAAGAGCTTCAGACCGAAGGCCGCTGAGGGCGATGGCGGTGAAGGCGGTGGTCGCAACCCCTCGGTCGATTTTCGCGGCGAGAAACGATCCAACGATACTCACAAGAGCACCACCGATCCCGATGCCATGCTCTACCGCAAGGGGGCAGGCATGGAGGCTAAGCTGTGCTTTATCGGTCATGGGCTGATGGAAAACCGTTCGGGCTTGATCGTGGACACCCGGCTAACCCGCGCATCGGGTCACGCTGAACGGTTGGCGGCACTGGACATGATCGAGCCCCTGGGCGACCGACCGCGCGCAATTACGTTGGGTGCCGACTGCGGCTACGATGCCGCCGATTTTGTCGAGGAACCACGGACGCTCAACGTGCGTCCTCACGTGGCGCAGAACACTAGCCGACGTCGCTCGGCCATAGATAAGCGCACCACCCGCCATCCCGGCCATACCGCCTCCATGCGCATCCGCAAGCGGATCGAGGAAGCCTTTGGCTGGATCAAGACAGTCGCAGGGATGCGGAAAACCAAACTGCGCGGCCTTAATAAGGTGGATTGGGCATTCGCCTTCTCGGCAGCCGCCTACAATCTGCTGCGACCACCCAAACTGCTGGCAGGGGAGATGCCCACATGAAGCGCCCGCCCGCCTTTGCCAAAGTCTTCGAAGGCCGCTGGAGCAGCGTCGAGATGGACACTTGGCCAGATGATCATCTCGACCTTCTGGAGCCCGCCCACATTACCTTTGGTGGCGCCTCTGATGGCGAACGGGTGTTCGGCGCGGTCAAGAGATGGCTCGACGTGCGTTACGGGAGCCGGGATGGTGCCGTCTGCGCCGAATTCTCGTGGGAAGGCCACAACGACGCCGATATTGCTTGCGGGAGAGGATGGGTCGCCCTCGGCACTGCTGGCCGATTGGTTGGCCACATCTACATCCATGGCAGCGATGAATCAGGCTTCGTCTGCGAGCCACTCTGACTTCTTCAACGCCCTGGTAAAGCAGGGCGATCGTCAGAAAGACGGCGGCGGCGCCGACCAGCGCGGCATCGCCGATCGCTGCGGGAACGGCGAGGACGGCGTGCGCCTTGCGCCAGGCGAGGCCGAGTCCGCAGACTCCCATGACGACGGCGAACAGAGGAACGGGGACATGCTCGAGCCAATGGTCGGGCGCGCCGGAGGAACGAGGCGATGAAGTTATTACATCAGCACCCTGTAAATTAGTTATTCCTAATGTAATTATCCGTTCATTCCGGGGAGGTCAAAACATAAAAAAACCGCGCCATTGGCGCGGTCGTCGCGTGTGGGAAAGTGTGGAGGCCGGAGCCGGAATCGAACCGACGTACGAGGATTTGCAGTCCTCTGCATAACCACTCTGCCATCCGGCCATCTAAAGCGGCAGACCGGCGGCCAGATGGCCGCGCGAGAGGCCGAACTATACGGATACGGCGCCACGGATCAAGAGATATTTTCTGGAAAGGTTGGGCGCTGGCTGTGATCTTCCGATCCGTTCTTCGCCGACGCCCTATGGGGGCGTCGGTCCTTCTGGTATGTTGCCGAAGGGGATGGTCGCAGGGGGGCGTGGAAATCTCGATCGTGTTTGCTTTTGTGGTGTCCGTGTTCGTGCTGTTGGGGGCGAGGGGCGCCGATGCCGCGACTTTGTGGACGGACGCGGTTTGTCGGGTGCCATTCCCGGCGCTCACCCGCCCCGAGGCTCTTATCAGAACCTACCGCAAGTTGGAGGTCGGGGAAAAGCTAACCATCGTTGCCTTCGGGTCGTCCTCGGCCCAGGGAGGCGGAGCCAGCGCGCCAAGGTTCACCTATCCGGTGCAGCTCGAGGCGTTGTTGCGGCATCGGGCGGGTCTGAAGGTTCGCGTGATCAATCATGGCATCGGCGGCGAGACCATCGACGACATGCGCGCGCGGCTTGCCCGCGACGTGATCGCCGCCAAGCCCGATCTGGTGATCTGGCAGGTCGGCAGCAACGCGGCGCTTCGATCCATGGACCCGCCGCTTTTCGATGCCATGCTCGATCGCGAAATGGACCGCCTGCTACGGGCCGGGGCCGACCTGATCTTGATGGATCCTCAGTTGGCCCCGGAAGTCGATATCAAACCCGGTGTCGTCGAGATCATCGCCGGGGTCCGGGATGCGGCCGAGCGGAAAGGGGTCACCTTGATGCCGCGGCATCGGATCATGGAAGCGTGGGCGAAGTCCCCGACTTCTCCCGGTCGTGTCATCGGCCCGGATGGGTTGCACATGAACGACCATGGCTACCACTATCTTGCCGTTTTGCTGGCCGAGGGGATCATGGGGCGATCGCTGCCGTAAGCTCCCTTTCCTAGGGGAGGGCAAGGCTTTGGATGACGGTATCGGCGAGCAACTGGGCCAAGCAGGCATTCAATCCATCGACGGCTTCGGTCGCGGCTTTTCGGTTGGTGTCGGGCTCGATGGCGAAATTTCCGGTCTCGAACAGGTGGCGCATGATATCCCGGCGGTGAAAGACTCCCGCGCCTTGCGTCGAAGCCGTTTGCAGCAGGACATCGCGAAAATCCGAAAAGTTGATCAGCTTGGCGGTGGGTGGGCTGAATTGTGGGGTGATCATGACCACGTCGGCTCCGGCTTCGTGGGATCTGGCGATGCCGGTTTCCAACGCTTCGCCGAAATCGGTCGGGTCCAGGTGGTGGATCGAATCGGTGGTTCCGGTCTCCCAGACGATCAGGGCTGGCGCCAGGGGCAGGATATCGGCCACGACCCGGTAGCGCATCATCATGGCGCTTTGCCCCTTGGCTTGTCTTGTCGATGACGTCGATGCGGTGTCCGGGCAATCGGCGTTGCAACTCGGCGCCGAGGCGGCGGACATAAGACCTGTCTTGCGACGACGTGCCTTGCCCGGTGGATGAGGTCGAACCGATCACCACGATTCTGAGCGTCTTTCCCGGTGCCAGGGCCCGATGGGTCTGGGGCAGGGGGGTAAGTTCCGCCACGAGTTCCGGTGGAACCTCGCACCGTCCGAAATGGCTGGTCCCAGCTAGCGCGGCGGCGGGAAGCAACGTCACCAAGGCGGCCCAAGCCAGCACACGCAAACCGTAGGGCATGGGGTCCCTCCCGTTCGGGCTTTCGTGAATGCTTTTTCCCGGCGTTGGTACCAGTCCAGGTAACTGGCAACGCCGAACATGATCGTGATTCCCACCGCGGCGACCACGAAGTGGAAAAGGAAATCGTTGCCGCTCTGCTTGACGAGGAAGCGGGCGAGAAGGGACAAAATCGTGCCCAGACAGAAGATTTCCAGTGAATGACGTTCGCACGCCACCAGGGGGCGCAGGGGCAAAAGCTGGGTGATTCGGCTTTCGGGTTTGATCAGGCGCGCTGCGGCATAGCCCACGCAAAGGAAATGGATCGGGCGAAGGGGGTCCAACGCAGTTTTGTCGATGGGGTGGATCCAGAGCCCGAGTTGCCGGGGGATCAGCCAGCCGAGGGAGGGAAAAGTCCAGGCAAGGATCACGATCAGCGCGAAAAGCAGATACAGAGCGACCGACAGGGCCAGCGTTGGCCAGGGCCAGCGCTTCAGCGCGGGCAGGATCAGCGGGAAGGCTAGAAGCAGCACGATGTAAAGGGGCAGCACATCCATGTTGACGGGGCGGAAGCGCAATAGCAGCACTTGGATAAGAGTCGCCTCCGGGTCCCGAAGAAACCTGGTGACGTTCATTTCCTCCGCGAACATGGGGGTGTTGAAGTTCGATACCACCGAAGCCGCGTGGGTGGCGAAAATTACGAAGAGAAGGATGTGCGCGACGTAAAGTTGCCAGCAGTGGCGAAGGATGCGCGCGGACGTGAACAGGAAGTCCTGGTCGGAGGCCATGCCATAGGCGCGCGCCGCCGAGTAGCCCGAGATGAACACGAAGATTTCGGTGGCGTCGCTGAGCCCGTAATTGCGGATGGTGAACCATTCCAGGGGGTTTCCGGGAATGTGGTCAACGAAGATGAAAATCAGCGCCAAGCCCCGGAAGAGGTCCAGTCGGCGATCCCGTTTTGATGTGGCTCCCGTCGCTTTGTCCAGGATGCCTTCTTCCTTTCCCCGGCGTTCGATGCCGTGCGATCCGGGTGGGATTCGTCCGCGTCCCGGGTCGGCACAGAATAGCAAGGAGCCCTTCCGGCAGGAAGAGGCCTGGGAAGAAAAGCATCCCTGTGTATTCCGCTGCGGAATCGGTTGGGACGAGGGGAGGGGCGGACGCGTTTTTTGTTTCCGGCGCGCGATGACGCGCGTGTGCGTCTCGCACGCCGGAAGGCGAGGTTGTCAGTCGTTCTTTCTGGCGATAAGCATCCGGTTGATCCGTCCGTTTCCCGAGCTTCCGGAGGAAACGATCCTGAAGCCGGCGTTTCGAAGCGCTTCTTCCTGACTTTGCTGTAGGAGGCAGTGGTCGATGCCTGCCATCAGGCGGGACATCAGATTGGTCCCCAGCGTATAGAACCGGTTCTTTCGGTTGTCGAAATCCAGGTTTTGGGAGACGAACCATCCGCCCGGAACGATGCCGGCGCGGATTCTCGCGATGAACGCGCCAAGGTCGTCGGCGAAGATCTGCAAGACAAGGGAGGCGAGAACGATGTCGTAGGTCTCCTCCGGCAGAGCATCGACATGGAGATCGCAGGGGAGGAAGGAAAGACGATCCCCATGCTCGACATCCGCCAGCATGGGGGCGACGACCTCCGTTACCTCCGGCAGATCCGCGATCGTCGCGCGCAGGAGCGGATTAAGCCCAAGCAGGGCCAGGGCATATTGTCCATGATTGCCGCCGATGTCGCAGAGGTGGCGGAACCCCGCGAATCCGGGAAGCGCCGAGACGGCGCCAACCGCGTCTTGCAACGATCCTCGGACGGCATGTTGCATCATGCCGGCGACGGCCTTGGGGGAAGCGAATCTTTTCCCCACGTTCGGGCGTGCCTGTCCGGGTTCCTTCAACAGGTCCGGCAGGGCTCGGACGGTTTGTTCGCAGCGGCTTTGCTGGATGTCGATGGCCGTCCCTTGATAGAAGGGGGAGGAACGAACCAAAAACTCCGAGGCGACCGGTGTGTTGCTGTAATGAGCCCCATGGCGCCGCAACAGACGGTTCTGGGCCAGGAGCGACAGCAGAGCCTCGGTGGCGGCGGGGTGGGTTCCCAGATTCGTCGCGACTTCGCCCGCCCGTTTCGGGGTTTCCAGCAAGTCGTACAGGCCCAGGCGGACGGATTCATGAAGGGCTCCGGCAAGAAGGCCTCCCATCAGCAGGGTTTCCACCGCTTCGAACTGGTGGCGGGGTTTGGACAGGTTCATGAGTTTCTCCCTTGATGGTCCGCTGAAATGCGGAAAAAGACGCAGTAGATGACCGGCACGACGATCAGGGTCAGAACCGTGGCGAAGGTCAGTCCGCCCATGATGGTGACCGCCATAGGCGCGAAGAAGGCATCGGAGAGCAGCGGCGCCATCCCCAGAACCGTGGTGAGGGCGGCCATGGCGACCGGGCGGATGCGGCTGATCGCGGCGTCGGGAACGGCCTGATGCGGCGGTTTGCCCCTGGCGATTTCGGCGTTGATTTCGTCCAGCAACACGATCTCGTTCTTGATTAGCATTCCCGACAGGCTAAGGAATCCCAGTATCGCCATGAAGCCGAAGGGCTTGTCCGCCAGCAGCATGCCGCCGAACACGCCGATCAGCGCCAGGGGCAACCCCAGAAACACGATCACCAGCAGGCGAAGGGAATTGAACAGCATGACCGAGATCAGGAACATCGCCGCGAGGGCCAGGGGAACGTTCGCCATCAGCTTGCCGTTGGCCTCGACCTGTTCCTCGTGTTCTCCTCCCCATTCCAGGGTGTAGTCCGGCGGCAGCGGGATTCGTTCGATCGGTTCGCGCAGATGGCGGAACAGTCCGTCCGTGGTTCCGGTTCGCTGTTTGCCGATGACGCGTAACACCCGTCCTCGGTCGAGGCGGTGAATGACCGGGGTTTCCCAGGTCGTTTCCCGCCCATCGGTGACCTGTTCGATGGGGAGTCAAAGGCTCCGCGCGTCGCTCCAGACCAGGGTGTTGTCGATGTTGTCCACGTTCTCCCGTTGCGATGGTGGCGGGCGCAGGACGATCGGCAGCAGATCGTCGCCGTGGCGAAAGGTTCCGCCGATGCTGCCTGGAAACGTCATCGCCAGGGACTGCGCGATGTTCAAGCGGGAAACGCCGGCTTCGCGGGCGCGCGCTTCGGCCAGACGCACGGACTGGACCTTGACGGGGTTTCCCCAGTCGGTGCGCAGGCTGCGGACGTTGGGGTTTTGCGACATCACGGTTTTCACCTGTTCGGCCAGGGTGCGCAGGATGGTCTCGTCGGGTCCGCCGAGCCGGGCGACCACCGATCTTCCTCCGGGGCCAAGTTTGAAGACATCGACGCTGGTGACCGCCCCGGCGTGATGCTCCTCCAGAAAGGCGGTCAGGCGATCCCGCAGTTCCGGAATGCGGGCGCTGTCGTCCAGCCCGACCAGAAGTTGCCCATAGGATTCGCAGGGCATTTCCGGTTCGCGGGTCAGAAGAAAACGCAGCGGACCGCGCCCGACGAAACTGGCGACGTCGGTCACGCCGTCGAGGGCGCGGACATGCGCGGCGATGGCATCGACCTCGGCTGCGGTGGCGTCGATGCGGCTGCCTTCGGGAAGCCGGACGTCGATGGTGATCTGGGGGCGGCTCATGTCCGGCATGAAGTCCTGCTTGACGAAACCGAACCCCCACAGGGCAAGACACAGCAGCAGGGCGGTTCCGCCCAGGGTGGCGCCGCGATGGGCGATGCACGACGACAATAGCCGTCGGTACAGACGATAGGGTGTGGCCCGATACGGGGAAACGGGGTGCGCTTCGGTGGCGGGAAGCAACATGACGCACAGGAAGGGGGTCACGGTGATGGCAAGCACCCAGCTGAGCCCGAGGGACAGGAAAATTACCTGGAACAGGCTTTTCAGCCACTCTCCGGTCATGTCCTTGGAAAGAGTGATCGCCGCGAAGGCCAAAACCGCGATGCCGGTCGCGGCCAGCAGTAGCCATTGGGTCTCGCGCACGGTTTCTTCCGCCGCGCCGATCCGGTCCATTCCCCGCCGCGCCTTGATGGTGATGCCCTCGGTTACCACGATGGCGTTGTCCACCAGCATGCCGAGGGCGATGATGAGGGCGCCAAGCGAGATTCGTTGGAGCGTGATGTCCAGGATCCGCATGCCGATGAAGGTGGCCAGGACGGTCAGAAGCAGGACCGCGCCGATAATCAGTCCTTCGTGCCGCCCCATGAACAGGATCAGCACCAGCATCACGATTGCCACCGCCGAGATCAGATTGAACATGAAGCCCCCGATCGCGGTCTTGACGGTTTCGCCCTGGTGGGTGATGGCGTGGATATCCATGCCGACGGGGATGCGCGAACGCAGCGTCTCCAGGCGCGCGGTGACCGCGTCACCCATCGCGATGACGTTGCCGTCCTCCACCGTGGAGATGCCGATGCCGACGGCGGGCGCGCCATTCCAGCGCATGATTTCGCCGACGGGTTCAAGAGGGGCGCGAATAACGCGCGCGATGTCCCTGATGCGGGTCATGCCGCTTCCCGCGTCACCGGACAGAAGCAGCTCGGCGATGTCGTCGATGTTGGCAAAGTCACCGCTCACGCGAAGGCGAAGGTCCTCGGAACCGGCGGCGATTCGTCCGGTCTCGACGATGGCGTTCTGCCGTTCTATGGCTTGGAAAATCGCGGTGGGGGGGGAAGGCCCAGCCGCACCAGTTTGGCGCGGTCGATCTCAACGTAGATCACTTCGGTCGGTAGCCCCCAAAGATCGATGCGTCCGACGTCGCGACAGCGCAGCAGTTCGCGGCGCAGATCCACAGCGACGTCCTTCAGGGCGCGCCAAGGATGGACAGTCCCGCGCGGGAGATGGACCGGGCCTCCTTCAACTGCTTGAGGGCCTGCACCGAGGTCTCGATGGGTTCGGTGATTTCCTTTTCCACCTGTTCCGCCGTGGCGCCGGGGTAGCGGGTGGTGATGACGGCTTCTTTGATGGTGAATTCCGGGTCCTCGAGGCGGCCGAGCTTGCCATAGGCAAGCCCACCGCGGACCGCGATCAGGACGATGAGAAGCAGCATGACGGTCCGGTGGCGGAGGGCGTATCCGATGAGGGTCATCCGTCGAGTCCTTTCTTGCCGGGGAGCATCGGACGCACCGGCATGTCTTCTTGCAGGGTGTGCAGGCCAGCGATGGCGACGTGTTCCCCTGGAGTCGGGCCGTCCGCGACCGTGAT
>CAXXPK010000006.1:0-21925 GCA_963678075.2 Rhodospirillaceae bacterium | reverse complement strand
CGCAAGCCACGGCGTTACCGAGCTTGCGCGTTCTTGATTCTCCCGCCGATTTTCTGGACACGGCGCGCCGTGTCGCCGCCCTCGACCAGCTGATCACGGTGGATACCGCCGTCGCCCACTTGGGCGGTACCCTGGGGGTGCCGACCTGGATTCTGTTGGCGGCGGAACCCGACTGGCGCTGGGGAGGCGGCGGCGCGACCACGCCATGGTACGATTCCGCCCGGTTGTTCCGCCAAACCGCCCTGGGCGACTGGACCGCGCCGGTCGCGGCGGTCGTCGCCGCGTTGAAGGAAGGAACCGGACCATGACCCGCGCCGTGCTGGGCACCAGCCTTCACCCCGCCGCAGATGCCGAGGTTCAAGACGCCGTGGTCGCCAGTTGGCTGGATCAGGGATTCACGGTGATCTCCTATAATATCGCGGCGGAGGCCGAATGCCTGTCCTCGCGCGTGACTTTCCACGAACCCCGACGCACCGCCACGGCAAAACCGCTGCCGCTGATCGGCGATATCGTCGCCAACCTTTCCCGTGAGGCCGCCGACCTGTTCGGCATTGTCAACACCGACATCGCCTTTCGCGGCGGCACCGACCTGCCCCGCCGCCTCGCCCCGCCGCTGACCCGGACCCTGATCGCGGTGACGCGGACCGATGTGGATGGCCTGACGAGCTTGGGCAACCCCAGCCCGGTGCGCGGTTTCGACGCCTTCTTCTTCGACCCCGAATTGGCGACTCTGCTGGACGAGCGGCCCTTTTGCATCGGCATGCCGAATTTGGATTTCTGGCTGCCCTTGGCCGCCCACGCCGCCGGTTGGCGGCTGGCCGCGATCACCGCGCCGGTCGCCCTGCACGTCCGCCACGACATCCGGTGGAGCGACAAGACCCTGGCCTTCAACCACCACCTGATGCGCTATCTGTCGTCGGCGCGACTCTCCCCGGAGGAAACGGCCGCCTATGAGGATCTGGCCTTTCGCGCCCTGCGCGACCCGACCCTTTCCGAGGACGAGCGCGCCGCGATGCCGGAATTCCAACCGGTGGAATAAAGGTTACCCCGGCCTATCCCCAGCCCAGCGCGACGAACAGCGCGTCGATCTTATCCGGCCACGCCCATTCGCGCAGGAAGTCGGCCCCCGCCGCGCCGATCTTCGCGGCCTCGGCCCGGTTGGCGTGAACCCATTCCAGGCGTTCGACGATCTCGTCGGGGTCGCTTTCCCCCCAATCGAGAAAAAGGTCGCGGGCATCGGTCGCGCCCCCCTTGACCGCGCCCTGAGTCTCCAGCGCCAACGCCGCGCCGGGGCGCGTCAGCAGGTCGAGGTGCCCGGTGTTGCGCGACAGAACGGCGGGGGTGCCGCAGGCCATGCATTCCATGGCCACCAGATTGGTGCCGCCCTCGCAACGGTTGGGGAACACGCCGACGTCGCACTCTCGCAGCAGACGGGGCATGTCGGCGTGCGCCACCTCGCCCAGGTCGAGAACGGCATCGGCGGGCAGACCCAGGCCGGTCAGCCACTCGGTCATCTTCCAGGGGGCGCCGCCGTCACGGATCGGCCGCCCCAGGCCATGCGGCAACAATCGCAGGCTATCCACCGACTGTTCCCAATGGTTGTGCCAGGCGCACATCAAGAGTGCCTCGGGGTGGCGGGCATGGAAGCGGCGAAAGGCCTCGATCGCGATATCCTGGCCCTTGCGGAATTCCAGCTTGCCGCCGGAAAAGACCACGAAGCGGTCGGCCAGAGCCCCGCTTCTCGGCGCCGGATGGAACCGCGTCGGGTCGATCCCCTGCGGACAAAAGACGACCTTGGGGAATCCCAGGTCGCGCAGGACCCGTGCGTTCCACGACGACCCGGCGACCATGCCGGAAAAGCGGTCGCGGGCGCGGGCGACGTCGGCGGGCGCGATGGCGCGATGCTCGAAGAAGCCGACGCCGATTTCGTCCGCGCCCCGGATATGGTCGATCACGTCCGCCGGGGCCAAATCGTTGCCCAACCCCATCAGAAACGGATAGTTGGCCCGCGCCTCCCCACCCAGGGCGAACAATTCCTGTTCGATGAACCAATGGTTCTGCAACGGCGCCAGCACACGCGCCTCCAGTGGATCGGGGACGAACTTCGGCGACACGTAAACCGGGATCGGCAACAGGCCGCGCCGCGCGCCGCGAAGCGCCAGGGCAAGGCCATAGACCCCCCAGCCGGTGGTGCCGCCGACCTGCCAACCGATCCCGAATTTCCTGACCATGCACGATCCCCCCTGGCCCTGCGCCAAAACCCGGCCGCACCGGGAATTGATCCATGACAGTCCCGGACGGTTCCGCTATGGTGGCATGGCCATATGTTTTTACCAGGGGTTGGAGCCATGAGTGAAGGACTGATTGACCGGGTTCAGGGACTGCTGCAAACCGTGTCCAGCGACGTCAACTGCTTTTACAGCGAGACCCAAACCAATACCGAGACCTTCCTTCAAGCCCTGGACGATGTCGCCGCCAACGTGCTGGGACTGCAATCGATCATCGCCGCCATGGTGAAGAAGTACCCGGTGGACGCCGACGAGGCCAAGGCCTGGCTGACATCCAACATGGACGCCGAGGGCGAAGGCACCGACAAGGCCGCGGCCGTGGTCGATTTCGTGCTGGGCTTGAAATAAGGCGGCAACGACACCACCCGCGTCCCTTCGCGAGGCGACCCATGACATCCATGCCGACCGCGTGTCCGGTTCTTTTGCCCGAAGCCTGGGCAACCGCCAACGGGTTCCCGATACAGGTCCACGACCTCCCAAAGGCGGACCTCACCGACCTGTACCTTGACGAAGAATTGCCCCCGCCTGGTGTCACGAAGCCGTCCGCTTCGTGATGCAAGAACTTACCCAGAAGATCGTGATCGACGCGCGGAATTCGGTGATCGCGGGGCACGGATTTCCACTTCCCGGTGGAACCATTGACGAGACCTTTTACATGTTCTCTCCCCGTGGCGAGACGATGGTCGAGGATACGTTCTGGTTGCCCTGGTTCGACCGTTGCCTGCCATTTGCCGGACTGACCGACGACCGGTCCACGCTGATGGTCGATTTCTCCACCGCCGCCACCCACACACCCTCCTCTCCCGCCTTTTTCATCGGCAGCCGCAGCAACTGGGGGCATTGGCTGGGCGATTTCATCCCTCGGCTGTGGTTCTGGGAGCATCATCCCGAGCGGGATTCTCTTCCCCTGGTGTTCGGGCCCTTGTCGTCGGTCCAGAAAAAGACCCTGGCGATGTTCGACGTCGAAGCCGACGACTGCGGCCAAATACCGGTAGCCCCCGGTCGTCTGACGCTGGTCCAGGGCGAACGCATTCTCTATCCCACCACCATGCCAAGAAACTCGGCATGCGCCCATGTCCGGGGAAAGTTCGGCAAGTGGAAACCGGAAAACCGGAACACGCCGCGTTGTCTATATCTGTCCCGCCGCCTCCTGGGGGAGCGCCGCCGGGTCTCCAACGAAACCGAGGTCTCCGAGCATCTGACGCGACGCGACTTTCAGACGCTCGATATCGAGACCTTGCCGTTTTCCGAACAAATGGATCTGCTGACGCAAGCGAAAATCGTCGTCATTCCGTTCGGCGGCGGCCAAGGAAGCACCCACATCTGCCAGCCGGGGACGGTGATCGTGATGCTGGCCTCGTGGGATTATGTGCGCAGAACCCCACCGGAACTGTTGCGCCGGGAAACGATTCCCCAGATTTTCGGCTCCGGGCTACCGACCATCATGGTCTTCGGCGAGCCCGCGCGTCCAGGACAGGGAACCTTGGACGCGCTGGTGCACTTCAATCTGGAGGATATCGACAGGGCCATCGACCAGGCCAGGGAAATCCTGTCCATGCGCAGCGCCTGACCTATCGCACCCAACACGGAAACGGAACGGAAACGACACGAGAACAGGGCGCATCATGAATCCGGCGGCGGCGATGGACGCCCGTATCTTCCGGAAGCGAAAGGGTACCTCCATGACAGAAGAGCACGGCCCCCCTTCATCGTCCCCACACCCGCGACGCGCCATCCTGTTCGTCAACGATCGCGGAGTCGGAGCCGGTGCCGGCATCGCCACGATGCGCCAAATGCAATCGCTGCTGAATGCCGGACACAGTGTCGGCCTTGCCTATTCCAACGCCGCCTCGCCGCAGCACGCCGATGGCGCCTTGCAAAGCTTTCGCGACCTGCCGGGGAACTTTCTTGGCCTTTTTCCGCTCTCCCCCGTCCTCTCCCTGGCCGAACCGCCCAAGCTCGACTGGCTACAGGATCGCGCCTTCGACCAACTGGCCACGGCGATTTCCGAAATCGCGCCGGACCTTGTGATTTTCTCCAATCTGCACGGAGCCAACTGGCCGGTCCGCTGGCTCTTGGAAACCCGCAAGCTTGGCGTGCGCGTCGCCGCCTACACGCACGACCTGTTCTTCCTGACCGGCCGCTGCGCACACCCCCTGGCCTGCGTGAAATATCTGACGATGTGCGACGAGACCTGTCCTTCCCCCTGGGAATACCCGGTCCAACTGCCGCACCTGCTCTCCGAGCAATGGCAACAGCGTCAGGATGCCTTCACCGGACCCGATCCTATTCCGATCCTCACCAACAGCACTTGGACTACGGACAAGGTTCGGCGGCGATTTCCCAAACACCCGCACATTCACTGTCTGCATCTCGGCCTCGACGATATTGCGTTCACGCCGCACAACCGGGAATATTCCCGCCATTTACTCGATCTGCCGCCGGACCGGTTCGTCGTTCTGATCTGCGCGCAATTCTTCGGATACGGCCCCAAGGGGTGCGGACTGCTGCGCACGGTGATCGATGGCCTGATGCAACGGTTGCCGGACGCGCACATCCTGCTGATCGGCAACCTGACCGGCGGATGGGAAGACCTTTCCGAGCATGACCGGATCACTCATCACACCAATGTCCGCACCGAATGGATGCCCGTGATTTTTTCGGCATCCGACCTCTACGTCATGTTTTCCCTGGCCGAAACCTTCGGACAAACCGCTCTGGAGGCCTCCGCCTGCGCAATTCCGGTCGTCGCCTTCGCCGCGGGCGGCATTGTCGATATCGCCCGGAACGGCGTCAACGCAATAACGATCGAAGACTTCTCCCCCGAGACCCTGCTCACCACAGTCCGGGAACTGCACGACGATGGTCCGCGCCGCCGCGCCCTGGGACGCGCCGGACGCCGCCTGGTATCGGAACACTTTTCCATGGAAGCGCAATCGCAACGCTGGGAGGACGAACTCGCCGCCCTTTTTCCCCCGGAAGGACCATCCCCATGACCCCCGTCGTCCTTTTCATTTACGGTCGCCCCGAACATACCCGCGCAACCCTGGAAGCCCTGTTGAGCAATCGCCGCGCCAACGAGGCCCGCCTGATCGTCTTCTGCGACGGCCCGCGCGCCGGCAGCGCCGCGCAGGTTGCCGAAACCCGGCGTATGGTACACACCCTGCTGGACAATCAGACGTCCTTCTCCTCCGTTGAAATCATCGAACGCGAGGAGAACCTGGGTCTGGCGCGCTCAATCGTCGAAGGCACCGGCGCCGTCGTCGAACGCTTCGGCCGCGTCGTGGTCCTTGAAGACGACCTTGTGGCATCACCGCATTTCCTCGACTACATGATGCAGGCGCTCGACCGTTACGCCAAGGCTCCTTCCGTCTTCACCATCAGCGGCTATTCTCCGGGGGCGCGGACCCTGCTCTTTCCGGCGGACTATGCCTTCGACGCCTATTTCAACCCGCGCAATTCCGCCTGGGGCTGGGGAACTTGGTCCGACCGCTGGCGCAAGATGGATTTCGCGGTCAGTGACTACGCCACCTTCAAGGACGACCTGAGTCTTCAACTCGCCCTCAATCGCGGCGGCGACGACATGACGCAGATGCTGTTCCACCAAATGGAACGCGGGCTGGGAACCTGGGGCATTCAGATGTCCTTCAGCCTGTTTTCGCACCACGCGGTTTCCTTGTGTCCACGGTTTTCCCTGATCGACAACATCGGACTGGACGGTTCCGGCGAACACTGCGGAACCGCCGACCACCTAAAGGTGGATCTTTCCCTGGCGCTGAGGGAATACCGTTTTCCAGACCGCATCTTTATCGACGAGCGCATCATGGACAGCTTCCGCGCCCAATTCCGGCGCCCCTATCCGGGGCTCATCGGTAACGCCGCCCGCCTCTATTGGTCGGCGCGACGTACGCCCGTGGACCAGCGGCGCCTGGAAACCATCGCCAAGTGGGTCGATCTGGGCGCCTTGGAAAAGGCGAAGGACCTGCTGACCCTGCACCTTGATTCTCTTCCCGGAGATCCGGACGCACTGGCCCTGTTGGGAAGGATTGCCCTGGCCTGCGGCGAGCCGACGGCGGCCCAGAACCTGTTCGGCACCGCGCTGATGACGCATGGCGATCACGCCGCCGCATGGCGAGGATTGCGCGATGCGATAAACGCCCTAGACAAGGCCCCGCCTAGGTTAAGATAATCTTTACCGGGAGCGCCTTAGCCTTTCCCGAGTGGAAGAATCCCGTGCTTCGCGACCGCTCGTCTGCGGCGACATCAAGAAAGATGTGGAAACGCATGGACAGCAACGACTACCGCCGCCTGTTTCGTATGGCCCTGAAAATACGGATGGTGGAGGAGCGGATCATCGCTCTTTACCCATCCGACCGAATTCAAAGTCCGGTGCATCTGTCCATCGGGCAGGAATGCGTGGCCGTGGCCTTGTGCGATGCCTTGCGCCGCGACGATCTGGTTTTCGGCACCTATCGCAGCCACGCCTTTTATCTGGCGAAGGGCGGCGATCTGCGCGCCATGTTCCGCGAACTCTATGGCCGTCTCGGCGGCGGCTGCAAAGGCAAGGCCGTCTCCATGCATCTGGCCGCGCCGGAAGTCGGCTTCATGGGATCGACCGCGGTTGTCGCCAGAAACCTGCCGCATGCGGTCGGAGCCACCATCGCCGCCAAGCACTGCGGCACCGGCCAGGTCGTGGTCGCCGCCTTCGGCGACGGCGCCACCAAAGAAGGTGTCGCGCACGAATCCCTGAACTTCGCGGCGATCCGTCAGGTACCCGTCCTGTTCTTTTGCGAGAACAACGACCTCACCGTGCATTCGAGGCGTGCGGCACGGCAAAGCTATGACCTTTGCGCCTGGGCCTCCAACTACGGAATCGCCGCCGCGACGAGCTGACGTGGTGGCAAGATCGCGATCCCCTGCTTCTGGACGCAGCTCTTGTCGCCGAGTTCGCCCCCGGAATTACGGCGGAGATCGACGTCGCGGTCGCGGACGCCGAAACCGCCCCCCCCTTCCCGGACCCGACGAACTTTTGACGGACGTGCTGTGATGACCGCCCCGCACACCCCCGACCAACCGATCACCTACCGCGAAGCGCTGCACGCCAGTATGCGGGGCATCCTGCGCGACAACCCCGACGCGATCATCCTTGGCCAAGGAGTCGACGACTTTAAGGGCATCTTCGGCACCACACTGGGGCTACCGCAAGCATTCGACAAAGACCGGGTCTTCGACACGCCCCTGGCCGAGGATGCGACCTGCGGCGTCGCGATCGGGGCGGCGTTGGGCGGGCTGTATCCGATCACCACCCACATCCGCGCCGATTTTATGCTGTTGGCGACCAATCAGATCATCAACCTCGCCGCCAAATACCACTATATGTTCGGCGGTCGTTTCCGCGTGCCGATGATGATCCGCGCCGTCGTCGGACGCAATTGGGGACAAGGGGCACAGCACTCGCAAAGTCTGTAATCCCTGTTTGCGCACATTCCCGGCTTGGTCGTCTTGATGCCGTCGAGTCCCTCGGCGATTCTTGACTCCTATCCTGCCGCTGCCCGCCTGGGCTGCCCAGTGATCTCCTTCGAACACCGCCTGCTTTACGACGTCGCCTTTCACCCCGATCCGCCAACCGCCGATCCGCTGGGGTCGCGGCGGCTGCGCGAAGGCAGCGACGTCACCATCGTCGCCACCTCGATCATGGTGTTGGAAGCGCGTCGCGCCGCCGACCATTTGGCCAAATCCGGGATCTCCTGCGATATCATCGATCTCCACAATCTTTCCGCGCCCAACTGGGAGATGGTGATCGACAGCGTCCGGCGCACCGGACGCCTGATCATCGCAGACACCAGTTGGCTCCCCTACGGCGTCGCCGGCGAGGTCTGCCGCATCGTCTGCGAACGCGCCCATGCCACCCTGGTAGCCCCAAGTCGCCTACCTGGGCATGGCTGCGTCGCCATGCCCCACCGCCAAGGCTCTCGAGGACGTTTTTACCCCAATCTGCGCGATCTGTGCGACTGCGTGGCCCGTCTGGTCAACGGAACAGCAGAACACGGCATCGCCATGCCGACGGAAACCTCGATGGCCGACGTCTACAAGAAATTCAAGGGTCCCTTCTGAAGCGAGGCTTTCGATGCACGTCCTGATCACAGGCATCACCGGAATGGTCGGCAGCCACTTGGCCGAATACATTCTTGCCGAGTACCCCAAGGCGGAAGTCCACGGCATGGTGCGTTGGCGCAGCCCGCTGGACAACATCGCGGGCATCATCGACCGCATCACCCTGCACAATGGCGAGTTGCGGGATCTGCACTCCCTTGTCACGGTGCTGAACCGGGTCCGTCCCGACCGGATTTTTCATCTTGCGGCCCAGTCCTACGTCACCGTCAGCTTTGATGCCGCCGCCGATACCCTGCACACCAACGTGATCGGCACCACCAATCTTCTGGACGCCATCCGCCTGACCGGCATTGATCCGCTGGTGCATATCTGCTAGTCTTCCGAGGTTTACGGCCAAGTCCGCCCCGACGAAGTACCGATTCGCGAAACCAATCCCTTCCGCCCGGCCAGCCCCTATGCCGTCTCCAAGGTCGGCGAGGACATGGTCACCTTGCAGTATTTCCTCTCCTACGGCATCAAGACCATCCGCACCCGAATGTTCACCCATACCGGACCCCGCCGTGGCGATGTGTTTGCCGAAAGCACCTTTGCCAAACAGGTGGCGGAGATCGAGGCGGGGATGCGTCCCAACCCGGTTCTGGTCGGCAACCTGGACAGCGTGCGCACCATTGCCGACGTGCGCGACGCGGTACGGGCGTGCTGGCTGCTGCTGGAGAAATGCGAACCGGGAGAGGTCTACAACATCGGCGGCGACATCACGATAACAGTCGGCGACATTCTGAATCACTACAAACGCATGGCGAGGGTACCGATCGAACACGCGGTCGATCCCAAGCGTCTGCGTCCGTCCGACGTCACCCTACAAATTCCCGACACCTCGAAATTTTGCGCGCGCACCAACTGGTATCCCGCGATCGCGCCGGAACAGACTTTCTCCGACCTTCTCGACTGGCACCGCAACCGAATCATGGGCCGCAAATGAGCCTGTTCATTTTCCGCACCCCCTTTCGGATATCCTTTTTCGGTGGCGGCACCGATTATCCGGCGTGGTATCTTCGCGAAGGCGGTGCTGTCCTGTCCACGGCCATCGACAAATACTGCTACATCACGGCGCGCTATCTGCCGCCCTTCTTCCCGACCACGCACCGCATCGTCTGGAGCCACATCGAGACCATCAGCAGCATCGCCGAGATTCTGCACCCGGCCGTGCGCGAGGCCTTAGGCTCAGGCCCCATTAAATTATTGTCAGGCAGATCGGCGGCTGATTCACTCATGGGAGGGAGGACCCCATCCATGAGTGATCTGTTTTGGTTGTCAGAGAGGCAGTTGGCGAAGATCGAGCCGCATTTCCCGCTATCGCATGGCGTGCCGCGGGTTGATGATCGGCGAGTGATCAGCGGCATCGTTCATGTGATCCGCAACGGCTTACGGTGGCGAGATGCACCACCCGTCTATGGCCCCCACAAAACCCTCTATAATCGTTTCGTTCGCTGGAGCCGACTTGGGGTGTTCAGCCGGATCTTCGCGGCCTTGACGGGAGAGGCTGGCCCTCCAGACCGGTTGATGATCGATGCAACCCACCTGAAAGCTCATCGGACCGCCGCGAGCCTCCATAAAAAGGGGCTCTTCCCCGATGTATCGGACGCACAAAAGGCGGGCTGAACTCCAAGCTTCATGCGGTTTGCGACGGACAAGGAAGGCCCCTCATCCTGCTGCTCAGCGAGGGGCAAATGAGCGATTACAAAGGCGCGATGCTGTTGCTCGACCTATTTCCCAAGGCCAACGTCCTGATCGCCGACAAGGGCTATGACGGTGATCCCCTTCGAGAGGCTTTGACACAGCGAGGGATCGCTACATGCATCCCGCCAATGCGTCATCGCAAAACCCAGTACGCTTACGACAAAACCCTCTATCGCCAGCGTCATAGGATCGAGAACCTCTTCGCTCGCCTCAAGGATTGGCGGCGTATCCACACCCGATATGACCGATGTGCGGATATCTTCTTTGCCGCCGTCATCATCGCGGTACTCCTCCTCTTCTGGATCGAACCTTAATGAGTCCTGAGCCTAAGGATGTTGGACTTCTCCGACCGCCAGGACGTCGAGATTCACCACCAGGGCGACCTGCCCGCGCGCACCGGCATGGGGACCAGTTCGGCCTTCGCCGTCGACCTTATCAATGTTCTGACCGCGATCAAGGGGGATGTCTCCAGTCAGGAAACGCTGTACCAGAAGGCCCTTGACCTGGAACAGAACCGGCTGAAGGACTCGGTCGGGTCTCAGGATCAGGTCGCCGTCGCGGTCGGCGACTTCAACACGATCCGCTTCGCCACCTCCGGCAAGATCACGGTGGAGCCGGTGGCGGCCGACCCCAAGCGGCTGAAGGCGTTGCAGAACAGCCTGATGATGCTCTACGCCGGCACCAGCCGCCTGTCGGGTGCCATCACCAGCAAGATGATCGCCAGCCTGGAACGCCGCGCCGATTCCCTGCGCGAAATGCATGCGATGGTGCATGAAGCAACCGCCCTGTTGCGAGGCACCGCCAATCTGGACGATTTCGGTCGCATGCTGGACCGGACTTGGCGGCTCAAGCGCAGCCTGTCCGAGGGCATATCCACCAGCGCCATCGACAATATCTACAGCCGCGCGATGCAGCACGGAACCCTGGGGGCAAGCTTCTCGGCGGCGGCGGCGCCGGCTTCATGATATTCTACGTCCCACCCGACCGCCAAGCCGAGGTCCGGGCCGCGCTCGCGCCCATTCTTCTCGTTCCATTCCGCTTCGAAAGCACGGGATCGGTGCTTCTGGACAACGGGGAGGTCTGAGGTGTCCCGCGTCTTCGAAACGCCCTGGTTTTCCATCGATGCCCTGCCCGTCGCGACGGGTGGTCCGCCCTATTACGTCATGGCGGGGGGCGGCGGCGTCATTATACTGCCCCTGACCGACGACGGCGGCTACCTGATGGTGCGGCAATACCGTCCGACACGGGCACGGATGTCGCTGGAATTTCCCGCAGGGCAGATCGACCCCGGCGAAACCGCCGAGAATGCGGCGCGCCACGAACTGATGGAGGAAACCGGCTGGACGGCCGCCGAAATGACCCCTCTGGGCCGGGGCAAACTGGCCCTGAACCGGGACTCCGGCAGTCAGACGCTGTTTCTGGCGCGCGGCCTTCGCCCCATCCCCGGCGCATGTCCCGAGACCGGAATCTAAACGGTGCGGATGACGGCGGACGAATTGCGGCGCCTCGCCCTTTCCGGAGAGTTCGAGCAACTCGCCGCCCTTGGCTTGCTGACCCTTGCCTCCTGGCGCGGCCATCTTGCCTTTCCCTCTCACCAGGATGTCGCCGATGCCTGGCCCGAGCGCCCTCGCCGACACGGCCAGCCGTCTGCGCCGCACGATCCTGCGGACCGCCTTGAACGCCCAAAAGGGTCACGTACCGCCAGCCTTTTCCTGGGTCGAAATCGCCGTCGCCCTTTTCCACGGCGGCGTTTTGCGCCTGGACCCGCATCACCCGCGCTGGCCGGAGCGCAACCGCTTCGTCCTGAGCAAGGGACACGGTTGCCTGACCCTCTGCGCGGTCCTTGCCGATCTGGGTTTCTTCCCCGAGGCGGAACTGGAACGCTTCGCGGCGGACGGCGCGATGCTTCCCGGTCACCCCGATCTTGGCGGATTGACCGCCATCGTCGATCGCAACGGTCTGTCGGCCACCGGCTTCACCGAGAAGATCAATGCCCTGGAACCACTGGCGGATCGCTGGCGCAGTTTCGGCTGGGACGTCGCGGAAACCGACGGACACGACATCGCCGGATTGATCCGGCTGCTGACCCCGCGTCCGCCACGCCCCCTGGCGGTGATCGCCCACACAATCAAGGGCAAGGGCGTCAACTTCATGGAAAACTCGGAACTCTGGCATCACCAGCTGCCGCAAGGCGATCTGATCGCGGCGGCGTGGCGGCAACTTGGCGGGCATTGAGATGGACTTTCGCGACTCCCTGTTCGACGCCATTCTCGATATCGCACGCAGCGACCCGCATATCGTGGTGTTGAGCAACGATATAGGGGCCAGGGGATTCGATGCCCTGTGCGCGGAATTCCCCGACCGTGCCATCAACCTGGGCATCGCCGAACAGAATCTGGTTTCCGTGTCCTCGGGACTGGCCCTTTCCGGAATGCGTGTCTTCGCCTTCGCCATCGCCAGCCACGTCGTGTGTCGCGGCCCGGAACAGATCAAACTGGATCTATGCGTGCAGAACGCCAACGTCACCTTGATCGGCTTCGGGCCGGGACTGGCTTATGGCCCGGATGGCCCCACCCATCAAGCGGTGGAGGACGTGGCGCTGTTGCGTGCCCTGCCCGGCATTACGATTTACAACCCGGCCGACCGACCAAGCGCCGCCGCTTGCGTGCGCATGGCCTATGAGGGCAGCGGCCCCGCCTACATCCGCCTGGACCGCGAAACCACTCCTACCCCACCGTTTTCCACCGACACCCAGGGCTTTCGTTTCCTGCGACGGGATGGCAAAATTGCCGTTCTGGCGACCGGAATCATCGTACATCGGGTTCTCGACGCGATCGAGGAAACCGGGGTGTCCACCCGCCTGATCGACCTTTACCGCCTGAAACCGGTGGACGAAGAGGCCCTGTCGCGCGCCCTGGCGGGTGCGCGCGCCATCCTCACGGTTGATGAACACAATCGTACCGGCGGGCTGGGGTCCCTGGTTTGCGAAATGGTGGCACGGCACCATCTGCCCGTCGCCGTCGAGACCTTGTCGCTTCCCGATCTCTACCTGCCGGGAGCCGCCACCCGCGCCTGGGCGCACCGGACATACGGCCTCGACCACGACGGCATCGTCGCGGCCCTGCGCCGTGCCGTCGGCACCTCGCCATGAAAACCCTCGGCCTGACGGGTCCGGCGATTCCCCGCCTCGGAACCGGCACCTTCGGACACGGCGGACGCTTCACGCGCGAGGACGGCGACGACACGGCGAGCATCGCGCTGCTGCGACTTGCCCTTGACCTCGGCCTCGGCTTTTTCGACACGGCGGAAGGCTATGGCGACGGTCATGGCGAAGAGCTCCTGGGACAGGCTCTCGCCGGATGCCGGACACAGGCGTTCATTGCCACGAAGTTCGCCCCCGGCCACGCCGGACGGACGGACCTGATCCTCGCCGCCGAGAACAGTCTGCGGCGATTGCGCACGGACGTCATCGACCTTTACCAAAGCCACTGGCCCAACGCCTCCGTTCCCGAGGACGAAACCCTGTCGGCGCTGCATCGCTTGGTGAAGGACGGCAAGGTCCGCCTCGTCGGCTTCGGCAACGTCACGCCGCGTCAATTGGAGCGCCTGCTGCAACTGGCCGGAGACCTGCCGATCCGCTCGGTCCAGCAGGAATACGCCCTGACCACCCGTTTTGCCAAACACGCCATATTACCGCTTTGCCGCCGCCGAGGGATCACCCTGATCGCCTATTCGCCGCTGGGGCAAGGGCGGCGCGCCGTGGGGGAACGCGCGGCGAAGCTGGACCGCATCGCCCATCGCAATGGATCGCAATGGCTTGACCGCCCCCCAAGCCATGCTGGCTTGGCTGGCCGCCGACCCTCAGGTTCTGGCCATACCGATGACCCGCAGCCCCGCGCACCTGCGGGAAATTGCCGCCGCCGCCAACGTCTGGTTGTCGCCCGACGACCTGCGGGAATTAGAACGAAGCCTTCGACATCAACATCCGCGATCTCCCCACCGACGCCATCACGGTGCAAGGTTCGATTACCGGCCAAGCCTATCCATCCCTGGACGAGGGCCAAGGCCAACCGTCTCCGTCTGACCCCCTCTCCCACCGATTTGGCGGAGGAAATCCGCCGCGACGGGGATATCCTGAAACCCGTCAAGGTGCGTCCGGCCCCCGATGGCGACGGATATCTTTTGTTCGAAGGACAACTGCGGTAATGGGCCTGGGTCATCGCCTTTGACGGCTTGCGTCCGATCCCCGCCCAGATCGAAACCGCAACCCCATAACCCCGGCGAAGACGCCACCGCAACAGAGGCCGACATGCAGAACACCGACATCAAGACCTACGAATCCTCGTCCGAAGCGGACCTGTGCAAAACCCTTGAGAACAAACTACGCGGCAACAACATTCCGCCGGGGCAACTGATTTCCAATCTCGGGCTGTTTTTGGACTCAAAGGCGCTGTCTCGCATTCTGTTCATGGATTTCCTGTACCGCCAAATCGTCGATGTCCAGGGATGCGTCATGGAATTCGGCTGCCGCTGGGGACAGAATCTCGCCCTCTTCTCGGCCTTGCGCGGCATCTACGAACCGTTCAACCGCCACCGCCAAATCGTCGGCTTCGACACCTTCGAAGGCTTTCCCGACATCGTGACGCAGGATGGCGGGTCCGACATGATGTACGCCGGAAACTTGGCGACGACGCCAGGACACCGGCAGTAACTGGAAACCATTCTGGACCTTCACGAAAAGCTTAACCCCCTATTCCACATCAAGAAATCAACTCTGGTGGCGGGCGATGCCTGCACCACCCTGCCGCACCATCTGAACAGCGCGCCACACACCATCATCGCCCTGGCCTGTTTCGACTTCGACCTTTACGAACCCACGCTGAAGTGCCTGAACCTGATCAAGGACCGCCCAGTCAAGGGCAGCGTGATCGGCTTCGACGAAGTCAACGACCCGGATTCGCCCGGCGAAACCCTGGCCCTGATGGACTCTTTCGGCCTGCGCAACGTGCGTTTGAAGCGCTTCCCCCACGCCTCGCGGGTGTCCTATTTCGTCGTGGAATGACCGTCATGCGCTTCGTCGTGATCGACCAGGGGCTCGCCTCGCGAACCGGCCACCACTACAATTACGATGCCGCCCTGCTGGAAGAAGCACGGCGGCACGGCCTTAATGCGATTGTGATGCACAACATCACCCTCGACCGCTTCGACCTGCCGATTCCGGCGGTGCCTTTGTTCGCATCCTCTCCCTACGGCAAGCCGGAGGACGAGGCGATCGGCGCGATCAACGCCCTGGACATCGAATTGGCGAGGCTGTCGCCGAAGAACTTTTCCTCCGACGACATTCTCTTCTTTCCGATTCTCCTGCCTGGGAATCTGCTGTCCATCGCCTCCTGGCTGGAACGCCTTTACGCCGCGACCTCCCCCAGGGTCGTGCTGCAACTATGGTCCGGAGAATTCGGAACCACCGAGGATCCGGCCCGCAATGTCCGGCAAATGGAGATTCTGCGAACCTTCACGGAAAGGCTCGCCGTCCTCGACGATCGGCGAATACTGGTCCTGTGCACCGAGTTCGATCGCCGCCCGGCGATCAAGGAGGCATTGGGTGCAACGGTCAACGTTTGCGAACAATACGTCAACATGGTCCCCAGTCGCTACCTGGACCTGCCGGACCGGTCGCCGGGAAACGGCGAACGGGTCTTCGGCTTCTTCGGACACGGCACCTGGAACAAGGGCATCGATTTCGTCGCCCCCCTGGCGAAAACCCTGCTGGCGTCCGACGCCAACGCCCATTTCGTCGCCCACGTGGACCTGCGTTACGTCGAGACCACCGTCGCCCCCGGAACACGGCTGCGCCGGGAAATCGAGGAAATGATGTAGACCCCCCGTTTCCACGTGGTCGAAGGCGGACAAGATCCCGCCACCTGTTTCCGCATGATCGCGGAGACCGACATCGTCATCATGCCCTACCACCCCAGCCGCCGCGCTGGGAAAAGTCGTCGTGATGCCCGCCCACCACAATATTCTCCCGTATTTCCGGCGGATCGGCGGCAGTTGCCCAACCTTCGACGACTGGACCTTGGATTCCATCACCGCCGCCACCGTCTCGGCGGCAAGACACTATGATGCCCCCCGCGCGAAAGCCCTGGCCGCCCGCGACGCCGCTCGCAACCAGATCGACGCGCATCTTTTGTTCGGCAAACTTCTTACCCTTCTTGACCGGATCGATTCCACGCCAACCCGCTGGCACGCCTTCATCGTCGATGCCGAGGCGAACTGGCTGGCGGCCGGCACCCAGACCCCGGAGGGAACCAGATGATATCAAAACGCCGAATCCTTGTCGCGGGGGGAACCGGAACCATCAGCATTCCCTTGGTTCGTCGCCTGTTGCAACGTGGGGATGAGATCACCGTGGCGGCGGCCGACCCCGAGAGCCGCGCCCGGATGCTCTTTGGCGATGCGGTCGCCTACCGGCGTCTCGACCTCACCGACGAAGCCAATTGCCTGTCCGCGACGCAGGGCATAGACGACGTCTACAATCTGGTCGGGATCAAGGGATCGGTCGGCATCATGAAACGCGTCGGAAAGGTCCAGGCGGAGGCCTGCAAGCTGCAATACGGCTGGGACGCGCCGGCATCGCACAACAGGCGGACCACCTCGCGCCCAATCATGCCGGTTCCTCCGGTCACGACAACCCCCGCACCCGCGAATGCCCGCGGAACGTCGTCCTTCATCATTTCGGTTTTTCCGTCAAGGATGCGGCTCACGGCTGGGAGCCTTGGGGAAGCGAAGATTGGTGTCAACCCCCAACGCCCCCGGCTCATGCCCGCCAACCGTGATACTGACCCATTGAGATCAATCCCGGAAAACGATAATTCCGGAAACCGGAAATCCATGCATAATGCTCTCCCCGTTTCTGTAGCGGAGCCAAATCATGTTCCCCCGGCAATGCGTTATTCTGGTCGGCGGTCGCGGCAGCCGCCTCGGCCCCCTCACGCAGCACTGCCCAAAACCCCTGATGTCGGTCGCCGGATAACCCTTTCTCGACCATCTGTTGCACCACCTGGTGAAATGGCCGTTTCAGGAGTTCCTGCTGTTGGCCGGATATCTTGGCGAAACGGTGCGCGCGGCCTACGACGGACGGAACATCGGAACGGCACGACTGAGCGTCGTCATCGAACCACAACCGATGGGAACCGGCGGCGCGCTCTTGAGCGCATCGGAACACCTGGACGAACGCTTTTTTCTTATGAATGGGGATTCCTTGTTCGATTTCGACCTTGCCAATTTCGCCGCACAAGCGGACGACGGCGAACTCGGCTGGCTGGCGTTGCGCCACGTCGCCGACACCCATCGCGCCGGCACGGTCGAACTCGACGGAACGAAAATCACGGCCTTCCGCGAACGCGGCGACGGCCTTCTGGGGGCGATCAACGCCGGAATCTATCTGCTGAACCGTGCGATACTGAACTTCGCGTCCGCGCCGTCATCGATCGAACGCGACCTTTTCCCAATCCTTGCCGAACGGAGCCTTCTGCGCGGCAAAATCTATGACGGCTTTTTTATCGACATCGGCGTCCCCGCCGACCTGGAACGGGAGCAATGCGAAGTCCCCATCGCACGAGGCCATTGACCTTGCCATTACGCCGCCGGCCACCGCCGGAGAACGCGGCACGGATGCGTTAACACATTGCCAATGAATTTGTGCTATGATGAGAGACGATCAGAAAGAATTTCCGGCGTTTTGGCGTGTGCGGCGTTAAAGGGAACACTGTCATGAGCACAACAGTCCTCAACAACAAAGGTCTTGCCAGCATCAGCTGGCAACAGGTCATCTATAAACAGATTACCGCCCACAAGGTGACGGAACTGGAAAAAGAGACCGCCGCCATCCAGGAAGAGTACGACAACAAATCCGCCGCCTTCGATGCCCAGGCCAATCAATGGGCACAGGTCAAGGCCAGCATCAGCAACGCCAAGCTGGCGGTGGACAACGGCGCGGACGGCACCGCGAAGGTCAAGGATATCCTGCTTGAGATGCGGATCCTGGTCGGCAACTACGCCGAGTCCGAATCTCCCGACCTGCTGAAGGAACAGTTCGACGAGTACGTCGATCAGATCAATCGCATCGCCGACACCTATTCCAAGTCGTACAACCCGATCGGCAACGTGGTCGGCACCGACTGGACACCCAACACCATCTCGTTCCAGACCGATCTTGCGGGAAACGAGACGACGATGGCCGGCACCCACATCGGCTCGGACTATTACATCGAATCCGACGACGGCACCCAATGGGTTCCCGACCCCGGTTCCTCGTCGATCACCCAATACACCGTTTACAACACCGAGAACGAACCCGACAGCACCAAGGCGGGCGGTTTCGCCTCCACCCGCACCGGCTTAAGGCTGGACAGCTACGACCCCGAAACCGGCGCCATCACCATGACCGTCGATTCCGAGAACACCCCACAGACGGTGACCGGCACGCTGAAGACTGGCGGCCTCGACCTGATGCAAAGTTGGTTCTACGGCAACCTGGACACCGAGGAAGGACGCGCCGCCGCAGTGGCCGCGATCGACCATGCGGACATCATGATCACCGCAGCGGAATCGAAAATGGTGTCGATGGCGGCGTCGGTGAAGGCGGCGGACCTTAAGACGACCGACGCGATGAGAGCGTTGAACACCGACCGTTCCGAGGCGATGCGCGATCAGTTGACCAAAACCTACGCCGCGCAAATCAAGCAGCAGCAGGAACTGCAAATCCTGCAAAGCACCCTCAAGAACATGGCGACGTGGAAATCCTATTACGAAAGCCTCTTCGCGTCCGTCAACAAGGGGCCCTTCTACGACATCTCCGCCTGAACGGCGGTCGCCGGGCGGGAAAAAACCGCCCGGCCAGGGCGGCAGAAGTTGCCGCCCCTCCCGTCCCCCACCATCGGACGCGGCAACGCCTTAAAAAACAATCATTGCTTATTAAGCGTCTATCATCATGCATCGGATTGGCCCGAAGCTTGCTGATAGACCATCGCTATCGTGTTTTCTGGCCAAGCGGAAGAGGACGAGCCATGGATCTTTACGCGCTGCTCGCAAAGAAGTCGGCTGAGACCACCACCACCGGAAGCACGACGAACCGTGCTCAAGCCACACAGGGATTCGCCGACGCGCTGTCGGCGGCGCGTGGACGCCTGGGAACGGGCGACGTCAACGCCGCCCTCGGTTCGCTATTCAGCAACTCTGCCGCCGATGCCGATGCCGCTGCGGACAGCGACAGGCTGGCCGCCGAAGCCTCCGCCCGCCGCGCCGACGCCACCCGCGACACCGGCGACGAAAAGCCACGTCTGCGCCGGACCACCATTCAGCGCCGCGCCGATACGCGCGCCGGGGCCGACGACGCGCCGCGAACGGCAACCGCCGACGCGGCGGACGTCGCCGCCACCGAGACCCCGGCCACCACTGCGGTCGAGCCGGTCAAGGCCAAGGTCAAGACCAAGGGGGACAAGCCGGAAGCCGAGGGCACGGCCACCGCAGGACAGGCCTCCGCCACGGAAACGCCTGCCCCGACCGCCGCCGCCCCCACGATGGAAGCCGACGACGCGCCGAAGGCCGGGGCGGCTCCGGTTCAGTCGGTCGTCGCCACGAAACCCGAGGCCGCGCCGCAGCCCCAAACGCAGGCCACGGACGCATCCTCCCCCCAGGCGAGAACGGAGCAGGCCGCCGATCCCCTGGCCTGCATCCAGGCCGCCGACATCGCCGCGCGGCTTGAACCCGGCGACGAGATGGCGGTGACGGTCAAGGCCGCCAATGCGGCTTCGTTCGCGCCGCAAGCGGCACAGACCGCCGAAGCCGCGTGCAACGTACGGACGGCGCAGGCCGCCGACGAGACGGAGACCACCCAAACCGCTCGCGCCACCCTGCCGAGAACGCCGGTGCCGCCGAAACAGATCGTCGATCAGGTCAAGGTCAGCATCGCCAAGGGGGCCGAGGAAGGCCTGGACAAGATCAACATCCGCCTGCGCCCCAGCGATTTGGGCCGCATCGAGGTCAAGCTCAGGGTCGGCGACGACGGCACGGTGCGTGCCATGGTCACCGCCGACCGTCCGGAAACCCTGAATGTCTTGAAACGCGATTCGGCTGGCCTGGAAAAGGCTCTGCAGGATGCGGGGCTGAAGACCGGGCAGGACTCCTTAAGCTTCAGCCTGCGCGACCAAAGCGGCCAGGGCTCCGCCAACAACGACCACCGCAACAAGACCCCCTACGGCCAGTTGGCCGCTCCCGTCGATGATCTCGACGTGGCGGACACGGCGGTGGCGGCCTATGCCGGATCGGCCCGCGCCGACGGCATCGACATCCGGGTCTAGGGCGAAAAGGGAACCGAGCCATGACCGACGTCACAACCCTTGCCGCGCTCAACGCCGACTATAGAAAATCGACGACCTCGCGCACCTCGCTCGCCAACGACCTGGGCAGTTTCCTGACGCTTCTGACCGCGCAGTTGAAGAACCAGAATCCGTTGTCGCCGATGGACAGCACCGAATTCACCAACCAGTTGGTGCAGTTCGCGGGCGTCGAACAGCAAATCAACGCCAACAAGAACCTGGAAACCCTGACCGGTCTGTCCCAGACCAGCATCGGGGCCACCGCGGTCAGCTATCTGGGCAAGGAAGTCCAGGCGAAGTCCACCACCCTGCCGCTGCAGGACGGCGCCGCGAAGTACACCTATACCCTGCCCTCCGACGCCAGCGACTGCCTGATCGTGATCAAGGACAGTGAAGGTTCGGCGGTCAAGACGGTGACCGGTTCGAAGACCGCCGGGACCTATCACATGACCTGGGACGGCAAGAATTCGTACGGCGAGCAGCTCGACGATGGCGCCTATACCCTGGAGGTCCAGGCGACCGAGACCCACGGCAAAACCATCGACAACATCTACACCACGGTGTTCGGCAAGGTCACGGCGATCGCCAACGACGGCGACGACGTACTGATCGCCGCCGGACCGGTCCTCTTCGGCATGAGCTACATCATCTCGGTCCGCGACACCGCGACCGCCGCCGATACCGCCACCGCCGGCACCACGACGAACACCACCACAACGGAAACCGAGACCGACGGCTGACGCCGCGAACCATCCCCCGGCGATGACGGATCAAGCCCGCTGGTGCAAGGACGTTAAGGAGATGAAATTATGAGCCTCTACAGTGCACTTTTCTCGGGCGTGTCCGGCCTTTCCGCGCAGTCGAGCGCGATGAGCGCGATCGCCGACAACATCACCAACGTCAACACCATCGGCTACAAGGGCACCAACGTGAATTTCCAGACCCTGGTCACCAAGCAGACCTCGCTCACCACCTACTCGGCGGGCGGAGCGCAGCCGAAGCCCCGGGCCAACTTCGACATCCAGGGCCTGCTGTCGGCGACCAGTTCCTCGACCGATCTGGGCATCTCCGGCTCCGGCTTTTTCATCGTCAACGAGGCGGCGAACCCCGGTTCGGGCAATGTCTGGGGTTACACCCGCGCCGGTTCGTTCAAGTTGGACGATCAGGGCTATCTGACCAACGTCGGCGGCAACTACCTGCAAGCCTGGCCGCTCTCGACCCACGACGGCAGCACCTCCGCCTCGTTGGTGACGGTCGGCGACAACGTCTACATGAAGGCGTGCCAGGATCAGAACGGCGTCACCACCTACGTCAACGACAACGTGATCGACAGCCGCAACCTGAAGCCGATCAACTTGAACCGCATCGGCGGCACCGCGACCGCCACCCAGAACATCCGCATCG
>CAXXPK010000005.1:115000-306028 GCA_963678075.2 Rhodospirillaceae bacterium | reverse complement strand
GTTTGATGAAGGTGCAGGAGCAACCGTGGCAGAGGATTCCGAGGGAGAGGTTGTCGGCAAACTTTGTACAACGGTGCTGTTTTTGCCAATGACGCTACTCGCGGGAAGGTTCTTGAACTGGATGGTGATAATGACTATCTCTGCAATTCAAATGGAGTGCCGTTTATCGTTGATACCGATCATACCGTTGCGTTGTGGGTCAAGCATCACGACACCGGATCTTCAACGGGATCTGGCTGTCATGGGGAACCTGGCCGCCATCGATGCGTTATTTCCTCGGCCCACACACTGCCGGCAGCGGACGAATTATTTTCGGCAGCGGAGAGGATGGTTATAAAGTTTTCAGCGACACCGATACAGCACCCGTGCAGAAATACATGGCAGCACTGGGCACTTGTTCGTGAGGGCAGGCAGATACGAATCTACCTGAACGGGGAATATGTTGAAACGGTGATTAAAGACTGGGTACTGCGATGAGCGTTGGGCGCTGGCCTGCCAGATCGGCCGCTCCTACGATGAGTCCTCGAACCTGGATGGTTTGATGGATGACCCTGGCGATCTGGGAGGGAGTGCTGTCGGTCAAGCAGATTCAGAATGCTATGGTCTATGGCGCTAAGAACTACCTCGGAATTGGGACGTTGATTCTGGTGCAGTGAGGGAGTGGGGGAGAGAACGCGAACGTCCAACATCCGTCTTCGCCAAGGCTACGCCGGGACAAGTCGAACATCGAACTTCCAATGTCGAATGAGAGGTAGCGCTCCGCGCGGTCATAGTTTAAGGAAGGCAGTCGCTATGCGGCTGCCTAGTCGGCCACATAAGTGACCGACTTCTACTTTAAGAGGCGGGTTGATCCGCATTAGTTGAAAGAACAAGAAATATAAACAATATGAAAAGACGAAATAATATCGGCCGGGGGACTTTGGCGGCTGTTGCAGTGATGATGGCGGCTATTCAGGTGATGCAAATCTGAATTCACCGCTGGAAGTTTGATGAGAGCTCCGGCTCTGCGGCGGCGGACTCCTTGCGGGTAAGCTGCCTGCAACGCTGAAAGAACGGCGCGAAGTTTGTTAAGGACAAAGTGCGTGGTCAGGATGCTGGAACTGGATGGCAAGGACGCCTATGCCTATAATCCGGCTCGCCAATTTATGAGATTATTGATCATACAGTCAGTGTATGGGTCAATCATCATGTAGCGCAATCCTCGCTCGGGGATGTGGCTCTCGTGGGGAAGTCGCTCCGAGGGACGCTTCTTTCTTGGTCCATACAGCGAAAAGGCGGCAACTGTTGTTATCGTATGGCACAGAGGTTTTGATCAGATTCTCCTCCGGGGGGGCTGTTCCCGCGCAGAACAAATGGGAGCACTGGGGGTTTGTCCGCAAGGGAAGCTCATGCGGCTGTATAAGAACGGAGAGCTGGTTCAGGAGCTGGAAAAGCGGAACAGAGGGGTTTTCCGTGGGCAGTGTGAGCGGCTTGCAGATAGGTCGCTCCTATGACGGGGTTTCGCCCCTGGATGGACGCATAGATGATTTGATGATTTTTGATGAGGCTCTCACGCAGGAGCAGATCAGGAAGCTGATGTCATCGAAGATAGATGGCCTGCCCTTTGCCAAGGTCGGCGCATCTGAAGGTGAAACCCAGACCGGATTTTTCAGAGGAGGCCCTGAAGTTGATGGACGGGGCTGAAGAGGTGTATTTATAGAACGCGGATTATACAGTGATGGTCACTATTACCGCAACTTCGGGGGAGACTCGGAAAGATCCCAATAAATGGACCTATCCACCGGATGGATCGCGTTTATGCAAGATCAACCTGAGGACAAAGAAACTTAAGGTGATCTTTGAGGTGAAGAAGGGGGGAATTTCCGCGATCTGAGGGTTCATTATGATTGTAAAAAATTCCTCTTCGCATATCGTAAAGGTGGAACACACAACTACAAACCTCTATGAGATGAATATCGATGGAAGCGGATTGAAGCAGCTTACCTTCGGTTCAAAATATGATGATTTCGGGGCATCATATCTTCCTGATGGAGGGATCATTTTTGTATCCAGCAGGGGCAAGCGTTTTATTCCCTGTAATCACTCACCGGGAGCGCAGATATTCCGGATGATAGGAGATGGCAGCGGCATTCTCTGTCTGTCCGCCAACAATGTGCGTGATGATCGTCCTGCTGTGATGCCCAACGGACAGATTGTGTATGATCGCTGGGAGTATGTGGATGCCGCCATTGCTCTCTATCACGACATATGGACAATGAATCCGGATGGCACCACGCAGCTGCTGGCCTTCGGCGGCAGTGCGCGGGAGGAGACGGAGAGCAAGCGGCTGAACTACTCCAAGTGCGATCCGATGCCGATTCCCGGTTCAGATAAGATTATCTGCACATTTTCGCCTCCTTCCGGATTACGCGAGAATGCGGGGCCATCTGATGATAGTTGGACTTTAATGCAGGTCCTGATGCAATTAACAATGCCAGGCAGATAAGTCCTCCCGCGCGACCTGCGTTACCATTATGTTATTCCGCAGGGTACGCCATGGTACGGACAGGGGTCGCGTAGGGTTCCGCGATCCATTTCCCCTCTCTGAAAACTGCATCCTGACGGCGGAGAACAAGAATCTCATTAACATGAATGGTTCCGGAGAGATGGATATTTATACACCGGTAAAAAGATGGTCCATGATCCGCGTGTGCTGCGGTCCCGCCCAAGGGAGAGGGTGATTCCTTCGCGCATCGACCTGCAGAAGACAACCGGCACTTTTATTGTCTCTGATATTTACAAGGGGCGTCCGCATGAGATGAAAGGGCTGAAACGCGGGACAATAAAGAAGTTGCTTATTATGGAAGACCTGCCTAAACCGTGAGTTACTTTTCTCTGCCGGGTCTCAATCAGTATGGACGGCACCCACACCCTGCGCCGTGTACTGGGGACTGTCCCGGTGGAAGAGGATGGTTCCATTGCGTTTGAAGCACCTCCCATGAGAGCCCTCTATTTTGTGGCGCTTGACGAAAATGACATTGCCGTCAAACGCATGCAGAGCTATACCATGATTATGCCGGGAGAGACACAGGGATGCATCGGCTGTCATGAACCGCGCACGGAGACAGCGCTTGCAGGACGAGGTTATACCCTCAAAGCCCTTACACGTGCACCCAGTAAGATTGAACGGACCCCGGGTGTGCCGGAGGTGTTCGACTATCCAAGAGATATCCAGCCGATCTGGGATCGCAACTGTGTCTCCTGCCATAATCCGGATAAGCTATCCGGGCGCGTGAATATGACAGGAGACAAGGCCGAGTGGTTTTCACAGAGCTACTACTCCCTATTTGCATACAAGCAGGTGAAAGATATGTTCGGAAGGTATACGTACGAACTGCGGGAACACCCTCCATATGGATTCGGCACAGGTGCGAGTTCGTTGATGAAGAAGATTGATAATCACCATCATGATGTAAAGCTTACCCAGCTTGAACGCGATAAGGTGCGTCTGTGGATCGAGGCCAGCGCAACCTATACAGGAACCCTATGCGGTGTACAACTCTGCGTCCACAGCTGTTGCCGGCGCGCTGATCAATAATGGGCGGGTTGAGATAGGCAACGCCATTGAGTGGTATCGCATACAACCGCTGTATTCTATGTCACGACTCTGCTGCCAACATTGGAAGGCGTGTCAGGAAACCGCGTATGAACAGTCCCAAGCACTGCTGGAATCTGTATAATCTTTCGCATCCGGAGAAGTCCATGATCCTGCTGGCCCCGCTTGCCAAGGATGCTGGGGGATATGGCTGGTGCACCGATGAGTATGGTCACTCCAACCTGGTTTTCCGTGATAAGAAACGATCCTGATTACAAGACCATCCTGGCTGCAATCCGGGCGGCGAAGGGGCGGATGGAGATCAATCCGATACTGCGGCATGACAGTCCTGGTTTCCGGCCTAATGACAATTATATCCGCTGGATGAAGAAGTGGGAGGTCCTGCCGGAGGATTTTGATCTGGATAAGGATGAGATTGATGTGTATGAGACGGATAAGGCATATTGGAGATCACTGTGGCATAAGCCGCCGAAGGAGATGGCGGGAGTGAAGTGAGGGGAGGGGGGGGAGAAGTGCGCGAGTGCGCGAGTGCGAAAATGCGCGAGTTGTCATTGCGTCGCTGGTTTTGCATCGCTGTCTTTGCTTCGTGTCTTTGCTTCGTAGGTTTGGGCAGAAAAATTGGGGGCAGAAAAATGAATATGTCTACGGGTCATTGCTTCGCAGTTTTGCTTCTGAGAAGCAACGCTACAGCCTTCCGCCTTCGCTCGTTGAGCTTCGGCGTGACAAGTCCGGCGTTTATTACGTGGCGTGTTGGCATATAGTGTGGAGCTATGTAGGGTTGGCTCTCAGAGCCAAGAACGCAGTTTGCACATCCTACATTCTACGTTCAACATTCCACAAAACACAATTCACAACTTACGACTTACAATTTACGATTCTCCGACCTCCGACCTCCGACCTCCGACCTTTGACCTCCGCTTGTCACGGCGCTTGTGGGACGAAGACGGGACACCTGCACTAAGCGAGGGCGTTATCTGCGATATGCCAGTCGAGATCTTCTATCACGCTGATCTCAATAATGTTATCGGCTTTATTCAGAAGTTCGGTGCACTCTTTGCTCAGGTTAATCAGGTGCAGCTTTTTGTTCTGTGCGGCGTAATTGGCTGTTATGCTGTTGATGGCCTCAATCCCGGAGTGATCGTATACTCGTGAGTTCTCAAAATCAATGACGACCTCATCGGGGTCGTTTCTGACATCGAAGAGTCGGGTGAAAGATGTGGATGATCCGAAGAAGAGTGCTCCCTGCAATTTGTAGATCTTAATCTTCTTATTGGAATCATCAATCTTTGCATGCATGATTTTGCCCTGGTGCCAGGCAAAAACAAGGGCGGAGAAGATACAGCCGATCAGAACGGCTGTTGCCAGGTCGAGGATTACGGTTACCGCAGAGACCACCACCACTACCAATGCGTCAGATTTAGGGATGGATGGAAGAACGCGTATGCTTGACCATTCAAAGGTGCCTATGACTACCATGAACATGACACCGACAAGTGCTGCCAGTGGAACAATTTCAACCAGAGGTGCTGCAAAAACGACAAATCCCAGCAGGAAAAGCGCTGCGGCGATGCCGGATGTGCGGCCGCGTCCACCACCACGGATGTTGATCATGCTCTGTCCAATCATTGCGCAGCCGCCCATACCGCCGAAGAGTCCGTTGATAAAATTGGCAATTCCCTGCCCAATGCACTCCTTATTGCCCTTTCCTCGTGTTTCCGTTATCTCATCAACAAGCGAGAGGGTCATCAGCGATTCAATCAGGCCGACTGCTGCGGCCAGTGCTGAATACGGAAGGATTACGCGAATTGTTTCCCACGTCAGCGGTATTTTCGGGATGGCGAATGTTGGCAGCGATGCTGCAATGGTTGTGGTTGCCGGGGAATCGTTCTGGACAAAGTCCAGTACAGTGCGGGCATGGAAGGTGCCTGACTTATCCAGGAAGAATGCTATGGCTGTTACGGAGACAATAGCGACAAGGGTTTGCCGGGATTGCCTTGGTGAGCTTGGGGAGAAAGTGACTGATGACCATGGTCAGGAGTATCATTGCCGCCATGACAAGCAGTGACGGGGTGTCAAGCAGGTGCTTTGCAGCGCCATGACCGACATAGAACTGCTCAAATTGGGATTTAAATATGACAATGGCCAGGCCGTTGGCAAAACCCAGTTTAACGGGGTGGGGTACCAGGCGGATGAATTTTCCGAGTTTGAATATGCCGAAGAGCATCTGGATGACACCCATGAGCATGACTGCGGCAAAGAGATAGGCGAGCGCTTCCTGTTGTCCATGCAGCTCGATCTGTCCGATCATCAGGGGGGCAAAGATGACGGCTACTGCTCCGGTTGCACCGGATATCATGCCGGGGCGACCTCCTATGACTGCAGTGATGAGCCCCATCATGAATGCGGCATAGAGCCCGATAATGGGGTCTACATGTGCAACAAATGAGAATGCAACGGCTTCGGGGATTAAGGCCAGTGCTACGGTCAGGCCTGATAAAATGTCATTTTTAAAATTGCGAGGTTTTTCTATACGGATTTTGAACCACTTATTGGTTTTCTGTTCTGTCATATAACGTTGTTTTTCTGCTTTCATCCGGGGTGATTGATTGTCCTGTATTTATTCAGGGCGCGGGATAGTGTCAAAAAACAGGAGAAAATGCGAGCATAAAGTTAGGCGAGTGAATGCTTCGTGATGAGTGTCATTGCTTCGCTGGAGATACCTCGCGGAGGCGCAGAGAGCGCAGAGGTGGTTTGCTATGGGTGGATTGCTACGTTGTGTAAGGCAGAAAAATGGGACAGGCAGAAAGATGGGGTGTGTTACCTTTGTAAAGTGTAATTTTTCGCAGACTATTACAAAGCCTGCCCGTAATCGTAATCGTTTCCCCGCAGAGAAGAATGCTGTTCCGGAGCAGCCGCTAACAGGCAAAACTGGATAGCGAGGAAAACTTGTTTTCAGGAGCTAGGCAGTTTCTGCCTGTGTCAGGCATCGCAGTTGCCACAGCTTTCTTCTTTTCGTGTTTTTCGTGTTTTTCGTGGTTGAAGAACAGCGAAGACAACACATTCTTAATCCTTATAATCCTTAAAATCTGTGGATAAAAAAGAACGGACAAGGGTGCTGAATGCAGCGGGTTGGTCGGTGTGGAGGAGGTGGCCGGCGTTTGGGATTGTTTTGATATCCGCGTTGGGGAACCAGCTGTGGATGAGGGTTGTTTGAGATGCGATTTTATAGGGGGAGTTTTCGCCGCCGAGGAAGAGGGTTCTGCCATCATAGGGCATGAGCAGGTTGGGGGGATCGCTGACTATCTTGTAGTTTGCGATGATGTTGGGGAGGTTGATCTGCCAGGAGAAATGGTTGGCGTCATCGCGGGTCAGGTTTTTGAGGATGAAGGCGCGGACCTCGGGTTGAACAATGGAGTTTGCAAGCTCTTTGTCGATATTGATTCTTCGGGTGAAGGAGCTGAGGTCCAGCTGTTCACAGGCTCGCAGGATGAAGAGGTGTGCCGGGGGGATGGCTTTGGGGAGCATGTCAGCGACGATGAGTCCATCGAGGATCTCCGGATAGTCCGCGCTGAGCTGCATGCCGATTTTTCCGCCCATGGAGTGGCCGAGGATGCAGGCTTTCTCGATGCCGACTGATCGCATGGTTTCCACAATGCTGTCGCAGGTCATGCTCAGGTCGGCATCGGCTGCGTGCGGTGAAAGTCCGTGGTTGGGCAGGTCGATGGCGATAACGCGGCAGATATCTGAGAGATTCTGTGCGATGGTCTGCCAGTTGCGGGATGAGCCGAGAAGTCCGTGGAGAATTACCAGTGGTTGGCCGGATCCGGTATCTGTGTAGTTGAGAAGCATTGTGAGAGTTTGGAGTTTAGAGTTTAGGAGGGATGTTAGGCGTCAGGCGACAGGTGTCCCGTCTTCGTTCCGCAAGCGGAACTACGCCGTGGCAAGCAGGCGTCAGGTGTCAGGCGTGGGCGGTTTGGGGGTTGTTTGTTAATTACAGTGTGAAATGTAGGCAATGATAAAACAAAGGCGGCTGTTTTTCAACAACCGCCTTTTTGTTTTGATTAACGATTACAGCCCTAAAGGGCTTAACTACAAACAGAAATGCATATTCGTTCGTAGTTAATGGCTTTAGCCATGTAAAGTTGTTCGAGCGCGAAGCGCGATATTTTTAGAGGTTAATCATCCATTCGTTGATGGATTTTTTCGGCAGCTTGCACATCAGTGCGGTTGCGGCCAGGTCGGCGCCTGCGTCATGCATGCCTTTGGTGTCGAGAGCCATCAGGCGGTCGGCCAGCAGCAGGGAGATGGAGAGTCCGCGTGTGCAGTCCTCGATAAACTTGCGGCGGCAGCCGATCGGATCTTCGGGGTCGGCATCTACGCGCAGCATATGGCAGTCATATTCGACAACGCCTTTCCAGCCGACTTTGCGCAGGGCCCAGAACATCTGAGCGCTCTCTTTGAGACCTTCAGGGCCGATCAGCGGCGGGAAGTCGTTATCGAACTGCGCCTTGATCTGGCTGCCGAAGTGCAGGAAGAAGAGTTTCTTCATGCTGGTGAGGTAACCGACGGTATGCACGGCGTTGAGCAGTGCCATGCTCTCATGTTGCAACAGCTCGGGGTTTACGCCGAAGAATTCGGGGTGCTTCAGGTGTCCGTAGATGAAACCGACGGCATGACCGGATGTGGGAATAAACATATGGCCGCGCGGCTCATTGGGCTTGGGCTCAATAGTTGCGCCGACATAGTTTTTGAAGCCCTGCTCCTGAATATAGTCGTAGACGTGGTTGAGTCCGTCGGCCAGCCAGCCGTAGACATTCTTCCAGTTAACGCTTACAGGAACTTCAAATCCGTCGCGTGCCACCCAGTAGATGTAGTGTTTTGCACCGAAGAAGTTACCGATACGCAGGGTGCGCTCGACTTTTGCCCGGGCAATTCTGCGGATCTTCGGATCGGGGTTTGTCAGACCGCCGTTGCGGAAAAACTTGTTGCCGTGCAGCGAACAGGTGACTGAGTTGACCTGTATACCTGCATCGGTGAGGATTTTTTTGAGAGCGCGCAGTTTTTTGTAAACATCGCTCTTTGGATCGAGATCGTCTTTAGGCTTCTTGGGATTCCAGGGGACGATATCATCGTCATGGAATGAAGTTGCCTCGATCAATCCTTTGCTGGCCGCTTCCGCAAGCAACTCTGCAACCTGCAGGGAGTCGAGCTTCTCAAGAACTGGACCGCCAAATGGATCGGACAACGGATTGCCGACACACCAGAAAGGCATTGACCGCAGTGTTACGGGGGCAATACCGAACCCTTTTCGTTTCATATAAACATCTCCAATTATTTTATTGTGGTTCTTTTTCTGAAATGTGGATAAAATGGTTTTATCTACGTTCATATATCTAATAGCGATAGCACGGGTGCGAGATGCGAGGTGCGAGATACGTGGTGAAATAATTCCCGTATCCCGAAACCCGGATCCCGTATCCGCTTACGATCGACTACATCAAAGAACAATCAAGAAATTCGTATGATCCACAGAAACAGAAATGAACTGTAATTTTTTAAACACCCGTGCCGGGTAAACTGTTTAATCAGTCAACTCTTAAGCACGAACAATTGCTATTAATATAACGATAATTTAAGATGTGAGCAAGCATCAAAGATGTGTTATATTAGTGCGAAAGTGCGCGAGTTCTAAAATGCGCGAGTTGGGTGATTGGAGTTAAGGCTTATGGAATTTACATTCTGGTTTCTGAGAACATTTTTTTGGTTGCTTTTGTTAGCATCGCCGATTGTGCTTTTTCTTGGGTTGATCATATTCATTTTGGGGCGGCTTATCAATCGGATAGAGGGGTGGAAGATGGGGTGGGTCGGCAGTTTCTACTACAGCTTCATAACTGCGACAACTGTGGGGTATGGAGATTTCTGCCCGGTTAAGCGGCTCACCCGGTTTCTTGCTATTGTAATCGGGTTTGTGGGCTTGATAATGACAGGTATTGTGGTGGCAATCGGGTTGGAGTCGGTCAAGCTGGCAATGCGGCATCTTGTTGAGGATAAGGGTAACAGTGCGCATATTGAGTGGTTTGAAGAGAAGATTTTCAAAGGGCTGGATAGGAAGGATATTCCGGACGGGTGAGCGGTGAGTGCGGGGGAGAGTTATGAGTGCTGAGTGCTGAGTGATGAGTTGTCTTTGCTTCGCAGGTTTTATCCACAGATTAACAAGATTATTATTGCTACGTGTCATTGTTTCGCTGTTTTTGGACAGAAAAATTGGTGGCAGAAAAATGAATATGTCTACGGGTGATTGCTTCGCAGTTTTGCTTCTGAGAAGCAACGCTACAGCTTTCGGCTTCGCTCGTTGAACTTACACCGTCGTACCGTATAGCGGCACTGTGGTGCACAAGATGGCGTGACCTGTCGGCATCTAGTGTGGAGCCGTGTAGGGTTGGCTCTCAGAGCCAAGAACGCAGTTTGCACATCCTACATCCAACATCTTGACCGCCATCATGTCCGCCGTAGCTCGGAGAGCGAAGGAGGAAGCCCGCAGGGCGACGGCTGGTTCCACTTCCCACAAAATACAATTTACAATTTACAGCTTACGACTAACAATTTACGATTCTCTGACTCCTGCATGCCGCGCCGTAGACGCGAAGCGCGAAGGCGGGACCTCAGATCTTTGCAGTTTTGTGAACTAACTGCTATAATCCAGCACATGAAAGAGATTAGCATTTGGATTCTCGGTGGTGTTTTTGCCTACCTTCTGGGTTCTGTTCCGTTCGGTTTTCTGATGGCGAAGTCGCAGGGCAAGGATATACGCACTCTGGGCAGCGGTAATATCGGCGCAACCAACGTTTTTCGGTCCATTGGCAAAAAGCTGGGAATAATCACCTTTGCGCTTGATGTGGGCAAGGGGTTGAGCGGGGTATTGCTGATTCCGTTGCTGGCTTCAAAAATTAGCGGTGTTGCATTTGATGGGATGGGGTTGCCTTTGTTCTGCGGGGCAATGGCTATTGCGGGGCACAACTGGACCTGCTTTCTCGGTTTTAAGGGAGGTAAGGGCATTGCCACCAGCGCAGGGATGCTGATCGGCCTTTCGCCGGTATGTGTTGGAATCGCTTTTCTCGGCTGGCTGGTGACCTTTCTGACAACCCGATATGTCTCTGTGGCCTCTATTACTGCCTGTGTTGTGCTGGCTGCGGTGGTCTGGCCCTTTCATATGAATCGCGAGGGAATCTGGTTTCCGCTGGTGCTGACGCTCCTGGCTGCATTGGGAATCTGGAAACATCGGGCGAATATCGGGCGGCTGATAGCGGGGACGGAGTCGCGATTTGATTTCCGCAAGACGAAACACTGATGCTTGATATTCGAGCTACATACGAAAGGCATAGAGCATAGGGCATGGAGCATAGCGAAGAGAGTGTGTTTAAAGGTAAACTTCTTCCCTATGCCCTCTGCCCTTTGCCCTATGCAAAACAATAGTGATGTATTAAACAAGTGATTGGTTGACAAATAAAAAAATGAAGATTTCAATTATTGGTGATGGTGGCTGGGGAACGGCTATCGGGACTCTGCTTAACTCCTACGGGCATGATATTACGATGTGGTGTCCATTTGAAGAGAACCGGGCGGAGATTACAGCGAAGGGCGAGAATGTCCGTTTTCTTCCGGGGATTAAACTGCCTGAGAGTATTAAGTGGGTGACAGATCCGGCTGAGGCCGCTGAGGGGGCTGATGGCTTTGTACTGGCTTCTCCCTCTAAATTCCTGGCGGGGGTGTGTCAGAAGTTTGTCGGTATTATTCCCCGGGATGCGCTTGTTGTGAGCCTGACCAAGGGTATCTGTGAAGAGACCCATAAGCGCATGAGTGAAAGGGCGCAGGAGATTCTGGGGCTGGATACCATTGCGGTTTTATCGGGGCCGAGTCATGCAGAGGAGGTGGCGCGGGGTATACCTACGGCGATCACGGCGGCTTCGGTGTGTGAGGCGACAGCCAAGAGAGCACAGGAGCTTTTCAATGGGCCTCTGTTTCGTGTGTATACCTCCAGTGATCCTTTAGGTGTTGAGCTGGGAGGTGCGGTTAAGAATGTGATTGCGATTGCGGTTGGTGCTTCGGATGGGCTGGGTTTCGGTGATAATACCCGGGCGGCGCTGGTTACGCGTGGTCTGGCGGAGGTGACCCGATTCGGGGTTGCGATGGGGGCGAAGCCTGAAACCTTTGCGGGGTTGAGCGGGGTCGGGGATCTGATTGTAACCTGTACCAGTGCTCACAGTCGGAATCACAGTGTGGGTGAGAGGCTGGGCAAAGGGGAGAAGATAGAGGAGATTCTCGGCAGCATGAAGATGGTGGCTGAGGGTGTGTGGAATGCCAAGGTGATTCATGATCTGGGGGTGGAGAAGGGTGTGGAGATGCCGATTACGGATCAGGTTTTCAGTTTGTGTTATGAGGGTTGTCCGCCGCTGGAGGCGGTGAGGTCGTTGATGTCGCGTGATATGAAATCTGAGTGTTGAGTAAACGCTGAACGCTGAGCGCTGAATGATAAACGGTGTGTTTGCTACGGGTGGATTGCTTCGCTGGTTTTGCTTCGTGTCATTGCTTCGCTGGGAAAGGCAGAAAAACTTGTGGGCAAAAATATTGGGTGCGTTTTGGGTGTTGGCTTCGAAGTTTTGCTTCAGAGAAGCAACGCTACAGCCTCCGGCGTTTAGTACGTGGCGTGTCGGCATATAGAGTGGAGCTCACTGTAGGGCTCTTAGAGCCAAGAACGTATTGCGCGGTCTTTCTCTTCGATTTTAGTGCATTTAACTTTCGCCGTGACAAGGAAAGCCTGTACAACATTCAACAAAATACATTTACAACATACGATTTGCAATTTACGCTTTCCTGACACCTGACACCTGACACCTGACACCTGACACCTGACACCTGACACCTGACACCTGACACCCGACACCCGACACTCGACACCCGACACCCGACACTCGACACTCGACACTCGACACTCAGCACCTGCCATTCGCCATTCGCCATTTGCCACCTGACGATTTATCCGTGATTGAACCATAACGGGATTTATGAAATAATGAATGAACTTTTTTGGGCCATAAATTTATCAAAGGAAAAATAATAGAATGAAAAACTTTTCAAGACGTAATTTTCTGAGGGCTGGTGTTACAGCTGCGGTTGCTGCTCCTGCTCTGTCGCAGGCGGGTATGCTGATTCCGGGGCGCAAGAAGCCTCAGGTGGGTGTTCAGCTTTACTCTGTGCGTGAGATGTGTAAGAAGGATCTGCTCGGTACCCTGAAGGGAATCAAAGAGATCGGTTATGCCGGTGTTGAATTTGCCGGATATTATGGTAAGAGCGCCAAAGAGCTCAAGCAGATTATCGATGATCACGGTCTGGTGGCCTGCGGAACACATACCGGTATGGCTACACTCAAGCCGGATAAGATTCAGGAGACAATCGAATTCAACCAGGCTGTCGGTAACAAATACCTGATGGTTCCCTGGATCGGTCGTCCGAAAACAGCTGATGAGTGCAAGAAGATCGGGGAGGATCTCTCTGTTGCCGCTGAGACTGCTAAAGCTGCCGGCATGTATGTGGGATATCACAATCATCAGCATGAATTTAAAGAGAAGTATTCCTGCTGCGGCAAGTGCATGTGGGAGCTGATTTATGACAATGCTTCACCTGAGCTCTGCCAGCAGATGGATGTCGGACATGTTGTAGCAGCTGGAGAGGATCCTGTTTTCTGGCTGAACAAATATCCGGGTCGCGTGCGCACACTGCATGCTAAAGAGGTTTATCCCGGTCCGGGAATTCTGGGACAGGTGCCGGAGGGAGTTAAGGGTGTTGATTGGGATGCACTCTTTGTGGTTGCTGAGAAGGGGCCTCTGGACTGGTATATTGTTGAGAGCGAGGCTGATCCGAAGGTGCTGGATAAGGTTGCCGGCGCGTTTGAGTTCCTTAAGGCTAAGGGGCGCGCGTAAGAGATTGAGTTGCGCTGGGTGAGGGCACCCGGCCTACAGATTGAAAAAAGCTTCACCGGGTTTCCGGCGGAGCTTTTTTTGTTGTGCAAGCGCATCCACCGTGTAACGGTGGATATACTGGTTTCGTGCAGACAAACATCTCGTGATTGGTCGCGAAGCACGATTAAGCCTTGTCTCGAACCTTGTCACGATCTTCGTCTGATTTTTGCAAGACAAGGTTTGAGACAAAGTTCGGGACAAAGTTCATGGATACTAAGAAATGCTGAAACACATGGCGCACCAGATCACACACCACATCCTACATTCAACATTTCACTTCCCACAACGAGTAAACGGGATGTTTATTGCTTCGGCATGCGGGTGAAGCCGACCTGATACTCCTGCTGGTAGGTTGCCTGGTAGTAGATGCCGCGCAGCTGATCGTTATCTTTATCGTAGATCAGGGTATAGGTGGATCCGGGGTAGTTCTGGTCCTGAAGTTTGACGAATACCTTGGTAAATCCGTTTTCCTTGTAGATTTTGGCTTCGCCGACATTGATGGGGCCGGGGTTGAAGTAGGCGGCTGTGAGTTTGTTGTCGGGGAGCAGCTCTTTGAGTTCTATCACATAGCCGCCGTCCGGGCGCAGCCATTTACCTTTGAGTGTTTCGAATTCTATCTGGAGTTGGCCGCCTTTTGTGGGAGCTTCGGTTTTTGTCGCTGCTTTGGCAGGTGTTTTGGGGGTGGCCTCTTTTTTGCAGGATGTGGTGGTGATGGTCAGGGCGGCTGCGGCCAGGAGGATGGCAATGCTTCTTTGTGTGTTCATGTTATGCTTTCTTTTGTGAAGAGTTTGGAGTTTAGAGTTTGGAGTTTAGTGAGTAGTTGCTGCGGGTGGGTTGCTACGCTGTTCTCGGCAAAAAATTTTCTGGGCAAAAATATTGTGCGCTTCGTGTCTTTGCTATGGGTCATTGCTACGCTGGTAAAGGCAGAAAAATGGGGGGCAGAAAAATGGGGTGCGCTTCGTGTCTTTGCGTCGTGTCATTGCTTCGTTTAGGGCGCCGAGGCCGTCGCCCCTCCCGTGTTACGACTTTGTCTCGAACCTTGTCTAGAACCTAAATCAAGAAAGACTAAGTTCGGGACAAAGATCGAGACAAAGTTTGAGCTTACACCATTTACAACTTACGACTCACAATTTACGATTAACAGCTCACTCTCCCAGTATTGCTTCTGTCTCTTCGACGTAGGAGTAGAGCCACATCGTGATTTCCTCAGCGGCGTCGGGGGGGAGATTCTGGACCTCTTCGAGGTAGGACTCTTCGGGAAGGTCGTTGAGGATTGTCTCGATTTTCTCTGGAACGGGGAGGGAGTCGGCTGAGCGCATCAGCTCAAAAAGTTTATCCCTGCCTTTCTCCCAGCATATGAGAAACTCCTTGTGCTCATCCTTGAAGGGGTTTTCGCCGCGGAGGTTCAGTGACTTATTGATGTTTTTAGCCAGTCCGTCGAGTCGTTTGATACGTTCAGCGAACATCTCCTGGAGTCTTTTACGGGCGCCGTTCCAGCAGCGTTCGCGGCAGGAGGTTTTCATCATATAGCGTGAACGTACAACGTGGTACCACTGGTCGAGGGCGATCAGGTTGCCGATATAGCGCAGGTTACTGCGAACAATGCGGCTGATACCCTTGTAGCGTTCCGCTTCAAACGGCATGTTCATGTTGCGGTTGACGCTCTTTTTAAGCACAATCTGATTCGGTTTGGTGTGTTCTCCGCGCCAGATCTGTCCGGCGGGGATCACGGTGCCGAAGGGAATAGAGGCCGGGCCGACCATGCCGCCCTGTCCACCCAGGAAGATGGCGGGCTGGTTGAGCAGCACACCGCGTGGTACATCGCCGATCAGGGATGGCGTGGCTTTATCCTGGTGCGGCGTGAAGTTGAAGTGGATATAGGATGAACCGATCTCTGAGTGATTGCTGCGGCTGGTACCACCGGCCATCAGGGCGTCGCAGAAGTTGATCAGGCTGCCGGCTGTTACCCATGGCAGAAAGAGGGTCTGTTTGACACCTACGCTGTGTGCTATGGAGGAGCCCTCTTCAAAGAGACAGCCCGGGCGCACATGTGCGCAGCTGCCGGCTTTGAATCCATCCAGGAAGGTGGAGTTCTCAAAGTAGCCACCGGCCAGATGCACATCGGTGCCCAACTGGCAGTTGATAACAGTGGCCGGAGCCTCTTTGCCGATGACGCAACCTTTGGCAATGGAGAGCTCGCTGCCGCTCAGGCGGCAGCCGGGGTGAATTACGGCACCATCCGAGATATGTCCGGTGTTGACATCCTCGGCGATGTAGATGGTATCCGGCTCTAAAAGCGTGACACCCTTTTTCTGTAAGATATCTTTTGACGACATGGTGGTGATTCCTTATATGGTCTTATACAACTAAATGCAGAAGTTTAGAGTGATGCGGGATAGCTTCGCTTTGTGGAATGTGGAACGTGGAATGTAGGATGTGTTTGTAGTTCAGGCTTCAGCCTGCTGGTTGTTGTGGGGTCTGTGTTGATGGTCAGCCGCGTAGCGACTGTCCTCCTGTCTTTGCTTTGCACGGGCGCCGAGGCCGTCGCCCCTCCCGTGTTGGCTTGGATAAGGGCTTCCCTATCAACTTATCAATTATCAATCATCAACTCTTTAGACACCATTTACAATTCACGGTTTACAACTAACGCTTTCTCGTCAACTCGCGCACTACTTATCCCAGTCCTTCGGTTACGGCGGCGGAGAGTTTTCCTATCCATGAATCGACCAGTTCCAGCTCATTGGCTTCGACAAGGAGGCGGATTTTGGGTTCTGTGCCGGAGTAGCGCACGATAACGCGTCCGCGGCCTTTCAGCTCGGCTTCACAGTTATGGATGGCATCGTGAAGGACCGGCACATCGTCTACAGGTTTCTTCTCTTTAACTTTAAGGCTGACCAGTTTCTGGGGATACTCCTCCATGCAGTTTGCCAGTTCGGAGAGGGTTTTGCCTTCTTTCTTCATCATCTGCAGGACCTGGAGGGCGCTGATGATGCCGTCGCCTGTTGTGGCGTGGTCATGGAAGATCAGGTGCCCGGATTTTTCGCCGCCAAGGGAGAATCCGTTTTTGCGCATGGAGTCTATGACATAGCGGTCTCCGACGTCGGTGATATCCACATTGATGTCGTGGGCTTTCATGGCATCATGCAGGCCGAGGTTGCTCATGCTGGTTACCACAACGGTGTTGTTGGCAAGTTCGCCGCGTTCTTTGAAGGCGATGGCGCAGGCAGCCAGAATGTGGTCGCCGTCGACAACGGATCCGTTTTCATCGGCGAAAATTACGCGGTCGGCATCGCCGTCGAGGGCTATGCCGATGTCGGCTTTGGTATCTTTTACCAGCTGGGCCACAACTTCGGGGTGCATAGCGCCGCAGTTGGAGTTGATGTTGAGTCCGTCCGGAGATATACCGGTTTTAATGACCTGGGCGCCCAGCTCGCGGAAGATCCAGGGCCCGAGGTCGTAGGCGGCACCATTGGCGCAGTCGAGCACCACTTTGAAATCGCTGAGTTTTTCGTTGTTGATTGTGCTTTTGGCAAACTCAATGTAGCGGCCGCGGGCGTCGTTCAACCGGTAGGCGCGTCCCAGCTGGTCGCTACGGATATGATCGGTCTTCAGTTCGCTCTCCAGCATCAGTTTAGTCAAATCATCCTCTTCGGCGTCTTCCAGCTTGTATCCATCGGGGTTGAAGAGTTTGATGCCATTGTCATCAAAAGGGTTGTGCGAGGCGGTGAGCATAATGCCGACATCGGCGGCCAGTGATTTTGTAAGATGCGCAACAGCGGGTGTGGGCACAGGACCTACCAGAAAGACATCGACGCCTGCGGATACCAGACCACTGGTAAGGGCGGTTTCCAGCATATAACCGGAGAGGCGGGTATCTTTGCCTATCACGGCACGGGCGCTGCCGTAGCCGCTTGCTTTGAGCTGAGCGCCGAGAGCTTTTCCCAGCTTCAGCGCCAGGTCTGCATTAACGGGGTAGGTATTGGCCTGACCGCGTATTCCGTCTGTTCCAAAAAGTTTTGTCATCTGTTCTCCTAAAAAAAATCTCTTTTGAGCTTGATTACAAAGCCAAACAGGAGCAGAATATACACGTTTTTTCGCGCACTGCACCTGCTGTGTTCTTAAAAATTATTAACTATTTTAACATGTTGTCTGATAACTGCAAATAAGCATTTGTTTAAGATTTTGTTGGCGGACGGCGTTGAAGTGAAAGAAATATTATGCCTTATAAAAAATACGATAAAGTTTTGGTGATTAACTCGGGCAGCTCTTCGCTGAAATTTATGATTTTCAGTATGTTGAACGAGACAATGCTGGCTAAAGGAATGGTTGAACGGATCGGTACACCGGAGGCCAACCTTATATATTCGAGAGAAGGAGAGAAAAAGACCGAGCAGCTGATTGCTGCTGAGAACCACGGTAAAGCACTTGCAATGGCCTGTAAGATGCTGGTTCATAAAGATCGTGGGGTCATCAAGAGCCTGAAGCAGGTGCAGGCAATCGGACATCGTGTTGTTCATGGTGGTGAAGAATTCAAGAGTTCTGTCCTGATTACCGAGGATGTCAAGGCCAGCATCAGCAAGTGCACCGATCTTGCTCCCCTGCACAATCCTGCCAATCTGGATGGTGTGATTGCCTGTGAAACCGTTTTCCCGGGAGTTCCCAACATTGCGGTGTTTGATACAGCATTTCATCAGAGCATGCCGAAGCAGGCCTATATGTATGCTGTTCCCATGAAGTATTATGAAGATTACGGTGTGCGTAAGTATGGTTTCCACGGCACCTCCCATAAATTTGTTGCCCAGGCCGCTGCCGAATATCTGAAAAAGCCGCTTGAGGAGATCAACCTGATTACCTGTCATATGGGCAATGGCGGATCTATTGCCGCAATCAGAAAGGGCCAGGTTCTTGACACAACCATGGGACTTACTCCTTTGCCGGGTCTGATTATGGGAACACGCTGCGGGGATATTGATCCAGCATTGATTTTCTTCCTGAACAGCAAGGGTCTTGACCTGGACACGATTGAGAATGATCTTAATAAGGAAAGCGGGCTGAAGGGCGTTAACGGCATCGGCAGTGGTGATATGCGCGATACAGTGCACGCTGCCGAGCAGGGTAAAGCTGCTGCAGCCAATGCAATCGAGATGTTCGGTCACCGGGCCGCCCTTTATATCGGCGGTTACTACACCCTGCTGGGGGGAGCCGATGCAATCATCTTCACCGGAGGTATCGGAGAGAACAGCGCTCCGGCCCGTATGGCAGTGATCGGACGCCTGGCGGCCATTGGATGTAAGCTTGATGTTAAGAAGAACGAGGGTTGCATGGGAGTGCAGGAGGTTGTATCAACCGAGGATTCCAAAACACCTGCAATTGTTATTCCTACCAATGAAGAGCTGATGATCGCCCGTGAGTCATATAAATTGCTGGTAGACACTGCTCTTGCCGCAAAAGAGAAGAAGGCGGAGGGTTGATCCAATGGCTGTTTTAGATGTAATGATTCCGATGGCGAAGGAGAAGGGCAGCACAATTGTTCTGCCTGAGGGGCAGGATCCGCGTGTAATTGCGGCTGCGGTGAAAGCTGCAGAAGCGGGCGTGGCAAAACCGGTTGTTCTTGGAACTCCTGATGAGATCAGCGCGTCCGAGGAGAAGGCTGGTGTGACACTGGCATCTGCCGGTGTTGAGGTGATTGATTATACAAGTTCCGATCTGATGCCGCAGCTCTCTGAGGCTTTGTATGAGCGCCGTAAGGCCAAGGGCATGACACAGGAGCAGGCTCTTGAGACTCTCAAGACACAGCGCCTTTATTTTGGCGGCATGATGGTCAAGTGTGATATGGCGCAGGGGCTTGTGGCTGGATCAATCTCTTCCACAGGCGATATGCTGCGCAGCGCATTTCACTGTGTGGGCACAGCTCCGGGGATTAAGCTGGCCTCATCCTGCTTTATTATGGATTTAAAGGAGCCGACGGCTTCCGGTGATTCAACACTGATCTTCTCTGACTGTGCTGTAAACCCGAATCCGACCGCTGAGCAGCTGGTGGATATTGCACGGGCGACAGCGGAGTCTTATAAGAAGCTGATCGGCAAGACTCCGAAGGTGGCTTTCCTGAGTTTTTCGACTAAGGGCAGTGCTAAGCATGAGTTGGTGGACAAGGTAAGCTCTGCGGCCGCAATGGCGAAGACCGCTTTTGAAGAGGCGGGGGTTGATGCGGTTGTGGATGGCGAGATGCAGGCTGATGCCGCGATTGTTCCGTCGGTGGGTGCATCCAAGAATAAGGAAGGCACAATCAAGGGTGATGCCAATGTGCTGGTATTCCCTGATCTTCAGGCGGCCAATATCGGTTATAAGCTGGTACAGCGTCTGGCTGGTGCCGATGCGCTTGGTCCTGTGATTCAGGGGCTGGCCCGACCGGTGAATGATCTCTCCCGCGGATGCAGTGCGGAGGATATCTTCGGTACGATTGTTATTACCGCCCTGCAGGGGTAGAGCCTCTTGAAAATAATTTTTCCTGATAACCACCGGCAGCTTGAGAGAGTTTCTTTCAGCTGCCGGTTTTTTGTGGGTTGCTACGGGTGGTAAAGGCAGAAAAATGAATATGTCTACGGGTCATTGCTACGCTGGTAAAGGCAGAAAAATGAGACAGGCAGAAAAATATGGTGCGTTCTGGGTCTTTGCTGCGTTAGGGCGCCGAGGCCGTCGCCCCTTCCGGAGGGTGGACGTTGTGGACTTGGTGGACGGGGTGGAATCGTCTACGCGTTTCGCGACAAGACGGCGTGGCATGCACGCAAAATCACCCTTTACAGCTTACGACTTACAATTTACGATTCCCTGACGCCTGACGCCTGACGCCTGACGCCTGACGCCTGACGCCTGACGCCTGACGCCTGATTCCGACTTCTATCTTCCTTGCAAGTAAGGAAGAGCTATCATACTATATGCAATACTATGAGAAGATTTCTGAGTATGGTTTTTGTTTGGATGCTGGTGACGGCGTTGCATGGGGTTGAGTGGCGGAATATCGGTCCGGGTGGGGGTGGTTGGATTCAATCGATGCTGCTGAGTCAGCATGATGCTGAGAGGTTTTATGTAGGGTGTGATGTGGGTGGTTTCTATCGTTCAGATGATGCCGGTCGTTCTTACAAAATACATAATCGAGGTTTTGAAGACTATTTTGTTGAGTGTCTGGCGGAGCATCCTGTTAATCCGGAAATCCTGTATGTGGGTGCAAAGAGCGGCGTTTATAAAAGTGTTGATGGGGGGCGGAGCTGGAGCTGGAAACGCAAGGGGTTCCCAGAGATTTCAAAATATTCCTATTCCGCTACGGTGAGTAAAATTGTTATTGATCGGCACAATCCGGAAACTGTTTATGCGGCAATCGGTCAGCCTCGTTCTGAAAAGGGCGGTAAGGGATCCATCTATAAATCTGAGGATGGTGGTGAGTCCTGGAAACAGATTGTGCAAAAGGGGCAGCTGGATGAGGACCTGAATATTTTTGATCTTTCATTGAATGTCTCTGATTCCAGCCGAATGCTGATTGCAACAGACAGGGGGGTCTTTTCCAGTGAAGATGGGGGAGCAACATGGAAGGTTTCCAGTGATGGGTTGCCTGGACATCTTCGTACTAGGCGGCTGGCGCAGTCGCCATCGCATCCGGAGGTTGTGTATGTTTCGCTGAAGGGCAAGGCGGGGGAGAAGCCTTGGCAGGCGGGAGTTTATCGCTCTGATGATGGAGGCAGGAGCTGGAAGGCGCGGGTGAACGGACTCCGTCAGCGCACAGGCAAGCCCGGCACAAGTGATATGCTTTGCTGCTGGACCGACCGGCTGGTGGTACATCCGAAGAATCCTGATATTGCCTATACAGGTGGTGCCACCTGGTGGGATGCCTCCCTTTATAAGAGTGTTGACGGCGGTTTGAACTGGGAAAAGGTATTCGCTTTCGGTGAGAACGGCAATGCAAAGCGGGCATGGATTACGATGTGGGGACCGAGTGTGAGATGTCTGACTATCTCGCGGACAAACCCTGACACTCTCTGCTTCGGAACCTCTGGATACATCTACCGCACTGAGGATGGTGGAAAAAGCTGGGTGCAGCGCTATACAGGTGAGCGTGAGGATGGGCTGATCAGCGGGACCGGTCTTGAGGTGACATGTCTGCATACTGTGGTGCCGCATCCGCGTGTGAAGGACAGGGTGTTTTTCGGGTTTTATGATATCGGATTGTTGATTTCGCAGGATGGCGGGGCCTCATTTGAACGTTCATATGGCTGAAGTTTTGTCAATAGGCTAAAAAAATTATGTCCTGTTTTTTTCTGCTAATAACAGGATGAAAATCGATACCGGAGGGTGTCAGAAACGTATTTCAGGGTGAGCGTTTTATCCGCATGCAGTGTATGCTCAGATGCGTGGACTGGGTACCACATTTTCCTTTGTCACCGCGGCCTTTAACCCTTAGTCTGGAAATCGAGTGCTGGCTGATGCTGTAGATGAACAGTATCAACGTAACTCACAACGTGAACAAGGACCGGCCTCTGCTGCTTCATAAGAACACCCTCCGGCACGATAATTTATAAAAGTTTTTTCTCTCGGTTTTTTCAAAAAAAGAGGCCCCCGGCAGGGCGGGGTAAGCTGTAGGGGCAGAGCCCCTTAAGTTAAAGCCAATGACCTTCCCAGACCTGCGGGCGGTGAGGCTCCTTTTCGATGCCTTCCTTCGGCTTCATTCGGACACCCAACGACGGTAGGCGGATCAAAAGCCATGTTGTTTGCCGCAAGAATCCGAGTTACCTCGCAGATTGTTCAGAAGACACGATTTTTGAAAGATCCCAGATGTAGGATGATAACTCGCGGGCGATACTGACCCGTACCTTGTTGTAGATAACACCACGCTGTGTAAGTCGATACCAACGCCTGCACAGACGGTTCTGTGTTTTCCAACTCAGGGCTTTGACTTCCCGGCTGAGACCCACCTGACGGGCCGAGAGTTCCCTTCCGATTTTCGCGGGCATGCTGTAGCTACCCGCGCACTCGACGAGAATCCACCTGGCATGAGAGTTGCCGCATTTCGTGATCGGACCGAGCCTGCGTTTGTTGCCTGATGACGCCTCAGAGGGAACAAGTCCCAGGTAGGCCATAAGACGCTTAGGATGATCGAAGCGGTAGAAGTCGCCGATTTCACTGATGAATATCATTGAAGCCAGCTGCCTGAATCCGCGAAACCCCATCAGGGCCTCCACGAACGGGCGGTGTTTCCAGGAGGAAAGCAGCTCGAACATATTATCCTCAATATGTTCGATCTGCTGATTCATGAAATCGATTCGCTGCAGATACTCCTCTCTGACGAGTTTCTGTGCAGGAGAGGGCAGAACCAGATCTCTGAGGTATGTGACGTGTTTATCCGTCCAATGCGATGATGCGGTATAGTGATAGCCGTTGCGCAGCAGGAATGACATAAGCTGTTTCTGCGCACGCTTGCGTTCATCCACTGCATCAGTGCGGGCACGGCAGACATCACGGATAACCTCATCATCGGGATCAGGAATATGAACAGCAGTCAGATCATTAGAGCGGAGCTCTTTTGCAAGTTTTTTTGCATCACGCTTGTCTGTTTTAAGTTTATCGCCGGATTTAACCGGGATCAGAGAGGGTGCAGCAACTATACAATCATAGCCAAGACTGATGAGTCGACGGGCCAGCACAAAACCTGTCGGGCCGGCTTCATAACACAGCTTGACTTCCTCCTTGCTAAGGTTATATTTACGAAGAATCTTATAAAGCGAACCTTGAAAACGACGTATGTCGGCGGAAAGCTTTCCGAAGAATTCCCGGAGGATTACTTCCGGCAAAAGCTAAAGCTACTGAATTTGATGCTTTATGTGAATCGATACCTATGTATAATTTAATCATGGCGTGCTCCTATGGTTTGGATTACTAATTCATGACGGATAGGCTCCGGCTTGCCGGAGCAGCCCTCGAGAAATGCCGAGGGCACGCCTCTATTATAACGTTAAAACGCCCGAGGCTCCACCTAACTTCAGCCATAGGGTCTGCATAGAGGGTGTGCCGAAAGACCAGAATAATTCCTGTATGAGTGTGGCTTTTGCGACTGATGATAACGAGCGTGTCTGGGCCGGTTTCGGAGAGTGGGGTCGTAACCGCGGAGGCATTTGTGAGAGCCGGGATGGCGGGAATACATGGAATTACCTGGGAGGCGAATCGAGCGGCATGCCTGATGCGCGTCCGCGCTGTCTGCTGGCTGGCAGGGGTGTTTCACAGGGAGTGCACCAACTCTTTTATCTTGCAGAGGGACAGGGGATTTTCCGGAGTGATGACAGTGGGGTAACATGGTCCTGCCTGTAATACCGGTCTGCCGGCTGAGCGTGTAAGCTGCTTTACCCGTGATATGGACAGGCCTGATCAATTCTATGTCGGAGTATCGTGTCGCAAGGGAGAGCCGGGAGCGGTTTATCGGAGTGATGATGGGTGCCGGACTTGGAAGAAGCTCGACACCTCCGCTGTGCGGTTGCCGGGGCTTCGCGGGATTGCCGTAAAGAGCGGCCGAATATACCTGACAGCACGCGGTTCAATGGTCGGTAAAAGTTATTATTCCGGTGGTGTCTTCTGTGGAAAAGATGGTGTTTGGAAGTCGGTATATCCAAACCGCTTCTGCGAAGCGCTTGCCATTGATGCCGGCAATGTCGACCGGGTGTTTGTGGGCTTGAATGACCATCCCTATCATGATCAGTCCACTGGAGGCGGGGTGATTATGAGTGAGGATGGCGGAGAGAGCTGGAGTTCTCTTACAAATGATACGATGACCTGCAAACGGATTAAATGGATTGTGCAGGATCCCTTTGAGCTAAATCGGCTCTGGGTGGGAACAGGCGGTAATGCTGTCTTTACAGGAGTAGTTACAAAAAGAACGGGAGAGTAATATGAAAAGAATTGTTGTATTAAGTTTAATTTTGATAGTTGGTGATGCAATGTCGGTTTCTGCGCAGGCAACAGGCAAAGCGCCATCGGCGCAGGTTTGTGCTTTTGAAGATGCTGCAGGGTATGGTTTCCTGCCGTCTGCAAAACCGGGTGATAACAGGGCGGCATTGCAGAAGGCGCTGGATGGTGGTAATAAAACCGTGGTTGTTTCAAAACCCGGGGTTTATCAGCTGGATGGTACGGTTTATATCGATGATGACACACGTCTCATTTTCGGAGCGGGGGTTACTCTTCAGAAAACCGGCAGTTATACGCATGTGCTGATCAACCGCGGAGTGTTGAAACGGGAGTGGAATAAAAACATCTCAATAGATGGTCTGCACATCAGCGTTAACAAAGTGGACAGGTTTGTATCTGAGGATGATCTGACCTACGGGATGCGCGGTCATCTCTCGCTGCTGCGTGTCAATAATGCCGAGATTACCCGTTTCCGCTGTCTGGATCTGGGGCATGGTCAGTTCTGCATTCAGGTATGTGCATTCGACAACCTTCTGGTCGATACCTTTGAGATCCGTGGAAATAAAGATGGCGTACATATCGGAACCGGACGGAACTTTGTTATTCGTAACGGGGTTTGTGAGACCTTTGACGATGCGATTGCTCTGAATGCGCAGGACTATCCCAGCTGTCAGCCGATACAGGGCGATATTGAGGATGGCCTGATTGAGAATATCACGGATATACGTAAGCCGAAGACATCGGGGCACTTTGCCCGACTGTTGACTGGAGCCTGGGTGGATTGGCACAAGGGAATCCGCCTGCAGCATGGTGATACGGTCAAGCATGGAAAGCATGTCTATCGCACTGTGATGAAGCTGGGCACAAACGAGTATGTCTCTGTTGAGGCTCCTGTTCATACGCAGGGGGTATGGACCGATAAAAACGGACTGAGATTCATCCATAATCAGAGTGATGGTGTGAAACAGGCGAATATCAGGAATGTGACATTTAACAATCTTTATCTGCGAGATAAACGAACCGGGTTTTCGGCGTCCTGGGAGTCGGGCAAATATCACCGGGCGGTACATCCCGAGACAAAGAAAGCGAATTGGCCTGAGTGCAATGTGAAGATTATGAATGTGCATGGTTCTGAGAGGGTTAATCTGATTTCCGGTAACTCAAACATCCGTGCCTGGATTGACAAGGCCGAGGTTAAGGGTCCGTTGTTTTCCATGAGAGGTGGCGACACGGATTGCTCATTGGTGTTAACCGGTGCGCGTATTGCGAAAGGGAATGGAAAATATCCGGCTTCGGACATCCGTTATTCCGGCAGCGGGAGATGCAATCTGGTTCTGGAGAGTATAATGCAGGAGCGGGACATCCGGCTTCAGATCGGAGGAGAGTCGAGTACACGCGTTAATGGAACTGCATCCATATCCAGCCTTAATGGCATTAAGCCGGTTGCAGGCGATTCGACTCAAGGTTAATAATGTGCGCAAGGTGTTTGATGGGAAAGATTGGAAGTAAATTATGAAATATTTGATGTTGTCCCTAAAGACAGCGGTTTCTTTATTGTTTGTTTTGGCAGGTTTATCGGTGCAAGTGCAGGCGGAAGTTAAACCTGCGGCTTACTTTTCGGATCACATGGTGTTGCAGCGCGACAGGCCTGTTAACGTCTGGGGTACTGCTGATTCCGGTGATAAGATTACGGTGGAGTTTGCCGGTCAGAAGAGGAGTGTGACAGTTGATGCCAAGGGTAACTGGAAGATTGTACTGGATGCAATGCCTGCTAATACAAATGCCAGTGACTTAATCATCAGATCCGCTACTGTTGTAAAGATCCGTGATGTCCTAGTGGGCGATGTGTTCATCTGTGCCGGCGGATTACCTGTGGCGAAATCTCTGATAAACATGATTCCGGGACGTGAAGCTGCAACTGCAGCCGCCCGGGCAGAGCCACAGTGCCCATCCCTGAGGGTTTTCAGCGTGAAGAAAAAGTCAGCCCGTAATGAATTGCCGGATGTGGAAGGTAACTGGATCAAGGCTGAGGAGCATAATATGGAACGGCTTCCCCGGGGTTGCCTATTATACGGGACGTGTTCTCGCGAAAAAATTGCAGGTGCCGGTCGGAATTGTCAATATCGGTATGGCATGGCCAGGACAGCCCATTGAGACATGGATGAGCCGTGAGGCCCTCTCCTCTAATCCGGCTGCTGCTCCGCTTCTGGATTACTATGCCAGTGATCGTTGGAAGCTCCGCTCTGAGGGCAGCTATGAAGAGCGTATGAAGGCCTGGATGGAGTATTGTCAGAAGCTGCCGTTGGATCCGCCGCCTAAACCAAGAAAAGGTGAAGTTGAAAAGGCGCTCTATCAGGAGCCTGCTGCTGTTTGGAATGCGATGGTTGCGCCTTTGACCTCTCTCTCAATAAAAGCCGTAGTATGGGAGCATGGAGAGGATGATTCCAGCCTGCAGCGGGCCATACAGTACGGTAAGCTGCTACCCTCAATGATTGATTGCTGGCGTCAGTCCTTTGGCAATCCGCAACTGCCCTTTGCTATTGTGCAACTACGGCCGTTTTTCAACTCCAAGCCACATGGGTTCGACAGTCGACTTGCGGCAGAATTGCGCGATTCGCAGCGAGACGGAGCCAAAGCTGCGGGTGCGGCACTGGTGGTTACAATTGACTTGCCGGAGGACCCCCATCCGCGTGAGGTGGGGCCGCGTATTGCGGATACAGTGCTGGCAAAGTTTTATGGTAGGAAGAACCTGGCTGTCGATGGCCCGGAGCTGGAGAAAGTTGAAACAGTCGGCAGCAAGATGATCCTGCATTTTAAGAATACGAAGGGTGGTTTGATGGCTAAAGGGGGGGCATTGAAAGGCTTTGCCATCGCTGACTCAATGTTCCGCTGGGTCTGGGCTGATACGGAGATTAAAGGCGATACTGTGATTCTCTCCGCTCCGACAGTGGATAAGCCGGAGGGTGTCCGTTATGCCTATCAGGACCTGCCAAGACAGGGAGCAACTCTCTGCAGTAAAGACGGTTCGCCAGCTGCACCCTTCCGGACTGATATATATCCTACGGTAAGCGGGGCTGCTATTGATCCCGGGTCTCCCCGGGTGAGTTATAATGCCCGGCGTGATCTTGCTGTTGAGAACCCGCGGCTTCCACGAATCCTGATTATAGGCGACTCCATTTCCGGTCATTATATTGATCCGGTTCGTGATGGCATGCGTGAGCGGGCCAATGTGATAGGAGAGGGATCTATGAAAGAAGAGGGAAGCTGGGCAAGCATGGGTCCCTGTTTTTTTAACGCAAACCTCGCGACAAGAGGTGATGATCTGAAAAAGTTTCTGGAAGAACGTGGCCCATTTGATATTGTCCATTTTAATAACGGTATCCATAATTTCTTTCGGGCCAAGCCGGGGGATGAAGTTGTTTATGCGGAAAAGATGCGCAAGATTGTGGAAGTAATCCGTGCTGCGGGTGCGATACCGATCTTTGCCAATTCAACAGGCACCATCGGCGACAACGCCATTGAGAAATCACCGAACTATCTGACCAACTGCAAGACCTTCAATGCCGCAGCTGAGGGCGTGATGAAAGAACTCAATGTTCCGGTGACCGATATATACGGGGCTACACAGCCCAGGATCAAGGAACTGATCAGCAAAGATCTGATCCACTTTAAAAAAGCCGCTGATCCGATTATGGCGGATGCAATTATTGAACGGTTGAATGAGGCACTGGATACGCTGTAGTCGCTTCTCGATACCTTTGATGATGCGATTAACGTTTCAGCCACTTTGTAGGCACAGGCTGTCGCTTCAGTTCCGGCCCCGAGACTTCCAGTACTGGCGTTTTGCCACGCCAGGTGGTTGTGGGCCGGGGATAGCTGAATGCAAGATCAACCCGCTGGTTTTCAATATCCCTAACCCTGGCATCTGCGAAAGTCACCCTGAACTTATGCGCCCCTTTGGCAAGTGGAATGGACCACTGGCCATATCCATGCCACATCTGGCCGGGAGCCCACTCCTCTCCATCGATAAAGAGACGCAGGTCATAGCCCGGTTCGCAGCTGTTGTTCATATAATCTTCCGGCGCATAGAATGTGTAGATGCCCTCTGCCGGAATATCAATGTATCCTTTGTAACGGACGGCAAAGGGGCCATCTGTCTGTCGCATGCTTACATCAAAAAGATGATCAATCGTGCCGGACGATTCTGCTTCAATCTGATCGGTATTGCTCCACAGCGCAAACCAGCGGCCTTCCAGATAGTCGTAGTTCAAACCCGGGCGATAACGTTTGAAAATTCTCCAGCCCTCGGCAGGCCTGACGGATTCCTTGAAGAAGAAAGCGTAGCTGATCGCACTGAGCTCAGTCCCGGTTGCACAGAATGGATCGTTGTTCACACCTTTGCGGCGTGTGCGTGCCCGCACAAATGTGCTTTCACTGATGCGGAATGGCCCGGTGTATCTCTGCCACTCGGTTGCATTTATACTGGCCATTTTCATTCCTTGCGGTTTCCGGTCACTGGCTGAAGAGTCCATCGGTTCGGCGATATATTCAAGGGGCACATCAGGGGAGGCGCTGGTGATGGAGATTATGGTGCTGTCGCAGAAACAGCTCTCGGCAGGTCCGAAGGAGGGCGGATCAAGAGGTCGCCGGATCGGGGTGAAGGAAAGCGCTGAATCAACACCTTTACCGCTTTCAAGTGTAAACGTCAGATCTTCGCCAATCAGATCAACCCTGCGTTTATTTACTTTGAGCGATTTCGCTCCAAGCACCAAGACTCTTGAGCCCTGGTCGGGCATATCAATTTTGAGTAAAGCCTCGCCATTCACACTTATGCTGTCAGCGTCTAGGTCAGCTGGAATCTTACGCGCAACCATGAGGGTGACGGACACTCCATTTGTCATTATTGCATGCATTCCGGCTATACCTTTCGTCGAAATATCGTTCATGGATCTGATCGGTGCTTGACCGGGGCGGAGTCCACGCAGCATGGAGATCAGGACGCTTTCGCCGCATCCTTTCCAGATGGTGTCAACATCCTGACCCACAGTTCCGCGTTTGCCATTGAGTGTTTCACTGGGGCCCTTGAGCTGTGAAGATTCCAAGCGGTCGATTTTTCTGCCTGAGCACGCAACCTTGAGATCCGGTTGACCGAACCAGGCAACAGCTGCTCCGGCATTGCCTGGGTTTGATAGTTTTATGCGGTGATCATCCGGATAAACCCGGAGTTGATCACCGGAGAGCCTTTTGCCTGTCTCTTTTGCGGGCTCCGTGAGGATCATTACGTTTTTGATCAGGTTTGTGTGTTCCGCTGAATCCGAATAGATAACACGGTCAATCTGCAGGAAAAGACGGGCGGGACGCACCTGGAAAATCTGCCGTGTAGTTTTGACATTTTCTACCTTACGCTCGCCTATGTTTTCGAAATGGACGCGTTTTTTGTGATCAAAATCCATTTTTGCCACACGGTAGTTTCCCTGATAGATTGCTTCACCAAAATCTATATAGTCACCTGTATGCCAGCGTCCAGACTGAGGCTTCTCAACGGCCCGGGTGAAATTGCCCTGTTTACTTCCGCATGGCACGAGGTCTTCCTGCGGACAGGCGGGTAGATCATCTATCCAGAGCGCATTGCAGGTCAGCAGAGGAGTTGCGTAATCATAAAAACGGTAACTCGATGTTCCGAATGTTTCGTGCATTGGGCTGTAGCTGCCGGTCAGCGGGTCCATTGCATTGCTGTGCATGTGCGGTGAGGAGGGGGCTACCATGTGTAGGAATGAGTCATTCCGATCCCACCCTCCGCGGAAGTACCATAGCCCGGCATAGGGCAGCCAGTCAGAGACCATCTCCGGTTTCCCCTGATAATTTCCGCCATAGACCTCAGATACTTTTTCCTGCTGGCTCAGTTTGTGTCTTGATGTGAATTTACGTCCGCGGCCGTAGACTGTATCGACGATTGCGCGGGGAAGGGGCTCCTTCAGGACCGGCAGCGTGAGCTCTGTGTAGTAGTCGCCCCATGTCATACGCATATCAGTGACGTTACGCCAGTAGGGTTCTTTTGTGCCGAGTTCATTATCCAGGTAGAGCAGGTCGTCACTTTTTGCATTCCAACGCACATGTGTGCCGCATGGCGAAACATTGCGGGAGTCTGAGAGTATGTTGGCCCTGTAATTATCCAGAAAGTAGGTTTCCAGTGCAGGCGTGAACCACTCCGGGCTGTTTCTATGAACAAAGTATCCATAGAGGTTAGCCGGACTTACAACTGTAGAGAGAAAGTGGCCTTCGTCGCCGATTTCCACCATGGGCCCATCGCGATATTGATTCATTGTATAAAGGCGTTGAAATCCCTGTTGCATCTCCTGTTGCCAGCGTTGTCCCGCATAAAATTGGTCCAGCATTCCGGAGACAAAAATGCCTTCCGGTACGCCGTTGAATGTGTGATTGAAGATGCAGGTTCGGATAACCCGCCAGTTGGCTACAGGTATCTCTTCAATGATAGGCATTAGGAAACGAGCCAGTGTTGCCCCCGAGAGGTTTTGTGTGAATTCAGGTGCTTCCCGGTCAGCCATGTAGAAATCTTTCAGAATTCCCATAATACCTCCATGCAGGAGGACAAAGTAATTGCGGAGTTTCTCCGGGTCTTTGTCGGCCGCATCCTGGAATCCCATCGACCAGTCATCGGTCATAGCTTCCCAGAGGCGCAGGTCCTCGATCTTTTTTGTTACAACATAATTCAGCAGCAGAGGGCGTGTCTGCAGAGGAAAGTCCAGCTTTGCGGGGGGCAGCAATCCGGGAATAAAACGTTTGACCGTCAGTTCATCCCGATCGGCAGAGAGTCCGTTGCGAAGATCGCGTGAACGACAGGTTGCCAGAGTATCCGCTTCCGTGACCCAGGAATAGTGCTGGTAGATTGATGTGCCCTCCCCTGAATTCCAATCGGCCAGCGGAGCTAAAGCGTTGAAGAACGGTTGCTTGAAGGCATCCAATGCATCCGCATATCTGCCCTTTTTCACAAGCTTGCGGACGCGTTCCAGAGTCGGATGATCCAGGTCGACCCTTTGAAAGAACTCTCTGCCGAGTTGCGAGATTGCCTCGGGGGTATTACGCTGGTTAAAGCGTTCCAGTCGGGCTTTGTTTTCCGGAGTGGAAGTTTTTACCAGGTCAACAACTGGTTTGTTGAGAAAATCACGAATATATTCCGCCTCGGAGATAGGGGATCGTACTCCTTCGGGAATTACCATCCCGGCTGGATTACCGGTTGCAGGTTGTAAGCTGATCATCCATCCATCATGTTTATTACGCCATCCGTCTTCATAAACATTGAATGTATTCCATGCGACAATACGGCGCTGTTCGTCAAGCACCAATAGAAGGCGCCATCCAAGATCTTTATGCAGTTTGCCGGTATACCTGCTGCGGTGGATGGTTACACTGTCCAGTGGCTGTGATTTTCCGAGGTCCAGTTCAAGATGGGTGTAGTAGAGTTCGATATCACCATACCCGGCTGAAACCTGTGATCCGAAACTGACCTGTCCGCGCGACTGGCTGGTGGAGATCGTCGATGAAAATATCGAAGAGGTCCCCCTCGATCCCACGGCCGACATTATCGGCATCGGCGGCATTGGGGTTCAGGCGCCGCGCCAACGCGAGTTGCTCACCTATTACCGGCGGCGCGGTCATCATGTCGTTGCCGGAGGAGCCTCGGCATCGCTTTGTCCGGAGACCTATAAAGGGATCGCCGACACAATCGTCGCCGGCGAGGCGGAATACATTTGGCCGGAATTCTGCGGTGATTTCATGGCAGGCAGGCCGCGAACCAAGAGCCCGGAGCAGATCGGCCGCGAACTCGACGCATTGCGGGAGCTTGGCGCTCACGGCGTGTTTTTCGTCGACGACAACATGATCGGCAACAAGAACCGGGCGAAAATGCTGCTGCGATACCTCGCGGACTACCAGAACCGCCACCGCTATGTTTTCTCGTTCGGGACCGAGGTCTCGCTCAATATCGCGCAGGATGACGAATTGCTGAGGCTGTTCCAGGCGGCCCATTTCGGTTGGGTCTTCATCGGCATCGAAATCGCCGGACACCGCAAGCCTGAAGGAAACCGGCAAGACGCAAAATCTGCGCGAGGATATTTTGGTCTCGGTGCGGCGAATCTACGCACGGGGCATCGACGTGCTCGCCGGCTTCATCATTGGGTTCGACAACGACACCCCCAGACCTTCGACGCGCAATTCCGCTTCATCACCGCGGCGGGCATTCAGTCGGCGATGATCGGCCTGCTATCCGCCCTGCCGCGCACCCCGCTTTACGCTCGCATGGAACGGGAGGGTCGCCTGCGCGAGATCGACGAGGAATCCGACAACACCCGGCTCCGCACCAACATCATCCCCAAGACGATGAGCGACGAAGAGGTCAGCCGCCTTTACCGCGATATCTACCGCCGCCTGCTGACCGATGTCGGAATCGGCACCCGCATCCGCAACAAGACCCCTTTCCTCGGAACGGTGGGCTACGGTGGCGGCAATACCCCCGGACAAAGCGCCGGGATCGTTGTGCGCCTGCTGTTTCGCGGCATCATCCCGGGAGGGCCGAAGCGAATTTATCATTTCCTGCGTTCGCTGCCCTTCTGGCGACCGTCACTTTTGCCGCTGGCGATTTCGGACTGGATCATCGGATTGTCGATGCGCGCCTTCGCCCACTATCATCTTTGGTCAATGCCGCCCGCGCGCACGCCCGAACTTCATCTGCTCAATTCGGTTCAAGCGGCGATCGCCCGCCACCTGAGCCAGGACGAGGTTTGGGTGACCCGCAAGGCGACGGAAACATCGACTCTGACCATCCGCCTCGGCACTGCGTTGAAGCGTCATTTTTTCAAAGCCGCAGCGCCTCTTCTCTGCCGCTTGCTGGAGCAAGCCCCCGTGCGCGTCACGCTCTCGGCTGAGGATAATGCCGTCGCAGCACATCGGGCAGTTCGAGCGGCGGCTGGCGCACTTGGCCAGATACGGCGACCGGGTTTCTCTCATCCTCGGCGAAAGCCTGAGCAAGCGAATGACCCTCGATCTGTCGATGTTCGATCTGGTGTTGCCGCCGGTCGCCGAACCCGCATCCTAGAAAAACGGGGCGTTACGACACGGGTCGCTCCGTGGAGGCCACCAACGTGAGCTTGACCGCGACCGGATCGCCGTAACGACGTGGCAAAAGCGTTCTCAGCCTTTGCGCGACCTCGCCGAATGTCGCGTTCGGAGCGACCTCGAACGACGCGACCTTATCGCTGAAAACCAGCTTCGAATGGCTATTACCCGCACGTGTGGCTTGAAGGGACGGCATGGATTTCTCCTACGGTCGGCCATCGCCCACACAAGAGACGGAAAATGATTCTCCCTTGTCGAGGACAGGCCCTTGAGATGCCTTCACCTCGCGGGGGGAAGCCGTGTGGGAGGCAACGTTCCAAAGGATACCCACGGACGGTGCGTCCCGGCAGATTCGGAAATTACCTACGAAGCGCGGAAGCCGGCTTCCAAAAGTCCGCGCGCTTCCTCCGCACCGCGCGCGGCGGGCCAAGCCAAGCCTGCGTAGTTTCCGAGCCTGCCGCGCATCCCCGCGCGCGGCTAGAATCGCCCAAAGACTCTCCCTCGCCCGGCGGCCCGGCCGTTCGCCATGGCGTGCGCTTTTCGTTGACACAACCCAACACTCAAGGAAATACCGCCATGCTACGCCGGATCATCGTTTCTCTCTCCTTCGTGGCCCTCATAACCACAGTCGCCGCTTGCAGCGACACCTGGAAGGGCGCGAAGCAGGACACCGGGGACAACCTTCGCATCACCGGAAACGCCGTCAGCAAATAGACTCGTCGACAGAGGCCGCCGCGACCTCGCCGTTCGTGGCGGCGGCAACGGCCAGCCGGGCCAGCGCTGGAAGCGACTTCGCCCCGGTTCTCCGCATGATCGCCGCGCGGTGGTTTTTGACGGTGCGCTGGTTGATGCCAAGATCGGCCGCGATATTCTTGCTGGGGTGACCGGCGAGAACCATATCCATGATCTCGCGCTGCCGGGGCGTCAGATGACCGATCTGCTCCGCAGCCGCCTTCCGCCAAACGGAAAGCTTGGCCGTATCCCGCGACTGTTCGAGTGCGCGTCCGATACTGGCGAGCAGTCCGTCGCAACCGATCGGTTTCTCGATGAAGTCCATCGCTCCCGCTTTCATCGCCTCAACCGCCAAGTGCACGTCGCCGCTGCCGATGATCATGATGCTGGGCGGCAAACGCCCCTCCGTGCGCATCCGCCGCAACAGATCGAGGCCACTCATTCCGGGCAGATACGCATCGACCAGAAGACAGGTTTCGCTGTCATAACGATAGGCCGCCAGAAACGCCTCGGCGGTACCGAAATCCTCGACCGTGCGTCCGTCGGCTTCGAGTATTTCACGAATTCCGGCGCGCACGAGGTTGTCGTCGTCGACCACGAAAACGACCGGCCCCGTCGGAATCGTGGCAGAGGGAACTAAAGAAGAAAGCAGGGCCGCGTGTGTGCTCAGCCCCTGTTGGACGAATCGCATCAATTCCGTCAGTTTCACCGGCTTGTTGATCTGTAAGCAATCCTGCCGCGCGATATCCCGCAGGCTGCCGGTCGAAATGTCGCCCGTCAGAATGATCACCGGAATCCGTCGCCCATCGCTTTCCCGCAGTTTTTCCGCCACCTCAAGCCCGTTCAGCCCGTCCGGAAGATTGTAGTCCGCCAGGATGAGGTCGGGCCGGATGCCCCCTTGCCCCACGAGCCTCAGCGCGGCAGTCCCGTCGGCCGCGGCCGTGGTACGATGACCCTCGCTTCGCAGGATAAGATCAAGAAGGTCGCGCACCTCGGGGTCGTCCTCGATGACAAGGATATTCCCGGCGCGGGGCTCCCCCTGCGACGGAACGGGGGCGCTTTCGCCGTCGCCCTGGGGGCGACGCGCAATTTCGGAAGTGCGGGAGTCCTGCGGCAGCTTTACCTCGACCGCAAACACCGAACCGCAATCCGGACGCGAACGGACCTCGATCCGGTGATTGAGCAGCTGCACGAGACACCGCACGATCGAAAGGCCGAGGCCAAGGCCGAAACTTCGTTCCCGCGCGACATTGTCGAGCTGGTGATATTCCTCGAAAATCGCCTGCAACTCACCTTCCGGAATACCGACCCCAGTATCCCAGATTTCGATCCGCAGGCTCCCCCGCCGCCGCCGACAACCGAGAAGAACCTTTCCTTTCTCGTTGTATTTCAATGCGTTAGAAAGCAAATTGCGAATCATCCGCTCAAGCAGGCGCGGATCGCTTTGGATCGACAAACCACAGGACACGACGCGCAGGGACAGCCCCTGCGCTTCCGCGTGATAGACGAACTCGTCGTGCATCCGCGCAAGCAGACCGGCGATCGGAAAGTCGACGATTTCCGCGTGGACCGTCCCCGCCTCGATCTGGTTGATGTCGAGCAGCGTGTTTAACATGCCCGAGACCGCGCCCATCGTTTCATCGAGACGGGCAACAAGGCCCCGCCCCTTTTCCCCCTCGATGGTTTTTGCCAGGAGGCCATGCAGCAAGGCCAGGGTTTGCAGCGGCTGACGAAGATCATGGCTGGCGACGGCAAGGAAGCGGGACTTCGCGGCATTGGCCTGCTGTGCCTGCCGTCTCGCCACCTCCAACGCATCCGCCGCGTGCTTCCGCTCGGTGTTGTCGGCAAAGGTGATGACGACGCCTTCGGTGCCGCCGTCCTGGGTCCGATACGGCAGGATACGGCGGATTGTCCCCCGGGCTCACCGGGCAGCTCTGGTGCTGTTCCGGCTGCGGCTCGTCGATAAAGCCGACCAGCAACAGTTCCTCTTCCTCGTTCACCACTGGCTTGACCTCAATGCGGAAGCCGAACGTACCGCCCTCGCGCTCCATGCGTCCGCCGGGAATGACGACCCGCGCATTCTCGCGGCAAGCCTGCCGAATTGCCAGTCGCAGCTTGCTCCGCACATCCTCCCGCACCATCGCAAGCAGGTCCTGAACCGGCTGTCCGGGCTTCACGCTCAAGTACGTATCGACCGGCCCGAGGAAATAGAGGCATTCGCCCTTGCGGTTGATCAACGCCACGGCTGGCGCATGGGACTCCAGCACCAATTTGCGACAGAGAGCGGCAAGCACCGCCGAACGGTCGGGCGGCACCCGACACTGCTCCACGCGCACAGATGCATACGCATCACCCGACCACGCGGGGAAACCGGTTTCTCTCGCATGGCCGAGACCGATGTGGCGATAGAGGCGATCGGACTTGGAGATCACCTCGAACCGATCCCCGGCAGCGCCAATCGTTTCGGAATTGCCAAGCAGAAGCAGCCCTCGCTCACGCAACGCAAAGTGAAACAGCGAGATCACCCGCTCCTGCGCCTCCGGGCGCAGATAGATCAGGAGATTCCGGCAGGAAATCAGGTCGATGCGCGAAAACGGCGGATCAGTCAGCACATCCTGGGTGGTGAACACCAGCATATCGCGCAACTCGGGCAGAACCCGGTAGCCCCCGTTTTCCCGCACGAAGAAGCGGGCAAGCCGCTCCGGCGACAGGTCCGCCGCGATGGTTTTTGGATAGAGCCCCGCGCGTGCGCCAGCGATCGCGGTCGGGTCGATGTCGGAGGCAAACACCTGAAGCTTTGCCGCACTCCCCGCCGCCGCGATTCCCTCGGAGAACAGGATCGCGAGAGAATAGGCTTCCTCCCCAGTGCTGCAGCCCGCACTCCACATGCGGATAAGGTGATCGGCATCATGGGCGCGAACGATCTCCGGGACGACCCTCTCGGCAAGGTTTTCGAAGACCTTCGAATCACGAAAGAAACCGGTAACGCTGATCAGCAGGTCATTGGCGAGCCGGTCGAGTTCGCTGGTGTCGCGCCTCAGGATGGCGAGATAGCGTTCCCCTTCCTCTCCGCCGAGCGACGCCATTGCCATACGACGTTCGATCCGTCGTTGCAGCGTGCCGAGCTTGTAAAGCGTGAAGTCGTGGACCGTCCGGGTACGCAGAAGCTCGATGATCTCGGAGAGCCAGCCCGCGCCGACCTCCTGTGGCGACGCATCCTTGCGCGAGCGCACCTGAACCATCCCCTTGGCCATATCTAATCAGCACGGCGGGAATCTCCGCAACCCGTAGCACGAAGTCGACGCCGCCGGTCGCGATCGCACTGCATGGCATGGCATGCCGTCGAAATCGGCCTCGCTGGGGTCCTGCGCAATCACCAGCCCGGAATTCTTCTTCACCGCCTTCAGCCCGAGGCTGCCGTCGCTGCCGGTCCCCGAGAGCACCACGCACACAGCCCGCGCCCCGCAATCCTCGGCCAGGGACTGCAGAAAGAAATCGACCGGCAGGCGCGCCCCGTGGCGCGCCTGCGGCTGGGACAGATGAAGCGTCAGTGCGCCGACCGAAAGATAGACGCCCGGAGGAATGAGATAGAGATGGTCGCGCTCGATCGACATGCCATCGGCGGCTTGCCGCACCGTCATCATGGTGTGGCCCGAAAGCAGATCCACCATTCGGCGCCTTCGGCCAATCTCTTCGCGAGGCAATCAGCCGGACCTCCACTCTGGATGATCCCGTGACCACCGATATTCTGACCAAGGTCCTGCGCGGCATCGATCAGCATCTCTGGCTCATCGAATCGCACATGGATGCGGACAGTTTGCCTCTGCTTCCGAAAGCGCACCTTCCCTTGCGAAGCAGGTTTGCCGCGCACGTCTACGGCAACGACACCGATCAGACCGGCACGACGCGTAGCGGCTCTGACTGGCACTTCTCCGCGACTGCGGGCAAGAAAACCACATCCAAAACCCGCGACGAGGTCGAAAAATGGGCACGCGAAGGCGGTGACGGAAACGATCCGACCTGAAACGCCGGGTTCCAACAAGTGATACTGACGCAGGCCGGTCATCGGTCGGCGCTGTGTCTCGCCGATCGGCCCCTCGATAGGGGGCCCTCCCCCCAGGCCCAGGACTCATTAAGGTTCGATCCAGAAGAGGAGGAGTACCGCGATGATGACGGCGGCAAAGAAGATATCCGCGCATCGGTCATATCGGGTGTGGATACGCCGCCAATCCTTGAGGCGAGCGAAGAGGTTCTCGATCCTATGACGCTGGCGATAGAGGGTTTTGTCGTAAGCGTACTGGGTTTTGCGATGACGCATTGGCGGGATGCATGTAGCGATCCCTCGCTGTGTCAAAGCCTCTCGAAGGGGATCACCGTCATAGCCCTTGTCGGCGATCAGGACGTTGGCCTTGGGAAATAGGTCGAGCAACAGCATCGCGCCTTTGTGATCGCTCATTTACCCCTCGCTGAGCAGCAGGATGAGGGGCCTTCCTTGTCCGTCGCAAACCGCATGAAGCTTGGAGTTCAGCCCGCCTTTTGTGCGTCCGATACATCGGGGAAGAGCCCCTTTTTATAGAGGCTCGCGGCGGTCCGATGAGCTTTCAGGTGGGTTGCATCGATCATCAACCGGTCTGGAGGGCCAGCCTCTCCCGTCAAGGCCGCGAAGATCCGGCTGAACACCCCAAGTCGGCTCCAGCGAACGAAACGATTATAGAGGGTTTTGTGGGGGCCATAGACGAGTGGTGCATCTCGCCACCGTAAGCCGTTGCGGATCACATGAACGATGCCGCTGATCACTCGCCGATCATCAACCCGCGGCACGCCATGCGATAGCGGGAAATGCGGCTCGATCTTCGCCAACTGCCTCTCTGACAACCAAAACAGATCACTCATGGATGGGGTCCTCCCTCCCATGAGTGAATTAGCCGCCGATCTGCCTGACAATAATTTAATGGGTCCTGAACCTAGCCGACGTCGCTCGGCCATAGATAAGCGCACCACCCGCCATCCCGGCTATACCGCCTCCATGCGCATCCGCAAGCGGATCGAGGAAGCCTTTGGCTGGATCAAGACAGTCGCAGGGATGCGGAAAACCAAACTGCGCGGCCTTGATAAGGTGGATTGGGCCTTCGCCTTCTCGGCAGCCGCCTACAATTTGCTGCGACCACCCAAACTGCTGGCAGGGGAGATGCCCACATGAAGCGCCTGCCCGCCTTTGCCAAAGTCTTCGAAGGCCGCTGGAGCAGCGTCGAGATGGACACTTGGCCAGATGATCATCTCGACCTTCTGGAGCCCGCCCACATTACCTTTGGTGGCGCCTCTGATGGCGAACGGGTGTTCGGCGCGGTCAAGAGATGGCTCGACGTGCGTTACGGGAGCCGGGATGGTGCCGTCTGCGCCGAATTCTCGTGGGAAGGCCACAACGACGCCGATATTGCTTGCGGGAGAGGATGGGTCGCCCTCGGCACTGCTGGCCGATTGGTTGGCCACATCTACATCCATAGCAGCAATGAATCAGGCTTCGTCTGCGAGCCACTCTGACTTCTTCAACACCCTGCTGAGGCCGGTCCGGGACTGGCCCCGGCTTGTTTTTATTCCTCCGCGAGCGCGGCTTTCAGGCCCTCGCGGTAGCCGGGAAAGCGCGGAACCCAACCCAATTCCGCCTTCAACCGCGCGTTGGCAACCAAGCGGCTTTCCTTGAGGAAGCGCAAACGCGGGTCGGTGGGGGCCAAATCTTCGTGGCGTTCCAACGGCGGCGGCGCGATGCCGAGCAGCGCGCAAGCGAAATCCACCACCTCGGCATTGGGGGCGGGCGAGTCATCGGCGACGTTATAAATCCGCCCCGCGACCGGCGCCGCCATGGAAAGACGCAGCGCCGCGATCACGTCATCGACATGGACGCGGCTGGTGCGGTGACCTTCGCGATGAATGCGACGGGAGGAACCGTCCCGCGCCTGATCGAGGGCCGACCGTCCCGGCCCATACAACCCCGGCAGGCGAAAGACGTGGGTGGCGACCCCGGTTTTCGTCCCCCAGGCCAGCCATTGCGCCTCCGACGTCAGACGGGCGCGCCCCTGGGCCGATCCGAGCTTGGGTACGGCGGCTTCATCCACCCAACGACCCGCGCAATCGCCATAGACGGCGGTCGAGGACAACATTCCCGCCCACGATGGTCGCATTCCGGCGGCGAACAGACGGCGCGCCTCGGGCAGGACGGCGAAGCCCGTCGCTTCCGGCACCGTGGTGTCGAGGATATGGGTGACGTCGGCCAGTTTGTCGTCGGGCAAGGTCCCGCCCGCGCCGAAGCCATGGGCGGAAATCCCCGCCGCCTGCAACTGCGCCGCCTTGTCGGAGCCGCGCACCGTGCCGGAAACCCGCCAGCCATCGGCAAGGCATTCCCGCGCCAGCCGCAACCCGCTATAACCGAGACCGAAGATCAACAGATGAGGCGTCGCCACGATGTCCGCGTTCCTTTTTCCAAGCCTGTTTTCATCCGCCAGACTTACACCCTTGCGCCGCGCCGCTCAATGCGCCGGGCTGATTCTGCTGGCCGGGCTGCCGCTGGCGCCCGTCGCCCGCGCCGCCGACCCGGCGAAGCCGCAGGGCAACCCGCCGACCAGGGAATCGATCGCGGCGCGCAAGGCCGATGCCGCCCACTATGCCGCCTGCATGGCGAAAATCGACCGCAGCGCCGACGCGATCACCTCGGCCTGAGCGGCGGGACTGGGTGCGGTGTAGCTGCTGGTGCGGCCGCCGGAATTGATCGAGGTCCCGACGATCACCGCGCGGATATCGTCGCCCGCGGCCAGCGCGTCCCGCAACGGACGCAATAAGGCGACGCCGATCCCCTCGCCATCGCCGAAGCCATCGCCGCCGGAGCCGAAGGCCCGGCACCGGCCCGACGACGACAGCATCGCCAGTTCCGAAAGCGCCGCCAGATGACGGGGGGGCAGGATCAGATTGACGCCACCCGCCAGCGCCAGATGCAGGGCGGTCACCAACCGTTTCGGCGACCGCGATTCCGGCGGACGCGGACTTCAGACCTTCGACCTGTGAATCGCGGTGCATGCGGTAACCGGCATCGAAGCGGCATTGCTGGATCTGCAAGGACAATTTCTCGACCTGCCGGTCGCCGATCTACTGGGCGAAGGGCGACAGCGCGACGCGGTCAAGATGCTGGGCTATCTGTTCTACGTCGGCGACCGTGCCAAGACCGACCTGCCCTATCGCGCCGATACCACGGCAAAGGACGACTGGCTGCGCCTGCGCGATGAAGCGGCCTTGACCCCGGAAAGCATGGTCCGTCTGGCCGAAGCGGCACAGGCCCGCTACGGCTTCGCGGATTTCAAGCTGAAGGGCGGCGTGCTGAAGGGCTAACGCGAAATGGACGCCGCCGCCGCCTTAAAGGCGCGTTTTTCCGCCGCGCGAATTTCGATCGACCCTAACGGCGCCTGGTCGCTCAACGAAGCGGAGCACCTGTGCAAGGCATACCCTGGGGTTCTGGCCTATGCCGAGGACCCCTGCGGCGCCGAACAGGGGTATTCCGGGCGCGAAGTGATGGCCGAATTCCGCCGTGCTACCGGGCTGCCGACCGCCACCAACATGATCGCCACCGACTGGCGGCAGATGGGGCACGCGGTGCAACTGCGGGCGGTGGATATTCCCCTGGCCGACCCGCATTTCTGGACGATGCGCGGCGCGGTGCGGGTGGCGCAGATGTGCCGCGATTGGGGCCTGACCTGGGGATCGCACTCCAACAACCACTTCGACATCTTGTTGGCGATGTTCACCCACGCCGCCGCGGCGGCGCCGGGCGACATCACCGCCATCGACACCCACTGGATCTGGCAGGACGGCGAACGCCTGACCCGCAATCCTTTAAAGATTGTGGACGGCATGATCGCGGTGCCGAATCGTCCCAGCCTGGGCATCGATCTCGACCTCGACCGCCTGGAGGAAGCGCGCCGCCTGTACCAGGGCATGGCCCTGGAGGCGCGCAACGACGCGGCGGCGATGCAGTTTCTGATTCCCGGCTGGCAATTCGACGCCAAGCGCCCCTGCTTGGTGCGCTGAGGCTTTTTCCCGACGAACAAGCGAGGCTTCCATGAACCTACCCATCAACACCTTCAAACGGCGACCACTGGCCGGGGAACAACAGATTGGACTGTAGTCCCATCTCTCCAGCCATATCTCGACCGAAATCATCGCCGGTTCCGGCTTCGACTGGGTCCTGATCGACGCCGAACACTCGCCCAACGACGTGGTGACGGTTCTGCCGCAGCTTCAGGCCTGCGTCGGCGGCACCGCCGAACCGGTGGTGCGCGTTCCCTGGAACGACACCGTGCTGATCAAGCGCTATCTCGACATCGGGGCACAGTCGCTGCTGATCCCCTACGTCCAGAACGCCGACGAAGCCCGCCAAGCGGTCGAGGCAATGCGCTATCCGCCGCGCGGCGTCCGCGGGTTCACCGGCCTGGGGCGCTCGTCGCGATTCGGTCGGATCACCGATTATCACTCCCGGGCGGAGGAAGAGCTTTGCCTGCTGGTGCAGGTCGAAACCGCCGAGGCCCTGGGCAACCTGGAAGCGATCGCCGCCACCGACGGCATCGACGGCATCTTCATCGGCCCCGCCGATCTGGCGGCATCGATGGGCTACCTGGGGCAAGCCGGGACATCCCGACATGCAAAAAACCGTGGAGCAAACCATCCAGCGCATCCGCGCCTGCGGCAAACCGGCGGGAATTCTGACCGCCGACGAGAAACTGGCGCGTCTGTATATGGATGCGGGCACCACCTTCACCGCGGTCGGCGCCGACCTTGCCATTCTGGCCCGCGCCTCGGAACAGTTGGCCGCCCGTTTTAAGCCCCCCCTTTGATAACCGCCATCACGAAGATCCTTTCATGAGCAAAGTCGGATTTATCGGCCTCGGAATCATGGGCAAACCCCTGGCGGGGCATCTGATCGCCGCCGGGCACGAGATTTTCCTCTACAGCCTGCCTGCGGTTTCGGCCGACCTGGTGTCCGCCGGGGGCAAGGCCTGCACTAACTCCACCGAGGTGGCGCACCAAGGCCGCCAGTCTCACCATCATGGTCGGCGGACCGGAGGAAACCTTCGCCAAGGTCAAGCCGCTGTTCGACCTGATGGGCGGATTCGCCAATTCCCGCATCCTCGAAGTGTACGGCGACCGCATGGTCAAGCGCACCTTCGATCCGGGCTTCCGCATCGCCCTGCACCAAAAGGATTTGAATCTGGCGCTGTCCACCGCCCGCGCCCTTGGCGTCAGCCTACCCAACACCGCCACCGCGCAGGAGCTATTCAACGCCTCCGCCGCCCACGGCGGTTCGGGATGGGATCATTCGGCAATGGTGCGCGCACTGGAAATGCTGGCCGACCACGAGATCGCCTGACCGCACCACACCTTATAATACAAACACAAAGACCAAAGGCTCCCGAATGGGAGCCTTTGGTCTTTGTGTAATGGCGGAGAGACAGGGATTCGAACCCTGGGTGAGATCGCTCCCACAACGGTTTTCGAGACCGCCCCGTTCGACCGCTCCGGCATCTCTCCGCAAGCTTCACGGTCAAATGAAGGATCGCTTTCTACAGGCCCGCCGCCGGCGCGTCAAGCGCCCTTGCGTAAGAAGAAAGCTGCCCCACGTTTTCGATTGTCGCGTCGCCCCGCTCCCGCCACAGGAAAAGCGTTGACAGGGCTCTTCCTGTGGGTATAGTACGCGCCTCTTTCAGCGGGCCGCTTTGTGGCGGCGCCGTGCTTCTTTTGGTGTTTTACGAAGGCGGTTAACCATGTTTGCAGTCATCAAAACGGGTGGCAAGCAGTACCGGGTCGAGATGGGCGACGTTATCGTCGTCGAGAAGTTGCCGGTCGCCGAAAGCGGCGCCGTGACCTTCGACGAGGTGCTGATGGTCGGCGATAAGGTCGGCGCCCCCCTGGTTGCCGGGGCTTCCGTCATCGGCGAGGTCATGAAGCAGACCCGCGAAAAGAAGATCATCGTCTTCAAGAAGAAGCGCCGCCAGAATTACCGGCGCAAGCACGGCCACCGTCAGCAAGTGAGTGTCGTGCGCATCACCGACATCGCCGTCGCCTAAGCCGACGAGAGCAGGAGTAACGAAAGATGGCTCATAAAAAAGCAGGCGGCAGTTCCCGTAACGGGCGTGACTCCGAAGGTCGCCGCCTCGGGCTGAAGAAGTCCGGCGGTCAGGCCGTGGTCGCCGGCAACATTCTGGTCCGCCAGCGCGGCACGGTTTATCACCCCGGCGCCAACGTCGGCATGGGTCGCGACCACACCCTGTTCGCCCTGATCGAGGGCCGGGTGGTGTTCAAGCACGGCGCCAAGGATCGCACCTTCGTCGGTGTCGAACCGCTGAACTAATCCCCGCCCCGGCCCTTACGGGCCGTTCACGGGTGGGTTGAACAAGGGGAATGGTCGTCCATTCCCCTTGTTGCATCGGGGAATGAGAAAGCCATGAAGTTTCTCGATCAGGTCAAGATCTTCATCAAGTCCGGTGACGGCGGCAACGGCTGCATGAGCTTCCGGCGTGAGAAGTACATCGAATTCGGCGGACCCGACGGCGGCGACGGCGGGCGCGGCGGCGACGTCTTCCTGGAGGCGGTCGAGAACCTCAACACCCTGATCGACTTCCGTTACCAGCAACATTTCAAGGCCGAGCGCGGACACGGCGGCATGGGCCGCGACCGGACTGGCCGCAACGGCGACACCTTGACCATCAAGGTTCCGGTCGGCACCCAGGTTCTGGCCGATGACCGCGAGACCCTGCTCCACGACATGGATCGCCCCGGCAAGGTCGTGGTGATCGCCACCGGCGGCGACGGCGGCAGAGGCAACGCGCACTTCAAGACCGCGACCAACCAGGCGCCGCGCCGCGCCGACAACGGTTATCCGGGCGAGGAACTTTGGCTGTGGCTGCGGTTGAAGCTGATCGCCGATGTCGGTCTGGTCGGCTTGCCGAACGCCGGAAAATCGACCTTCCTGTCGCGGGTGACCAGCGCCCGTCCGAAGATCGGCGACTATCCGTTCACCACGCTGCACCCGAATCTGGGCGTCGCCTCGGTGGGCGAGGACGAATTCGTGATCGCCGACATCCCCGGCCTGATCGAGGGCGCGCACGAAGGCAGCGGCCTGGGCGACCGGTTCCTCGGCCATGTCGAGCGTACCTCGGTGCTGCTGCACCTGATCGACGCCACCGCCGAGGATGTGGTGGAAAGCCATCGTATTATCCGTGGCGAATTGGCCGCCTATGGCGGCGAGCTGGATGAAAAGCCCGAGGTGATCGGCCTGAACAAGTGCGACGCCCTCGGCGACGAGGACATCGACGCTAGGCTGGCCGCCTTGCGCGACATCAGCGAAGCGCCGGTTCTGGCTCTGTCCGGGGTTTCGGGCTACAACCTGAAAACGGTACTGCGGACCCTTGTCACCCATATCCACGGCGGCGAAGCCACGGACGACGACAACGAAACGGACTGGGAACCCTTGGGGGACTGAATGAACGCGCGGGCAGTGTTGCCGTCTCCGCTGGAGGAAGCCAAACGAGTCGTCGTCAAGGTCGGCTCCGCCCTTCTGGTGGACGAAGCGACGGGACAGATCCGCAGCGACTGGCTCGATTCCCTTTGCGATGACGTGGCGCGCCTGAAGGCGCTGGGCAAGGACGTGGTGGTGGTGACCTCGGGCGCCATCACGGTCGGTCGCGCCCCCCTGGGCCTGACCGGAAAGGCCATGCGCCTCGAGGAAAAGCAGGCCGCCGCCGCCGCCGGTCAGGCCAAACTGATCCACGCCTATCAGGACAGTCTGGAACGCCACGGCATCGCCGTCGCGCAGGTCCTTCTGACCCTGAGCGACACCGAATCGCGGCGCCGCTTCCTGAACGCCAGCAACACCCTGGAAACCCTGCTGCGCCTGGGCGTGGTACCGATCGTCAACGAAAACGACACCGTGGCGACGCCGGAAATCCGCTATGGCGACAACGACCGGCTGGCGGCGCGCATCGCCCAGATGACGGCGGCGGAAGCATTGCTTCTGTTCTCACTGGACATCGACGGCCTGTACACCGCCGACCCCACCTCGGACCCCGACGCCCGCCACATCCCGGTTGTCGCCGAACTGTCGGAAGAGATCGAACGCATGGCGGGCAAGCCGAAAGGCCATGGCTCCGGCGGCATGGTGACCAAGATCCTGGCGGCGCAGGTGTGCATGGCGGCGGGCTGCGCCATGGCGATCGCCCGCGGCCGCGACCCGCACCCGATCGCCGCCCTGCTGGACGGCGCGCGCTGCACCTGGTTCCTGGCCGAGGACGAACCCCGCGCCGCCCGCAAGCGTTGGGTCGCCGGCACCCTGAACCCGCGCGGCACCTTGATCGTCGATGCCGGGGCGGTGGAAGCCCTGTATCATGGCAAAAGCCTGTTGCCCGCCGGAATAACGGCAATCGAGGGCCGCTTCGATCGCGGCGACGCGGTGGTGATCAAGGACGCGAACGGCCACGAACTGGCGCGCGGACTATCCGCCTATGCGTCGAAGGACGCGCGCCTGCTGCTGGGACACAAAACCCAAGACATCGAATCCCTGCTCGGCTACCGTGGACGCAGCGAAATCATTCACCGTAACGATCTGGTCCTGACCCGCCCCGCCAACGGACACGCCCACTAAGCCGGACCTGGAGTCGCCGATGACCGCCCCCACCCTTTCCGTCGCCATGCAATCGATCGGTCGCGCCGCCCGTGCCGCCGCCCCAGCGCTGGCGCGCGCGACCTCCGCCGAAAAGAACGCGGCGCTGATCGCCGCCGCGAGGGCAATCCGCGAATCGGCTGACGCCATTGCCGCCGCCAACGCCCTGGACATGGTCGATGGGGTCGCCAAGGACCTTTCGGGCGCGATGCTGGATCGCCTGCGACTGACCCCGGAACGGATCGAGGCGATGGCCATCGGGCTGGAACAGGTCGCCCAGCTGCCCGACCCGGTGGGCCGCAGCATGGAGAAATGGGACCGCCCCAATGGCTTGGTCGTCGAACGCGTCGCGGTGCCTTTGGGCGTCATCGGCATCATCTTCGAAAGCCGCCCCAACGTCGCAGCCGACGCCGGAGCGCTTTGCCTGAAATCCGGCAATGCCGCGATCCTGCGCGGCGGATCGGAAAGCTTCCGCTCGGTCGCCGCGATCCACGCGGCCCTGGCCGCCGGACTGACCGCCGCCGGATTGCCCGAGGCCGCGATCCAGTCCGTTCCCACCACCGACCGCGCCGCCGTCGGCCTGTTGCTGACGATGTCGGACTGTATCGACGTGATCGTGCCGCGCGGCGGCAAGGGCCTGATCGAACGGGTCACGGCGGAAAGCCGCGTCCCGGTGTTCAAGCACCTGGACGGCATCAATCACACCTACATCCATACCGCCGCCGATCCCGCCATGGCGCGCGACGTGACCTTGAACGCCAAGATGCGGTGCACCGGCATCTGCGGCGCCACCGAGACCGTGCTGATCGACCGCGCCGTCCTGTCCAGCCATCTGCCGGGAGTCCTGGACGCCCTGATCCAGGCGGGATGCGAAGTGCGCGGCGACGCCGAGGTGGCGGCCCGGGATGACCGCGTCCGCCCCGCCGCCGCCGCCGACTGGGATACCGAATACCTGGACGCCATCGTTTCGATCCACGCCGCCGCAGGACTGGACGAAGCGATCGCCCACATCGAGGCGCATGGTTCGCACCATACCGACGCCATCATCACCGCCGATCCGGCGGCGGCGGAGGCTTTCCTGAACGCGGTGGACAGCGCCATCGTCATCCACAACGCCTCGACCCAGTTCGCCGACGGCGGCGAATTCGGCTTCGGCGCGGAAATCGGCATCTCCACCGGTCGCTTCCATGCCCGTGGCCCGGTCGGGCTGGAGCAGTTGACCAGTTACAAATACAAGGTCCGCGGCGCCGGACAGATTCGCCCCGTCTGACCCAACCATGCAACCGCGTCCCCATCTTGTCCGCAAACGCCCGCTGCCCCCCTGCGGCGACCACCGCCGCCGCAAGGTCGGGATTCTGGGTGGGTCGTTCAATCCGGCACACCAGGGACACCGCTTCATCAGCCTATTGGCGATCAAAAGCCTGGGCCTGGACGAGGTCTGGTGGCTGGTCAGCCCGCAGAATCCGCTGAAAGACAGTCACAGCCTGCTGCCGCTGGCGGAACGGGTCCAGCACGCGCGGGCCATCGTCCGCCACCCGTCAATCCGCGTCACCGACATGGAACGGCGCCTCGGCACCCGCTTTACCGCCGACACCGTGGTGGCCTTGAAGCGCCGTTTTCCCCTCATCCACTTCGTCTGGCTGATGGGCGCCGACAACCTGTTGCAGATGCCGCGGTGGGACCGCTGGGACCGTATCTTCGCCGCCGTTCCGGTCGCCGTCTTCGATCGCAAGCCCCATACCTATCAGGCCCTCGGCAGCCGGGCGGCGCAACGCTTCGCGGGTCATCGCCTGGCCGGCGGACGCACCCACGCGCTGGCCGACGGCTCGCCGCCGGCCTGGGCTTTTTTGTTCTATCGCCGTCACCCGGCCTCGGCCACCGACATCCGGCAAAAAACCGGACTCGACAAACTTCTGAAAAAACGCAATAAGTAAAGGTTAGCCCAACCGCGACGAAAACCGCGCGGGTCATTAAACAACCGATGGAGACGGCCATAACTTCGCTTCACGCTTCCTCCGACGTCCAGGAGCCGCCCAGTCGCGGTAAGGATGCCATCGCCGATGTCACCGATCCCGCGATCCTGGTTGACATCGTCCGTCGCACGCTTGATGACGACAAGGCTGAAGAGATTTCGACCATCGACCTTTCCGGAAAAACCAGCATCGCCGATTACATGGTGATCGCCTCGGGGCGGTCGGCGCGGCAGGTCGGCGCACTCGCCGATCGCCTGATCCGCCACCTGAAGGAAATGGGGATCCGTCCGGCAACCGAGGGCAAAACCAGTTCCGACTGGGTGATCGTCGATGCCGGATCGGTCATCGTCCACATCTTCCGGCCCGAGGTCCGCGCCTTCTACAACCTGGAAAAGATGTGGGGCGTCACGCCATCCACATCCGAGAAGACGGCGCGCCCTTTCTCCCCAGCGGGGTTTCCGCCGCTCCGCCCCCATGACCAGGGCGGCGCGCACCTGAACCTTTAGGCAACGGCCGATGCGCTTCACGATCGTCGCGGTCGGTCGCGGCGGCAAGGGACCGGAACAGGCGATCCTCGCGGAGTACGCGGCGCGCCTGCGGCCTCCCATCAAGCTCAAGGAAGTCGAGGAACGACGCCCGCTGTCCGCCGCCGAACGCAAACCGCGCGAGGCGGAGAAACTGTTGGCCGCCGTGCCGCAGGGCGCCCACGTCGTCGCCCTGGACGAACGCGGCAAGACCCTTTCCAGCGCCGATTTCGCGGCCACCCTGGGGACTTGGCGCGACCAGGGTGCGCCCGCCGTCGCCTTTCTGATCGGCGGCGCCGACGGCCACGACGACGCCGTGCGGCGGCGGGCCGACCTGATCCTGAACCTCGGCGCGATGACTTGGCCGCACCTTCTGGTGCGCGGCCTGATCGCCGAACAGATTTATCGCGCCCAATGCATCCTGGACGGCCACCCCTATCACCGCGCGTGAAACCGGGCGGCGACCTCTCCATTCCTTGCTTTTGCGCCATGGCGCACGGGTCTGCTATTCCCTATATTAAGCCTACCATTTCAATCTTTTGGATGATGCAATGCGCCAGTCCCCTCAGCCCCCGAAACCCGTGGTTTTGTGCGTTCTCGACGGCTGGGGGGAACGCCCGCCCGCGCCCGACAACGCGATCACCCTGGCCCGCACCCCCAACTGGACACGCTTCGTCGCGGAAAGCCCGAACGCCTTGCTGAAAACCTCGGGCCTTGCGGTGGGGCTGCCGGACGGACAGATGGGCAATTCCGAGGTCGGGCACATGAACCTGGGCGCCGGACGCGTCGTCATGCAGGACCTGCCGCGCATCGACACGGCGATCGCCTCGGGCGAAATGGCGGCATTGCCCGCCCTGACCGAAATGATCGCCACGGCCAAGGCCACCGGCGGCGCCTGCCACCTGATGGGCCTGATGTCGCCGGGCGGCGTGCATTCGCACCAGACCCACATCACGGCGCTGGCCCGCGTTCTGGACCAAGCCGGAGTTCCGGTGCGGGTTCACGCCTTCCTGGATGGACGCGACACCCCACCCTCGTCGGCCCAGGGATTCCTGGCGGGCTTCGAAACCAGCATCGCGGATTGCCGCGACGTACGGGTGGCGACGGTAATCGGGCGCTACTTCGCGATGGACCGCGACAAACGCTGGGACCGCGTGACTCTGGCTTACGACGCCATGGTCTCGGGCGAGGGCACGATCGCCGACACGCCGGTGGGCGCGGTGGCGGCGGCCTATGCCCTAGGCGAGACCGACGAGTTCGTCAAACTGCGGGTAATCGGCGGCTATGGGGGCATGGCCGACGGCGACGTCCTATTGATGGCCAACTTCCGCGCCGACCGCGCGCAGGAGATTCTGACCACGCTGGTCGATCCGGCCTTCGACGGCTTCCCCCGCAAAAAAACCGTCGCCTTCGCCGCGCGGCTGGGCATGGTGCGCTATTCCGACGACCTCTCCCCATTCCTGGGGGTCTTGTTTCCATCGGAATCCCGCGACAACGTGCTGGGCGAGGTCGTCGCCAAGGCGGGCCTGACGCAGTTGCGTATCGCCGAGACAGAGAAATACGCCCACGTCACCTTCTTCCTGAACGGCGGCGAGGAAAAGGTCTTCCCCGGCGAGGAACGCATCCTGGTCCCCAGCCCGAAGGTCGCGACCTACGACATGAAGCCAGAGATGTCGGCCTTCGAGGTCACCGACAAGCTGGTGGCGGCGGTGGAAAGCGGGCGTTTCGACTTGATCGTCGTCAACTACTCCAACGGCGACATGGTCGGCCACACCGGCATCATCGAGGCTGCGGTCAAGGCGGCGGAAGCGGTGGACGCCTGCATCGGACGTCTGGACGCGGCGGTGGCCGCGACGGGCGGATGCCTGCTGATGACCGCCGACCACGGCAATGCGGAACAGATGCGCGACCCGATCACCGGAGCGCCGCACACCGCCCACACCACCAGCCCGGTCCGCGCCGTGCTGCGTCACGCACCGCCCCCGGTCAAGGGCCTGAACGACGGCGCGCTTAGCGACGTGGCGCCGACCCTGCTGGCCCTGATGGGACTGCCCCAACCCACCGAAATGACCGGGCATTGCCTTTTAAAGCGTGAATAGGGCGTGTCCGGATGGGACTGTCGCGAGGCCTTGCGATTCTGATTGCGGCGTTGTTGTGCGGAGCTCCGGCTTTCGCCGAATCGCCGAAGGACGACCTCTCCCGCATTGAAAAGTCCCTGAAGGAAGAGCAAAAGCGCCACGAAGACCTGAAACGCCAGTCCGAGGCGCTGTCCCGCGACGTCCAGACGGTCAAGAAGAAGATGGTGCGCACCGCCTCGCGGGTGCAGCGCTATGAGGAAAACCTGACCCAACTGGAACAAAGGCTCGCCGAATTGCAAAAGCAGCAGCGCGGCCTGCAAACCGCGATCGACCGCCGCAGCGAACAGATGGTGACGGTGATCGCCGCGCTGCAACGCCTGGCTTGGCGCCCAACCGAGGCCCTGATCGCGCAACCCACCCCGCCATCGGATACCGTGCGCTCGGCCATTTTGCTGCGCACCGCAGTCCCCGCGATCGAGGCCTCGGCCCGCGAGCTCAAGCACGATCTCGACCGTTTGTCATCGCTCCGCGCCCAGGTCAAGGGACAGAAGGACCGCATCACGGCCGTGGCCGGCGACCTGTCCCATACCCATGACGAAATGAAGGCCCTGTTCTCGGACAAGGCGGCCCTGCAACAGCAAACCGAACAGGCGTCCGAGGACGCGATGGCGCAGATGCAGACCCTGACGCGCGAGGCTTCCGACCTGAAGGACCTGATCGCCAGACTGGAAGCCGAACGCGCCCGCCAGCGCGAGGAAGCCCGCAAACAGGCCGCCTTGCGCGCTCAACAGGAAAAGAACTCCGCCGCCTTGCAGCGCACCGCGAAACTCCGTCCGCAGGTCTCTTCTCCGGCGCAGGCGCCCAGGGGATTCGGCAACGCCCGTGGAAAATTGCCGCTGCCCGCGGTCGGCGAGATCACCCAGAAATACGGACAGTTGACCCAAGCCGGTATTCATGCGAAGGGCATCACTATCGCAACGCGATCGCGCGCGCAGATCATCACGCCCTCCGACGGCGTGGTTTTGTTCGCGGGACCGTTCCGCGGCTACGGGCGGCTCTTGATCATCGAATACGGGGACGGATATCATATCCTTCTGGCGAGAATGGAACGAATCGACGCCGCCGTCGGACAATCGCTTCTTGTAGGGGAGCCCGTCGGCGTGATGACCGACACGAATGCCCCGGAACTCTATGTGGAACTTCGCCACGAAGGCCAGCCTATCAACCCACTCCCCTGGCTCACCGCCGGCAAAGGCAAGGGACAAGGATGACGCGTAACCCCATGATCGCCCTCGGACTCGGCACGTTGATTCTGACGTTCGGGTCCCCCTCGGACGCAACCGCGCGCAACGACGGTTCGGCGTACGAGTATCTTAACCTGTTCGGCGACGTATTCGCACGCGTCCGACGCGACTATGTCGAGGACGTCAGCGACAAGCAACTGATCGAAGCGGCGATCGGCGGCATGCTGCAATCGCTCGACCCGCATTCCGCCTACCTCGACCCGGACAGCTACGCCGACATGCAGGTTGACACCAAGGGCGAATTTGGCGGCCTGGGCATCGAGGTGACGATGGACTCGGGCTTCGTCAAGGTGATCTCGCCGATCGACGACACCCCCGCCGCGCAGGCCGGCGTGCAGTCGAGTGACGTCATCACCCAAATCGACCACGACCCGGTTCTGGGGCTGTCCCTGTCCGAAGCGGTGGATAAGATGCGTGGAAAAGTGGGAACCGACATCACCATCACCATCCGGCGCGGCGCCAAGGACAGCTTCGACATCACGCTGAAGCGCGCGGTGATCAAGATCCGTTCGGTACGGGCGCGCGCCGAGGGCGAAATCGGATACCTGCGCATCACCTCGTTTAGCGAACAGACCGAGGCCAACCTGAAGCGCACCATCAAGGAGATGCGCGGCCAGAAGGGCGCCGCGTTGAAGGGCTTCGTTCTCGACTTGCGCAACAACCCCGGCGGCTTGCTGGATCAGGCGGTGGCGGTGGCCGACGACTTCCTGGATCAGGGAGAAATCGTTTCCACCCGGTCCCGCGATGCGCGCGAGACCGAACGCTACAACGCCGCGAAGGGCGATTTGATCGATGGCCTGCCCCTGGTGGTGCTGATCAACGGCGGCTCGGCCTCGGCTTCCGAGATCGTCGCCGGAGCGCTTCAAGACCAGAAGCGGGCCATCCTGATGGGCACCAAGTCGTTCGGCAAGGGGTCGGTGCAGACGATCATCCCGCTGCGTGGTCACGGCGCGATGAAACTGACCACGTCGCGCTACTACACGCCGTCTGGCCGCTCGATCCAGGCGGTCGGCATCGTCCCCGACATCGAGGTTCCCGCCGCCGAGATCGAGGTCCTGGAACCGCATCGCCAGATGAAGGAAGCCGACTACCGCAACGCGCTCGACAACAAATCCGAGAGGAATTCCGACAACGGCAAGACCCCCGCCAAAAAGGACAAGGCCTCCTCCGCGAAGCCCGCCGAGGATGCGGCAACCAGCCGCGACGCCGCCGCCGCCAAGCCCGCCGCCGAGGATTATCAACTGCAACGCGCTCTAGACCTGTTGCGTGGGTTGTCCCTGTTTCCCGCCAGAACCCCGTCCTAACGGACGGGGCCTTGGCGACCGTACCCAAGGGGAGGGTTGAGTGGGCAAAAAACGCTTAGACGAACCGGCCCCCGACACCGACGCCGAACCGCCGTGCCCCGGACGGTTCGGTTCTCTTTTCGCAAAGCTCGGCGGGCTGTTTCGCCGACGGAAGGCAGCGTCCGACGCCTTCGGCCAGGACCCGGAACCGGCGGCGCCAGAGGACCCCTTCGGCGTCGGCGACGCCGAACAGGATGCCCGCTTTCGGCGGCAACGCCGCCTGATGGCGGTCGCCCTGGTCTTGCTTCTGTTGGGTGGCGGCGGTGGGGCCGGGGCTTATATCTGGCTTGCCGACCACTCTCCGAAGCCACAAGCCGCAGCACTTCCCGCCGAGGGCGGCAGTCGCATCCTGCAACCGATGCCTCCCGAACCAGGGCCGGAGAACCTATCCAAGGCGTTGATGCAGCCGCCGGTCACGGACAACCCCGACGCCCTGCGCCGGATGGGAGCGCTGGCCCCCGGCGGCGCCCCAGCGCCATCGGCGGCCCCGGCGCCGCAGGCCGCGAAGCCCGCCCCGGCCTCGGTCGCCATGATCGACGAACCGGCAACGCCGACGAAACGTGTCGATCGCGATCAGGCCAGCCGCCCACAGAAATACGCCGACCTGCCCAAACCGATACCGGGAACCGCGGCGGCCTTGCCCAAGGCCCCGCTGTCCGATCTGCAGCAACGCACCCCGGCGGGCTTGGTGCTGCCGACGGCGGCCGAGAATGGCCGGCAGGCGTGGCGGACCTATGGCCGTCCCTTCGCCGGAAAACCCCGCACGCCGCGCGTCGCGGTCATTCTGCGCGGCCTTGGCTTGGCCGTGGGGGCGACCACCGCCGCCACCGACTTGATGCCACCCGACGTCACGCTTGCCTTCGACGTCGGCACCGTCCAGCTGCCGGAACGGCTGGCGGCGGTGCGTAAGGCCGGGCATGAAACCCTGCTGGAAATCGGCATGGAGAGCAGCGCCTTTCCCGCCGTCGATCCGGGGCCGGACGGGCTGCTGACCGCCCTCCCGGTCGAAGAGAACGACCTCCGCCTCGCGCGCGCCCTGGCCCATGGCGATGTCTATGTCGGGGTCCTATCCAGCGGTGGAGATCGTTATGCCACCTCGGCCCCGCATTTTTGCGCCCTCATGCGCGCGCTGAGAAAGATGGGACTGGCCTATGTCACGTCCAGCCGCGCCGCCCCCTTCGAAACCGTCCAAACCCTCCCCGCCCACGCCCTGATCGACATTCAGATCGACGAATCCTCCTTCCGCGAGCAGATCACCGCGCGCCTGAAACAGGCGGAAGCGACCGCCAAGGCGCGTGGCGCCGTCGTCATCGTCGCCAACGCCAGCCCCCTGACCCTGTCCCTGATCAGTCCCTGGATTGGCGGTCTCGAGGCAAGATCCCTACAACTCGCCCCCATCAGCGCGGTGGTGAAGGAATGACCAAGATACGATCGCCCTATGACCAACGTCCCTATCGCCTGGACGTCGGCATCGTCCTGCTGAACCCACAGGGCCAGGTCTTCGTGGCGCGACGCATCGACACCGCCGAGGTTGCCTGGCAAATGCCGCAGGGCGGCATCAACGACGGCGAGGACCCGCGCGCCACAGCCCTGCGCGAAATGCTTGAGGAAATCGGCACCGACAAGGCCGAAATCCTGGCTGAAACCGAAGATTGGCTGGCCTATGACCTGCCGCCCGAAATCGCCGATCACATCTGGCGGGGACGCTTTCGCGGACAGAAACAAAAGTGGTTTCTACTGCGCTTCACCGGCACCGACACCGACATCGACATCGCCACCGAGCACCCGGAATTCTGCGCTTGGTCGTGGGCGGACTTCGACGCGCTGCCCGATTTGATCGTTCCCTTCAAACGCCCGCTCTACGAAGCGGTGGTCGATGCCTTCGCCCCGCACATCGCGGCCTACCGCCGGGGAATTACACACAGGCGCACTTGATAGTTTATAAAAAAAAGTCTAATATTTGAGTGGTAGCCTCTTGGTTCAAATACCCTATCCTATGCCCGGAGGCGTCAAGTTGCTGAAACACTCGACACGGATCGCCTTGGGATACCTGGGATTATCGCTCCTGTGGATCGGCGTGTCGGATTCTTTGTCTTCTTTTTTTCCCCTGAAACCTTCACGACCATCAGTCTTTACAAGGGGTGGGCCTTCGTCGCCGTGACCGCCCTGCTTTTGAAAATCTGGCTGACGGCGGAGGAAACCCGCCGTGACGAGGTCGAGGCCCGGCTGCAGAAAAGCGCCGTGACCGACGCCCTGACCAGAATGCGCAACCGCGCCGCCTTCATCGAGCACCTGAAACAGGCCGTACAGCGTGCCCGGCGCGAGGACCGCCGTTTTGGCCTGCTGTTCGTCGATATTGACGACTTCAAGTCGGTCAACGACAACCACGGCCATGCGATCGGCGATGAACTTCTGTGCGAGGTGGCGGAAAGAATCAACAAAACGATCCGTAATTCCGATATCGCGGCCCGCCTGGGAGGTGACGAATTCGTCATCCTGGTCGATAACTCCCCGGATATCCATACCCTGGCGATGCGGCTTCTGGCCGCCTTTCATCGACCGTTCATGATCGCGAACGCCTGCCTGAACGCAACTATCAGCATCGGCGCCGCCCTCTATCCCGATCACAGCGGTGACGCCGACATCCTGATGCGCGCCGCCGACTTCGCGATGTACCGCGCCAAGGCGGAAGGCCGCGACCGTCTGGTCCCTGCCGAAAACACCCCTTTACAAACGGTCCCTCCCGTGGTCTGATAAACAAAACGCCCGCCGGAATGAACCGGCGGACGTTTTTGGTCGGCGCGATGCCGATCCTTAATGATAGGCGAATTCGCCCTTCGCGGCATAAAGCATCGCGGTCGCGATCTCCAACTCGGCATCGGCCACCGCCTTCGCCGCATCGTCGTTCGTGACCGACGCCAAATAGGCCCGTTGCGCCGCATCGAAGCGTTCTTCCGCCACCGCCAACGACAAGTCCGAGACGATCGCCGCCTCTTCCGCCAGGACGGTACAGGTTTCCTTGGTGATCTCGGCAAAACCGCCGGCAACGAAAATCCGCTCCTTCGGCTTGCCGTCTTCGAAGATCACGATGACGCCAGGACGCACCGTCGCCAACGTCGGCGTGCGGCCGGGCAGCGCGGCGAAATCGCCCTCGCGGCCAGGAACCACCACCATCTCCACCGGCTGGCTGAAGAACAGCCGCTCCGGCGAGACGAGTTCGAACTGCGTGGTTGCCGCCATCTTCCGATCCTTCCCCTAACGCGTTACGCCGCTTCCGCCATCTTCTTGGCCTTGGCGATCGCCTCTTCGATGGTGCCAACCATGTAGAACGACTGTTCCGGCATGTGGTCGTACTTACCCGCGATGATCCCCTTGAAGCCCTTGATGGTATCTTCCAACTGCACGAAAACGCCCGGAGAACCGGTGAACACCTCGGCAACATGGAACGGCTGCGACAAGAAGCGCTGGATCTTGCGGGCGCGGGCCACCGTCAGCTTGTCTTCTTCCGACAATTCGTCCATGCCCAGGATCGCGATGATGTCCTGCAGCGACTTATAGGTCTGCAGAATGCGCTGCACTTCGCGGGCAACCGTGTAATGATCCTCGCCAACGACGCGCGGATCCAGAATGCGCGAGGTCGAATCCAGGGGGTCCACCGCCGGATAGATGCCAAGCTCGGCGATCTGGCGGGAAAGCACGGTGGTCGCATCCAAGTGCGAGAAGGTGGTGGCCGGAGCCGGGTCGGTCAAATCGTCGGCGGGAACGTAAACCGCCTGCACCGAGGTAATCGACCCCTTCTTGGTGGTGGTGATGCGTTCCTGCAAGGCGCCCATGTCGGTGCCGAGAGTCGGTTGATAGCCCACCGCCGACGGAATGCGGCCCAACAGCGCCGAGACTTCCGAGCCCGCCTGGGTAAAGCGGAAGATGTTGTCCACAAAGAACAGCACGTCCTGACCTTCCTCGTCACGGAAGTATTCGGCCAGGGTCAGACCCGACAGCGCGACGCGGGAACGCGCGCCCGGCGGCTCGTTCATCTGGCCATAGACCAGGGCGCATTTGGAATTCGGACCTTCCAGGTCGATAACCCCGGACTCGATCATTTCGTGGTAAAGGTCGTTACCCTCGCGGGTCCGTTCGCCGACGCCCGCGAACACCGAATACCCGCCGTGGCCCTTGGCGATGTTATTGATCAATTCCATGATCAACACCGTCTTGCCCACACCGGCGCCACCGAACAGGCCGATCTTGCCGCCCTTCGGATAGGGTTCCAGCAGATCCACCACCTTAATGCCGGTGACCAGAATCTCGGTTTCCGTGGACTGCTCGGAAAATTCCGGAGCGGACCGGTGGATCGGCAACTTCATCTTGGTCTTGATCGGGCCGCGTTCATCCACCGGCTCGCCAATCACGTTCAAGATGCGACCCAGGATTTCCGGCCCCACCGGCATCTTGATCGGCGACCCGGTATCGATCACCTCGCGACCGCGCACCAAACCTTCGGTGGCGTCCATGGCGATCGTGCGCACCACGCCCTCACCCAAGTGCTGCGCCACTTCCAGGACCAAACGATGTCCCTGGTTCTCCGTCTCCAAAGCGGTCTGGATCGCCGGAATCTCGCCAGAAAACTTGACGTCCACGACGGCACCCATGACCTGGGAGATCGTACCGACGTTTTTCTTCGCCATGAGTGTCACTCCTATCGAACCGCGAGCAGGGGCCGCCTGCCGCAATAAAGTCTGTCTCTTATACGGCTTCGGCGCCGGAAATGATTTCAATCAACTCGCGCGTGATGAAGGCCTGACGCGTCCGGTTGTAGGTCAGTGTCAGGTCGTCGATCATATCGCTGGCATTGCGCGTCGCATTGTCCATCGCGGTCATCCGCGCGCCGTGTTCCGACGCCTGGCTTTCCAGCAGAAAACGGAAGACCTGGACCGACAAATTGCGCGGCACCAGACTTTCCAAAATTTCCACCTGCGAGGGCTCGTACTCATAGGGCATGACGGTGACGGACTCGTCGTCGCCTGCCGGCGCGGCAAAGGGAATGACCTGTTGCCAAGTGACGACCTGCGCCATCGCCGACTGGAAGCGATTGTAAACACCCCAGCAAACGTCGAAGGCACCTTCCTCGAACAGGCGAACCAAGGTCTTGGCAACATCATCGGCTTCCACGAACTTGACGCCCTTGCGGCCGATCCCCTGACGGGAGTCGATGACCGCATCGCCGAATTCGGACCGCAGCAGATCGCGCCCCTTACGACCGACGGCAAGAAACTTCACCGTCTTGCCCATCGTCATCAGTTCACGCGCTTTCTGTCGCACGCTGCGCGCCACCGAGGCGTTGAAGGCCCCGCACAGACCACGGTCGGAGGTAAACAACACAATCAGATGCACGCCATCCTTGCCGTTACCTGCCATCAGGCGCGGCGCCTTGGCTTCCTCGCCAAGGGAGGCGGCAAGGCTGCACATCATGCGATCCATGCGTTCGGCATAGGGACGCGCCGACTCCGCCGATTCCTGCGCGCGGCGCAGTTTGGCGGCGGAGACCATCTTCATCGCCGACGTGATCTTCTTCGTCGATTTGACTGAGCTGATGCGCAGCCGCAGGTCTTTAAGGCTCGGCATGGGCTCTCACCTTCCGCATCCAAAGGGTTATTCGAACGCCTTGGTGAAGACACCCAGCGCCGCTTTCAGCTTCGCTTCGACAGCGTCGGAGATCTGCTTCTCGGTGCGGATCGACTCCAGGATATCCGGATGGTTGGCCCTAAGGTCGCGCATCATCGCCGCCTCGTACCGGGTGATGTCGTTGACATCAATACCGTCAAGATAGCCCATGGTGCCGGTATAAAGCGCCACCACCTGTTCTTCCACCGGCAACGGCGAGAACTGCGGCTGCTTCAGCACCTCGGTCAAACGCGCGCCGCGCGCCAGAAGCTTCTGCGTCGCCGGGTCCAAGTCGGAGGCGAACTGCGCGAACGACGCCATCTCGCGGTACTGCGCAAGTTCCAGCTTGATCGAACCGGCGACCTTCTTCATCGCCTTGATCTGGGCCGCAGAACCGACGCGGGACACCGAGATTCCGACGTTCACCGCCGGGCGGATACCCTTATAGAAGAGTTCAGTTTCCAGGAAGATCTGGCCGTCGGTGATCGAAATCACGTTGGTCGGAATGTACGCGGACACGTCGCCCGCCTGGGTCTCGATCACCGGCAAAGCGGTCAGCGAACCGGAACCGTGCTCGTCGCTCATCTTCGCGGCGCGTTCCAGCAGGCGCGAGTGAAGATAGAACACGTCGCCCGGGAAAGCCTCGCGCCCCGGGGGACGACGCAGCAACAGGGACATCTGACGATAGGCGACCGCCTGCTTCGACAGATCGTCGTAAATGATCAGGGCATGCATGCCGTTGTCGCGGAAATACTCGCCCATCGCGCAACCGGTATAGGGCGCCAGGAATTGCAGCGGCGCCGGTTCGGACGCGGTGGCGGCGACGATGATGGTGTAATCCATCGCGCCGTTGTCCTGCAGGGTCTTCATCACCTGGGCGACGGTGGAGCGCTTCTGACCGACCGCGACATAGATGCAATAGAGCTTTTCGCTCTCATCCTTCGCTTTGTCGTTGATGCGCTTCTGGTTGAGGATGGTGTCCAGGATGATCGCGGTCTTGCCGGTCTGGCGATCGCCGATCAGCAGTTCGCGCTGACCGCGCCCGATCGGGATCAGGCTGTCGATCGCCTTGATGCCGGTCTGCATCGGCTCGTGCACCGACTTGCGCGGAATAATGCCCGGCGCCTTGACCTCGGCCAGGGTTTCCTTGACGTCGGCCAGCGGCCCACGGCCATCGATCGGATTGCCGAGACCATCGACGACGCGGCCCAGAAGCCCCTTGCCGACCGGCACCGAGACGATTTCGCCGGTGCGCTTGACGACATCGCCCTCGCCGATCGTGCGGTCGTCTCCGAAGATCACGATACCGACGTTATCGGCTTCGAGGTTCAGCGCCATGCCCTTGATGCCGCCGGGGAATTCGACCAGCTCACCGGCCTGAACGCCATCCAGCCCATAAACGCGGGCGATACCGTCACCGACCGAAAGAACCTGCCCCACTTCGGCCGATTGCGCATCGACGCCAAAATTCGCGATCTGATCCTTCAGAATGGCGGAGATTTCCGCAGCGCGGATTTCCATCAGCCGACCCCTTTCATAGCGAGTTGCAAGCGTTGCAGCTGCGAACGCAGCGAGCTATCCACCATGCGCGAACCGATCTGCACGACCAATCCGCCCAAAACCTTCGGATCCACCGCGACATTGACCTTGACGTCATGTCCGGTGGCCGTCTTCAAAGCCTTCGCCAGAGTCTTCTGCTGCGCGGCGGTTAGCGCGCGCGCCGAGGTCACGGCGGCGGTCACCTCGCCCCGCTGCTCCTGGATTTTTCGCTGCACCGCCTCGAGAATCTCGGACAGCGCGAACAGGCGGCGGTTGCTGGCGATCAAAAGAACAAACTTGCGGGTCATCTCTCCGATCCCAGCCTTGCTGAGAACGGCCTCGAGTCCCTGAACGTGGTTGGCGCGAGAAAACGCCGGATTGGCGATGAAGCCGCGAAAATCGGCGCTTTCCGCGACGACTTCCTGCAACAGCCGAACATCGGCTTCGACGGACTCCACCGCACCGTTGTCGGCGGCCAGCTCCACCAGAGCGTCCGCGTAACGGCCGGAAAGCCCCAAAACATCAGAAGACTTTGATGACACTGGGACAGACCCTCAAGTTAGAGTGGGAGCCCGGCGGGAACCGATTCCCCTGCGGGCCGACAGTTTTGGCGGTCACCCCCGTTCGCGGGGAGGATGTTTAGCATTGTTGCCAATCCCCCGCAACCCCGCTCACCGCCAAGTCCGCCGGGATTTTACAAGAAAATCTCCGCCTGAGAACCGCGAATACGGTAATCCGGCGACAAAAGCGTGGCTTTTCGACATCCTCCCCTTTTTCGGGCGGGCCGGGCCACCCCCACGCGCCCCCCGATTTACATGAAATTATAGGGATCGATGTCGAGTCTGACCCGCGCCGACCGGGGAATCGAAACCGAAGCCAGCCATGCGCGCAGCAACGGTTGTAGGCGCACCTCGCGCGGGGCACGCACCAGCAGGCGATAGCGCACCCACCCGCGCAGGCGGGTCAGCACCGCGGGCACAGGGCCGTACAACCGCACCCCATCGCCTGCGTCCGGAAAGGCCCGCCCCAGCGCCATGGCCAGCCGCGACGCCTCGTCCTCGGATTTTGCGGCGACGATCACCGCCGCCAGCCGTCCGAACGGCGGCATCCCCAGGACGCGGCGCCCCGTCTGCTCGGCGGCGATGAAGGCCTCGCGATCTCCCGCCGCCAGGGCCGCGATCACCGCCTGGTCCGGGTCGAAGGTTTGCATCAGCACGCGGCCGGGCTTGTCCGCCCGCCCGGCGCGGCCCGCCACCTGATGCAGCAATTGGTAGGTGCGTTCCGCCGCCCGCAGGTCGCCCCCCGCCAGGCCGAGATCGGAATCGACGACGCCAACCAGGGTCAAGCCAGGAAAGTGATGCCCCTTCGCCACCATCTGGGTGCCGATCACCACATCGACTTCGCCCGCCACGATCGCATTCAGGGCCTGAGCGAAAGCCCGCGGGCCGCCGACGTGGTCGCTGGACAGAATCAACCGCCGCGCATCGGGGAAGCGGGCCGCCACTTCCTCGGCGACGCGTTCAACCCCCGGCCCGCAGGCGACGAAACTCTGCGCGGTGCCGCATGACGGGCAGGCCTCGGGCAGCGCCTCGGCGTGGCCGCAGTGATGGCAGACCAGACGGCCGCGGCCGTCGCGGCCATGGTGTTCAACCAGCCAGGCGGTGCACTGCGGACATTGCAGACGGCGGCCGCAGCGCTGACAGATGGTCAGGGGGGCGTACCCGCGGCGATTAAGATAGAGCAGCGCCTGCTCCCTCTTGGCGAAGGTCTCGGCCATCGCGGCGACCAGCGGCGGCGCCAGGAAGCCACGCCCCCAGGCGCCGTTATCGGGCGGCGTCGCCCGCAGATCGACCAGGGAGACCACCGGCATCTCCGCCCCGCCATGGCGCTGCGGCAAGCCATGAACGGCGTAGCGCCCGGCCCGCACGTTGGCGAGAGTCTCCAACGACGGCGTGGCGGAGGCCAGGACCACCGGAATCCCAGCCAGATGGGCGCGCACCACCGCCATGTCGCGCCCCTGATAGATCACCCCCTCCTCTTGCTTGAAGGCATGTTCATGTTCCTCGTCCACCACGATCAGGCCCAGCGCGGCGAAGGGAAGGAACAGGGCGGAACGGGCGCCGATCAGCACGCGGGCCTGGCCGGTCGCCACGGCGCGCCAAGTATCGCGGCGCACCGCCGGGGACAATTCGGAATGCCAGGCCGCCGGGGCGACCCCGAAGCGCCGCGCGAAGCGATCCAACCACTGCCCGGTCAGCGCGATTTCCGGCACCAGGACCAGGGTTTGCCGCCCCTGGCGCAGGGCTTCGGCGACCGCCTCGAAATAGACCTCGGTCTTACCGGAGCCGGTCACCCCATCCAACAGGGTCGCCGTGTAGCCGCCACCGACCCCGGCGGCCAGCGCCGTCGCGGCGGCGGCCTGCGCCGGACCCAGAACCGGCGGCGCGGCATCCGGATCGGGCGTGGCGAAGCGCGCCGGCGGCGGCAACGGTACGCGGATCAGCCCGCCCTCGTTCAACAATCCCTTGACCGCGGCGGAGGAAACCCCGGCCCGACGCGCCGCCTCGGACGCGGGCAACGGCGGCGCCCCCTCCAGCGCCGTCCACAACCGCTGCCGCGCCGGGGTCCGCCGCGCCGACCCCGGCCACTCCCCGCGCGCCACCCCGGCGACCGGATCTTCCGGTTCCAGGGCATCGGGTATGCTCAGCACCATGCGCAACACCGCGCCCGGCGGCGACACCGTATAGGCCGCCACCCAATCGACGAAGGCACGCATGTCATCGGCCAACGGCGGCATCGCCGAGACCTCGGCCACCGTCTTCAAGCGCGCGGCCGCGATGGCGCCCTCGCCGTCACCCCAGACCACGCCCCACAGCAGGCGCTTGCCCACCGGCACCCGTACGATCGTCCCCGGCGGGGCCGTCATCCCCGAAGGCAATAGATAATCGTAGGGCGCCGCCAGCGGCAGCGGCACGCACACAGCCACCCGCCGCCCGCCGCCCGGACAGGACGGCGGCGAACTCCCGTGGGATGTGGCACAGGGCGCGATCATCGGGTACACTCCGTCGGGTCCGGGGGCGGCATCCGCGCCGTCATTGTGTGATTAACAAACCAACCGCGTCCAGAGCCATGAAATTCTTGTCCAAGCCGACCGCCGATCGCCACCGCGCGGAGAACGAATCGTGAGTTCCCGCGACGTCGCCACCGCCGTGGCCCTGCCCGACGCCGACGAGGTCGAGGCCTTTTTGCGCGGTCACCCGGACTTCCTGGCGGAACGCCCGGACCTGCTGCGGACGATGACGCCGCCGACGCGATACTCCGGCGACGATCCGGTGGCCGACTTCCAGGCCGCGATGATCCAGGGCCTGCGCCACGACCTCGACCGCCTGTCGCGGACCTCGGTCGATTTACTGAGCTTAAGCCGTGGCAACCTGACACGGCAACAGCGGACCCACTCCGCCGCGTTGCTGCTGGCCGAGGTCGCCACCCCCGCCGATTTTCACCGCGTGGTGATCCAGGATTGGCCGCGCGTGCTGGACATCGACGCGGTGGCCCTGATCATCGAGGACTCCACCGCCACCGACCTGCACGAAGGCCCGCGTGGCATCGCCCGCGTCCCCACCGGAACCGTTGACCGCCTGTTCGCCGCCGCGCCGGGGGACCGCGTTCTGCTCACCCCCGAACGCAACGGCAACCCGCTGTTCGGGGCTCAGGCGACGCGTATCCGCTCCGACGCGCTAGCCCGCCTGGACGAACCGGCCACCTGGGAACCGGGCGGACCGGAACGGCCCGCCCCGGTCGGGCTGCTGGCGCTGGGGTCGTTTTCCCCAAAGACCTTCCATCCGGACCAGGCCACCGACCTTTTGGCGTTCCTGACCCAGCTTTTGGCGATTGTGCTGTCGCAATGGTGCGCACCGACCCCTTGAGCGGTTTGTCCGCCGCCGCCGACCTGACCGCAGCCGCCGCCGACTGGCGGCGGTGGCTGCGCGCCGAGCGTCGCGCCGCGCCCAACACCCTGGACGCCTATGCCCGCGATCTGGCCCATTTCACCACATTCCTGACCAAATACCGGGGAACCCCCCCCGATCTGGCCGCGTTAAGCGCCCTCGCCACCCGCGATTTCCGCGCCTATTTCTCCGCCCGCGACGGCGACGGCATCGGACGCAGCAGCCTGGCCCGCGAACTGTCGTCCCTGCGCACCCTCTTCAAATGGCTGGAACGCGAAGGCCTGGGCGACAACGCCGCGCTGACGGCACTGCGCACACCGCGCCGCCATGCCGCCCTGCCCCGTCCGTTGTCCGCCGACGACGCGTTGGACGCGGTACGCGCCATCGGCGCCGACGCCGCCGAACCCTGGGTCGGTCGCCGCGACATCGCCCTGCTGCTGCTGATGTATGGCGCGGGTCTGCGCATCGGCGAAACCCTGGGGCTGTCGGTGGCGGAAAAGCCCGGCGGCGGCGCACTGCGCGTCACCGGCAAGGGCAACAAGACCCGTATCGTACCCGTTCTATCCACCATCGCGGCGGCGATCGACGCCTATCTGGAAGCCTGTCCCTTCACCCTTGCCGGTACCGACCCCTTGTTCGTCGGGGTTCGCGGCGAGCGCCTCAATCCCGGCGTCGTGCAACGCCAAGTACGGCGCCTGCGCGATCGCCTGGGGTTGCCCGAAAGCGTCACGCCGCATGCCTTCCGCCACAGCTTCGCCACCCACCTACTGGAAGCGGGGGGCGACCTGCGCACCATCCAGGAATTGCTGGGTCACGCCTCGCTGGCGGCGACGCAGCGCTACACCAAGATCGATACCGCCCGCCTGAAGGCGGTGCACGGCGCGGCGCACCCCCGCGACCGCAAGCCGGACTGACCGGACAGGCGCGATCTACCCCATCAGGCGATAGCCGACACCGGGTTCGGTGGCAATGAAGCGCGGTGCGTTGGGATCGTCGGAAAGTTTCTGACGCAAATGCCCGATGTGGACCCGCAGATAATGGGTTTCGGCGACATGACCGTCGCCCCAGACCTCGCGCAGCAGGGCATCGTGAGTCAGGACCTTGCCGACATTGCGGGTCAACAGCCGCAACAGATCGAACTCCTTGCGAGTCAGGCGGACCTCTTGCCCATCGACATCGACCCGGTGCGCCGCGTAGTCCACGACCAATCCGCCCCGGTCATAGACCGCCTGCTCCGCCGCCGCGGCATCGCGCCCGCGCAGCAACACCCGCACCCGCACCACCAGTTCGGCGATGCCGAACGGCTTAGTCACGTAATCGTTGGCGCTGTTTTCCAACGCCTCCACCTTGTCGGTTTCGTCGTCGCGCACCGACAGCACCAGGATTGGGACCCCCGACCACTCGCGGATACGACGGATCACCGTTTGACCGTCGATGTCCGGCAGCCCCAGATCCAGGATCAGAGGGTCCGGCACCTTCTTCCGCCAGTTTACGGATCGCATCCTCGCCGCGCGGGGCCTCAACCCAGATCGACCCGCCATGGGCATTCACCAAACCACGGCAAATCGCCAGCCCCAGGCCGGTCCCCGCCGCCTGCGAATCCCCTGCCCGGACGCGATAAAACATATCGAACACCCGATCGCGGTCGTCTTCGGGAATGCCCGGACCGCCATCGACGACGCGGATTTCGACGGTCTCGGCACGGCGCGCCAACCGCGACACGACCGCCGGACGGCGAATATTTCGCCGCGTTGTCGATGACGTTGACCAGAACCTGCTCCATCAGCACCGGGTCGGCGAACACCAGCGGCACCGCGCCATCCACCGCAACATCCAAATCGAACGGCAACAACTGATCGCGCATCGCGGCGACCGCGTGTCCGATCACGTCCTTCAGATCCACCCAGTCGCGACGCAGCCGCAGCCCACCGTAACTGAGGCGCGTCATGTCCAACAAGTTCTGGACGAAGCGGTTAAGGCGGCGCGCCTCGTCCAGAATGGTGCGCACCAGATCGGCCCGCTCCTCGTCCGAGATTACGTTGCCGACCGTGGACAGGGTGGTCACCGAACCGATCACCGAAACCAGCGGCGTGCGCAAATCGTGCGAAATCGACGACAACAACGCGGCGCGCAGGCTTTCGGTTTCCGACAACGGGCGGGAGTCCTCGGCGGCGGCGGCCAGTTGCACGCGCTCGATCGCCACCGCCGCCTGATCGGCGACGGCGCGCAACAGATCCTCTTGCTCGGCGGTCACCGCAAGACGGTCATCGGCGAACCGCATCCCCAGCAGGCCGACCCGACCGCGCGCCGTCGCCAACGACATGTACAACCGCGCCGCATCCGGGCAGGCCCGCGCCGCCCGCCCTGCCGGGGCTCCCGTGCTCCAGGCATGCGCCGCCGCCGCGCGCTCTCGCGGAGACACCTCCTCCAGCCGCAGGCTCCCCGGCGGATGCAGCGACGGCAACAAAACCAGGGCCTCGGCCCCCAGGGTCGCGGCGACATGACCGCACACCGCTTCCACCACCTCGTCCAAACTGGACGCCGGCGCCACCACCAGGAAAAAGACCAGGGTCAGGCTGTCCGCCTCATGATCCACGAAGAAGGTGAAATAGAGTGGGGTGAAAAAGAAATTATAGACCGCGCAACTGAGGATCCCGGTATAGATCGCCGGGATCGCGCCAAAGCGCATCGCCACCAGCAACACCGCCGAGATCAGCCACTTTGCCGCGTCTGGAATCTCCCGGAAGGTCTCCGCCGGCCCCAACAGCGGCCCCAACCCAGGCCCCGCGTTCGCCATCGCCTGCGCGACGCCGCTGGTCGCCGACAGATGGTCGAGGCCAGAGATCATGCACCCGGTCGATAACCCCGCCCAGGTCAAAAGATACATGAAGAAGAAATTGCGCACAGAACCGATGGTTTCAATATCCACGACAGGGCCTTCATGACGCACCACCACCACCCGGCGCGGCGACAGGGTCCGCTGCATGTGATGCGCCATGCCACGGAACAAAACCTGCCAGCGGAAGATCTTGATCGCCCCCGAGGTCGATCCGGCGCAGCCGCCGATGAACATCAGCAACATGAACACGGCGTTCGCCCACTCGCCCCACGCGCCATAGTAGGTGGTCGCGAAACCGGTGTCGGTCAGAACCAAGGTGACGTTGAACGCCGCTTCCCGCAGCGCGGAGGGAAATTCCCCGCCTCCGGAGTGCCAGCGCAACCACGCCGTTCCCAGAATGGCGACGCCCAACACCAGCAGAAACACCGGCACCTGGCTTTCCCGCGCCAGCGCCCACCGCCATCCCATGACCAGACGTGCGTAAAACACCAGGGGCAACGCGCCCGCGGTCATGAACACGATCAGCACGATCTCGATCGGCAGGGAGTGATAGAATCCCACCGACGCATCCTTGGTCGAGAAACCGCCGGTAGCGACCGCCGCCATCGCATGGTTGACCGCATCGAACGGCGACATCCCGGCAACGATCAACGCCACCATGCAGGCAACGATCAGCCCGACGTAAACCAGTGCCGTCAGCCCAACGACATGGAAGGCGCGCGGCACCAGGCGCTCCGAGATGTCCGAGGATTCGGAATGGAACAACTGCATGCCGCCGACCCGCAGGAACGGCATCATGATCATCGCCATCGCGATGATCCCCAGCCCCCCGATCCCCTGCAATATCGACCGCCACAGCAAAAGCCCCGGCTCCAGCCCGTCAAGACCGACCACCACCGTGGCCCCGGTGGTGGTCAATCCCGACATCGCCTCGAAAAAGGCATCGGTGAACCCGATCTTCAGGGAGCAGAAGGTCAGCGGCAACGCCGCGAAGACCGTCACCGCGACCCAACCGATCACCGTCAACAAGAAGCCGGTGCGGATAGTGTGACATGCCGGGGAGCGCCACGATTGGCCTCCATCAACGACAGGCCGACGTAATAGGTGACCGCCATCGACGCCAGAAATACCTGCCAGTCGGGATTGCCGTCGATGTAATCCACCACCGCCGGCACCGCCATCGCGGTGGCGATGACGTTCAGCAGAATTCCGGTCACGAAGGCCACGAACTGAAACGAACCCGATGGCACGAACGCACACCCCAACGGTAAAAACCGCCGGGAGTGTGCCGCCATCGAGCCCCCCTGGCAGCTAGAGATGCCGTCCGGTCTTTACGGGGAATGTATGCGGAAAAACGATTGAAGAAATGGGAACCAGGGGCCATTCGGCCCCTGGCGGACGAGGGCCTCGCCCACGGATTTCACGCATGAATGGCGCGCTTGGAAACGTCCATCGCCGCTTCCTTCACCGCCTCGGACAGCGAGGGATGGGCGTGGCAGGTCCGCGCAATGTCCTCGGCCGAGGCGCCGAATTCCATCGCCATCGCCACCTCGGCGATCAATTCGCCCGCCGCCGCGCCGATCAGGTGCGCGCCGAGAACGCGGTCGGTGCGTTTGTCGGCCAGAATCTTGACGAAGCCAGCGGCCTCGCCATTGGCCTTGGCGCGGGAATTGGCGATGAACGGGAACTTGCCGACCGCATAGGCGACGCCTTCGTCCTTCAACTGCTGTTCGGTCTTGCCGACCGAGGCTGCCTCGGGATGGGTATAGACCACCGATGGAATCACCGCGTGATTCACATGTCCCGCCTGTCCGGCAATGGTCTCCGCCACCGCGGAACCCTCTTCCTCGGCCTTGTGCGCCAGCATCAAACCGCCGATCACGTCGCCAATGGCATAGACGCCCGCGACGTTGGTGCGACCGTGCGCATCCACCGGAATGAAGCCGCGATCGGTCACCGAGACCCCCGCCGCCGCCAGATCCAATCCTTCAGTAAACGGCCTGCGTCCGATCGCCACCAACACCGTATCAGCGGCGACTTCCAAAGCGTCGCCGCCCTTCACCGGCTCCACCGTCACCGTGGCGCCGGACTTGCCGGATTTGACGGCGGTCACCTTGTGCCCCAGTTTGAAGGTCATGCCCTGGCGTTCCAACAGGCGCTGCATCTGCTTGCTGATTTCGTCGTCGAACGGCGGCAGAATCTTGTCCAGGAACTCGACCACGGTGACCGCCGCACCCAGGCGCGCCCACACCGAGCCAAGCTCCAGCCCGATCACGCCCGCGCCGATCACCACCATCGCCTTCGGCTCCTCGGATAGCGCCAACGCGCCGGTCGAACTGATCACCCGCTTTTCATCGAGCTCCACCCCCGGCAACGGCGCCGAGACCGATCCGGTGGCGATCACCACGGACTTCGCGGTCAAGACGGTCTCGCCGTCGGCGGCGCTGACCGCGACGGTGCTGGGGCCGGTGAATTTGGCGGCGCCCTTGACGTAGGTGACCTTGTTCTTCTTGAACAGGAATTCGAGGCCCTTGGTGAAGTCGGAAACCACCTTTTCCTTGCGGCCCATCATCGTGGCCAGGTCAAGTTCGACCCCCGCCACCTTGACGCCATGCGCCGCCAGTTCCTCTTTCGCCGTGTGATAGTGGTGGGAGGACTGCAACAATACCTTCGACGGAATGCATCCGACGTTGAGGCAGGTGCCGCCCAATGTCCCGCGTTTTTCCACGCAGACCACCTTCAGCCCCAGCTGCGCCGCGCGAATCGCGCAGACATAACCGCCGGGGCCGCCGCCGATCACCACCACATCGAATGCCGTTTCCTTGTTCGTCGCCATCATCCGCCTCTCGAAAAAACAGTCCAGGGCTCCGCCCGGACCCACTGGGGCCTGGAGGCCCCAGACCCCCGATACTTGTTTTCGCCGCGAAGCGGCAATCACCCGTCACGCCGCGCGAAGGCCCAATGGGGCTTCGCGCAAGAACTCATGGGAGGCAAGGGGCCGAGCAAAGCCCGGCCTTCTTCCCCTTATACCCCCAGCACCAGACGCGCCGGGTCTTCCAAGGCTTCCTTGACCTTGACCAGGAAGGTCACCGCCTCGCCACCGTCGATGATGCGGTGATCGTAGGACAACGCCACGTATATCATCGGTCGCGCCTGAATCGACCCGTCGGGCATCACTATCGCGCGCTGCATCGTCTTGTGCACCCCCAGGATGCCCGACTGCGGCGGGTTGAGGATCGGCGTTGACATCAGCGAACCGTAGACGCCGCCATTGGTGATGGTGAAGGTGCCACCGGTCATGTCCTCCATGGTCAGCTTGCCGTCGCGCGCCTTGCCCGCGAAGGAAGCGATTTCCTTCTCGATCTGCGCGAACGATTTGGCATCGCAGTCGCGCACCACCGGCACCACCAGCCCCTGCGGCGTGCCGACCGCGATACCGACATCGTAGTAGTTCTTAAAGACGATTTCGTCGCCCGCGATCTCGGCATTGACCGCCGGGATCTCCTTCAATGCGGCGACGCACGCCTTGACGAAGAACGACATGAAGCCCAGGCGGGAACCGTGCTTCTTTTCAAACACGGCCTTGTACTGTTCGCGCATCGCCAGGACCGCGGTCATGTCCACCTCGTTGAAGGTGGTCAGAATCGCGGCGGTGTTCTGCGCACCTTTCAAACGCTCGGCGACCCGGCGGCGCAGGCGCGTCATCTTGACGCGGTCCTCGCGCGGGTCGGCGGCGCACGGCGGCATCGGCGCGGGCGCGGGCGCGACAGGCGCGACGGGAACGGTCAACGGCTGCGCGGCGACCGGACCGGCCATGACGCGTGTACGTCCTTCCAGATAGTTGATGACGTCTTCCTTTGTCAGGCGCCCGTCCTTGCCCGACGCCGGGATCACCGCCGGGTCCAGACTCTTTTCCGCCACCAGCTTGCGCACCGCCGGGGCCAGATCGTCCAGAACCGCGGGAACGGCGGCGGCCACGGCGGCGGCCAGAGCCTCGGGCAGCGCGGCGGCGACCAACTTCGGCTGGGGCAGCGCTCCCGCCGCGCCCAAACGGGCCAGCAGCGCACCGACCTGAACCTCGGCGCCTTCGGCGGCGACGATCTCGGTCAACATTCCGGCGGCGGGGGCATTGACCTCCACCGTCACCTTGTCGGTTTCCAATTCGACCAACGGCTCGTCGGCTTCCACCGCCTCGCCCACCTGCTTGAACCACTTCGCGACGGTGGCTTCGACCACCGATTCCCCGAGCGTCGGGACGACGATTTCGTAAGGCATGTTGTTTTGACCAATGCTGGTAACGGACACTTTGCAAACTTCGCCGACGGGCGGCGTCTATCTTGTCTTCGGAACCGACCCCTGCGGCAGCAGGCGAGCCAAGTTGGTGCTGCGGCGGAACGGCTGGAACAGCTCTTCCCGCTTTCCAGTTAGCGCCTGCTCGACGATCGCCGCCTGTTCCGCGTTGTGGTTACGCAACAACCCGGAGGCCGGCGAGGCGGCGGCCCGCCGCCCTACATACGTGGGGCGGGTATCGGCGCGCCCCAACTCCTCCATCAGGAATGACAAACGCGGCTGCGCGAACAGCCAGGCCCCCATGTTGGCCGGTTCTTCCTGCACCCAGAAGATTTCGGCATTGGGATACCGCGACAAATGCCGGGTCAGGGTGTTCTTCGGCCACGGATAGAGCTGTTCGACGCGGACGATCGCGACATCGTCCAGCCCACGCTCGGCACGCCCCGCCGCCAGATCGAAATAGACCTTGCCCGAACACAGCAGCACGCGGCGGATCTTGTCATCGAGAGCAAGGGTTTCAACCTCGCCGATGGTGCGCAGGAAGCGGGTCTCCGGCGTGAAGTCGGCCAACGGACTGACCATGCGCTTGTCGCGCAGCATCGATTTCGGGGTCATCAGAATCAGCGGTTTGCGGAAATTGCGCCGCACCTGACGCCTGAGCGCATGGAAATAATTGGCGGGCGACGTGAAGTTGCCGACCTGCATGTTGTCCTCGGCGCAAAGCTGCAAGTAGCGCTCCAGCCGGGCCGAGCTGTGTTCCGGTCCCTGACCTTCGTAACCATGGGGCAACAAACAGACCAGCCCCGACATCCGCAGCCACTTCGATTCCGCGGAACTGATGAACTGGTCGAAAATCACTTGGGCGCCGTTGGCGAAGTCGCCGAACTGGCCTTCCCACAGCACCAGTTGATGCGGCTCGGCCAGGGAATAGCCGTATTCGAAGCCCAACACCGCGTTTTCCGACAACGGGCTGTCGAGAATCTCGAACCGCCCCTGCGCCGGACCGACGTTGGACAGCGGCGCATAGCGGATTTCACCATCCTGATCGGTCGGCACCGCATGTCGTTGCGAGAAGGTGCCGCGCCCGCAATCCTGCCCCGACAGGCGAACCGGAGTGCCTTCCTTCAGCAACGTGCCGAAGGCCAGGGCTTCGGCGGTGGCCCAGTCGATGCCCTGGCCGCTGTCGAACATCTCCTGCTTGGCTTCCAACTGCCGCAGAATCTTGCGGTTAACGTTGAAATCCTCGGGAACCGAGGCGATGGCCTTGCCCACCGCCCGTAGATCCTCAAGCGAAACGCCGGTGCGTTCCTCTTGGAAGACCGCGCTCTCGTCCGAGGCATCGCTGTCCGGATCCTGCCCTTGGATCAGACCGGTCCAGCGCCCCTCCAACCAGTCCGCCTTGTTCGGACGGAACGACTTGGCCGCGACGAACTCGGTTTCCAGACGCTCGTGGAAGGCCGAGACCAGGGCATCGGCCTCGCCCGCAGCGATCGTGCCCTCTTCCTCCAGCGCCCGGCTATAGATCTGCCGGGTGGTCGGGTGGCGGGCGATCTTGCGGTACATGATCGGCTGGGTAAAGGCCGGCTCGTCGCTTTCGTTATGACCGTGACGGCGATAGCAGACCATGTCCACCACCACGTCTGTCTTGAACTCCTGCCGGAATTCCACGGCGATGCGCGAAACGTGAACCACCGCCTCGGGGTCGTCGCCATTGACGTGGAAGATCGGCGCCTGCACCCCCTTCGCCACGTCGGTGCAATAGGGGCCGGAGCGCGAATATTGCGGCGCGGTGGTGAATCCGATCTGGTTGTTGATGACGAAATGCAGGGTGCCGCCGGTGGTATAGCCCTTCAATTGCGACAGCATCAGGCATTCGGCGATCACCCCCTGCCCGGCGAGGGCGGCATCGCCGTGGATCAACAGGCCCATCACTTCCTTGCGTTCGGTGTCGCCGCGCTGTTCCTGCTTGGCGCGAACCTTGCCCAGAACCACCGGATCGACGGCATCCAGATGCGACGGATTGGCGGTCAGCGACAGGTGCACGGGAATCCCGTCGAACTCGCGATCGGCGGAGGTTCCTAGGTGGTACTTGACGTCACCCGAGCCCTGCACGTCCTCGGGGTTAGCGGGGTTGCCCTGAAATTCCGAGAACATCGCGCGATGGGGCTTGTGAAACAGCGTGGTCAGGGTGTTCAGCCGACCACGATGGGCCATGCCCAGAACTACCTCGCGAATCCTCAACTGGCTGCCGCGTTTCAGAATCTGCTCGATGGCGGGAATCATCGTCTCGCCGCCTTCAAGGCCGAAGCGCTTGGTGCCGGTGTATTTCAATTGCAGAAAACGTTCGAAGCCCTCGGCCTCGGTCAGGCGTTCCAGGATGGCGCGCTTGCCGCGATCCGTGAACTGCGTCTGGTTGGTGATGGCCTCGATGCGCTTCTGGATCCAGGCCTTCTGGTCGGGGTCCTGAATGTGCATGTATTCGACGCCGATGGTGCCGCAATAGGTCGCCTGCACCACCTGGATGATGCGGCGCAGCGTCGCCTTTTCCAGACCGAGCACGTAATCCATATAGATTTCGCGGTCGAGGTCGTCCTCGGTGAAGCCATGGGAGCGGTAATCCAGCTCCGGATGCTGCGGCGGCTTGTTCATCTTCAAGGGGTCGAGATCGGCCATCAAATGGCCGCGCACGCGATAGACCCGGATCATCATCAGGGCGCGGATCGAATCGACGATGCGCTTCCTGATCTCCTCCTCGGTCGCGCCGGCCCCGGCCAACGCCGCAGCGCCATCCGGCAATCCCTTGCCCGGTTTCTTTAGCGGCGGGGCATCGGGATCGGGAACGCCGATCACCTTGGTGCCGCGCTTCGCCCACGGCGTCGCCACGAAATCGCCGTGCACGGCGGCGGCATCATCGGCCAATTCCGAGAAATAAGGGACCCAACTGGCGTCCACCGCGGCGGGGTCTTCGAGATACCGGGCATAAAGCTCGGCGATGAAGGTGACGTTGGCACCATTCAAAAAAGAGGGATCGATCATTCCAACCATGTACCCGGGTCAACACGGCTTAGCACCGTAAAGCCTCCTGTTTCGGTTCGCGCGTCAACAGCGACGGCGCAGACAGTCCAGGCGCCGGGGTTCCCGGCGCCTGGACGTACGTTTACATCGCCTTCATCGCCGCGGCCATCGCCTGCCCCAAAGCGGCGGGCGAATCCGCGACGGTCATCCCGCAAGAGCGCATGAACTCCATCTTCTCGGCGGCGGGATGGTCGCCGCCCGCGATGATCGCACCGGCGTGGCCCATGCGGCGGCCGGGCGGAGCCGTGGCCCCGGCGACGAATCCGACCAGCGGCTTCTTGCACTTGCTTTCCTTGTAGAAAAGCGCCGCATCTTCCTCGGCGGAACCGCCGATTTCGCCGATCATGATCATCGCCTCGGTCTCGGGGTCAGCCATGAACAGCTCCAACGTTTCGATAAAGTTGGTGCCGTTCACCGGGTCGCCGCCGATGCCGATGCACGTGGACTGCCCCAGCCCCGCCGCCGTGGTCTGCGCCACCGCTTCGTAGGTCAGGGTGCCGGACCGCGAGACGATGCCGACCTTACCCTTTTTGTGGATATGACCAGGCATGATGCCGATCTTGCACTCCCCGGGGGTAATCACCCCAGGACAGTTGGGGCCGACCAAGCGGGATTTCGACCCCTTCAGGGCTCTTTTCACGCGCACCATGTCGAGGATCGGAATGCCCTCGGTGATGCAGACGATCAACGGCATCTCGGCGTTGGCCGCCTCCAAGATCGCGTCCGCCGCATGCGGCGGCGGCACATAGATCACGGTGGCGTCGCAGCCGGTGGCCTGACGCGCGTCCCACACGGTGTCGAACACCGGCAGATCAAGATGCTTGCCGCCGCCCTTCCCCGGTGTAACGCCGCCAACCATCTTGGTGCCATAGGCGATCGCCTGTTCGGAGTGGAAGGTGCCTTGCGCGCCGGTAAAGCCCTGACAGATCACCTTGGTATGTTTTCCGACGAGAACCGCCATTACTTCGCCTCCTTCACGGCCTTGACGACCTTTTCGGCCGCATCCGCCAGATTGTCGGCGGCAATGATCGGAAGGCCACTTTCACTCAAGATCTGCTTGCCGAGGTTGACGTTTGTGCCTTCCAGGCGCACCACCAGCGGAACGTTGAGGCTGACCTCGCGCGCCGCCGCGATCACGCCCTCGGCGATCACGTCGCAACGCATGATGCCGCCGAAGATATTGACCAGGATGCCCTCGACGTTGGGATCGGCGAGGATCAGCTTAAAGGCCAGGGTGACGCGTTCCTTGGTCGCCCCGCCGCCGACGTCCAGGAAATTGGCCGGATCGCCACCGTAGAGCTTGATGATGTCCATGGTCGCCATGGCCAGACCGGCGCCGTTGACCATGCAGCCGATATTGCCGTCCAGCTTGACGTAGTTCAGGCTGTGACGCACCGCTTCCAGTTCCGCCGGGTCTTCCTCGTCCTCGTCGCGAAGATTTTCGACGTTATGATGGCGATAAAGCGCGTTGTCATCGAAGCTTATCTTGGCGTCCAACGCAACCACCCGATCGTCGCCGGTCGCCACCAACGGATTGATTTCGACCATCGCCGCGTCCAGTTCGACGAACGCCTTGTAAAGACCGGCGATCAGCTTTTCCGCCGCCTTCACCTGGCGGCCTTCCAGCTTGAGCGCAAAGGCGACGCGACGCGCGTGGTACGGTTGCAGCCCCTCGACCGGATCGATGTCAAGAGTGACAATCTTATCTGGGGTCTTGGCGGCGACCTCTTCGATGTCCATGCCGCCTTCGGTCGAGGCCATCAGCGCCACGCGAGAGGCCTTGCGATCGACCAGGACGGAGATATAAAGCTCGCGCCGAATATCGCAGCCCTGTTCGACATAGACGCGCTTGACCCGCTGACCGACCGAGCCGGTCTGGTGGGTGACCAGGGTGTTGCCCAGCATCTGCGCGGCGATCCTCTCGACATCCCGTTCCGAGCGGGCAAGGCGCACGCCGCCGCCGGAACCGGCCTCTTCCTCTTTGAAATGCCCCTTGCCGCGCCCACCGGCATGGATCTGGGACTTGACCACCCAGACCGGACCACCCAGGCGTTCGGCAACGGTGAACGCATTGGTTTCGGAATAGACGACGCCCCCGTCCAAAACATCGACGCCGTATCCCTTCAACAACTGCTTCGCTTGATATTCATGAATGTTCATGTCGGGTTGTGTTCCTTCTGTTCGGGGCTCTCTTGGTCCCGTTACATCAACGCCGCAGCCGCCTTGCAAAGGCCATCCACGGCCGCCGCCGATTTCTCAAACATCGCCTTCTCGGCCGCGTTGAGTTCGATCTCGACAATTCGCTCGACACCGCTGCCGCCGATCACCACCGGCACACCGATGAACCTGTCCTTGACGCCATATTCCCCATTCAAGTACGCGGCGCAGGGCAGCAACCGCTTCTGGTCCTTCAGGAAGGACTCGGCCATCGCCATCGCCACCGCCGCCGGCGCATAGAACGCGGAGCCGGTCTTCAGCAGGCCAACGACCTCGGCGCCGCCATCACGGGTACGCTGCACGATGGCGTCGATTTTTTCCTGGGTAGACCACCCCATCTTGATCAGATCCGGCACCGGAATACCCGCCACCGTCGAATACCGGACCAGCGGCACCATGCTGTCGCCATGACCGCCCAGAACGAAGGCGCTGACATCCTTGGTCGAGACCCCGAATTCCTGCGACAGGAAAAGACGGAAACGCGCGGAGTCCAGAACTCCGGCCATGCCGACGATGCGGTTCACGGGCACTCCACTTTTCTTCTGCAACACCCAGACCATGGCATCCAGGGGATTGGTGATGCAGATCACGAAGGCGTTCGGGCAGTAGGACTTGATGCCCTCGCCGACCGCGCCCATCACCTTGGAGTTGGTTTCGATCAGGTCGTCTCGGCTCATCCCCGGCTTGCGCGGGATGCCCGCAGTGACGATGACGACGTCGGCGTCCTTGATCCCGGAATAGTCGCTCACCCCGCGAAAAGCGGCATCGACCCCCTCGACCGGAGTGGCCTGGGAAAGATCGAGGGATTTGCCCTGGGGAATCCCATCGACGACATCGAACATGATGACGTCGCCCAACTCCTTCAAACCGATCAGATGCGCCAAGGTGCCGCCAATGTGGCCGGACCCGATCAGCGCGACTTTGTTCCTTGTCATGATGCCCCCTCGCTTTTTCAAGCGATGTTTGTAGGGTTGATGTCGCGGACGCGCCGTCGCCGGACGCCCGATCGGATACTTATCCTGACTACCCTGTTTGTCTTGCCGTTTCAAGCAAGGCCGCCACCGCCTTTCCCGGTACGTGAAGACCAGCCCGAATCAGGGCTGGTGCGGCGTGCCAAGGTAGTCCTCCGCCTGCATTTCCATCAGACGCGAGACGGTTCTTTGGAACTCGAAACCACCCTTGGCGCCATCGTACAACGCCTCGGGCGGAACCTCCGCCGAAACGATCAGTTTAACCCGATGATCATAAAACACATCGACCAAGGTCACGAACCGCCGCGCCGCCGACGCCATGTCCTCGGTCATTCGCGGAATCCCCGCGATCACCACCGCCTTGATAGCGGGCGGCAATTTCCATGTAGTCGGTCGCGCCCAACGCCGCCTCGCACAGATCGGCGAAACCGAACCAAGCGACGCTGCCCGCCAGATCCCGGAACAGGCGATCCAGACCGGCCTCGGCGGCGGGGCCCAACGGCGCCAAGTAAAGCCGCCCCTCCCTCAGCCGTCCCAGGCGGTAGTCGCGCGTGGCCGCTAAATGCAGCACATCCAAGCGGGAAAGGATCAGATCAATGAAAGGCAGGAACTTTTCCCGTTGCAGGCCATCCTTGTAGAGGTCCTTGGGCGGTCGGTTCGAGGTGACCACCACCACCCCCCGCTCGGTCAGGGCGGAGAACAGGCGACCGACGATCATCGCGTCGCCGATGTCCTGCACTTCCAGCTCGTCAAGGCACAGCACCCACAAATCATGGGCGATCAGACGGGCGACCTCGACCAGCGGATCGCCCATGTCGGCCTTGGCGAAGGTATGGGGCTGACGGCGCAACATATGAAGCCGTTCATGGACTTCACGCATGAAGACGTGAAAATGAACGCGACACTTGGCATGGGTGGACAGCGTTTGGTGGAAAAGATCCATCAGCATCGACTTGCCGCGCCCAACATCCCCCCAGATGTAAAGGCCGCGCGGCGGCGACACCACCCGTTGCCCGAAGCGCAGACGATCCAGCCAACCACCGAAACCGTCGGCCACCGGCATCGGACGGTAGGCCTCCAACCGCTCGCCCAGGGCATGAAGGGCCGCGATGATCTCCTCCTGCGCCGAATCCGGCTTGAGCGCGCCGAGCGTCCGCATCTCACGATAAAAGGCCAGGACACCGCCCCGTGCGGAGCCGTCGCCACCGTCCGCGCCGAACCCGACCTCGATCGTCATCGTCCTTGGACCCTCGCTTTCGGCGCCGGACACGGCGCCTTCCCATAAATGGGCAAACCACCCGCCAGGTCAATCCGGCGCGCGGACGTTCTCTTCGCCGGAGCGATCTGGTACAGTCGTTGCCGTCCATCCGTCTGCGGAGACTTTTCCGATGTCCGTTTTTCCTCCTCCGATGACCCACGCCAGGGCATCGAACGTTTCCGTCGCCGCCATCGCCATCTCAGCCTGCCTGCTGCTGTCCGCCTGCGGCAACGGCGCCTTCATCGATCGCAGACGCGATGCCGGCAACGAAACCCTCACCTTCATCGGCCAGTCCACCCCCGATGCGCCATCCATCTGCTACAACAGTTGGAACGCCACCCCCGCCCAAGTCATCGCCATGGCCAACGCGGTGTGCGCGAAAAGCGGTCGCGTCGCGGTGTTGCACGACCAAAGCACCATGGATTGCCGCCTGCTCTATCCCGCGCGCGCGGACTTCCGCTGCATCGAACCCGGCGATCCGGCAACCCTTGGGGTCAGACCATGATCCATGCGAACGACGACCCCGACCCACTTCATGCCGCGCTGGCCCTGCATCAGCGTGGCGATCTTGCGGCGGCGACGAAAGGGTCTCGCGCCTACCTCGCCTTCACCCCCGATCACCCCGAGGCCCTTCGCCTGCCAGGCCTCGCCCTTTGCCAACAGGGCGCCCTGAACGAGGCCCACGGCATTCTGGTCCGCGCCGCCGCCTTGACCCCCGCCGCGCAAGCCGACCGCGCCCTCGTCCTTCTGGCGCAGAATAACCCCACGGATGCCCTGGCCGCCTTGGATGCCGCGCTGGCCGCCGACCCCACCGACGCCGACGCCTGGTCGCGACGGGGACGCGCCCTTTTGGACCTTGCCCACCCCGACGAAGCCGCCGCCTGGAACAACCGCAGCATCGCCCTGCGCCGCGCGGGACGCCTGACGGCCGCGCTTTCCAGCTTCGACACGGCGCTGGAACAGCGCCCCAATCATCCGGAAACCCTGTTCAACCGCGCCGCCATGTTGGCCGCCCTCGACCGTAAGGAAGACGCGATCAGCGGCCTTAACCGCGTCCTCGACCCCGAGCTCCGCGCCGCACGACGGGAGCGCGGCATCCTGTACCAACACATGAACCGCACCGATGACGCCATCGCCGACTTCGAAGCCGCCGCCGCGCTGTCCCCCCAACGACCCCGACCTTCGCGAAAATTAGGCCCGCGCCCTGGCCGAACGCGACCGCTTCGATCCGGCCTTGGCCGCCGCCGAGGCCAGGTTGACGGCACATCCGCACCACCCCGGCTTTCGCAACGCCAAGGGAATCGCCCTCAACGGCCTGGGCTGTCTGGAAGACGCCCTGGCCGCCGCCCCCAACAGCCTCGACGGCTGGCACAACCGCGGCCTGACCCTCGACGACCTTGGCCTTCCGGCGGACGCCGCGGTTGCCTATGACCACGCCCTCGGGCTGTCCCCCGGCAACCCCGATATCCGTCTGTGCGCCGCCCTCTCCCGCCTGACCCTGGGCGACTTCGAGCGAGTCTGGCCGGACTTCACGGCGCGTCACCTGCGCAGCCGTCACGCCGTCGCGCGGCGCCATGCCAATATCCCGGATTGGAACGGCGGGCCGATGATGGACGGCTCCCTGCTGCTGTCCGCCGAACAAGGATACGGCGACACCCTGCAATTCAGCCGTTTCATCCCGGCGGCGGCGGCACGTGTCGATCGCCTGGAGGTCGAGGCTCCGGAACCGCTGTTGCGCCTGCTGTGGCATGTTCCAGGAGTTTCCCTTGCCACCGCCCGGGCCGATGAGACCGCCACGGCGCACTGCCCCTTGCCCGACCTGCTGGACGCTCTGGGGCTGGATGCCGCCACCGCCTGGGCGGCAAAGCTGGCCGTCACGACCGGGTCCCGCATCGGCATCGCCTGGCGCGGTCGCGCCGAAACCCGCCCCGGCCAGCACCTGAAGCGCTCCCTGCCGTTGGAGCACTTGCTCACCCGATTGCCCGCCGACGCCACGATCTTTCCGCTGCAAACCGACATCACGGCGATCGAGATCGAACACTTGGCCAGCGACCCACGGGTACGCAACCTTACCGCCGGGATCGCCGATTTCGCGGATACCGCCGCCATCGCCGCCGCTATGGACTTGGTCGTCGCGATCGACACCGCGCCAGCTCACCTTGCCCTCGGGCTGGGGTGCGAGACCTGGATGCTCCTCCCGTTCTCGGCGGATTGGCGCTGGGGAATCGGAGCGGACGCCGCGATCTGGTATCCCGCCGCCCGTCTGTTCCGTCAAACCACGCCCGGCGACTGGGCGGACCCGCTGGACCGATTGTCCGCCGCCCTGGCCTTGCGTTTCGGATAACCCCGCAAACGCAAACCGCCCCGGAAATCCGGGGCGGTTTGGTCTTCCTGGCCCGGCAAGGGTCAGAGAATGCGTTCCATCATCAGAACCTTAAGATCGGCGATCGCCTTTGCTGGGTTCAACCCGCGCGGGCAGGCCTTCACGCAGTTCAGGATGGTATGGCAGCGATAAAGTTTGAACGGATCTTCCAAATCGTCCAAACGCTCACCCTGCCCCTCGTCACGGGTGTCCTGCACCCAACGCGCCGCCTGCAACAGGATGGATGGCCCAAGATAGCGATGGCCATTCCACCAATAGCTGGGGCACGAGGTGGCACAGCAGAAGCACAACACGCACTCCCACAGGCCATCGAGCTTGGCGCGTTCCTCGGGCGACTGCAAACGCTCCTTCTTCGGCATCGGGGTTGTGGACTTCATCCACGGTTCGATGGTGGCGTACTGCGCGTACAGATGATCAAGATCGCAAACTAGGTCCTTGATCACTTCAAGGTGCGGCAACGGATAGATCTTCACCGGACCCTTGACGTCCGCGATCGGCTTCAGACACGCAAGCGTGTTGATGCCGTCGATGCACATCGCACAACTGCCGCAGATGCCCTCGCGGCAAGAGCGACGGAAGGTCAGGGTCGGGTCGATGTCGTCCTTGATCTTGAGCAGAGCATCCAGAACCATCGGCCCGATTTCATCGACATCGATCTCGAAGATATCGAGAGTCGGGTTCTTTTTCTGATCGGGATCATAGCGATAGATGTGGAACTCCCTAACGTTCTTGGCGCCGGCCGGTGCCTTGTGGGACTTGCCGGGCTTGACGCGGGAGTTACGAGGCAAAACGAACTGAACCATGGTTTCTCCTCAGCATCCGGAAAGGACACCCCTTGCAGTCCTAAGGTCAATACACGCGGGCTTTCGGCTCGATATACTCGATGTCCTTGCTCAGTGTATAGGTGTGTACCGGACGGTAGTCCAGCTTGACGCGGTATTTGTCGTCGCACCACGCCAGCGTGTGCTTCATCCATTCGGCATCGTCGCGGGCCGAGAAATCTTCCCGCGCATGCGCGCCGCGGCTTTCATGACGGGCCTCGGCGCCGATGATGGTGGTCATCGAACAAACCATCAGGTTTTCCAATTCCATCGCCTCGGCAAGGTCGGAATTCCAGATCATCAAACGATCGGCCAGCTTGATGTCCTTCAGGGTGTCGGCGATCGCCTTGACGCTCTTGCAACCGGCCTTCAGGGATTCGGCGGTGCGGAACACCGCAGCATCCTTCTGCATCGCCAATTGCATGTCGAGCCGGATTTCTGAGACGCGGCGCGAGCCATTGGCGTTGCGCAGGCGGTCGAAACGCGACAGCGCCAAGTCGTCGGCGCTTTTGGACAGCGGCTTGTGCGCCTGACCGGGCTTAACCAGCTCGGCGGTGCGGATCGCCGCGGCACGACCGAACACCACGATATCGAGAAGCGAGTTGCAGCCCAACCGGTTGGCGCCATGCACCGAAACGCACGCCGCTTCGCCGATCGCCATCAGGCCGGGGCAGACAGCCTCGGAATCGGCCTTGGTCGGATTCAGCACCTCGCCATGATAGTTGGTGGGAATGCCGCCCATGTTGTAGTGCACGGTCGGCAGAACCGGGATCGGCTCCTTCGTGGCGTCGGTGCCCGAAAAGATCTTCGCGGTCTCGGTGATCCCCGGCAGCAGCTTGTGCAGCACGTCGCCGCCCAGATGCTCCAGATGCAGATCGATGTGATCCTTCTTCGGACCGCAACCGCGGCCTTCGCGGATTTCAATGGTCATCGCACGGCTGACCACATCGCGGGAGGCCAGATCCTTGGCGGTCGGCGCGCAACGCTCCATGAAGCGTTCGCCCTCGGAATTGGTGAGGTAGCCGCCTTCGCCGCGCGCGCCCTCGGTGATCAGGCAGCCCGCAGTGTAGATGCCGGTCGGATGGAACTGCACGAACTCCATGTCCTGCAACGGCAAACCGGCGCGCGCCACCATGGCGTTGCCGTCACCGGTACAGGTGTGCGCCGAGGTGCACGAGAAGTACGACCGTCCATACCCGCCGGTAGCCAACACCACCATGTGGGCACGGAAGCGGTGCAGGGTGCCATCCGCCAGATTCCAGACCATCACGCCGCGACATTCGCCGCCTTCCATGATCAGGTCGATGGCGAAATATTCGACGAAGAACTCGGCGGCGTGCTTCAGGCTCTGCTGATAGAGGGTGTGCAGAATGGCATGACCGGTACGGTCGGCGGCGGCGCAGGCGCGCGGCACCGGAGCCTCGCCATAGTTGCGCATATGGCCGCCGAACGGACGCTGATAGATCTTGCCTTCCTTGGTACGGGAGAACGGAACCCCGAAGTGTTCCAGCTCATAGACTGCGGGAACCGCCTCGCGGCACATGTATTCGATGGCGTCCTGGTCGCCCAGCCAATCGGCGCCCTTGACGGTGTCGTACATGTGCCACTGCCAGGAATCGTCGCCCATATTGGCAAGCGAGGCGGCAACGCCGCCCTGCGCCGCCACGGTGTGGCTGCGGGTCGGGAACACCTTGGTCACGCAGGCGGTTCGCAAACCGGCCTGGGCCATGCCGAAAGTCGCACGCAGGCCGGCGCCACCGGCGCCGACGACCACGACGTCGTATTCATGATCGATAATATCGTAGGCAGACATCGTGCGTTACCCCCTCACGGCGACGGTCAAAACAGAAACGACGGAGACTGTGGCCAGCGAGAAAGCCATCAGGTTCAGAAAAATTCGAACCGCGACCTGCACGCAACGAGGCTCGACATAGTCTTCGACGATCACCTCCATGCCCATCTTGCCGTGCAGGAAGGCGGCGCAGATGAAACAGATCATCAGCCCGGCGTTCCACGGCTTGCCGAGCCATGTGGCGAAAGTGGCATAGTCAGCGCCGGCAACGCTGATCACGCCGGTCGCGAACCAAAGGGTGAGTGGAACCAGGGCGATCGCTGTCAGACGCTCGATCCACCAATGGTGGAAACCGTCTTTCGCGGAGCCAAGGCCGCGCGCGCGGCCCAATGCAGAACGCAGTGCCATTTTGTCCTCCCCCCTCAGACGCTCAAACCGACGACCCAGGCGACCAGGGTCAGCGCGAAAGCGCAGCCAACCATGACATAGCCCGACAGATAGACGTCCTTGAGATCGAGCATCCGCCCGGTGTCCCAGGTCATGTGCCGGATACCGTTGCACATGTGATAGAACAGCGCGAACGACCAGCCGAAGATCAACAGATAGCCGAACCACGAACCGAGAAAGTTCATCGCGAAGTCATGGGCCTGCGGCCCCGCCGCGGCGGACCCGATCCAGAACACGAACAGCAGCGTGCCCACGAACAAAGCCGCGCCGAAGATGCGATGGATGATCGACAAAAGCGACGTTAACGCGAACATATTGTAAACTTGCAGATGAGGAGAGGTCGCCCCCCCCCGATTGATTCTTTCTTCCAGCAGCGTCATGACGGAGTGCCCCTCTTGAGAGAGTGGAGGCGGGAAAGTAATACAGGACCCCGCCGGTCCCCTTTCCCATCCAAATTCGCGCAGCAGATCAAATTCATGCACCACAGACTACGCACGATAAAGCGGCAAAGTCAACGGGGCCACGGCCACGCCTAATACATCCTTCGTTATACCTGGTCAAGCCAAAGAGTATAGTCAGGTCCCGGATATGGCGGCGGCCTCGATCTCGGCAATCGCCTCGGCCAGGGCCACCAATCGGCGCGCGTTATCAACGTGCAGTTGTTCGATCAGCTTGCCGTCCAGAACCACCAGGCCCTGCCCCCGCGCCACGGCCTCGGCGTAGGTGGCGATCAGGGTACGGGCCCTCGAGACATCCTCTGGCGAGGGCGCGAAGGCGGCATTGGCGACCGCCACCGTCTTCGGATGGATCAGGGTCTTGCCGTCGAAACCCAGGCGCCGCCCTTGCGCGCAGGCGGCGGCGAAACCGGTGTCGTCGGAAAGATCCAGGTGCACGCCATCCAGCGCCGCCACCCCATGCGCCCGCGCCGCCAGAATCACCAGGCCGAACGCGGTCAGGAACGGTTCGCGATCGACCGTGTGCTCGCAGTGCAGATCCTTGGCCAGATCGGAGGTTCCCATCACCAGCCCGGCGACGAAGGGCGAGGCTCCGGCGATCTCGTCGGCGCGCAAGATTCCCATCGGGGTCTCCATCATGCACCAGATCGGCACATCCTCGGGACCTCCGGCGGCGCGCACCGCGACTTGCACCTGACGCACCATGTCGGCGCTTTCCACCTTGGGAATCGCCAAACCATCCGCACCCAGGGCGGCCACCGCCCGGATATCGTCCATCCCCCGGGGGGTGTTCAGGCCATTGACGCGGACGATCACCTCGCGCTTGCCATAGGGTTTCTTTCCGCCCGCCAGGACCGCCGCGACGTTGTCCCGCGCTTCCGCCTTGGCATCCGGCGACACCGCGTCCTCAAGATCGAGGATCAGGCCGTCGGCGGGCAGCCCCTTGGCCTTTTCCAGGGCGCGGGCGTTGGAGCCGGGCATATAGAGCACACTGCGGCGCGGGCGAACGGAAACGGCCATTGGAAACCTCCTGAAGCCTTGCGGATGAGCAATGCGGAAAAGAACTGGCCCGCCCACTTTAAACCAAGGGCCGACGGTGGCAAGATGCGCCCCTTCACACTTTCAGCAGCGGACCCCGTCATGAGCATCCTGTCCATCCAGTCCCACGTTGCCTTCGGCCACGTCGGCAACGACGCCGCGGTCTTCCCGCTGCAATTGATGCGACACGAGGTCTGGCCGATCCACACCGTGCAGTTTTCCAACCACACCGGCTATGGCGCCTGGACCGGTCAGGTCTTCGACGCCGCGATCATCGGCGAACTGCTGAAGGGAATCGCGGCGCGTGGCGCCCTGCCCGGATGCCGCGCCGTGCTGTCGGGATACATGGGATCGGCCGCGATCCAGTTGTCGGCGGCGTCGGGGGTGGCCTCGACCACCACCGAGCGCAACAGCGGATGGCCACCGGTACGAAACCCCCGATTGCTGACCAGAACCACCGGGATATCGCGACGCTCGGCAACGCGGATGACTTCGTCCTTGACCGGGCAGGCGTCGGCATCGATGTAAAGCGTCACCGTGGCACCACCGCGAACGACGCGGCAGCGGTGGCCGCCATCCGTCCGGCTTCGTCTAACAGGGCGGCACGGGCAAACGCCACGGTGCGTCCGGATTTGTCCACCGACGCCTCGACCGCGAAGGCCCCGGCGAACGCGGCGCGCAGGAAATTGGCGGTCTGCGAGACGGTAGCGATGGTCACCCCGACGTCAACCGTCGAAAACACCGCGAACACCATTCCGAAATCCAGCATCGTGGCGAGAATTCCGCCCTGCACCACGCCGTTACCCTGGGTGAAGATTTTCCCCGCCCGAAAGGCGGTGACGACGCGGCCTTCCGTCGCCTCGCGGATCGTCATCTCCAGGGCCTGCGCCAAGGGATTGGTCGGCACCGCGACATCCCGTTCGCCGCGTTCGACGACACGGCGGATGAAGGCGCGTTCCGGATGTTCGGTGGCGGTCATGGCGCCCCTTAAACGAAGCTGGGGCCCAAAGGCCCCGGCGAATACGGGAAAGGCCCGCTGTCGTGGTTACTTCTTCAGATAGTCACGGATCAGCACTTCGGCGATCTGTACCGTGTTGAGGGCCGCGCCCTTGCGCAGATTGTCGCCAACGCACCAGAAAGACAGGCCGTTCTTCACGGTGTGATCGACGCGGATACGCGAAACGAACACGTTGTCCTCGCCCGCGCACTCGACCGGCGTGACATAGCCGCCCGGCTCATGGTGATCGACCACCGAAAGCCCCGGCGCGGCCTTCAGCACCTTGCGCGCCGCCGCGCCGGTGATCGGCTTCTCGGTCTCGATGTTGATGTACTCGGCATGGCCGATGAAGGACGGCACGCGGCAGCAATTGGCGTGCACCGCGATATCGGGATCGAGAATCTTCGCCGTCTCGACCACCATCTTCCATTCTTCCTTGGTCGCGCCGTCATCTATGAAGACGTCGATCTGCGGAATCACGTTGAAGGCGATCTGCTTCGGAAACTTGTTCTGGGTCTTGGCCAACGGTTCGTTCATATAGATGCCGCGAGTCTGGTTGAACAGCTCGTCCATCGCATCCTTGCCGCCGCCGGAAACCGACTGATAGGTCGAAACCACCACCCGCTTGATGCCGAAGGCGACGTGCAACGGCTTCAACGCCACCAACATCTGGATCGTCGAGCAGTTGGGATTGGCGATGATGTGGCGCTTCTTGTAACCGGCAACCGCCTGCGGGTTGACTTCCGGCACCACCAGCGGCACGTCCGGGTCCATGCGGAATTGCGAGGTATTGTCGATCACCACGCAACCCTGCGCGCCGGCACGCGGCGCGAATACCTTGGACACGGCGGCGCCCGGCGACGACAGGGCGATGTCGATGCCGGTGAAATCGAAGGTATCAAGGTCTTTCACCTTCAGAATGGTTTTCTCGCCGAAGGAAATTTCAGTCCCGACCGAGCGCTTCGACGCCAGGGCGAAGACCTCGTCCACCAGGAAATTCCGTTCCGCCAGGATGCTCAGCATCTCGCGGCCGACGTTCCCCGTCGCGCCGACGACTGCAACCTTGTAGCCCATTTCGATGTCCGTTCGCTGGTTGGAAAGTCAGACGAAGGGAAGGCCCCCTTGAGCCTTCCCCGGTTTCCGCGTCGAAGCCTACCCGAACTAGCGGGCGGCGCAAGCAAAAGAGTCTAACTTATTGCATGGCCAGATGACGCAGCACCGCGTCTCCCATGCCGCTAGTGCCGACCTTGGTGGCCCCTTCCTGCATGATGTCGCCGGTGCGGATGCCCTCGGCCAGGGTCGCCTTGACCGCATTTTCCAGGCGGTCGGCAACGACATCCAGGTCGAAGGAATAGCGCAGCATCATCGCCAGCGACAGGAACATCGCCAACGGATTGGCGAGATTCCGGCCCGCGATGTCCGGGGCGGAGCCATGCACCGGCTCGTACAGCGCGTTGCGCTTGCCGGACGCATCCACCGCGCCCAACGACGCCGACGGCAGCATCCCCAACGAACCGGTCAGCATCGCCGCGCAATCCGACAGGATGTCGCCGAACATGTTGGTGGTGACCATCACGTCGAACTGCTTGGGCTTGCGCACCAACTGCATCGCGGCGTTGTCCACGTACAGATGCGACAGCGCGACATCGGGATAGTCCTTGGCGACGACTTCCATTTCCTCGCGCCACAGGACCGTGGATTCCAGCACATTGGCCTTGTCCGCCGAGGTCACTTTCTTGCCGCGCTTCATGGCAAGGTCGAAGGCCACCTGGCCGATGCGACGAATTTCCGGGGTTGTGTAGACCAGGGTGTTGAAGCCCTTGCGGTCGCCGTTGGGTAGGGTCTCAATGCCGCGCGGCTGGCCGAAGTAGATCCCACCGATCAGTTCGCGCACGATCAGAATATCCAGACCGGCGACCACGTCATGCTTCAGGGTCGAGGCCTCGGCCAATTCCTTGAAGACGATCGCCGGGCGCAGGTTGGCGAACAGGCCCATGTCCTTGCGGATGCGAAGAAGACCGCGCTCGGGCTTTTTATCGAAGGGAACGTTGTCCCACTTCGGACCGCCCACCGCGCCCATCAGCACCGCGTCGCAGACCAAGCAGTCCGCCACCGTATTATCCGTCAACGGCTCACCATAAGCGTCGATCGACGCGCCGCCGATCAGCCCGGTGGACAGGTCGAAGGACACCAGCCCCGCCTTGTCCATCCACTCGATGACGCGCACCACCTGCGCCATCACTTCCTGACCGATCCCGTCGCCGGGCAGCAGCATCACCTTCTTCTTCGCCGTCATTCTCGCTAAGCCTCATCATTGCATGCGTAAGGGGTACGGATTATTCCGCTCCCACCCGAAAACACCAGAAAAAAAGAAAAACAAGCCGGGTTCCGCCCGGACCCGTCGGGGTCGCGGACCCCGAACCCCATCCCCGGGGAAGCGGCAGTTAACCGTCACGCCGCGTGATGGCTTTATCGCGCTTACGCGCAAAAACTTTGGGCATGGGAAGCGCGAGGGGTCCGCGACCCCTCGCAACGGTTTACCCCTGCCTACCTACACCCAGGGCTGAGCGGTTTTGCGGGCGGATTCGTAGGCTTCGATCTTGGTCTTCTTGGCCAGGGTCAGGCCGATGTCGTCGAGACCGTTCAGCAGGCAATGCTTGCGGAAGGAATCAACCTCGAAGGCCACCTTTTCGCCGTCCGGCGTGGTGATCTCCTGGCCCTTCAGGTCCGCCGTGAAGGCGGCGTTGGCGCCGTTCGAGGCCGCCTTCATCAGCTTGTCGCAGGTCTCTTGCGGCAGCCGGATCGGCAGGATGCCGTTCTTGAAGCAGTTGTTATAGAAGATGTCGGCGAAGGACGGCGCGATCACGCAGCGAATGCCGAAGTCGAGGATCGACCACGGCGCATGCTCGCGCGAGGACCCGCAACCGAAGTTGGCGCCCGCCACCAGGATTTGCGCCTGACGATAGGCCGGCTTGTTCAACACGAAGCCGGGAATTTCCTTACCCGCGTCGTCATAGCGCATTTCGAAAAACAGGCTTTTGCCCAATCCGGTGCGCTTGATGGTCTTCAGGAACTGCTTGGGGATGATCATGTCAGTATCGATGTTGATCATCGGCAGCGGAGCGGCAACGCCGGTCAAGGTTTCGAATTTGTCCATGGTCGGAGCTCCCTTCAGGCCAAAAGCTTGCGAACGTCGGTCAGGTGTCCGGTGATCGCGGACGCCGCCGCGATTTCCGGGCTGACCAGATGGGTGCGCCCACCACGGCCCTGACGGCCCTCGAAATTCCGGTTCGAGGTGGAGGCGCAGCGCTCGCCGGGTTCCAGCTTATCGGCGTTCATCGCCAGACACATCGAACACCCCGGCTCCCGCCATTCGAAGCCCGCTTCCCGGAAGATCTTGTCCAGTCCCTCTTCCTCTGCCTGCTTCTTGACTAGGCCGGAACCGGGAACCACCATCGCCTTGACCGTCGCGGCAACGGTCCGCCCCTTGGCGACGGAAGCGGCGGCGCGCAGATCCTCGATCCGACCGTTGGTGCACGAACCGATGAAAATGCGGTCGATCTTGACCTCTTCCATCGGCTGCCCGGCGGTCAGCCCCATGTAGTCCAGGGACCGCTGCATCGCCTTGGCCTTGCCCTCGTCGGCGGCCTTCTTGGGGTCCGGCACGCAACCGTCGATCGCCACCACGTCCTCGGGGCTGGTGCCCCAGGTGACCTGCGGCACGATGGTCGCCGCGTCGATCACCACGGTGGCGTCGAAATGCGCGCCCGCGTCGGTGGAAAGGGTCTTCCAATAGGCCACCGCCTTATCCCAGTCGGCGGCGGCGGGTGCCATCGGGCGACCCTTGACATAAGCGAAGGTGGTCTCATCGGAAGCGATCAGACCGGCGCGGGCCCCCGCCTCGATCGACATGTTGCAGATCGTCATCCGACCCTCCATCGAAAGATCGCGGATCGCTCCGCCCGCGTATTCGATGACATAACCGGTGCCGCCCGCAGTCCCCAGGGTGGCGACGATCTTCAGCACGATGTCCTTGGCGGTGGCGCCTTCGGGCAACTTGCCGTCGATCCGCACCAGCATGTTCTTGGCGTGGGCCTGTACCAGGGTCTGGGTGGCCAGCACATGCTCGACCTCGGACGTGCCGATGCCGAAGGCCAGGCTGCCGAACGCACCATGGGTCGAGGTATGGCTGTCACCGCAGACGATGGTCATCCCCGGCAGGGTAAAGCCCTGTTCCGGCCCAACGATATGAACCACGCCCTGACGCACGTCGGACATCGAAAACACCCGCACGCCGAAGGCCTTGCCATTGGCTTCCAGGGTTTCGACCTGGGTCCGGGACTCGGGATCGGCTATCCCCTGGCTGCGGTCGGTGGTGGGAACGTTGTGATCGGCCACCGCGAGGGTCTGTCCGGGGCGATGCATCTTGCGTCCGCTCAGGGCCAACCCCTCAAACGCTTGCGGACTGGTGACTTCATGCACCAGATGGCGATCGATATAGATCAGGCAGGTGCCGTCTTCCTGACGGTCCACCAGGTGGCTGTCCCAGATTTTGTCGAACAGGGTACGCGGTGCGGTCATTCCTTCAAGCTCCCTTGGGTGCGGAGACTGTGACGACCCGGGTAGAACCCGAGGAGAAAAGATGCTGCGCGGCCAAGCCTTCGTCCGGCGCGGCGACGGGGCGGATGATAGCCGCAAACGCCGCGCCGCCGGAAGAGGGTTCCGCGCCACTGGCGCCATTGACGCGTCAGCCCCCGGGAGGGGACGGCGTCAAGCCGCCCCCTCCCGGGGGCTGGGACCGATCGGAAGCGCGAAAGACGGAGCTGTTACGCCCCGGCCTTCGAGGTCGCCGCAGCGTCCTCGGCGGAGCGGGCACGCGCCTTCAATAGGGCTACCTTGTCTTCCGAGATACGGGCCGCGCGGCCACGCAGGGCGCGCAGGTAGTACAACTTGGCGCGACGCACCTTGCCGACGCGGGTCACTTCGATTTCCGCGATGTTCGGCGAGTAAAGCGGGAACACGCGTTCCACGCCTTCGCCGAAGGAGATCTTGCGCACCGTGAAGGACGAGCTCAGCCCCGCGTTGCGACGCGCGATGCACAGGCCCTCATAGACCTGGATACGCTCGCGGGTTCCTTCGACCACCTTGGTGTGCACGCGCAGGGTGTCGCCCGGCTTGAACTCGGGAACGCCGCGCTTTTCCAGAAGCTTCGCCATCTGTTCCGCTTCGAGGGTTTCGATGATGTTCATGACCTATTCCTCTTCCTTCCGTCCCTGGGACGCCTGGTAGGCTTCCCAAAGATCGGGTCGCCTGATCCGTGTGACTTCTTCCGCCTGCATCCGCCGCCACGCCGCGATCTCGGCGTGATGACCGGAATTCAGCACATCCGGCACGGGCCTTCCGGCCCAAACCTGCGGGCGCGTATACTGGGGATATTCCAGCAATCCACGCTCGAAACTCTCCTCATCCAGCGACCCCGCCGCGCCCAGCACCCCGGGCAACAGCCGCACCACCGCATCCAGCAGCACGGTCGCCGGCAATTCCCCACCGGAGAGCACGAAATCCCCGAGGCTGATTTCCTCGATCTCGTGGGCCTCCAGCAGCCGTTGGTCAACGCCTTCGAACCGGCCGCACAACAAGGTCGCGCCCGGCCCCGCAGCCAGTTCCCGAACCCGATCCTGGTCCAGGCGCCGCCCGCGCGGCGTAAAGTAAATCAGCGGCCCGGCGCGACCGCCTGCGGTTTCGCGCGCCGCGCCGGTCGCCCGATCCAACACATCGGGGCGCATCACCATGCCCGGCCCGCCGCCAAACGGCGTATCGTCCACGGTGCCGTGGCGATCCAGGGCATAATCGCGCAAATTGACCGCGACCAAGTCCCAGATGCCGCGCTCAAGAGCGCGCCCCGCCAGCGAAAACCCCAAGGCGCCGGGAAACATATCGGGGAAGATGGTCAAGACCGTCGCCAGCCAAGCCGGTCCGGTCGCCCCGTCCTCGTTCCGCATGTCCGCCGCGCCCGCGCGGTCCGCCGTCATCCTTCGTCTCCCGCCGGTTCGTCGCCGCCGATCAACCCCGCCGGGATTGCAACGACAACGCGACCGCCCGAGACGTCCACCAGCGGCGCCACCGCCTTGGTGAACGGTACCGATATCACCCGGCCATCCAATCCCCAGATGTCCAGAATGTCCCCGGCGCCGTGATCGAACACCGCCGCCACTCGCCCCAGTGGGGCGCCGTCCGGGGCCTCCGCGGAAAGCCCGATCAGATCGGCGTGGTAGAAGGTGTCCTCGTCCTCCGGCTCCGGCAGGCGGTCGCGGCTCACGAACAGCTTGGTGCCTTTCAAGGCCTCCGCCGCGTTACGATCCTCGACGCCCTTGATCTTCGCCACCACCGCGCCCTTGGCCATGCCGCGCACCGCCAGACGAAAACTGTTCGTCCCCGGTTCGTCGGATAGCGGGCCATAGGCGCCGACATCCTCGGGCTCCGCAGTGAACGGCTTGATCCGAACCTCGCCCTTGATGCCCTGGGCGCCTACGATGACCCCCAGACACACCCGGTCGTTATCCGAACCCGTTGTCGCGTTCACTGCGCCACGCCCTCGGACCTCAGGCCTCGGCGGGAGCAGCAGCTGCGGCGGCCTCGGCGGCCTTCGCCTTCTCGGCGGCGCGGTCCTGGGCCTTCTTCTTCGGCGCGGGCTGCTTGGTCTGGTTTTCCGGCACGGCGGGCATCGCGATGATGCCGGACAGGCCAAGGAAACGCGCGACACGATCGGACGGCTGCGCGCCAACGCCCAGCCAATACTTCACGCGCTCTTCCTTGATCACCAGGCGATCGGCATGTTCCTTCGGCAGCATCGGATTGTAGAAACCGAGCTTTTCGATGAAACGACCGTCACGCGGCGCGCGAGAATCGGCGACGACGATGCGGTAGAAAGGGTGCTGCTTGGCGCCGCCGCGAGTCAAACGAATACGAAGCATGGTGTGGTTTTACCCTTCGTTCTTGTGTGTACCTTCCGCCCCGGCAAAAGTACCGGAACGAACCCGAAGAACGGCGAACCCGCCGCCCCTAATCTTGACCGGAAACTCCGGCCTACTTGAACTTGAACCCGCCCGGAAAACCGCCCGGGGGAAGACCGCCGCCAAAACCGCCAAGGCCGCCACCGCCGAAATCGGGGGGCATGCCCCCCTTTTGGCCAAGCTTCTTCATCTGTTTCATCATCAGCGCCATCTGCTCGAACTGCTTCAGGAGCTTGTTGACCTCTTGCACCGTGGTGCCGGACCCGGCGGCAATGCGCTTCTTGCGCGACGCCTTGATGACATCGAGAAGCCGACGTTCCTTGACCGTCATCGACAGGATGATCGCTTCCTGGCGCTTCAGCATGCCGTCATCGACCTTGGCCGCGTCCAGCTGCTTCTTCATCTTGTTGATGCCGGGCAGCATGCCCATCAGGCCCTTCAGATCGCCCATCTTGCGCAGTTGCTTCAACTGGCCCAGCAGATCCTCGAGGTCGAACTTGCCCGACATCATTTTCTTGGCAAGTTTCTCGGCCTCGTCCTGCTGGAAGGTCTCGGCGGCCTTTTCCACCAGCGACACCACGTCGCCCATGCCCAGAATGCGACCGGCGATGCGGTCTGGGTGGAAGACTTCCAGCTTGTCGAGTTTTTCGCCCGCGCCCAGGAACTTGATCGGGCACCCGGTAACCGCGCGCATCGACAGCGCGCCGCCGCCCCGCGCATCGCCGTCGATACGGGTCAGGACGATGCCGGTGATGCCCACCTTGTCGTGGAATTCGCGGGCCAGGGCCACCGCGTCCTGGCCGGTCATCGCATCGACCACCAGCAGGGTTTCGTGCGGCTTGGCGATGGCCTTGACCTTCGCCACCTCGTCCATCAACTCGGCGTCGATGTGCAACCGTCCGGCGGTGTCCAGAATGACGACATCGAAGCCTTCCTTACGGCCGACCTCCATGGCGCGTTTGGCGATCGCCACCGGCATTTCGCCGACGATAACCGGCAGCGAGGCAACCCCCGCCTGCGTCGCCAACTGGGCCAATTGCTCCTGCGCGGCAGGGCGATAGACGTCCAACGACGCCAGCAGAACCTTCTTGCGTTCCTTGTCCTTCAGACGCAGCGCGATCTTGCCCGAGGTGGTGGTCTTCCCCGAACCCTGCAAACCGACCATCAGAATCGGCACTGGCGGCACCGCCTGCAGGCTAAGTTCGGTGGCGTCCGAGCCCAAGGTTTCGACCAGGGCATCGTGGACGATCTTGACCACCATCTGACCGGGGGTCACCGAACGGATGACCTCCTGCCCCAGGGCTTCCTCGCGCACGCGGGCGACGAAATCCTTGACCACCGGCAGGGCGACGTCGGCCTCCAGCAGCGCGATGCGAATTTCGCGCATCGCGGCATCGACATCCGACGCCGACAGCGTCGCGCGACGCTTCAGCTTATCGAAAATCCCGCCCAGACGATCGCTTAATGACTCGAACATCGGCCCACCCGTGGCGCCGCGCCCAAGCGCGGCAATAACCCAAATATCGAACGCGCCCGTGCGCGAACCCTCGCGGACGAACGGACCTCCTTGGAAGCGTCGGACGCAAAAGCACCATACCGACTCTGGAAGAGCGGCAGACATACGCAATCCGGCGACGCGAGTCAATACCCAACCCCCCTTTGGTTGGGCGCGACGGACATCCTACATTGAGAAACGGTGCGCGATCCGCAACCAAGAACTTCGTCGCTAGGCTTTCCCAGAAAGGCACGCGCCGTGTCCAGGACACACAAAAAATCCATGATCGTCGATATCGCCGCCACCGAGGCCGTCTGCTCTTCCGCCCTTGAGCTCCAACTGGCGGAGCATGGGTTGATCGTACTGGACGCCTTTGCCCCCACCCCCGACGATGCGGTGCCGTCCCTGTCCGCAGGACTGGCGACACGCTCCATTACCCTGGTCGGCAACGCCGGGCCAGAGATGTGGCAGGCATTCCAGGCGAAACGGCGGGACGAGCCGCACCCCCTGGATTCCTGGACGCGGCGGGTCCTGACCCCCCATCATGAAAGATTTCGGGATGGAGGCGGTGTTTCCCTTCACCGGCCCACCGTTCCTTTCCTTTCTCGCCTGGGGGGCAAGGGCCGGGGCTTTTTTCGAGTCGCCGATGACGCCCGCCATTCACCCGCGCTACGGCACATGGTTCGGGCTACGCGCCGCTCTTCTGTCGCCCCACCCTGCCCCGGCGCCCACGCCGATGGCCGCCAATCCCTGCGATGCCTGCATCGATCGCCCCTGCGTCTCCGCCTGCATCTGCGGCGCGTTGACCGACGGCGGATACGACGCGGCCTGCTGCATCAAACGCCTGCAAAGCACGGCGGGCATCACCTGCCTGAAAAATGGCTGCCGCGCCCGCCATGCAAGCCCGGTCGGCCGGGATTACGCCTATGGCCAGGCGCAGGCGGAATTTCATATGCGCGCCTTCGTCGAGACCTTCGGTCCGCTGATCCTCAACGCATAACGGGAAAAACCAAGTCAGGACTCCGCCCCGAACCCCGCACAGGGTCCCGGCCCCTGTGTACCCTTCATTTTGGTTTTCGCGCGAAGCGCCATGGAACCATGGTGCGGAGCGCGAGGGGTCCATGGCCCCTCGCAAGGGTTTTCCCTATTTCGCCTCCCCTGGTTTTCCCCTGGACTTCGCGGCGCGGCGTACCTTAATAGCAAGATCATGAACAACAGCGACACCCCCGCCGTCCTGAACGGACGGTCCTTTCGCAAGATGCACGGGCTCGGCAACGATTTCGTGATCCTGGACGCGCGCGTCCGGCCCCTGGCCCCGTCACCGGCGCAAATCGCCCGATTGGCCGACCGGCGGCGGGGCATCGGCTGCGACCAGTTGATCGTGATCGAGCCCGGCGACGCCGAGGCAGAGGCCTTCATGCGGATTTTCAACGCCGACGGCGGTCAAGTCTCCGCCTGCGGCAACGCCACCCGCTGCGTCGCCCGTCTGCTGATGGAAGAGAGCGGACGCGGCGAAACCACGTTGCGGACCCGCGCCGGTTTGATCCGCGCCATCGCCGCGGGCGGCGACGCGATCACCGCCGACATGGGGGAGGCTTGGCTGAGGTGGGATGAAATTCCCCTGGCCGAGGCGCACGACACCCTGTCCCTGCCGATCTCCGTCGGCGGACTGGAAACTCCGGTCGGGGTATCGATGGGCAACCCGCACGCGGTCTTCTTCGTTCCCGACGCCGAGGCGATCGCCCTGACCAAGGTCGGCCCCCTGATCGAAGCCCATCCGCTGTTCCCGGAAAAGACCAATGTCGAAGTGGTTCACCTGATCGCCCCCAACACCCTGCGGATGCGGGTCTGGGAACGCTGCATCGGCATCACCCAGGCCTGCGGCACCGGCGCCTGCGCCACCCTAGTGGCAGCGGCGCGGCGGGGGATCACCGGTCGCACCGGCACCGTGGTGCTGGACGGCGGCGATTTGCGCATCACCTGGGCGGACAACGGCCACGTCCTGATGACCGGCCCGGCCAGCCTGTCCTTCGACGGCGTAATCGGCGACCTGGACGAAACCGCATGAGCGACGAGGCCCCGGCTCCGGTGCGCGTCGTCACCTTCGGCTGCCGCATGAACGCCTATGAATCGGAATTGATGCGCGGGCACGCCGAAGGCGCGGGGCTTTCCGACACTATCGTCGTCAACACCTGCGCGGTGACGGCGGAGGCCGAACGTCAGGTACGCCAGACGATCCGCCGCCTGCATCGCGAACACCCCGACGCCAAGATCATCGTCACCGGTTGCGCCGCGCAGTTGACCCCGAACCGCTATGCCGAGATGGAGGGAGTCTCCCGCGTTCTCGGCAACCGGGAAAAGATGGACCCCGCCGCCTATGCCGCCGGCGACCAGGGGCCATCGATCCGCGTCACCGACATCATGACCGCGCGGGAGACCGCGACCCATTTACTGGAAGGATTTGAGGGCCGCTGCCGCGCCTTCGTCCAGGTGCAGCAGGGCTGCGATCACCGCTGCACCTTCTGCATCATCCCCTTCGCGCGCGGCCCCAACCGCAGTCAGACGCCGGACCGCATCGCCCGCGAGATCCGGGGCCTGATCGCCGCCGGCATCCCCGAAATCGTGCTGACCGGAGTGGACATCACCGCCTATGGCGCGGATTTGCCCGGAACCCCGGACCTGGGCGGACTGGTCCGCCACCTGCTGGACGCGGTGCCGGAAATGACCCGCCTGCGCCTGACCTCGCTCGATCCCGTCGAAATCGACGATACCTTGTTCCGCCTTCTGGTCACCGAACCCCGGCTGTTGCCGCACGTGCACCTGTCGGTGCAGGCGGGCGACGACATGATCCTGAAGCGAATGAAACGCCACCATGCCCGCGCCGATGTGATCGCCCTGACCCGCGCCCTGCGCGCCGAACGGCCGGAAATAGCGATCGGCGCCGACATCATCGCGGGCTTCCCCACCGAGACCGAGGAAATGTTCGCAAACGGCCTAGCCCTGATCGACGAGGCCGACGTCACCCACCTGCACGTCTTTCCCTTCTCGCCGCGCCCCGGCACCCCGGCGGCGAAGATGCCGCAGGTCAAGGGCGACGTGGTCAAGGATCGCGCGCGGCGCCTGCGCAATGCCGGACACCGCCGGATGGCGGCACTGCTGGACACCTGGGTCGGACGCACCGCGACGGCGGTGATCGAAAACCAGGGACAGGGCCACACCGACCATTACCTGCCGATCAAGATCGACGATCCGGGCTTGACGCCGCCGCCCGCGATTGGCACGGTCGCGGGCGTCGCCGTCACCGGCCACGATGGCACCACTTTGCACGGGATCCTGGCATGAGCGAAGAACGGCAAAACCAGTCCGGCTGGCTGGCCCGGCTGCGAGCGGGGCTGGCACGGTCCTCGTCGCGCCTGGGGCAGGGGATCGGCGCCCTTTTCGGCCACCGCGTTCTTGACGACGCGGCGCTGGAGGAACTGGAAGAGATCCTGATCGCCGCCGACATCGGGGTCGCCACCGCGACACGACTGACCGCATCGTTGCGCGCCGCGCGTCTGGGTAAGGACGTCACCGCCGACGAGGTCCGCGCCACTCTGGCCGGAGAGATCGAAAAAATCCTGGAGCCGGTGGCGAAGCCGCTGATTTTCGACACGACCCGGAAACCCCACGTGGTGCTGGTGGTCGGCGTCAACGGCGCCGGCAAGACCACCACCATCGGCAAGATCGCCAAGCAACTAAAGGATCAGGGCAAGGGCGTGGTGATGGCAGCGGGCGATACCTTCCGCGCCGCGGCGGTGGAACAGCTACAGGTCTGGGGGCAACGCACCGGATGCCCGGTGATGGCGCGCGAAACCGGGGCGGACGCGACGGGAGTCGCCTTCGACGCCCTGAAGCTGGCCACCGCGCGAAAGGACGACGTGCTTCTGATCGACACCGCCGGACGGTTGCACAATCGCTCCGAACTGATGGCTGAGCTGGAAAAGATTTCCCGCGTCCTGAAAAAACTGGTGCCCGACGCGCCGCACACCACGCTGTTGGTGCTGGACGCCACCACCGGCCAGAACGCCCACCAGCAGGTCGATATCTTCCTCCAGATGGTCCGGGTCGATGGCCTGGCCCTAACCAAGCTGGATGGGACGGCCAAGGGCGGCGTCGTCGTCGCGTTGGCGGAAAAACACGGCTTGCCGGTGCACTTCATCGGCGTCGGCGAGGCAACCGAGGACCTCCGCCCATTCGCCGCCCAGGACTATGCCCGCGGTCTTCTCGGCCTACCGCCAGACGCGTGAAGTCAGGCCCAGCACTGCCCGGGGACCCGCCGGGGCCTAGGCTCAGGACTCATTAAGGTTCGATCCAGAAGAGGAGGAGTACCGCGATGATGACGGCGGCAAAGAAGATATCCGTACATCGGTCATATCGGGTGTGGATATGCCGCCAATCCTTGAGGCGAGCGAAGAGGTTCTCGATCCTATGACGCTGGCGATAGAGGGTTTTGTCGTAAGCGTACTGGGTTTTGCGATGACGCATTGGCGGGATGCATGTAGCGATCCCTCGCTGTGTCAAAGCCTCTCGAAGGGGATCACCGTCATAGCCCTTGTCGGCGATCAGGACGTTGGCCTTGGGAAATAGGTCGAGCAACAGCATCGCGCCTTTGTAATCGCTCATTTGCCCCTCGCTGAGCAGCAGGATGAGGGGCCTTCCTTGTCCGTCGCAAACCGCATGAAGCTTGGAGTTCAGCCCGCCTTTTGTGCGTCCGATACATCGGGGAAGAGCCCCTTTTTATAGAGGCTCGCGGCGGTCCGATGAGCTTTCAGGTGGGTTGCATCGATCATCAACCGGTCTGGAGGGCCAGCCTCTCCCGTCAAGGCCGCGAAGATCCGGCTGAACGCCCCAAGTCGGCTCCAGCGAACGAAACGATTATAGAGGGTTTTGTGGGGGCCATAGACGGGTGGTGCATCTCGCCACCGTAAGCCGTTGCGGATCACATGAACGATGCCGCTGATCACTCGCCGATCATCAACCCGCAGCACGCCATGCGATAGCGGGAAATGCGGCTCGATCTTCGCCAACTGCCTCTCTGACAACCAAAACAGATCACTCATGGATGGGGTCCTCCCTCCCATGAGTGAATCAGCCGCCGATCTGCCTGACAATAATTTAATGGGTCCTGAGCCTAGAGGCCCTGCGCGGCCCGGTGCGGACGATCCCCTTCATCATCGGCCTGCTGTTGGCCGGGCAACACATGCATTTCTCCAAGGACATCGCCGCCATTCACATGACGGTCGTCCGGTCGCTCGTGGTCTTCGACCTGTTCTGGTTCCTTTACGTCCTGGTCGAACCGCTATCTTTCGTCTTCAACCGGCTGCAGCACATCTTTTCGGTGTCGCTGATGACCTGGACGATCAAGGCGGTCAAGCTGCTGATCATGACGATCGGCGCCGCCACTATCCTGGACCTGTGGGGGGTCAAGGTGGGGCCGATCCTGGCCGGTTTCAGCCTATTCGGCGTCGCCGTCGCGCCGGGCGCGCAGGACCTGTTCAAGAACCTGATCTCCGGCCGGCTAATCCATCGCCGAGAAACGCTTCAACCCCGGCGACTGGGTGCGCGTCGATGGCGTGGTGGAGGGCGTGGTGGAAACCATCGGCTTCCGATCCACCCTGATCCGGCGCTTCGACAAGGCGCCGGTCTATGTGCCGAACACCGCCCTTTCCGACCACGCGGTGACCAACTTCACGCAAATGACCTGCCGCCGCATCAACTGGACGATCGGCGTCGAATACCGCACCACTGTCGCCCAGTTGCGGGTTATCCGCGACGACATCGAGACCTACCTGCGCGGCAGCAGCGATATCGCGCAGCCGCCGCCCCCCCCCGCCGCCGTCGCTTACATCTTGCCGTGGCAGTGCTTGTACTTCTTGCCCGAACCGCAGGGACACGGCGCGTTGCGCTGCACCCGCCCCCAGGTCGAGGGATCGGCCGGATCGACCGCTTCGGCCGCCGCCGGGGCCGGGGCCGACGGCTCGTCGTCGAAGCGCAGTTCGATGCGGCAGAGCATGGTGGTCACCCGCTCGCGGTAAAGCGCCAGCATCCTCTGGAACATATCGAAGGCTTCCTGCTTGTATTCGTTCAAGGGATCGCGCTGGCCATAGGCGCGCAAACCGATTCCCTGACGCAAGTGGTCAAGCCCCAGCAGATGTTCCTTCCATGTCTGGTCGAGGATTTGCAGGACCAGGGACTTTTCGATCACCCGCATCGTCGCCGGGCCGAAGTTGGCGGCCTTTTCCGCCATCAGGCGGTCGCCTTCGCGCAGCAAACGGTCCAGGATTTCCTTGTCGGTGATGCCTTCCTCGGCCGCCCAGTCGGAGATCAGCAAATCGCGCCCCATCACCCGGCGGACGTCCTGGGCCAGACCCTCGGCGTCCCACTGCTCGGGCATGACGCGTTCGGGGATGCGCGCGATGACGAAGTCCTCGATCACCTCGTGGCGCATGTCGGCGACCATCTCGGCCACGTCCTCGGCCAACATCAGATCGCGGCGCTGGCCATAGATCGCCTTGCGCTGATCGTTCATGACGTCGTCGAAGCGCAGCAGGTTCTTGCGGATTTCGAAGTTGCGCACCTCGACCTTCTGCTGCGCCTTTTCCAGGGCCTTGTTGATCCAGGGGTGGGTGATCGCCTCGCCTTCCTGCAGGCCCAGCTTCTGCAGCATGCCGTCCATGCGTTCGGAGCCGAAAATCCGCATCAGATCGTCTTCCAACGACAGGAAGAACTTCGACGCGCCGGGGTCGCCCTGGCGACCGGAACGGCCGCGCAATTGGTTGTCGATACGGCGGCTTTCATGGCGTTCGGTGCCGACCACGTACAAGCCACCCGCCGCCAGCGCCTGCTGCCGCAGGACTTCGACCTCGGCCCGGATTTCGGCCTCGCGCGCGGCATGGGCGGCGGGATCGGCGATCTCGGCCAGTTCGGCGGCGACCCGCATATCGACGTTTCCACCCAATTGGATGTCGGTACCGCGACCCGCCATGTTGGTGGCGATGGTCACCGCGCCGGGCACCCCGGCCTGGGCGATGATGAAGGCTTCCTGCTCGTGATAGCGCGCGTTCAACACCCGCAGCTCGATCCGTCCCTTCTTGCGCAGCATGTCGGCCAGCATTTCCGACTTCTCGATCGAGGTGGTGCCGACCAGAATCGGCTGGCCACGTTTGTGGCAGTCCTCGATCAGCAACAAAATCGCCTCGAACTTCTCGCGCGCGCTGCGATAGACCTCGTCGTCGAAGTCCTTGCGCGTCACCGGCATGTTGGTCGGAATCTCGACCACCGACAGGCGATAGATTTCCTCGAATTCCTGCGCCTCGGTCTGGGCGGTACCGGTCATCCCGGCCACCTTCGGGTACAAACGGAAATAATTTTGGAAGGTAACCGAGGCCAGCGTCTGGTTTTCCTTCTGGATCTTCACCTTTTCCTTGGCTTCAAGAGCCTGATGCAGACCTTCGGAATAGCGACGGCCTTCCATCATGCGACCGGTGAATTCGTCGATGATGATGACCTGGTTGTCCTTGACGATATAGTCGGTGTCGCGAGCGAACAGCTTGTGCGCGCGAAGCGCCTGGTTGACGTGATGCACCAGGCTGACGTGCTCGATATCGTAAAGGCTGCCACCCTCGGCGATCTCGCCGGTTTCGCGCAGCATCGCCTCGATGAACTCGACGCCGTCGTCGGTCAGGGTCACTGCGCGCTGCTTTTCGTCTTTTTCGAAGTGTTCGGGGGCCAGCGCCGGAATGAGGGCATCGGCCTTGACATACATCTCGGACGAATCCTCGGCGGGACCGGAGATAATCAACGGCGTCCGCGCCTCGTCAACCAGGATCGAGTCCACTTCATCGACGATGGCGAAATTGAAGGGACGCTGGGTCATCTCTTCCAGGCCGAACTTCATGTTGTCGCGCAGATAGTCGAAACCAAACTCGTTGTTGGTGCCGTAGGTGACGTCGGCGGCATAGGCGACGCGGCGTTCCTCGTCATCCAGGCCATGCACGATGCACCCCACCGTCAGCCCCAGGAACTCGTAAACTTGCCCCATCCAGGCGGCATCGCGCTTGGCGAGGTAGTCGTTGACGGTGACCACGTGAACGCCCTTGCCGGTCAGCGCGTTCAGATACACCGCCAGGGTGGCGACCAGGGTCTTGCCTTCGCCGGTCTTCATTTCGGTGATGCGGCCCTGATGCAGCACGATACCGCCCATCAGTTGGACGTCGAAGTGACGCTGGCCGAGGGTGCGCTTGGCCGCCTCACGCACCGTGGCGAAGGCCTCGGGAAGCAAGGAGTCGAGGCTTTCGCCCGCAGCAAGACGCGCGCGGAAGGCGTCGGTGCGGGCGCGCAAGCCCGCGTCGTCCAGAGTCACGACCTCCGGCTCCAGCGCGTTGATCGCCATGACCGTCTTTTTCATGCCCTTGACGATTCGATCATTGGCACTGCCGAAAACGCGCCTAGCTATGGCACCGAACATCGAAAACCCCGGTTTTTGGCGGCACGGCGCCCGACAAACCCCCGGCACCGCATCGGATGAAAACACCTGGGCGCCCCTTCGCAGCGGCACCACGCGGCAAAAGATGTAGAGCCCGATGCGCCCCCTGTCAATCGAAGCGCCGTGCCGGACCAAGCGATGAGTCCTTCTCTCTTGCTGGAAGACCTCTGGTACTTTAGAATTAGCGAATGCTCTCAGAATGAGAGATTTGTGATCGGCGTGGCCTGATGACCACGCCGCGTATGTGGATGGATGCGCTCCCAGAAGGAGGAAACCATGTCCGATGTCACGACTTCGCTACGCGCCCAGGAAATCACCGAGTGAACCCAGGCTCGGGTTTTGCAGGCTCATGCCGGCGCCGCCGCGCAAACGCCGCAAGCGGTGTTCCCCGGTGACAATGTCGTATTGTCCGATGCCGCCCAGGAATTGATGGCGGGAGCCGCCCTGGAAACCGGCGATTCGCTCTCTCGTTTCCAGCAGGCGGTCGCGTCGTCCGCCGACGACACCATCTCCGAGGTGACGACCAGGCTGAACCGCCTGATGTCGGTCTATGGCCTCAACAACACCCAGACCAACATCTCCGGTCACAAGGTGATCGAGGTTCTGCGTAATGAGGTCCGGCGACTGGCCGGAACCGTCGAGCCGCCGGCCATCGACACCCAGGTCCGCCAAGAGCTCAACTTCATTGTCCGCCAGATGGAAGTGAAGATGGCGATCAAGGAAGACGTGGAAAGCCCGGACGACGTTTCGGTCGATTTCGGCTCCGCCTCGCTGGAATACGGCGCCGCCTCCGACCCGGTCGGCGCGCTTTTGTCGGACCCGGGCAGTCTGGGAACCGACGCGGCGGGCAATGCCATCGACTTGTCGGCGGTCAACAGTGGCCTGTTCTTCACCGGTTCCGGCGCCGCCACCACCACGGGTACGAACGGCGCCAGTGCCCTTGACCGTTTCTCGGGACGGCTGTCGCCACAGGACGCCGCTGCCTAGGCCGACCGACAGGCGGCCCGGGCCTCGGCCCTGCCCGACATCAATCAGGACGGCGCGCGCAACGACTCCGACCGCGGCGCGGTGATGGTGGTGCGCGGTAATCCACGACAGGAACGCCAAGCGGAACCCGGCATCGCCCAGTTCGTCGCTGACATCGCGGTGCCGATCGCGGTGCGAGCCTCGGAAGCGACGCCGTCGCGCCCACAGCGACGCGACACCATCAAGTGACACCGCCGAACCAGGGGTGAAAACGCCCCTTGTCGGCGGTTCCTGCGCGCGTTATCGAAAATTCCCGATGAAGCGCGCAGGCGGCCCCTTGTGCGCGATCCAAAAGCGTCGGATATATGCGAAGGCCCGCGTGCGTGGCAGGGTTTTGCTCCGCCGGATCGGGCTCGATCGTTTCATCCCCCTCAGGTTGTCCATCCATGAGCGCCCTTTTTTCCGCCTTCACCATCCGGGCCGCCGGTTTCGCGGTCGTTGCCGCCCTTTGCCTTGCCGCCGCGCCGTCGGCCCGAGCCGACGACGACCCGGTGGTCGCCACCGTCAACGGCGAGGATATCCACCGCTCCGCGCTGGAGCAGATTCGCGCCGCCGTCCCCTATTTGAAGGATGTGCCGTTGGAGCATGTCTACGACGCGCTTCTCGACAACGTCATCGATCTGGCCCTGGTCGCCGCGCAAGCCCGCAAGTCCGGCCTGGATACGGACCCGATGGTGCAGCGCAACATCAAGGCGGCGGAGCGGCAGATCCTGCGCACCGTCTATCTGACCCGCGAGATCGACAAAAAGATCACCAAGGCGCAGTTGAGGGCCGATTACAGCGCTTGGCTGAAGGAAAACCCGCCGCAGGAGGAAATCCACGCCCGCCACATCCTTCTTGAAACCGAAAAGGATGCCCGCGCGGTGATCGAGGCCTTGAAATCGGGCAAGGACTTCGCGGCCCTGGCCAAGGAAAAGTCCACCGGCCCCTCGGCAAGCGGCGGCGGCGATCTGGGCTACTTCAAGCAGGCGGACATGGTGAAGCCCTTCGCCGACGCCGCCTTCGCCCTGAAGATCGACGCCTTCAGCACCGAACCGGTGAAGACCCAGTTCGGCTGGCACGTCATCAAGGTCGAGGGCCGGCGCCCCGCCAAGGCCCCCAGTTTCGAGGACCTGAAGCCGCAACTGCATGACAAGGCCGCCGGCGAAGTCGCCATGGAAATCGTCAAGGGCCTGCGCCAAGGCGCGCAAATCAAACGTTTCGCGCTGGACGGATTGCCGGCAAAACCCTGACCGACCCGGCCTTTGGAAACGCCGTTTCCGAAGGCCGCTTCCGCCACCTGCCCGAGGAGAGCCTCGATGACCAAAGTCTACGTTTCCCCCTTCGCTCCCGCTGAGTTCCCGGCGCTTTCCCCGGTCGCCGGGGTGCGTTTCGCCACCGGCAACACCGGGCTACGCTATGCCGGGCGGCCCGACCTGATGGTCGCCAAACTGCCCCCGAAAAGCACGGTGGCGGGCGTCTTCACCCGCTCCAAGACATGTTCCGCGCCGGTCGATTGGTGCCGCGACGCGCTGACCGGCGGCAGCGCCCGTGTCGTCGTGGTGAATTCCGGCAACGCCAACGCCTTCACCGGGAAACTGGGCGTCTCCGCGGTCGAGGAAACCGCCGCCGCCGCCGCGAAGCTGTTCGGCTGCAAGGCGTCGGAGGTCTTCATCGCTTCCACCGGCACCATCGGCGTGCCGCTGGATGCCTCCAAGATCACCGCCATTCTGCCGCAGGCGCAAAAAGACCTGACCGCCAACGCCTGGGAAGCGGCGGCCCGCGCCGTGATGACCACCGACACCTTCGCCAAGGCCGCCACCGCCACCGTCGAAATCGACGGCGTGCCGGTGACGATTTCCGGCTTTGCCAAGGGCTCGGGCATGATCGCCCCCGACATGGCGACGATGTTAGCCTTCGTCTTCACCGACGCCAACCTGCCGTCCGAGGTGTTGCAGTCCCTGCTGAAGGACGGCACGGACAAATCCTTCAACAGCATCACCGTGGACAGCGACACCTCGACCTCCGACACCCTGCTGCTGTTCGCCACCCGCGCCGCCCCCCACAAAACGGTCAAGACCGCCGCCGACAAGCGACTGAAGGGCTTTAAGAAGGCCCTGAACGCGGCGCTGATCGATTTGGCGCAACAGATCGTCAAGGACGGCGAGGGCGCCGGCAAGTTCGTCGCGATCACCGTCACCGGCGCGGCGGGGGCCAAGGCGGCGCGCACCATCGGACTGGCGATCGCCAACTCGCCGCTGGTCAAGACCGCGATCGCGGGCGAGGACGCCAACTGGGGCCGCGTCGTGATGGCGGTCGGCAAATCGGGGGAAAAAGCCGACCGCGACAAGCTCTCGATCACGATCGGCGGCATCCCGGTCGCCGCCGCCGGGCAGGTGGTGCCGGGCTACGACGAAACCCCGGTGGCCAAGCACTTCAAGGGCCGTTCCATCGACATCGCGGTGGATGTCGGGGTCGGCAAGGGCAAGGCAACCGTGTGGACCTGCGATCTGACCCATGAGTACATCAACATCAACGCCGACTACCGTACCTGACGCGAGCGCGGCGAAAGGCATCGACGGCGACCCCCGCGATTGCTGGAACGCCCACGGCCCGACCCTGATCCCCGGCCTGCCCATCGTTCTGGTGGTGGCCGGGGTCCTGGTCGGCCCCGACCGCCGCGTCCTTTTGGCGCAACGGCCGGAGGGCAAGTCGATGGCGGGCCTGTGGGAGTTCCCGGGCGGCAAGATGAACGACGGCGAACCGCCGGAACTGGCCCTGATCCGCAAACTCGACGAGGAACTGGGCATCGAAACCCGGCCCGGCTGTCTGCGACCGCTGTCCTTTGCCTCCCACGCCTATGCGAAATTCCACCTGCTGATGCCGGTGTTCATGATCCGATCCTGGCGCGGCACGCCGCACGGTCGCGAGGGCCAGGACCTCGTCTGGGTGGCCCCCAACCGGCTGCGGGACTACCCGATGCCGCCCGCTGATGTGCCGCTGATCACCACGATCCAGGACGCGCTGTGAACAGAAAGGAAGGCTCCCGCCATGACCGTTCAATCCACCGCCTGCGTCATCGTCATCGGCAATGAAATCCTCTCCGGCCGGATCAAGGACGAAAACCTTCCCTACCTCGGCAAGGCGCTGGCCAAGATCGGCATTCCGGTGCGGGAGGCGCACGTCATCCCCGACCTGACCGAGGACATCGTCGCCACCGTCAACGCCGCCCGCGAACGGTTCACCTATGTCTTCACCACCGGCGGCATCGGCCCCACCCACGACGACATCACCGCCGCCAGCATCGCCGCCGCCTTCGGTGTGCCGCTGGTCCGCCCCCCGGACGCCGAGCGTCTGCTCGGCGCCTATTACGGCGAGACCCTCAACCCCGCCCGCTTACGCATGGCCGGGGTGCCGCGCATCATGCAAGCAATGTTCGACGGCATCGCCCATACCTTAGGCGGCGGACCGGCGGTGCTGTCGCGCGCGGTCACCGCCGAGGCGCGGGAAGGCAACATCGCCGAACCCCTGGCCGCGATCCAGAAGACCCGCCCCGGCGTCGATATCGGCAGCTATCCCTTCGGACTGGGAGAACGCATCGGCACCTGCATCGTCGGCCGCTCCACCGACCGCGCCGACCTGGACGCGGCCATGGACAAGGTCACGGCGATGTTCCGCAACCTCGGCCACGCCCCCAGCGACATCGACCCGATGGCGGCGCAGGAATAGCGCCGCCGCCGAGCCATCCGGGCTGTGCTCTAGACCGACAGAAACGCGGCGACCCGGCCCTCGTCGGTTTCCGCCGCCGTGACTTCATCGACGAACTGGCCGTTTTCCATGACCAGAAAACGGTCGGCCACGTTCATGGCGAAGGTCAAGACCCGTTCCGAGACAACGATGGTCAGCCCATTTTCCACCCGTTTGTGGCTGGGCAGGGCGGACAGATCGGCGCCGCCCAGGTGGATGGTGCCGCCGCGATGGGGAATCATGCCGATCAGCGACTTCATCAGGGTGCTTTTCCCCATGCCGTTGCGTCCCATAATGGCGACGATCTCGCCCTCGGCGGCCGAGAACCCGACTCCGTGCAGGACGTCGCTTTCCCCGTAGGCGACGGACAGGGCGTTGACCTGAAGCATGGCGTCTGTCCTTTCCTCAATGTCCAAGATAGACCTCGATGACGCGTGGATCGTTTTGCACCTTGGTCAGGGAACCCTCGGACAGGATCTTGCCTTGGTGCAGGACCGTGACCTTCTGAGCGATGTGCTTGACGAACCGCATGTCGTGCTCGATCACGATCACCGAACGTCCGGAGGTGATGCGCTTCAGCAGTTCGGCGGTCTTTTCCCGTTCGCTGAGGCTCATTCCCGCTACCGGTTCGTCCAGCATCAGCAGTTCCGGCTCTTGGATCAGCAGCATGCCGATTTCCAGCCATTGCTTCTGGCCATGGCTGAGGACCGCCGCCCGCTGATCCAGGTGGTCGGCCAGGAAAATCTCCTCGGCGATCCGTTCGATCCGCGCCACCACGTCGGCGTCGCGGCGGAAGGCCAAGGCCCCCAGGACCGAGCGCCCGCGCGGCAGGGAAACCTCCAGATTCTCGAACACCGTCAGGTCCTCGTAGATCGACGGTGTCTGAAATTTCCGCCCGACCCCGGCGCGGACGATTTCGTGCTCCGACATTTGGGTCAGTTCCTGGCCCTTGAGCTTGATGGAGCCGCCGGTCGCCCTGGTCTTGCCGCAGATCAGGTCGAGCACGGTGGTCTTGCCCGCGCCGTTGGGGCCGATGCCGACCCGCAATTCATTACTATCGACGTAAAAGCTCAGCTCATCGACCGCGCGGAAGCCGTCGAAGGAAACGGTCAGATCCTCGACCGCCAGAACGAAATTGGTGTTGGTCATGGCCGCCTCATGCTCCGGGGGTGGGGGACAGCGCCGCGAGCGGCTTTTTGAAGCAGGACAGTTGCTTCAGGCGGGGACGAACGTGCTGTTCGTAAAGCCCGGCCAATTCCAGGGGGAAGACCGACACCACGCCGATGAACAAGGCGGTCCCCAGGACGAAGGCGAAGACCGTCGGCACCACGACCACCGCCACGATGGTGAAGGTCAGGCTATGAAAGGGCTGCCAGAACCAGGACAAGGCGGTCAGTTGGTTCCAGTCCATGAAGTCGGGAATGCCCAGCGTCGATTGGATAGAGGTGCTGACCGGGTCGGGGGCTTCCAACTTCAGGAACATCGCCATGCAGTGCCCGCCCAGGCCGAAGAACACGCCCTGGCCCAGCGACAGAATGCCGCTCATCCCCCAGCACAGGACCAGGCCGACGGCGACGAAGGCATAGGTCATGTACTTGCCGAAGATGTTCAGGCGGAAGCTGTCCATCGCCAGGGGGAAGGCCACCAGGATCAGCACGGCGAACGCCAGCAGGGCGACGCGCTCGGGGCGCGTTCCCATCAGATAGGTCAAACGGTTGGGAATAACGCGGGAGGATGCGGCCATGAGCAGAAACACCGAAAACAGGATCAGACCCGCGAAACCCTGCATCGCGAGGATCGAAACAAGTTCGGACGCCGTGTAACCGTCGAACATGGGGAAACTCCCTGATGGCGCGTTGAAGAGCTAACAGGGCGCGGAAAAAGGCTTGGGCGAGTGAACGATAGGAGGTTTTCGGCAAGACCAGTAACGTTTGAAGCAAGATAGCGGGATTATCTTGCGAAAAAGCGACGCAGACTTGACGAAAAGACCCCGAGTGCAGCCGTCCAATGGTTTTTCCGCACCCTGCTAAAGGCGGAGGCGGTTTTCCGCCCCCACCCGGATGCGGTTATTGGTAGCCCTTGGGGAAGGGATCGGGCTCCATCAGGTCCTTGGTCTCGTAGATGAGCTCGTACTGACCATCGGCCTTGGCGCGACCGATGCGGGTCTTGCTCCACAGGTGATGGTTCTTGTGGATGCGGACATGGCCTTCCGGCGCGGTGTTGAAGCTCAATTCCGGTCGAGGCGGCACGCACCTTATCGACGTCGAAGCTGCCGGCCTTTTCCACCGCGGCCTTCCACAACCAGGGCCCCAGATAGGCCGCCTGGGTGACGTCGCCGATCACGATGTCCTTGCCCCATTTGGCCTTGAAGGCCTCGACGAAGGCCTTGTTGTTGGGGTTAGCCAGAGACTGGAAACACTTCATCGCGGCATAGGCGCCGGTGATGTTCTCGCCGCCGATGCCGCGGATTTCATCCTCGGTCACCGAAATTGTCAGCAGGGTCTGCTTGGTCAAATCAATGCCCGTCGCCTTCAACTGCTTGTAAAAGGCGACGTTGCTGCCGCCGACGATGATCGCGTAGATCACATCCGGCTTCTTCAGCTTGATCTTGTTGATCACCGAGTTGAACTGCATGTGTCCCAGCGGGAAGTATTCCTCGCCGACCACCTTCAGGCCGTTCTTCTCGATGTGCTTGCAGGCGATCTTGTTCGAGGTGCGCGGCCAGATATAGTCCGAGCCCAGCAGGTAGAAGGTCTTGGCGCCCTTCTCCTTGACCCCCCAGTCGATACCGGCAAGAATCTGCTGCGTCGCTTCCTGGCCGGTGTAATAGACGTTGGGGGATTATTTCAATCCCTCATAAAAGGTCGGGTAATAAAGCAGACCGTTGTCCTTTTCGAACACCGGCAAGACCGCCTTGCGCGAGGCCGAGGTTCAGCAGCCGAACACCGCCGCGACCTTATCCTTTTCCAGCAACTTCTTGGACTTCTCGGCAAAGGTCGGCCAATCGCTACCGCCGTCTTCCTGAATGAATTGCACCTTGCGGCCCAGGATGCCGCCCTTGGCGTTGATCTGTTCGATCGCAAGCTTTTCCGCCTGTACCGAGCCGGTTTCCGAAATCGCCATGGTGCCGGTGACGGAGTGCAGAATCCCCACCGTGACCGTGTCGTCGGTGACGGCAAGGCCGGTGCCGTTGACCGTAGCGGTCGGCAGCGCCGGACCGGCCAGGGCGGCCCCCAGTAGGTTCTTTCAGGTTTTCGACGGGCGCGAACCCGTGGCGTGGTGGTCCATCATGTCTTCTCCTTCGATCGTGGAGGGCGGGAGCACGGAAAACCGGTGACGAGGCACCGTCTTTCCCCCGGATCGTCGGAGAATGCCAAGACATTCAAAATACGCGGTTTGTCGTATACGTATTTCTCCGTATCTCGCCAGAATTCCATTGACGCTAATCTTTTCCAGTTCGATCCGGGCGCGCGCAGCCTTCGCGTTGTTCGCGGAGCGTTCATGCCGTGATTGAAAGCGGCCTGGGAAATGCATGCCGGGAAAGAGCCGATCTCGGCAGGCCAAGAAAACATCATCGGGAGGGGTTCATGAGGACAACAGCATGCGCTTTGACCCTGCCCCGCTCACGATGACGACCCCTGTCCCGACCGATTCCGGTAACATTTCGCCGATGGGGAAAGGCGCACGATGACGATTCAACAACGCATCGTGCGCGTGCGCCGCCAATACAATCAGTGGGTCGCGAACCAAACCTTGGAAGATTACGCCCTGCGCTTCACGGCTGCGCGGGGTTCGGTTACATCGGCTCGACCATTACCTCCTTGATCTATGCCTCGTTCACCTTAATCTTCTTCGCCCTGGAAGCGGTGATCCTGGCCGCCGCGCTGAACCTGTTGTTCGGGCTTCCAACCGGAATCGGCTATCTGGCCGCATCGCTGGGCATCATGGGTGGTTTCAAGCTGCTGGTGGGGTCCGTTTTTGGCGGTCCTGGCCTACAACAGCGGCGTGCAAATCGAACAGGCCGGAGACCCCGCGCACATGTATCTGGTGGCGTTCGGTCTGGTATTCCCATGGCCGACCGTGGCGATGCTGGCGGTCGGGGCGTTCATCGTCCTGGCCCAGGTGAAGATCAACGTGACCAATGCCTATGCCGGGTCGATCGCCTGGTCGAATTTTTCCCGGCTGACCCACAGCCCCCCCGGCCGCGTCGTCTGGCTGGTCTTCAACGTGGGAATTTCCCTGCTGTTGATGGAATTCGGCATCTACGAAGGGCTGGAACCGATCCTGACCCTGTTTTCGATTCTGGCCACATCGTGGCTGGGAATCATCTTCGCTGATCTGGTCATCAACAAGCCCTTGGGCCTCAGCCCCGCCGGAATCGAATTCCGGCGCGCCTATCTGTACGACATCAATCCGGTCGGCTTGGGCAGCATGGCGGTCTCCACGGTGGCCGCGACGCTGGCGCATATCGGCACGTTCGGCGACACGGCGCGCGGCTTCGCGGTTTTTCTGGCCCTGGGGGTCGCGCTGATCATGGCCCCGTTGATCGCCACCGCGAACGCGCGGCCGCTATTATCTGGCGCGTCCACCGGTGGCGATGCCGACGGATGGACACGACTTGGTGCGCTGCTGCATTTGCGAATACGAATTCGAACCGGAAGACATGGCGTATTGCCCTGCCTACGGCGGACACATCTGTTCGCTGTGCTGTTCCCTGGACGCCCGCTGCCATGACGGCTGCAAGGAAAACGCCCGCCTGTCCGATCAGATGCGCAGCCTTCTGCGCTGGGCGCGGGTGCCGGAAAGCATCATGGAAAAGACCTCGGCCACGATTTTGGGATTCGTCGTCACGGTGATGCTTTCGGTCTCGGTGATCGCGGCGGTGCTGTATTTGATCTATTTCCAGACCGCCATGCATTCCGGCATTCCCCAGGATGTGTTGGTCGGCGTCCTGCTGAAGGTCTTCGCTGCGGTGGTCATCGTCACCGGCGTGGTTGCCTGGCTTTTGGTCCTGGCGCGGGAAAGCCACCGGGTGGCGGAAGAGGAAACCCAGCGCCAGACCGCCCTGTTGATGGAAGAGATCGAAGCCCACAAACTGACCGACGAGAAATTGCAGAAAGCCAAGGAAGTGGCGGAGGCCGCCAACCTGGCCAAGACCCGCTATGTCGTCGGCATCAGCCACGAGCTGCGGGCACCGTTGAACGCAATTTTCGGATACGCCCAACTGTTGGAGGGAGACCCCGCTTTCCCTGGGAAATACGGCAACGCCGTCGGCGTCATTCGCCGCAGTTCCGAACATCTTTCCGGGCTGATCGAAGGCTTGCTCGACATCTCGAAAATCGAGGCCGGACACCTGCATTTGAACATCGAGGACGTCCGCTTCCCGGAATTCCTGGATCAGATCGTCGGCATGTTCCGATTGCAGGCGCGGGAAAAAGGCATCGATTTCGAATACACCGTATCGGACAGAACTGCCCGCCGTGGTTCACGCGGACGTCAAGCGTCTGCGCCAAATTCTGATCAATCTGCTGTCCAACGCCCTGAAATTCACCGACACCGGCGGAATTACCTTCACCGTCCGCTATCGCAGCAGTCAGTTGGTCGAATTCGACATCGCGGACACCGGCATCGGTATCGGACCGGAGGACATCAACCGGGTCTTCGAACCCTTCGAACGCGGGCGGCAAGCACGCAACCACGCGGTCACCGGCATGGGCCTGGGGCTGACCATCACCAAACTGCTGACCGAGATTCTGGGCGGCAAGATTTCGGTGGTCAGCGAGGTCGGCAAGGGCAGTCGTTTCCGGGTCTGCCTGATGCTGTCGGAAACCATCAACCCCGAGGCGGCGCGACTTTCACCATCGCGCATCACCGGCTATCGCGGACGGCGGCTGACGGTGTTGGCCGCCGACGACGACCCCACCCACCTGTCGTTGCTGCGCGAAGTGCTGTCTCCGCTGGGGTTTCGCATGCTCTGCGCTCCAGACGGAGAAATCTGCCTTTCCCTGGCGCGGCGGCTCCGACCGGATTTGTTCTTGTTGGATATCTCGATGCCGGATCGCAATGGCTGGGAGGTCGCGAAACAGCTGCGAGAACAAGGCTTCCCCGCCGAACCGATCATCATGGTTTCCGCCAATGCGCAGGAATACCGCCCCGGCAATCACCCCGGCGATGCGTTCGACGATTTCGTGGTCAAGCCGTTCGAAATCACCGTACTGCTGGAGAAAATCGGGCTACACCTCGGCCTGGACTGGACGGCGGAGGAAGAAGATCCGCCAGCGCCCACATCCTTTGGCCCTTGCCCTGCTCACGGTGACTTGCAGGAACTGCGCGCGTTGGTGGACATCGGCTATGTCCGGGGAATTCGCGCCAAACTGGACAGCATCGACCGCGAGACCCCCGCTTGCGGCCAAACCGTCAAACGCCTGCGCAAGTTGACGGATGATTTCGATTTGAAGGCTCTTGGGGTGACTTTGGAGCTCCTGTTGAACGAGGAGACCGCATCGTGAAATCGCGCGACATCGTGCTGGTGGTTGACGACATGCCGGGTTCGTTGAGCATGCTGACCGACGCCCTGGAGGGCGAGGGCCTGACCGTTCTGGTGGCCTTGGACGGACGGCAGGCGTTGGCCTCGGCGGAACGGATCACCCCGGACATCGTCTTGATGGATGCGGTGATGCCGGAAATGGATGGGTTCGAAACCTGCCGTCAAATCAAGATGCTGCCGCAAATGTCCGACGTGCCGGTGGTGTTCATGACGGGGCTAAGCAAGACCGAGCACGTGGTGCAGGGGTTCGAGGCCGGAGGCGTCGATTACGTCACCAAGCCGATCGTCACCCAGGAACTGTTGGCGCGGATTCGCGTGCATCTGGCGAATGCGCGCATGACCCGCAGCGCGCGCATGGCGCTGGATGCCACCGGTCGCTATTTGCTGGCGGTCGATCGCGACGGGCATCCGCGCTGGGCGACACCACAGGCGAACGAACGCTTGGCCCTGGCCTTTCCATCGGGGAACGACGGCTTGATCTTGCCGGATGCGGTGGAAACGGTGTTGCGGCGGATCGTCGGGGAAGGACAGTCCGACGGGGCGATGGTCGCCCTGCCGGAAACGCCCGCCGGCATGCAGCTGCGTGCATCCTATGTCGGGCGCGTGGGAGAGAACGAATTTCTGCTGCGTTTGTGCGAAGGCGCCATGGCGCGAGACGAAGACGTCCTGCGCCATCGGCTGAAGCTGACCGCCCGCGAATCCTAGGTCCTGCTGTGGCTGGCCCACGGCAAGGCCAACCGCGACATCGCGGCGATCCTGGGGTTGAGCCCGCGCACCGTCGATAAGCACCTGGAACAAATCTACACCAAGCTGGGGGTGGAAAACCGGACCACCGCCGCCTGCGCGATGCGGGCGCCGGGCGAACATTGAGGACGAAAGGAAGGGCTCGGTGGAGTCTACGCTAAACCACGTATTCAGAATGCGGTGTGCATCCAAGAGGATGTTCCCTGTTCAAGGCGCTCATCAGGACACGGCATTGGGGTCACGAGGTCTATAGCCTCTCCTGTTTAAGTGTTTTTGGGGGCCTTGCTTTGTGAAACACTCCAGGCCCAGGACTCATTAAGGTTCGATCCAGAAGAGGAGGAGTACCGCGATGATGACGGCGGCAAAGAAGATATCCGCGCATCGGTCATATCGGGTGTGGATACGCCGCCAATCCTTGAGGCGAGCGAAGAGGTTCTCGATCCTATGACGCTGGCGATAGAGGGTTTTGTCGTAAGCGTACTGGGTTTTGCGATGACGCATTGGCGGGATGCATGTAGCGATCCCTCGCTGTGTCAAAGCCTCTCGAAGGGGATCACCGTCATAGCCCTTGTCGGCGATCAGGACGTTGGCCTTGGGAAATAGGTCGAGCAACAGCATCGCGCCTTTGTAATCGCTCATTTACCCCTCGCTGAGCAGCAGGATGAGGGGCCTTCCTTGTTCGTCGCAAATCGCATGAAGCTTGGAGTTCAGCCCGCCTTTTGTGCGTCCGATACATCGGGGAAGAGCCCCTTTTTATAGAGGCTCGCGGCGGTCCGATGAGCTTTCAGGTGGGTTGCATCGATCATCAACCGGTCTGGAGGGCCAGCCTCTCCCGTCAAGGCCGCGAAGATCCGGCTGAACACCCCAAGTCGGCTCCAGCAAACGAAACGATTATAGAGGGTTTTGTGGGGGCCATAGACGGGTGGTGCATCTCGCCACCGTAAGCCGTTGCGGATCACATGAACGATGCCGCTGATCACTCGCCGATCATCAACCCGCAGCACGCCATGCGATAGCGGGAAATGCGGCTCGATCTTCGCCAACTGCCTCTCTGACAACCAAAACAGATCACTCATGGATGGGGTCCTCCCTCCCATGAGTGAATCAGCCGCCGATCTGCCTGACAATAATTTAATGGGTCCTGAGCCTAGACGGAGCATCCGACATGGGCAGCACTGGAAGTGTAAGCTCTTGGGAAAAATCTTTGCTGACCGCATTGATTCAATATCCGGTGCCGGTCATTCACGCCCCAGAGGACATCAAGGTTCAGGTCGATCAAATCTGCAGAACCATCGACAACACCAAGGCTGGATATCCCGGTCTGGACCTGATGTACACCCTGGCCGTCAACCTGGCCAGCTATGACGAGGTGTTCTATTACTTCAGCGAGGGCACGATCTGCAATTACGACGGCAACGTCATCCAGCAGGGCCACCGCAATCCGTGGGAAAGCGTCACCGCCGAGCTGTTCCCGCGTCTGGTCGATAAGGCCCGCGAAAATTGGGCGCTGGAAAACAACATTTTCAACCTGGGCTGCCGTGCCTATGTCGGCAAGCCGGGTGGCGAACACGCCAATTACCTGACCTGGGTGCGCGACCTGGCCGAGGGCAAGTACAAGCTGCCGTGGGACGCCAAGATCAAAATCCGCGACGGGTGGGAATACTATCCGGACGGCGTCAAGCTCGGCTCGATGCCGAAGTAAGCCACCGTCACCCTTGACCAAAAATAGATCGGGCCAAGGCGCACCCCGCCTTGGCCCGACGGCGTATCGGATCGCGGGAAACGGAACCCAACGCCGCGATGCCTGAAAATGGGATCTAGCGCTTGATGATGGGGTACGCCTTTTTCACCGCCACGATCACCATCGCGGCCAACACCGCCTTGACCAAGTCTCCGGGCAGAAAGACCAGAGACCCCATCGCCGCCTTGGCCAGCCCGATCCTCGCCACCGCGCCCATCCACGGAATCCCCAGCAGATAGACCATGCCGATGCCACCGACGACACAGGCAAGGGCGGCGCGCGGCAGGTTCAACCCGACCCACAGGCGCTCGGTCAGCCAGCCGGTAACGAACGCCCCCAGGACATAGCCGATCGCGAAACCGCCGGTCGGCCCAATGAAAATGCCGATACCGCCGCGCCCGCCCGCCAGCAACGGCAGACCGGCGACGACCAGGGCCATGAACACCGCCTGCGCCAGGGCGCCACGTTTCGCCCCCGGCACCCCACCCGAGAGCATCACGCCCAGACTTTGCACGGTGACCGGCGCGGTAATGCCCGGCACCACGACCATCGGCAACAGCCCCAGGGCCGCCGTCAGCGCCGCGAACAGCGCGGCATAGACCATGTCCTTGACCGTCATTCGGCTTTCCCTTCCCCTCACTCGCCGTCGTAGGCGCGGGCGGCGATCGCCTCGGCCAGATCGTCGGCCATCCGCAGCGTCCGCACCAACAGCGGCATCGCTACCGCGAACACGTTACCTTCCAGCCCTCGAGCCTTCTGCGCCTCGCGGATTTCCGCGGTCAGCGCGAACAGCACCGGAATGAAGCGGGTCGCCAGCGACAGCATCAACCCCACCTTGGCGGGCGACACCCCCACGAACCTAAGCGGTGTCAGGCCTCTTTCCAATGCCTCCACCATCGCCGAGGCGCGGGTGGTCAAGGTCAGAGCCACCGCCAACAGGATCACCGTACCCAGGCGCGCCGCCACCAAGGCGGCGGTTCCGGGATCGCCCAGGGCGACGTGAAACGTCGCCAGCGCCGCGATCAGGATTGCCGCCGGAATAATTTGCCGCAGCACCGGACCGAACGGCAGCCAAGCCAGCAGAGGCAACGCCAAGGCAAAGCCGACAAAACCGCCCAAGACGCGCGGATCGTCGGTCAGAAACACCACGGCGCCAGCCAGCGCCAGAACCAACAGCTTGACCCCGGCGGGAACCCGGTGCAACCAAGTGATGCGGCTCAGGCGGATTTCGAACATCGGCTTACGCCATCAGATCGCGATAGAACGGCACCGCCGCCGCCGGGGGCGCGTCACAGACGACGCGCCCATCCTCGAACACCAGAACGCGATCGAAATCGGCCAGGAACTCCAGATCGTGAGAGACCACCACCGCGACCTGCGGCAGTTCGGCAATGGCGCGGGCGACGCGGCGCTTGTTGCGCAAATCCAACAGCGTGGTCGGCTCGTCGAAGACGACATAGGCGGGGTCCATCACCAAAACCGAGGAAATCGCCAGCATCTGCTTTTGCCCACCGGACAGCAAATGCGCCGAGCGCTGGCGCAGCTCCTCCATGCCATAGCGGGCCAGCACCGCATCGACGCGGGCGGCGATCTCCGGCTTCGGCAGCTTCAGATTCTTTAAACCGAAGGCGATGTCTTCTTCGACCAGGGGATAGACGATCTGATTGTCGGGGTTCTGGAAGACGAACCCCACCTTGCGCCGCACCGCGCGGGCCTCGCGGGAGGTGGACAGACCGTCAACGCGAACCTCGCCCTCGGTGGGAACGATCAGGCCGTTGAGCAGGCGGGCGAAGGTGCTTTTGCCGGAGCCATTGGCGCCGACCACCGCGATCCGCCGCTCGGTCAGGGTCAGGGTCAAGAGGTCAAGAACGGTCAGGTCGCCGAACCGTTGGGTAACGCCGTCGATTTCGATCATCGGTCCGCCACCGGAAAGAATGCGCGTAGGGAACCTAACCCCGCCGGAATGCGGACGCAAGCACCCGTCCGCCTCTTGTCAGGATACCGCCAAAACGTTTAGGGTCGCGGGCGGGGCCCGCTTGATGGAATTGGTAGACATAACGGACTTAAAATCCGTAGCTCGGTAACGGGCGTGCCGGTTCGACTCCGGCAGCGGGCACCACGCCACCAAAGACAAAGGCCCCGAAACCGGGGCCTTTGTCTTTTCGGTCGCAAACGGCACGATCAGAACTTGGACAGCGCCTCGTTCAGGCCCTTCAGCGACACCGAGATAGTGCCGATCTTATCGCCGATGTGGAATTCGATCTTCGCCTCCTTGCCCTTTTTCATCTGGGCAAGGAAGGCGCCTTCAAGCTTCAATGCAACTTCGCATCCCTGTAGGACGCAGCGTTGCGCATACATCTGGAAGGCCTTGCCGCCATCGACGGAAACCTTCACGCCCGGCTCGATCGTGTAGCCCAGCGGCAAATAACCGAACAGCACGTATTCCTTCGCGGACATGTGGAAAACCGCCGCCTTAAGAACGGAAGCCGGCTTGCCGTCCTTGGAAGTGATCGGTACGATCTGCATCAAATGGCAGACCGGCGCCGCCGCATTCGGCGCGCCGGAACATGCGGCGGTCCAGTCGCCGAACTTGTCGCCGTCCTTGGCTGAAGCGGCCAACGCGCCGGACGGCGCCGCCGCGGTCAACGCCGCCGCGATCACGCCGCCCGCGACAAGGGTGCGAAACTTACGAAAAACGGGCATTGCATGCGTCCTAAGATGAATCCACCCAGAAGCAACGGCAGCAAGGGCCTTCCCCCGGGTCCGAGGCGCGATCGCCAACCACGGGGCGCGCCGACGGAGAGCATCGTAACGGCTGTACACACTCCGGTCAAACCCGCCCGTCACAGATGCATGATGCCAAAGCCCATCCGTTCATGGTTGGTTTCAGGGTGAAAGGCCGATTCGCCATAGGCCGCCACCACCAGCCACTTGCTGTCCTGGGCGATCGCCACCTTGATCTTCAACTGGCTTTCCCCGGCAACCAGCGGCGTGATGCCGCGCATGGCTTCCAATCCGGCATGAATCACCGCGTGAATCTGCGACGAATTCTTCTGCACCACGCCCCAGTGCAGGGCGGAACCGACCAAGGTCTTCACGAAGTTCTTCTGCACGTAGCTGAGCGCACCCGAAACGTGGGTCACGGCGATTTTAATCGGTCCCGTACTTACCAGGGTGTTGAAGAAGTCAGAGTGGCTCGCAGACGAAGCCTGATTCATCGCTGCTATGGATGTAGATGTGGCCAACCAATCGGCCAGCAGTGCCGAGGGCGACCCATCCTCTCCCGCAAGCAATATCGGCGTCGTTGTGGCCTTCCCACGAGAATTCGGCGCAGACGGCACCATCCCGGCTCCCGTAACGCACGTCGAGCCATCTCTTGACCGCGCCGAACACCAGTTCGCCATCAGAGGCGCCACCAAAGGTAATGTGGGCGGGCTCCAGAAGGTCGAGATGATCATCTGGCCAAGTGTCCATCTCGACGATGCTCCAGCGGCCTTCGAAGACTTTGGCAAAGGCGGGCGGGCGCTTCATGTGGGCATCTCCCCTGCCAGCAGTTTGGGTGGTCGCAGCAGATTGTAGGCGGCTGCCGAGAAGGCGAAGGCCCAATCCACCTTATCAAGGCCGCGCAGTTTGGTTTTCCGCATCCCTGCGACTGTCTTGATCCAGCCAAAGGCTTCCTCGATCCGCTTGCGGATGCGAATGGAGGCGGTATAGCCGGGATGGCGGGTGGTGCGCTTATCTATGGCCGAGCGACGTCGGCTAGGCTCAGGACCCATTAAGGTTCGATCCAGAAGAGGAGGAGTACCGCGATGATGACGGCGGCAAAGAAGATATCCGCGCATTGGTCATATCGGGTCTGGATACGCCGCCAATCCTTGAGGCGAGCGAAGAGGTTCTCGATCCTATGACGCTGGCGATAGAGGATTTTGTCGTAAGCGTGCTGGGTTTTGCGATGACGCATTGGCGGGATGCATGTAGCGATCCTTCGCTGAGCAGCAGGATGAGGGGCCTTCCTTGTCCGTCGCAAACCGCATGAAGCTTGGAGTTCAGCCCGCCTTTTGTGCGTCCGATACATCGGGGAAGAGCCCCTTTTTATGGAGGCTCGCGGCGGTCCGATGAGCTTTCAGGTGGGTTGCATCGATCATCAACCTGCGGCACGCCATGCGATAGCGGGAAATGCGGCTCAATCTTCGCCAGCTGCCTCTCTGACAACCAAAACAGATCACTCATGGATGGGGTCCTCCCTCCCATGAGGGAATCAGCCGCCGATCTGCCTGACAATAATTTAATGGGGCCTGAACCTGAGCGAGGAAACACCACAACCACCGAACCGCTGCAACCGTCAACGGACCCGTTATCCATCCTGGTGGTCGATGACGAAACCCTGGCCGTCGGTGAACTCGCCGCCTTTCTGAAGAGGACCGGATACGTCGTTCTGACCGCCGTCAGCGGCCGGAAGGCCCGCGACCACCTGTTGCGACACCACATCGATATTCTGATCACCGATCTTCAGATGCCCGACGGCGACGGCTTTCAACTGATCGCCGAGGTCGCCGCCGAGCACCCGCACATCGCCACCATCGTCATCACCGGACAACCCCTGCACGACCGCATCGCGCTGGCGGAGGTGGAAAACGGCGCCGACGTCATCCTGCGCAAACCGGTATCCCTGCGCGAACTTGCCAAAACCCTACGATCGCTGGCATGATCGAAGGCGCGGCGCAAAACTTGTCCACATCATTCTTTCGAAGCAGATACTTGCCCAAAACCGGGCAAGGTATCATTCTGGTGCGGTATACAGTCCGTCGCCTTCGACGCGCGCTCCGTGCACCAGCCGATAAGGAGACTGCATGATGAAAGTCTTGATCGCCGATGATCATGCGCTATTGCGGGACGGCCTGAAACCTTTCGTCTCCAAAGTCGCCGATGATGTGAACATCCTCGAATCCTTTGACTACCCTTCGACACATGAAATCATGGCGGCGGAACGACCGGATTTGGTCTTGCTGGATCTTAAAATGCCCGGAATGGACGGCATCGACGGCGTGCTGCGTTTGCGCCGCGCCTCCCCCGATTGCCGCATCGTCATCGTCACCGACTGGGTAACGCGCGGCAATGTCCTGGAAGCCATGCGACTGGGCGTTTCCGGATACTTGCCGAAGTCGTTGAACGGCACCGCGATGATGCATGCCCTGCGTCTGATCCTGTGCGGCGTTCCCTATTACCCGCCGGAAGTGCTGACCGCCGAGGCCACCGAACCGCGAATGGGGGGTGAACCGTCATCCGCGCTGCCGCACGAGCGGTCGCCGCTGTCGGTGCTGACCCAGCGCGAATACGAAATCCTGACGCAACTGGTGGGCGGTGCCTCCAACAAGGAAATCGCCAAGATCCTGGGGCTGACCGAGATCACTATTCAAATCGCACCTGCGCAACGTCTTCCGTAAGATCGGCGCCACCAACCGCACCTAGGCGGTGGCCCTGGCCCTGCGCGAAGGGGTCCGGGCGGTGATCAATCCGCCGCCGCCCGGAAACGGCGGCGACGGCGCGGCAATGATCGCGGGAACGTGACGCCTCCCCCGGCGGATAAGCCGAAGAAAACGCCGGGATTCATGATGTTGTTCGGATCAAACGCGACCTTGATCCGCTTCAGAAGATCCAGTTCCACGTCCGAGCGATAGCGCGCCAGATCCTCGACCTTCAGCCGCCCCACCCCATGCTCGGCCGAGAAGGAACCACCCAGTTCGTCAACGACGTCGTAGACGATCCTGCCTATCTCGTGCCAACGGGCAAGATAGGCGTCCTTGTCCGCGCCGACCGGCTGCGACACGTTGAAATGGATATTGCCGTCGCCCATGTGGCCGAACGGCATCGGACGCACCCCCGGCATCGCCTTGACCACGGCATCGGAGGCCCGGCGGATAAAATCCGGCACCAACCGCACCGGCACCGAAATATCGTGCTTGATCGAGCCGCCTTCGTGCTTCTGTGCCTCGGGCAGTTCCTCGCGGATACGCCACAGCGTGCGCGTCTGTTCCAGGCTTTCGGCGATAACCGCATCAACGATGATGCCGTCCTCGAAAGAGGACTCCAGAAACTTCTCGAAGGTCTCGCGCAAGGCTCCATCGGTGCTGGTTGAGGAGAACTCGATCAACGCGTACCACGGGTACGCATCTTCCAACGGGTCGGGAACCCCGGCCAGGTGGATGGTCGACATCTCCACCCCCGTACGGCAGATCAGTTCGAAGGCCGAGACCGAGTCTCCGCTGAAGCGGCGCGCCCGATCCAGAAGCAGCAACGCCGCGTCAAGGTCGGACAGACCGCAGAACGCGGTTTCCACCGCCCGCAGCTTGGGATAGAGCTTCAGAACTGCGGCGGTGACGATCCCCAGCGTGCCTTCCGAACCAACGAACAGGTTGCGCAGCGAATAACCGGTGTTGTCCTTGGTCAGGGCGCGCAGGCCGTTCCAGACGCGGCCATCGGGTAGCACCACCTCCAGCCCCAGCACGTTGTCCCGCGCCGTGCCGTAACGCAGGGTGTTGATGCCGCCGACATTGGTGGCCAGGTTGCCGCCGATCTGGCAACTCCCCTGCGCCCCCAGGCTTAGGGGGAACAGACAGCCCGCCGCCTCGGCTGCGTCGCGGATGTCCTGCAGCACGCACCCGGCCTCGACCGTCATCGTGAAGTCGTCGGCGTTGACGCCACGGATACGGTTCATCCGCCCCATCGACACGATCACCGCGCGTTCGTCCGCGACCGCGCCACCGACCAGACCGGTGTTGCCGCCCTGCGGCACCACCCCGACCCCCGCCGCGGCGCAGGCCGCGACCGTCGCCGCCACCTCGGACGTCGATCCCGGGCGCACCACCGCCAGGGCGCGGCCATGAAACAGGCCGCGTTCCTCGTTCATATAGGTGTCCATGTCGCGGTCGTCGGTAAGGACAAAGGCCCCCCCGAGGATGGCCTTCAACCTCTCCACGAAACCGTCCGCTTGGCTCATCATATTCCTCGACGCAGGTGAAAAACCGACCTCGCGCGGCGCCGCTGCGCGGCGCAGCCGGTCGTTGATCGCAATGCCCAGACCATGCTCGGGAATCGGAGAGACCGCAATACCCCGATGCGGCCCGTCGTCCAACCCCCGCAGCATCGCGAACAGATTGGCCGCCGCTTCCGCCAGATCGCCCGTCGGACTCAGGTTCAGAGCCGCGTCCGGGGCATCGCCGAACCCCAGCAGCGCCTCGTCCACCGCCGCCGTGGCCGCGTTCAGCCGCACCGGCCGCGACGGCGCGTAGTGGCTTCGCAGCATGCCGGGGGACAACAGCGGGCCGTCCGCCACCGTCGCCATCGCCACCGGTCGCCCCAGGATCGCGGAAATCTGGTCCGCCGTCACCCCGCCGGGACGCAACACGCGAGGCGCGTCGCCGGTCAGATCCAACACCGTGCTTTCAATGCCGACCGCGCAGGGACCGCCATCGACGATCATCGCGATCTTACCGTCCAACCCGTCCCGCACATGCGCGGCGCGGGTCGGACTGACCCGCCCCGAGGGATTGGCCGACGGCGCCGCCACCGGACACCCGGCGGCGGCGATGATCGCCCGCGCCACTGGATGAGCGGGCATGCGGATGGCGACGCTGGGCAATCCGGCGGAGACCAGATCGGACAACCCGCAACCATCGCGGCGCGGCAGCACCAGAGTCAGCGGCCCCGGCCAGAAACGCCGCGCCAACGCCCGCGCGGCATCGCCGAAATCCGCCAGGGGCAGGGCATCCGCCGGGTCCGCGACATGAACGATCAGGGGATTGAAGGACGGTCGCCCCTTCGCCGCGAAGATCGCGGCGACGGCACGGCCATCCAGGGCGTTGCCGCCCAGGCCATAGACGGTCTCGGTGGGAAAGGCGACCAGTTCACCCCGTCTCAGCAACGCCCCCGCCGTGCGACAGGCGGCATCGTCGGCGGCAACCACCGGCGTGGTCATGCCTCGCCGCCCACCACATCGACGCGGAAACGCCACGCCTGCAGGGCCGGACTTTCGGACAGCGGCAACCCGGCCTTGACCTTCAACTGCGGCAGGAACAGGGCGCGCCGGCCATGGTCGGCGATCGCCAGACCATCCTCGCCGATGTTCAACTGCGCCAGAAGATCATGTTCGTCGGCAAAATCGATCGGCGACATCGGCCCCAGGACCGACACCGAAATCGTCACCCCCTCCATTTCCTCCGCGTCCAACGGACCGAACCGCGAATCGCCAAAAGCGGCGGCACAGGCGTTGGCGGCGACATCCTCGGCCAGCGAGCGGGTCGCCCGCAGCGAACCGATACAGCCGCGCAGCCGTCCCCCTCGGGTCAAGGTGACGAAAGCCGCCCCCAGATCGACCAGATCGGGGAAAACCGTTTCGTAATCGATCGACATCGGCACGCCGTGTTCCAGCCCATGACGAATCGACGCCTCGGCCAGAGCCAACAATTCGGCGCCATAGGTCTGGGTGACCGGGGGCGGCGCCTCATCCTCGAAGAACGCCCACGCGCCGTAGCCGACCACCTGACCGCGCGGCCCGGCGGTATCGCCGGAATTGCGAACGTCCAGGGTCTCCACCGCCATGCCGCGCGCCTTCGCGGTCAGCAACAACCCCGCGATCGGCAGCCGCCCGCACGCCTGCGGCCGATCAATCTTTTCCGGCGACAGGGTTTCGATGGCGTGCTGGGTGACCGCGTCCAAGGTGACGCAATCGTCATAGGACAAATAGTGCGACAAATCCGAACTGACCACGATCAGGGTTTCCGGTCCGCCCCACAGGGAGTCCAGAAGCCCGGCCACCGCCTCGGGGGTAACCTGTCCGGCCAGCACCGGCACGATCTCGACGTCGCCCAGGATCTCCTTCAGGAACGGTAGCTGCACCTCAAGGCAGTGTTCCTGCGCATGCGCCAAGTCCATCGCCACCGCGTCGGGCCGCGCCTTCAAACGCTCCACCGCCGCCACGTCCACCGCCACCGGCCCCAGCGGCGTGTCGAAGACCTCGGCATTGCTGAGCGCGAAACCCGCCACCGCGACGCGGTGGGTCGGACCGAGCAGCACCACGCGGGAAATCCGTCCACGCCCCGGGATCGCCCGCGCGTAGGCTTTCGCCGCGACCGGGGCGGAGTACCGATAGCCGGCGTGCGGCACCACCACCGCCTTCGGCACTTCATCCGCGTCGGAGCCGCCGCCGGCAAGATGCGCCGCGACCTCGGCCCGTAAATCGGCGGGGTCCATGGGATAGAACATGCCGGCAACGGCGGCGGGCCGGACCCGCTGGGTGGTGTCGTTCATCCCTTGTATCGTCCTCCGATGCGGTGAGCGGGGGTGACCGCCGGTTCCCAAGGGAAACGAACGGTTCTACACTGTTCCATCGAATGTATCATCACGTCGGCGGAGAGGGAAACATGTCGGTGGCCAGATATTGGCACCCCGTCGATGATTTGGGCGATATCGTGTGCACCTTGTGCCCGCGCAACTGTCGTTTGCGCCCCCGGCCAGTCCGGCGTCTGGTCACGCCCGCGTCAACCGGGACGGCACGATGCGGGCGGCCTCCTGGGGGCGAAGCAGCGGCTTTTGCATCGACCCGGTGGAAAAGAAACCCCTGAATCACTTCCTGCCGGGGTCGCCGGTTCTGTCGTTCGGATCGATCGGGTGCAACCTGACCTGTGCCTACTGTCAGAACTGGCAAATCTCGCGCGAACGCAACGACGGCCGCCTAAGCCAGGAAATTCCGCCCGAGGAAATCGCCCACGCCACCGCCATCAAGGGCTGCCGCTCCGTCGCCGTGACCTACAACGAGCAGATCATCGCCCTGGAATGCGCGGTCGAGGTGACGGCGGGATACATCGCGGCGGAGGCGCGAGCCGAATTCTTCACCGGCTTCGACGCGGTCAACATCGACCTCAAGGCCTTTTCCGACGACTTCTACCGCGACGTCTGCGGCACCCGCCTGGAGCCGGTTCTCTACCCCCTGCGCTTCGTCGCACGCGAAACCAAGACCTGGCTGGAGGTCACCGCCCTACTGATTCCAGGCCTGAACGACTCCGATGCCGAGATCGCGGCCCTGTCGCGCTTCATCGCGACCGAGCTGTCCCCCGACGTGCCGTTGCATTTTTCCGCCTTCCGCCCCGCCCACAAAATGTTGCGGGTCCCGCCGACCCCGCCCGAAACCCTGACCCGCGCGCGCGGGCTGACGATGGCCGAGGGATTGCGCTTCGTCTATACCGGCAATGTCCACGACATCGCGGGCGGCACCACCTTTTGCCCCGGTTGCGGCGCCGCCGCGATCCACCGCAGCTGGTACGAGATCAGAAACTGCGCGCTCGACTCCCAGGGGTACTGCACCGCCTGCGGCACCCGCATTCCCGGGGTGTTCGACGGCAAACCCGGCGTCTGGGGGCGACGACGTGAACCGCTGAACCCGCCGATTTTTCCCGCCTCATGCTGAAAAAGCCGATTCGCGTCTTGCACCGCGTTGAAGTCCTGGCAATATCGGAACCATGATCTTGCCCGCTTACGGCGCCGCGTCGCGCCCACTCGTTACCCGTATGTAAGGATATCCCCACATGAAAGTCGCTTTCGCTCAGCCCGGTTTTCCGAAATCCGGGTGCCTTGCCGTTGGCGTCCTGGAAGCCGGCGTCCTCACCCCCAGCGCCAAGGCGGCCGATGTTGCCACCGTCGGCGCCGTCGCCCGCGCCATCGCGACATCGCGCTTCACCGGCAAGGCCGAGCAGACGCTGGCGATCGTCGCCCCCGCCGGGCTCGCCATCGACCAGTTGATCCTGGTCGGCCTGGGCAAGGCGGCGGAGATCGATTGCCGCCGCATGGAAGCCTTCGGCGGCGCGGCGATGATCGCGGCGGACAAGGGCAAAAGCACGGAACTGACCCTGGCCATCGACGCCATCGCCGAGTCCAAGGCCTCGACCGCCCGGCAGGCCGCCCATGCGGCGCTGGGGGCGAAGCTGAAGTCCTATCGCTTCGACACCTACCGCACCAAACAGAAGCCCGAGGACAAAACCGCCCTGAAGACCCTGACCCTCGCGGTCGCCGACGAAAAGGCGGCCAAGGACGCCTGGGCGCCCCTGGCGATCGTCGCCGACGGCGTCTTCTTGACCCGCGATCTGGTTTCCGAGCCCGCCAACGTGCTATTCCCCGCCGCCTTCGCGAAGATCGCCAAGGGCCTGGAAAAGGACGGCGTCGAGGTCGAGATCCTGGGCGAAAAGGAAATGGCGAAGCTGGGCATGGAGTCGCTGTTGGCGGTCGGCCAGGGGTCGGACCGCGAATCGCAACTGGTGGTCCTGCGCTGGATGGGCGGCGCCAAGGGCGACGCGCCGGTCGCCATCGTCGGCAAGGGGGTGTGCTTCGACTCCGGCGGCATCTCGATTAAACCCGCCGCCGGCATGGAGGAAATGAAAACCGACATGAGCGGCGCGGCGGTCACCACCGGGCTGATGCGCATTCTGGCGCGCCGCAAGGCCAAGGTGAACGTGGTCGGCATCCTGGGCCTGGTCGAGAACATGCCCTCGGGCATGGCGCAGCGCCCCGGCGACGTGGTGGCCTCGATGTCGGGACAGACCATCGAAGTGATCAACACCGATGCCGAGGGCCGCTTGGTCCTGGCCGACGCCCTATGGTACGCGCAGGAAACCTTCCAGCCAAGGGAGGTGATCGATCTGGCCACCCTGACCGGGGCAATCGTCATCGCCCTGGGGTCCGACCACGCCGGGTTGCTCTCCAACGACGACGCCTTGAGCACGGCGCTGACCGAAGCCGGGGCCGAGGTCGGCGAGGCGCTGTGGCGGCTGCCGATGGGCGACGCCTATGACGAACTGATCAAGTCCGACATCGCCGACATGAAAAACACCGGCGGACGCGAGGCCGGTTCGATCTCCGCCGCGCAGTTCCTGAAGCGTTTCATCAAGCCCGACGTCGCCTGGGCGCACCTGGACATCGCGGGCGTCGCCTGGATGAAAAAGGCGCTGCCGACCGCGCCGAAGGGCGCCTCGGGCTTCGGGGTCCGCCTGCTGGAACGCCTGATCGCCACCCGCTACGAGGCACAACCCGCGCCGAAGGCCGATCGATGATCCGCCTGCGCTTCGCCGACCGCGACGACCGGACGCCGTGGGGGGGGACATTCCCCTCGGCGCCGCTGATGCCTGGATCACCGGGGTCCGCCCCGGCAGCCACCCACTGCGGCCGAACTGGAAGCGGCTGACGAAGACGCTGAGCATCGACGGAACTCCGGCCTGCGCCCTTGCCCCCACGACGGACGGGCCGGTGCCGGGTTGCGGCTTCCTGGGCGCGGTCGCGACGGCGGCGGCAGGCCGATCCCCGGCGACGTGGCGCGGGGTTTCGACGGCAGCACCGTCGAAATCGTCTGATACCGACGCCGAGGGGCGGCTGGTCCTGGCCGACGCCATCGCCTTCGCGCGGGCCACCCTCGCTCCCGCCCTGATCCTGGTCGGTCTGGTCAGCGTGTTCGCGGTCTCCACCCTGGCCGGCTGGCGCCCCAGCCTCCCCACCGGCATCGACCGCCGTCTGCGCCCCTTGGTGGGGTTGGTTTCCGGCCTGGTCGGCGGGATGAGCAGCTTTCTCGCGCCGACCCTCGTCCCCTATCTGATCACCCTTGGCCTGGAGAAAACCGCCTTCGTGCACATCATGGGTGTGCTTTTCCTGCTGGGCCAATTGCCGCTGTTCGCCGGATTGGCGATCAAGGGCTTCGCGCCGCCGGGGATTCTGGCCCTGTCCGCCGCCGGGTGGGTGGTGGTCGGCCTGTCCATGTCCCTGGGCAACCGCCTGCGCGACCGCATTCCGCAAAAGCACTTCATGACCTTGGTCGGCGTCATGCTGTTGCTGATCGGCCTGAACATGATCCGCCGCGTCGTCTTCTGATCCTGTTGCCGCCGCGTCAAACGGCTGCTACACACAGCCTCGCCCTTCCGCTGTTTCCGAGGCACCACCGTGCTGAGACGCCTTTACGACTGGACCATGGCACAGACCGTCACGCCGCATGCGATGTGGACGCTGGCCATCGTCTCCTTCATCGAAAGCTCGATCTTTCCGATCCCCCCCGACGTCCTGATCATTCCGATGGTCCTGGCGGCACGGGCCAAGGCTTGGCGCATCGCCGCCGTCTCCAGCGTCATCGGCGGCTTCGGCGGATATGCCATCGGCCTGTTCCTGTTCGATCAGGTGGCGACGCCGATTCTCGGCTTCTATGGCTACATGCAAAAGTTCGAGACCTTCCAGAACCTCTACAACGAATGGGGGACATGGATCGTGTTCGGTGCCGGGATCACCCCCTTCCCCTACAAGGTGATCACCATCGCCAGCGGCCTGACCGGCCTCAACCCTGTGATCTTCGGCACCGCCTCGGTCCTGTCGCGGGGGATACGCTTCTTCCTGGTCGCCGGTCTGCTGTGGAAATTCGGGGAACCGATCCGCGCCTTTATCGAGGCGCACCTGGGCAAACTCGCCACCGCGTTCTTTGCACTGTTGATCGGCGGCTTCGTCGCGCTTAAGTATTTGGCGAACTGATTTTTGATGCGGACCCGATGTCACACTCCCCTGATCTGCGCATCTGCCTGTCGATCACCGTCCTGAGCCTGGCCGTTCTCGGCTTCGCCCTGGTGATGGAGCATGTCTTCGGCATCGCCCCTTGCGTCCTGTGCACCTATCAGCGGGTCCCCTTCGTCCTTACCGCCGGGTTTGGCCTGTTCGGCACCGCCATGCTGCGGCACCCGGCGCGGCGACGGCGGGTGGCGATGATCGTGGCGGCGATCCTTGCGGTTGGGGCCGCCATCGCGTTCTACCACGCGGGCGTCGAACATGGCTGGTGGACGGGAACCCGGGGCTGCACCGGCGAGGACCTATCCCACCCGATGAACCTGTCCGACGTCACCACGGCATTGTCCACCAAACCGGTGGCGCACTGCGACGACGTGCCGTGGACTCTGTTCGGGTTTTCCTTGAGCGAATGGAACTTCGCCGCCTCGTCGGCCTTCGCGCTGATCTGCCTGGGGCTGGTGTCGGAACGCCGCCTGTGGCTGAGCACGGAGACTACTCTTCCAGTTCGGTGTCCCAATAGAGATAATCGCGCCAACTTTTGTGCAGATAGTGCGGCGGAAAGGCGCGCCCAATCTCCAACAATTCGTGGGAGGTCGGCATCTCCGGCGCGCGAATCGGACGAAAGCCGAAACGGGTCGGCAAATGGTCAGCCTTTTCCAGGTTGCAGACCTGACAGGCGGTGACCACGTTCTCCCAGTTGGTGCGCCCGCCGCGCGACCGCGGCATCATATGATCGAAGGTCAGGTCCTGGGTCGGAAACCGCCGACCGCAATACTGGCAGAAAAAACGATCGCGCAAAAAGACGTTGAAACGGGTAAAGGCCGGACGGCGCGTCGCCGGAACATAGTCCTTCAAGGCAATCACGCTGGGCAGCCGCAGCGACAAACTGGGGGAGCGGATCACCGTATCGTATTCCGACAGAACCTGCACGCGTTCGGAAACCACGGCCTTGATCGCTTCCTGCCAGGACCAAAGCAACAGCGGGAAGTAGCTGAGCGGACGATAATCCGCGTTGAGAACCAGAACCGGGGCGAAATCCCCTTCGAAGGTCACCGGAACCTCCCGTAGACGGAAGCCAGTGCCTCGCGGCGCCCGCACGAGACACGACATATAGTACCCTGTATAGCAGAAGACCCACCATGTTGCATCACAGGATTGTGACGCTTGCCGGGATTGCGGGACGCGACGGAAATCGGCTATGCCGGAGCCATGACCGCCGCCGTTCACGTCCGCACCGAAATCACCCGCTTCGCCCCCGGCCCGACCGGGCGGCTGCACCTGGGGCATGCCTTCTCCGCCCTGTTCGCGGCGCGCGAGACCGGGCCGGACGGAACCTTCCTGCTGCGGATCGAGGATATCGACGCGACGCGCTGCCGCGAATCCTTCATCGCGGCGATCCGCGACGACCTGCGCTGGCTCGGCCTCTCCTGGCCGGAACCGGCACCGCGGCAGTCGGCGCGCATGGCGATCTACGGCCGCGCCCTCGATGCCCTGAAAGCCGCCGGGCTGCTTTACCCCTGCTTCTGTTCCCGCGCCGACATCGCCCGCGAGATCGCCGCCTCGGGCAGCGCGCCGCACGGCCCGGACGGCGCCCTTTATCCCGGAACCTGCCGCGCCCTTTCCACCGACGCCGCCGCCGCCCGCATCGCGGCGGGCGCACCGCACGCATGGAGGCTCGACATCGCGAAGGCCCTGACCGGGCTGCCGCCACTGACCTGGACCGACCGCGATCGCGGCGGCCGGAACGCCACGCCGGAACTGTTCGGTGACGTCGTGCTGGCCCGCCGCGACACCCCGGCCAGCTACCACTTGGCGGTCGTCATTGACGACGCGGCACAGGGCATCACCTGCGTCACCCGGGGCGAGGATCTATTTACCGCCAGCCACCTGCACCGCCTGCTGCAACACCTGCTGCACCTGCCGGTGCCCGACTGGCGGCATCATCGACTGATCGCCGATACCGACGGCAAACGCCTCGCCAAACGCAACGGTGCCCCCACCCTCGCCGCCTTGCGTGACGCTGGCGCAACGCCGGACGAGGTCAAGGCGAGAATCGGGTGGGAATAAGAACCGGACCGGGGCTCCGCCCCGAACCCCGCAAAGGGGCGAGGACCCTGCGTACCCATTATTTTGTTTTTCGCGCGAAGCGCCATGAAACCTTCGCGCCGCATGAGAAATGATTGCCGCTATGCGGCGAAAAACAAATCATGGGATCAAAGGAGCCGCGCCCCTTTGCGGGGCCGGGCGGCCCCCGGCCCAGTTCTCCTTCCCCTACAGCCCCAACTTGGCCAGGGGGTGGCCGGATTCGACTAGGCTACGCAGGCGGTCTTCCAAGACGTGGGTATAGATTTGCGTGGTCGCGATGTCGGCGTGACCCAGCATGCTTTGCACCGCCCGCAGGTCGGCGCCGTGCGCCAAAAGGTGCGAGGCAAAGGAATGCCGCATCACATGCGGCGACACCTTAGCGGAGGAAACTCCGGCACGAACCGCCAGCGTCTTCAGGGCCTTGTAGAATCCATCGCGGGTGATGTGACCGCCGCGTCCGGGGCCGGGAAAAGCCCACCGCGCCCCGCCCCGGATGCCCCGCGTCGCCTGTTCGCGGCGCGCCAGATAAGCGGCAAGGGCGACGCGGGCGGCAAGGGTCAACGGCACCGCGCGTTCCTTGCCGCCCTTGCCCATCACCAGCAGGACCTCGGGCTCGCGGGCGACCGCCGCATAGGGCAGCCCGACCAATTCCGAAACCCGCAAGCCGGTGGCATAGATCACCTCCAGCAGGGCGACCATCCGCAAGCCGGACAGTCCCGGCAATTCGCGCGCGGCGGCCAACAGGCGGGCGACCTCGTCCTCCGATAGGTACTTCGGCAAAGGGCGACCGATGCGTGGGGAGTCCAGAAGATGCGCCGGATCATCGCACCGTTCGCCCTCGGCCCGCAGGAACAGAAAGAACTGCCGGATCGCGGATAGCCGCCGCGCCTGGGTGCGTGATGAAAAGCCCCGGTCCAGCAGGCCCCGCAGATAGGATTTGAGTTCGGCGGCGCCGACACTCGCCGGATTCGCCCCCAGGCAATCGGCCAAATCGTCGAGGTCGCGGCGATAGGCGTCGATGGTGCGTGGCGAAGCCCCGCGTTCGGCGCGCATCATTTCGAGAAAGCGATCGACCTCGTGCGCCATGCTCCGCCGTCCGTTCAGTATCCGGCGGCAAGCAGACTTTCCACCGCGACCCGTTTCGCCCAGTCCACCGCGCCGATTTTCAGCAGGGAAGCCACCGTCCGCTCCACCGCCGCCGCCGCGACCGGCTTATCGCCGCTCGTATCCAGCGCCTGCGCGGACAGGGCAAGGGTCAACCCCAACGCCCCCCTTGCCGCCGCATTGTCGGCGGTCGCCAACAGCAGCGGCGACGGCGAGGCATTGTCCTCCGCCGGGGACGGAGCCGCCAGCGCGGCCCGCCAATCGGCGTCGGCCACCGGCAGGGAAAGAACGCGACAAAGCCCAAACAGACGGTCACGCACCGCCGGGGACAAATCTTCCGGCATCGCCGGTGCGGCCTGGGTGGCGCGGTCCTGCGCGGCGGCGGGGGCATCGGCCAGATGGAACAGCGGCTTCAAGGCGACGGCGACCCGGCGCGCATCTTCCGACGCCCCGGCATTGCCCGCCGCTAGGTCCGCCCAGCGTCGCGCCATCGTCCAATCGCCGATCCACAGGGCGGCGCGCGCCGCATCGCCCGCCAGCCACGCCGCCGCCGAATCGGCGGACAGATCGGCCAAGGGCTTCGCCAGCAACACCGCCAGCGCCGCCGCCCCGGCGCGGTCGTTCCGCGCCGCCGCGAACATCCGCGCGATGACCTCGGCCCGCGCCGGGGCGGAGTTGGTGTCCTTCAGAATCTGCCAGTAGAGGGCGCGCCCGCGCGGCGCGGCGGCATCGGCCTTCAATTCCTTCGCCGCCACCAGATCGGCCTTGCCGAATTTCACCCGTTCCAGAACCTTCGCGGCCTCGGCGGCGGGGATGGTGCCATGCCGCAGGCCGATTTCGACGGTCGCCAGATGGCCGTTGCTGACCGGACCTTCGGCGGGGATCGCCAGCCGCGCCAACCAGGGCATTGCATCCAGCGGCAGATCCTCGGGCAGCTTGCCCCCCAATTCCCGCAGCGCCGACGTCTCAAAAATGCCCATGCCCGCGGGCAGTTCCGCCAACGACAGCTTGCCGCGATCCTGGATGCGATCCGCCAGCGGACGGAACGCATCGTCAACCGCGCCCACCTCCTCCAGCAGGCTTACATTCAGCCGCGCCTTGTCGGCATCCCCCGTCACCGCCTTGCACGCCGCGTTCATCTTGCCCCAGATCGGCGCATCGAAGCGTTGCAAGCCGTCATCGACCTGGGCACAGGCGGCCTTGACGTCGCCCGCCAGCCATCCGGCGCGCGCCGCCGCCAAGACCACTGCCTCGCTCCACACCGCGCGGGGCGCCACCGCCGCCAGGGACTGCGCGTCTTCCGCCCAGGCGGAGGCCAGCAACGCCTCCAACCGCGCCGCAGTCAACTGCCCGGGCGACGCGGAGGCGCCCGGCACCGCCAACGGCGCGGCGGCGGTCAGCAGCAATTGGCGGACCATGCCGCGCACCGTGGGCGAGGCCGCGCCGACCGGCAAGGCGCGCAGACGCTCCAACGCGGTGACTCGGTTCAGCGAAAACCAAACCTGGGTGCCGAGATCCCGGTCCCAGGGTTCCTTCGCGCCATGGCTCAGAACCCCCACCGCCTCGAGATCGACGTCGGCAAGACCGCCCATGCTGATGCCAAAGGGCGCGCTGTCTGGCTTCACTGCCTCGACCGGCGCGGCGCTGGAAGCAGCGGCGCTGGGAAACAACGACAACGGCGCCTCGGCGAAGGTCTGCGCCAAAGCCGGAGCGGATGCCCCGCCCAACAGGCCCAAAGCCAGCGCCCAGCGCCCCGCTTTCCGCATCGTCATTGGCCGTCCTCCCCCATTGCGCAGCTGCGCGTTCCGTTTTTGATTATTTGAACCGATCCGCGGGAATCACCTTTTCCACCCGCGCCGTCGGCGCCGGCAGGTCCCTCTTCGCCAAAAGAACCGCGCCCCCCACCACCGCCAGCACGCAGATCGACAGAACCAAGCGCGTTATCACCCTCACGACGACCGCCTCCTTCACAAAATTGTTTTCCGCGCCGCCCCCTCCGCCCATCGCAGGGGACGACGGGACGTGACAAGGGCGCGTTTTCCGCTACATTTACGACGCGCGCCGGGCAGTTTATCCTCTTGCCCTCGCGCATTCAACGCGCCCCTCGGGGCGAACCCGTTTTCCCTGGATGCCCAGCCGGTCATGTCAGACCTCGCCACCGCCCGTGTCGCCGCCCTGCCCCGCACCATCACCCTGGTCGGGCTGATGGGCGCGGGAAAAAGCCACATCGGCCGCCGAGTTGCCGCCTTGCTGGATCGTCCCTTCCACGATTCCGACGCCGAGGTTGAACGCGCCGCCGGCCAATCCGTCCGCGACATCTTCGCCACCTTGGGCGAGGCCGCCTTTCGCGACGGCGAGCGCAAGGTCCTGACCCGCCTGATCAACGGCCCGCCGTGCGTGCTGGCGACCGGCGGCGGCGCCTTCGTCTCCGCCGAGACCCGCGCGGCCCTGTTGGCCCGGTCGGTGTGCGTCTGGTTGAAGGCCGACCTTGACCTGCTGGTCTTCCGCACCGCCGGACGCACCACTCGTCCGCTATTGATGCAGGGCGACCCGCGCGTCATTCTAGGGGAACTGATGGAAAAGCGGTATCCTTTGTATGCCGAGGCGCACATCACCGTCGAAACCCGCGACGAACCCTCCGAGATCACCACGGCGCGGGTGCTGGCGGCGATCGACGCCTATTGGCTGACCCAAACCACAATGGACCGATGAACACAGAACCCACCACCGTCACCGTCGCCCTGGGCGCGCGCAGCTATCCCATCCTGATCGGCCCAGGGCTGATCGCGCGCGCCGGGGACTTGATCCGCCCGCTTCTTCCCAGCCCCCGCGTACACATCGTTTCCGACACCGTGGTGGCGGCGCATTATCTGGCGCTCCTGACCGCCGCCCTGGAGACCGCGGGCATCGCCTGCGGCGCCACCCGCGTTCCGCCCGGAGAGGAATCGAAGTCCTTCGCCACCCTGGAATCCCTGCTGGACACCCTTCTGGATGCCCGCGTCGAACGCAAGACCACCCTGATCGCCCTGGGCGGCGGCGTGGTCGGCGATCTGACCGGCTTCGCCGCGTCGATCATCCTGCGCGGCATTCCCTTCATCCAGGTGCCGACCACCCTGCTGGCGCAGGTGGACAGCGCGGTCGGTGGCAAGACCGGCATCGACACCCACCAAGGCAAGAATCTGGTCGGCAGCTTCCATCAACCGCGCCTCGTGCTGGCCGATACCGACACCCTGAATTCCCTGCCCCCGCGCGAGATACGGGCCGGTTACGCGGAAATCGCCAAATACGGACTGATCGACCGGCCCGACTTTTGGGATTGGCTGGAGGCCCACGCCGTCGAATTGATCGGCGACGGCGTCACCGCCGTCGACCGCGACGCGGCGCGCACCTTCGCCATCGCCGAAAGTTGCCGCGCCAAGGCCGACATCGTCGCCCGCGACGAAACCGAAAGCGGCCCGCGCGCCCTGTTGAACCTAGGGCATACCTTCGGCCACGCGCTGGAAACCTTGTGCGGCTACGGCGATGCCCTGCGCCATGGCGAGGCGGTGGCGATCGGCATGGTGATCGCCTTCGCCCTGTCGGAACGGGTCGGCATGTGTCCGCCGGGCCGGGCCGCGCGGATCGCGAAACACCTGCGGGCGGTGGGATTGCCCGCCTCCCCCCGCGACGTCGCGCACCACTTCGACCTGGACGCGACAAACGCCGCGATGCACTGCGACAAAAAAGTCTCCGACGGACGCATCACCTTCGTGCTCGCCCACGACATCGGACAGGCGGCGTTGACCGCCAACATCGACCCGGCGGCGGTCCGCGCCACCCTGGCCGAAACCCTGGGTAACGCGTCATGATCCTCAGCCTGGCCGCGATCGTCGTCCTGCTGCTGCTGTCCGCGTTCTTTTCGGGGGCGGAGACCGCGTTGACCGCAGCCTCGCGCCCGCTGATGCGCGAATTGCAGAAACAAGGCGACCGACGCGCCACCATGGTCAACCACATGGACCGTCACCGCGACCGCCTGATCGGCACCATCCTGCTGGGCAACAACGCGGCGAACATCAGCGCCTCGGCCCTGGCCACCAGTCTACTGATCACCTGGTTCGGCGAGGCTGGAATTGCCTTCGCCACCCTGGGTATGACCCTTCTGGTTCTGATTTTCTCGGAAATTCTGCCGAAGACCTACGCCATCCGCAACGCCAACACGACGGCGCTGTGGGTCGCCCCGACGATGCGCTTCCTGACCACCGTGCTGGCGCCGGTGATGTTCGCCCTGAACGCGATGATCAGCGGCATGCTGCACCTGTTCGGGGTCAAGGAAACGGAGAAATCCCTGGCGCAGCACCTGACCGAGCTGCGCGGCGCGATCGAACTGCACACCGAGGAACAGGCCGAGGTCCGCCACGAACGCGCGATGCTGAAAAGCATTCTGGAACTCGCCGACGTCGAGGTTGGCGAGGTGATGATGCACCGTCGGGATCTGGTGACGATCGACCTGGGTCAACCGGTCGCCGACATCGTCGCGGGCGTTCTGTCCAGCCCCTTCACCCGCATCCCGCTGTACCGCGACAATTCCGACAACATCGTCGGCGTGCTGCACGCCAAGGCGCTGTTCCGCGCCGTGCAAGCCCATCAGGGACCGCCCGAGACCCTGGACATCGGGGCGCTGGCGACAAGGCCCTGGTTCATTCCCGACACCACCTCGCTGTTGGACCAGTTGCAGTCCTTCCGCACCCGACGCGAGCACTTCGCGATCGTCGTCGATGAATACGGCTCGCTGTTGGGGATCGTCACCCTCGAGGATATTTTGGAAGAAATCGTCGGCAACATCGACGACGAGCATGATATCGTGATCGCGGGTGTACGCACCCAGGCCGACGGTTCCTTCATCGTCACGGGCGACGTCACCATCCGCGACCTGAACCGCGAGTTCGAGTGGGCGCTTCCCGACGAGGAAGCGACCACCATCGCCGGTCTGGTCATTCACGAAAGCCAGCGCATTCCCGCGCCGGGGCAAGTCTTCCGCTTCCACAGCTTCCGTTTCGAAGTCCTTCGGCGGCAACAAAACCGCCTGATCAGTCTGCGAGTCACGCCCCCGGAAACCGGTGGGCGCTGACGGAGGCCCCCGCGCAAGACGGTGCGGGGATGCGGGTCGAGACCTCCCCCGCGCGGCCCTTAGGTTCAATAAACACGACCGGGAGAAAAACAACCCGGGGCGTCATCAATTGGGAGACCCACGCCATGCCTCGCTCCATTGCCAGCGTGATCGCAGAACGGACCCTCTATACCCTGCCCGCCACCGCCACCGCCCGCGAAGCCGCCCGTTACTTGGCGGACAAGGACGTCGGCGCGGTCGCCATCGTCGATGACGGCGCGCTGATGGGGGTTCTGTCCGAACGCGATCTGGTGTTTCGCATCATCGCCGGCGGCACCGACGCCGACGCCACCCGCGTCGCCGACATCATGACCCGCAACCCGGTCACAGTTCAGGCGGCGGAGTCCCTGTCCCATGCACTGGGAGAGATGCGCGACCGCAATTTCCGCCACCTGCCAGTGATGGACGAAGAGGCCCTGGTCGGCATGATCTCGGTGCGCGATCTGTTCGCGGCGATGAAGGCCGAACTGGAACACGACCTCACCGCGCGCGAGGCGATGATCTTCGGCATGCCGCTGTAATGAGTCTGCCGCTACCGAAACCCCGCGGCCTTATCCACGAGCGCGTCATCGTCTGCCGTGGCTGCCTGCGCCAAGACGGTTTGTGGGATGTCGAGGGCGTCTTCACCGACCACAAGACCACCACCTATCGCGAAGGAGACGGGCAGGCGATCCCGGCCGGGGTGCCGCTGCATGGCCTTTGCCTGCGCGTCACCTTCGACGCCGCCTTGAAAATTCACGAGGCGACGGCGGCGATCGATCATGCCCCCTTCGCGATTTGCCCGTTGGCCGCGCCTCTGGCGGACCTCCTGATCGGACGGACGATTGGTCGGGGCTTCATGGCCGAAGCCCGGCGCATCATGGGCGGCGCCAAGGGGTGCACCCATCTTCTGGAGTTGCTGGGAGAGGTGGCGGCAACCGCGTTCCAAACCCTGCACGATGCCCACAAGGACGAAGCGACGGCGCGCCGGAAACGCGGCGAACCGCCAAAGCGCCCACCAATCATCGACACCTGTCACGCACTACGCGCCGATGGGCCGGTGGTCCGTCAAAAATGGCCGGTCTTCGCGGAGCCGCCACAGCCGGGCGACACCTAACCGGCGAGCGCCAATGGGGGCTACACCGATTCAGTGGGAGGAGGCGCCCCGGTTCGCAAGATCAATCCCCAGGCGATCCATCAAATGCAGATCAACCCGCTTGCCATGCCCCGCAGTGGCATGGCCTTCGTCGGTGGCGGCCGCACGATAACACATCAGGATAAACACTCGAGTCGCGGCGGTCAGACTGGACAGGCCGCAGCGATCGTCGATCAGGGAGCACAATTCGTGCACCGTCATGTCTTCCCGGCGACAAATTTCCCGCAGGGCCTTCTCTTCCCGGCGACAAATTTCCCGCAGGGCCTTCCACATCTCTTGCTCAAGACGCATGCTGGTACGGTGGCCGTTCACGGTGACGTTGCGATTGGATAGCGTGTTCATGATTCGTCATTCTTAACGTTTCATCCGCGTAGACAGATAATCATAATGCGCCGCCTCTTTGCAGCCATATAGTTTAACAAGGGGCAAAACGACGAGTTTTGATTGTCGTGGCAACGTAAGGCCCACCCACCCGCCAACCGATGTCGCGGCCAGGCGAATCCCCTCCGTCTTCGCCTTGAAGGTCGTTCCAAGACCTTCTTCGGCTCCGTCACCCCACCGTCATCCCCTACGGCGACTCGGCTGACTACCCCTCTAATACCGCCAGCCATTCGGGCGATGCAACCACAACCAACGGCGGCGGATGGCCCTGAATTTCTCGCCCCGCCTTGCGCGGTCGGGGCTGAATGCGCATAGTGTGCGGATGAAACCGACCAAACCCAGCAAACGGTACCTCGGCGACCGCCCGGAAAGCACGGCGCCCCGTTGCGAGCATCCGGGATGCACCCGTCCCGGCGTCTATCGCGCGCCGCGCGACCGTATGCTGCGCGACTATTTGTGGCTGTGCCTGGACCATGTCCGCGACTACAACCAGTCGTGGGATTTCTATGCGGGCTTGACCCAGTCCGAGATCGAACAGGAAATCTGCCGCGACACCGTGTGGCAGCGCCCGACCTGGCGCCTGGGCGACAAGGCCGCCGCCGGGAAACCGTTCACGCCGCACATCCACGACCCCTTCACTGTGTTCGAAACCAACGCCGAAGGAACCACCAAGAACGCTCCAAAACCGAAAGCCGCGCCGGGATCTCCGGAATACGCCGTGGGAATTCTGGGTTTGGACTTTCCTTTGACACGACAAGCCCTGAAAATGCGATACCATGAACTGGTCAAGAAGCACCACCCGGACCGACACGGCGGCGACAAAGCCGCCGAGGAACGTCTGAAAACCATCAACGAGGCCCATACCATCCTGCTGCGCTACCTGAACGCGGGCACACGGAAAAGGGCGGTCTGACCCCCGCCCCGACAACACGCCATCGACGCAAACTGTGACGGACAAATGACCCAAGACCAACTGCAAGACGATTTCCCCGCCCTGCCCGACACCACGATCTCGGTGCGCGACGCCTTCGCCATCGACAGCGACATGACGGTTCCGGCCTTCAGCCACGCCACCGAGCACGTCCCCGAGATCGACGACACCTATTGCTTCGATCAGACCACGACGCGGGCCATTCTGGCGGGATTCGCCCACAACCGTCGGGTCATGATCCAGGGCTATCACGGCACCGGCAAATCGACCCACATCGAACAGGTCGCCGCCCGCCTGAACTGGCCCTGCATCCGCATCAATCTGGACAGCCACGTCTCGCGCATCGATCTGATCGGTAAGGATGCGATCGTCCTGAAAGACGGCAAGCAGATCACCGAATTCCGCGAAGGTATCCTGCCCTGGGCCTTGCAGCGGCCAATGGCCCTGGTCTTCGACGAGTACGACGCGGGCCGCCCCGATGTGATGTTCGTGATCCAGCGCGTGCTGGAGGTCGAGGGCCGCCTGACCCTGCTGGACCAGAACGCGGTGATCCACCCGCATCCGTGCTTCCGCCTGTTTTCCACCACCAACACCATCGGCCTGGGCGATGCCACCGGCCTTTACCACGGCACGCAACAGATCAACCAGGGCCAGATGGACCGCTGGAACATCGTCGCCACCCTGAACTACCTGGACCCGGCACGGGAAGAAGAGATCGTCCTGCGCAAGCTTGGCGGCTACGCCACCGAGGAAGGCCAGAAGACCCTGGCCGCGATGGTGGCGGTCGCCGGATTGACACGGGCCGGTTTCATCAACGGCGACGTTTCGACGGTGATGAGCCCGCGCACCGTGCTGACCTGGGCGGAAAACGCCGACATCTTCGGCGGCGATACCGGCTTGAGCTTCCGGTTGACCTTCCTCAATAAGTGCGACGAAGCGGAGCGACCCCTGGTGGCGGAATACTACCAGCGCTGCTTTGGCAAGGATCTGCCGGAATCCGCCGCCTCCCTCGGCCTGTCCTCGCGTCGGGTCTAGGCGATGACGGCGGTGAACGCATCGGCGGCACGCCCGCTCGACGACGCGGATGCCACCGAGGACTTCAAGCGCGCCACCGTCAGCTGCGTCCGCGCCCTCTCGGAAAAACCGGAGCTTGAGGTCAGCTTCGCTCCGGGCGCCGCCTCGGCCACGCCCGAGCGGGTGCAACTGCCGGCACCGGTCGGCGCCCTGGACCCCGCTCAGGTGCCGCGCCTGCGGGGCCTTGCCGACGCCATGGCGCTGCGGATACGTTTTCACGACGAACGCACCCACCGCCGCTTCGCCCCCCTCTCCCCCGACGCGATCCGCGCCTTCGGCGCGCTGGAGAGCGCCCGCACCAAGGCCCTGGGCGGCCTGGCCCTGACCGGCGTGCACGACAACCTGTGCGCCGCCCTGGACGGCACCCTGCGCGCCCAGGGACTGCAAACCTGCCTGACCGCCGAGCAACTGCCCCTGGCCGAGGCCCTGCACTGCGTGGCGCTGACCCGCTTCCTGAAAGGCGAGGTTCCCCCCGCCGCGCGGCACATCGCGGCACTGTGGGAAGACGCGGCGGACGACGAGATCAAGGGCATTCTAGATGATCTGACGCACGCCCTGACCGATCAATCGGCCTTCGCCCGCGCCGCCCGTCGCCTGCTGGCGGAAATGGACATCGAACCGGAAATCGAACCGACCTCCCAGGATTCCGCCGACGCGGACTCCGACGACGACTCCGGCGAAACCCCGGACAGCCAGAACGGCAGCGGCGAGGAAGGCGATTCGACGCTGGAAACCGCCTCGGCCTCGGCCATGAAGGCGGATGCGGAAAGCGTCCTGATCGAGGACGACGAGGACTCCCTGTCAATGGACGCCGAAGGCGCCGACGAGGCCGGGGGCCCCAGCGAACAACCCCGCCGCGAGGACCCCTTCGCCCCCCCCGGCATGGCGTGCTCCTACGTCGCCTACACCACAGCCTTCGACGAAGTGATCGCCGCCGCAGAACTGGGGGATGAAGCCGAGCTGACCCGCCTGCGACAGACGCTGGACCGTCAGCTGTTGCCCCTGCAGGGGGTGATCTCGCGCCTGGCCAACCGACTGCAACGCCGCCTGATGGCCCGCCAGTTGCGGACTTGGGAATTCGACCAGGAGGAAGGCATCCTCGACGCCGGGCGTCTGGCGCGGATCGTCGCCACGCCAACCCACAGCCTGTCGTTCAAGATCGAACGCGAAACCGACTTCCGCGACACCGTGGTGACGCTTCTGATCGACAATTCCGGGTCGATGCGCGGTCGCCCGATCACCGTCGCCGCGCTGTCCGCCGACATCCTGGCGCGCACCCTGGAACGCTGCGGCGTCAAGGTCGAGATTCTGGGCTTCACCACCCGTGCCTGGAAGGGCGGCAAGTCCCGTGAGCAGTGGGACAAGGCCGGACGACCGCCCAATCCCGGGCGGTTGAACGATCTGCGGCACATCGTCTTCAAGGGAGCCGCCACCCCTTATCGCCGCGCCAAGAAAGCGCTGGCCCTGATGCTGCGCGAAGGCATCCTGAAGGAGAACATCGACGGCGAGGCCCTGCTGTGGGCGCACCGCCGCTTGCTCGGCCGGACCGAGCGCCGCCGCGTCCTGATGGTGATTTCCGACGGCGCGCCGGTCGATGACTCGACGTTGTCCGCGAACTCCGGCATCTATCTGGAACGCCACCTGCGCGACGTCATTGCCTGGATCGAGGCGACCTCGCCGGTGCAGCTGACCGCCATCGGCATCGGCCACGACGTCACCCGCTATTACCGCCGCGCGGTGACCATCGTCGACGCCGAGGAACTGGGCGGCATCATGCTGAAGGAACTCACCAACCTCTTCCTCGACGAGGATGCCCCCGCCTGCGCCGGTCGGGTGTTCTAGGCTGGCTTCGCCCGGACCTGTTCTCCTCACGAACGAAACGGGCGCCCCAAAGGGACGCCCGTTTGATTTTCTTGCCGGAAAGCCGAAGCCTACGCGGCCTGCTCTTCCTTGGCGGCCAGGGCCTTCTTCAGGCAGCGCTTCAAGCGCAGAGCCTCGATCGGCAGCTTGACGTCCGAGGTGCCGAGCAGGAAGGCATCCAGGCCCCCATTGTGCTCGACCGTACGCAAACCGTTGACGGAGAGCCGCAAACGCACCGACACCCCCAGACCTTCGCTGAGCAGCGCGGTTTCCTGAAGATTGGGCAGAAAGCGACGACGGGTCCTGTTGTTGGCGTGACTGACATTGTTGCCGGTCTGCACACCCTTACCCGTGATGGCGCAACGACGAGCCATGACAGCAATTCCTTCCGAAAATATAACGCCTACAAGAGGCGTGGTTCTACAGGGCGATCCGGAACGCGTCAAGAGAAAACAACGCCTCGGCGACGATCACCCGAACAGTTTGTCGATGTCGCTTTGGCTGACGCCAGAGACCGGCGCCACCGTCATGTCGGTCCCCTTGAGCAGGCGATCGACATCGTCTTGGGATACCCCCTGCCCGGCCAATTGCGGGCCGTTCAGCAGCGCCTTGTCGGCATCGATCGGGGCATCGTCGGCGGCGGTCGATGCGACCGCGTCGCAGCCCCACATGCCGATCAGGGCGTTGACCCGCTCCTCGACGAACTTCAACGATCGCACCACCTTGGTGATGCGCTGGCCGGTGATATCCTGGAACGAACACGCGGTAAAAATCTCGCCCGCATGCTCGTTGGCCTTGCCCAGAACGCCGACGATCTCGGCATCGTCGGTCTTGGCACATACCGTGGCCACCAGATCGGAAATCGCCTCGACGTTTTCCATGATCGTGTTGGTGGCGGTCTCGGTGTGCTCGACGATGGCATCCAGCTCATCGCTCATCTGGTCGAAACGATCTTGATTCTCGCCGGGACGACGAATCGCCGCGATTTCACGCCGAATCTTCTGGATGTGCTCGAACAAACCCAACAGTTCGCATTTCAGGACATCCATGTCCTTGTCGCCAGGAGCCTGTGCCATCGTCTTATCCGTCCCTTACCAGATCACCGGGCCACCGCTGCCGGATTACGGCCGGTAGCTGCCCCTCACGAAGGCTTCCATCATCGCCTTGGCGGCCGACGACGGCGTCGCCCGCGAATGGGCGACCTCGCCCTCAAGACTGCCGACCATCGCGTTCACCGCCGGGTGCGCGCGCAAGGCCTCCATCAGATTGTCGCCGACCTCGGACCACATCCAATCCCGGGCCTGCGACATCCGCCGCTTTTCAAAGTTCCCGGTTTCGATCATCACGTCCTTGAAGTCGTTCAGCGTCTCCCACGTGGTATCGACACCCCGGTTTTCCACGGACGACACCTTCAGAACCGGCGGAATCCACTTCGACGTCGAAGGATACAACAGTTGCAGGGCATTCTGATAGGACCCCTTGGCACGATCCGCCGCCCGTTCCAAATCGCCGTCGGCCTTGTTCACGACCAGCACATCGGCCAACTCGACGATGCCCTTCTTGATGCCCTGCAATTCGTCGCCGCCACCGGGAACCAAAACCAGCACGAAGACATCAGTCATCCGCGCCACCGCGATTTCCGACTGACCGACTCCGACGGTTTCCACCAGAATGATGTCGTAACCCGCCGCCTCGCAGATCAGCATTGCCTCGCGGGTCCGTCGCGCCACGCCGCCCAGGGTGCAGCCCGACGGAGACGGGCGGATGTAGGCGTTGGGATTGGTCGCCAGGTGCTCCATGCGGGTCTTGTCGCCCAGGATCGAGCCCTTGGTCTTTGGACTGGAGGGATCGATCGCCAACACCGCGATGCGATGGCCCTGTCCGGTGACATAGTTACCAAAGGCTTCGGTAAAGGTGGACTTACCCGCGCCAGGGACCCCGGACAGACCGATCCGCAAGGATTTTCCCGTATGCGGCAGAAGCTTGGTCAACAATTGATCGGCAACTTCACGGTGATCGTGGCGCTGCGATTCGATCAAGGTGATCGCGCGCGCCAACGACAGCGTGTTCGCGGCCAGAACCCCCTCGTAAAGTTCATCGACGTCGTATTGCGGTCCGGTCGGTCGTGTCACCATTTGCGTCATATTCAGCGTCGTCACGGCTACTTCCCCTTATGTCTTGGGCCTCTCGTTGAAAAACGCCTGCATCGCGGCGGCAGCAAGCTTCTGCCGCGTCTGATCGTCGAGTCCGGCCAAAACGGTTTGTTTTTCCTTATGAAGTGCCATGGCTCGCCGGATCAATTCGGCCCGTCCGGTCGAAGGATGAACGCGCTCCGCCCCCTGCGTGCGCACCTCCGTCCGGTCGATCCCCTCCGCCAAAGCGATGCGCGCCACCGCAGCGTCCACTGCCTCGGTCCTCTCTTGTTCGGACATCGGCTCGGGCGAAGAAGCCAAGGCCTCCCTAAGCTGCGGCCCCCGCCGCACCACCGAGTGATAGGCATCCATCTTCTCGCGCGCTTCCTTCGACATGAATAGCCGAAGAAAGCCATTTCGGAGCCAACTCATTATCCGCAACTGACGTCATGCGCTCTTAAACGGGCAGTGCGAGTGTAGCACGTTCGCCCGCCCGGCCAACCCTTTTCCTTGGCCGGAAACAGCAGTAAAACGCAGGAAAACCGCGCTCAGGGTGCCTGATAAAGGGGTGGGCGCAGGGAGGACGGAAGGGTGGTTTCGCCCCACCCCTCCCTCGACCTCCGCGCGGCGGGGCGAAGTCGGGTGCGCATCTCGCCAACCAAACGCGCCACGAAAGGCGCCGCCGCGATCACCGGGTTGGCGCGGAGATCGCCTTCAAGGGCCGACCACGCCCGATCGACACGACCGATCGCATCGCCGCCGCCGCCGGCCTCGCGCGCGGCAACCCAGGCCGACGCCAAGGCCAAGCGTTCCGCCAACAGCGCCGCTTGTGCAAAATCCGAGCCCGAGCCGACGGCGACGCGCGCGCCACGCGCCACCTCGACGACGACGGAAAGACGGCCAGAAGCGACGCCAGAACCCGCCAACGCAGGCAACGGTTGGCGGGTCTCGAACAGGTAGGAAGCCGCGACGATGGTCGCGGCGGCGACGGTGGCAAGCATCAAGACCAGGGCCCGGCGCCACCATGTCTCGGCCAGAAAATAGCCGATCGGCGCCACCATGCCATAAACCATGCCTAGGATCAGAAAAGCGGTATCGCCGGGGCTGGGGCGAACCCCGGCGATAACGACCTGGACGCCAGGGCTCAAGACCGCGACGGAGACCACGGCGGCCATCACCAGAACCACAATCTCGCCCAGGATGCGTTGCATGGCGTCTCCCACTCCGGATACCGCTTTATCCTCCCACCTTGGCGAGCGAATCGCAGTGACGCGGGTCACGCCATAAAAAGAGCACCGGGCCGAAGCCCGGTGCTCTTTCGCAGTCCGTTACCGAAACCGATTACTCGGCGGCGGCGGCCGGAGCGCCATTCAGGATTTCCAGCACCTTGCGGGCGCAGGTCGGCAGATGGGTGCCGGGGCCGAACACGGCCTTGACGCCCGCCTTGAACAGGAAGTCGTAATCCTGGGCCGGGATAACGCCGCCCACGAACACGACCGGGTTCTTAACGCCGAGCTTCTTCATCTCGTTGATCAGCGTCGGAGCCAGGGTCTTGTGACCGGCGGCTAGCGACGAGAAACCAACCACATGAACGTCGTTTTCGACGGCCATCTTGGCGGCTTCTTCCGGGGTCTGGAACAACGGACCGACATCCACGTCGAAGCCCAGATCGGCGAAGGCCGAAGCCACCACCTTCTGGCCACGATCATGGCCATCCTGACCGATCTTGGCGATCAGCATACGCGGACGACGGCCTTCCTTCTCGGCGAAGGCATCGATCTCCTTCTTCAGGGCTTCGAAGTCGGCATCGCCTTCGAAAGCCGCGCCATACACGCCGGAGACCGTACGGATCTGGGCGTTGTAACGGCCGACCACCTTTTCGATGGACATCGAGATTTCACCGACGGTGGCACGGGCGCGGGTAGCGGCCACGGCCAGATCGAGAATGTTGCCTTCGCCGGACTCGGTCGCCTTGGTAATGGCGTCGAGGGCAGCCTGGCAGGTCTTCTCGTCGCGAGTGGCGCGGATCTGCTTCAAGCGGGCGATCTGCGAGTCGCGAACGGCGGAGTTATCGACATCCAGGATGTCGATCGGGGCTTCTTCTTTCTGCTTGTACTTGTTGACGCCGACGATGACTTCGGTGCCACGATCGATAGCGGCCTGACGGCGAGCCGCGGCCTCCTCGATCTTCAGCTTCGGCATGCCGGATTCGATAGCCTTGGCCATGCCGCCCAATTCGGCGATCTCGTCCATCAGCTTCTGAGCTTCGACGATCAGGGAACCGGTCAGGGACTCGACGTAGTAGGAACCGGCCATCGGATCGACGGTCTGGGTGACCCGAGACTCTTCCTGCACGACGATCTGGGTGTTACGGGCGATACGAGCCGAGAACGGGGTCGGCAGCGCAATCGCTTCGTCCAGAGCGTTGGTGTGCAGGGACTGCGTGCCGCCCAGAACCGCCGCCATGCATTCGATGGTGGTGCGGATGACGTTGTTGTACGGATCCTTTTCCGCCAACGACCAACCCGAGGTCTGGCAATGGGTGCGCAGAGCGAGCGAATCCATCTTCTTCGGGTTGAACTGGCTCACCAGGTTCGCCCACAGGAAACGAGCGGCGCGAAGCTTCGCGATTTCCATGAAGAAGTTCATGCCGATGCCGAAGAAGAACGACAGGCGCGGCGCGAAAGCATCAACATTCAGGCCGGTCGCGATCGCGGCCTTGGCGTATTCCAGACCATCGGCCAGGGTGAAGGCGAGTTCCTGCACTGCGGTGGCGCCAGCTTCCTGGATGTGGTAGCCGGAGATGGAGATGGAATTGAAGCGCGGCATGTTCGCCGAGGTATAGGCGATGATGTCGGAGATGATCCGCATCGACGGAGCCGGCGGGTAAATGTAGGTGTTACGAACCATGAACTCCTTGAGAATGTCGTTCTGGATCGTACCGGCCATGTCGGCCGGCTTCACGCCGCTTTCTTCGCCAGCGACGATGTAGCCCGCGAGAATCGGAACCACCGCGCCGTTCATGGTCATCGAAACGGACATCTTGTCCAACGGAATACCGTCGAACAGGATCTTCATGTCTTCGATGGAATCGATCGCCACGCCAGCCTTGCCGACATCGCCGACGACGCGCGGATGATCGGAGTCATACCCGCGGTGGGTCGCCAAGTCGAAAGCCACCGACACGCCTTGCTGACCGGCGGCCAAGTTGGCACGGTAGAAGCGGTTGGATTCTTCGGCGGTGGAGAAACCGGCATACTGACGGATCGTCCACGGGCGACCGGTATACATGGTCGCGCGCGGGCCGCGCACGAACGGCGGCTGGCCCGGGAACGTGTTGAGGTGTTCCAGGCCTTCCAGATCTTCAGCCGTATACAACGGTTTAACCTTGATCCCTTCGGGGGTTTCGCGGACCAGGGATTCCCAGGCCTTCCCCTTCAGGTCTTTCGAGACGGCGGATTCCCAGGCAGCCCGGGACTGTTCGAATTTAACGGCCATTGTGAATTTCCCCTATTGAAGGTCGAACGCCACGCCGGTTTTCCAGCTTTTTGGTCGTTCGCAAGCGGCGGCATTATACCCGAAAAGACAGGCCTGTCTACGGAACCTAAGGCTTTTTTGCGGCCCCTCTTCACAACCCCATCGGCCCGCGTCAAACTACCCTTCGGCGCGGCCCCTTCCCGTCCCCCTGCCCATTGGGGCGGTGACGGACGCATAAAAACGCGTATGCTGTCGGCCTGACCGGTCACCGACGAGTTTTTCATGCTGTTTCTCGATTTCGAAGATGCGATCGCGGCGCTCGAGGCCGAACTTGCCGAACTCCGCCACGATGGCGGCGGCGAGGACGAGACGCGCCTGCAATCCCGCATCGACCGACAGTTGGAAAGCCTCTACGGCCGCCTCGCCCCATGGCAAACGGTGCAAGTGGCCCGCCACCCCGATCGCCCCGGCGCGCGCGAAATCATCCACGCGATCAGCCGCGACTTCATCGAACTGCATGGCGACCGCGCCAACGGCGACGACCCGCGCGCCGTCGGCGGCATCGCCCGAATCAAGGACCACGGCGTGGTTCTGATCGGCCACGACCGTACCCACCCGGACGATCCGCCGAAAACGGGTGGCTTGTGCAAGACCGAGCGACTTCTGCGTCTGGCCGACCGTTTCCGTCTGCCGGTGGTCATCATCGCCGCCGCAGCGGCGGATGACGGCAATATCGGTCTCTCCCTCAACCGCTGCCTGGACGCGGCGCTGGATATCCGCGTGCCGCTGCTGACGGTGATTTCAGGCGCGCTGGCCGGACCGGCCGCCGCCCTTTACGTCAGCGCCGACGCAACGATGATGCTGGAACACGCCGTCCTTTCGCCACTTCCCCCGGAAGCCGCCGTCGCCGCCCTTTGGCCGGAAACCACGGACCCGGCGCGGGCGCTGGCCGCCGCCGCCGAATCCCTGGGGCTGACCGCCGCCGCCCTGAAAGCGCACGGCGTGATCGACGCGGTGATTCCCGAACCGCCCGGCGGCGCCCACCGTCACCCCCGCATCGCGGCACGCGAGATCGGCGCCGCATTGCTGGCCCGCCTGGAAACCCTGCGTCATGTCGAGGGCGGATGGCTGCGGGCGCGCCGCCGCGAACGGCTGGCCGCCTTCGGTCGCACCACCGCCTCCAATCTTTAAGATTTTTGTCTTGCGCGGCCCTCGGGAATTGAGTATTCAGACGCCCTTGCTCGGCACCGCCGGGCAAGGGTTAAGCGCCCGTAGCTCAATTGGATAGAGCATCTGACTACGAATCAGAAGGCTGGAGGTTCGAGTCCCCCCGGGCGCACCATTTTTCTAAAGACCACCCAAGGGCTTACGTTTTCGTGACGGCGCCCTTTAATTTTTCCCCGCCGCCATGCCGCCGATCAGATGAACGCGCCGTGGAAGCCCGCCTCGGCCCGCCCGTCGTCGGTCGGCGGTTCCTCGGCATAGACCAAGCGCAGCACGATGGCCCGCGCCACCTCGTGGGTGCCGGTGATCACCGCATCCGCGCCCAGACCCTCCAGGTATTCGGTCTCTGGCCCGGAATAGGCGCGGGCGACGATCTCCAGCCCCGGATTGAGGGCACGCGCCTGCTCCACCACCTGCCCCGCCTCGAACGCCTGGGGAATCGCCACCACCATTTGGCGCGCGCCTTCCAGGTTGGCCGCCTCAAGCAGGTGATGATCGGCAGCATTGCCGAGGAAGACTTCCGCCCCTTCGCCGCGCAGGCGCTCGACCAGGGTTTTCGCTTCCTCGATCACCAGGAAAGGAAGCCGCCGCTGCCGAAGCTCGGCGATGACGCGGCTGCCCACCACGCCGCCGCCGACTACCACCACATGACCGGACAGCGTGGTGGGCGGAATCACCGGGCGCGGCGGCGCGGGCGCGGGCGTCGCCTCGGCATCCGCCGACGGCCCCGCGCGGAGAAGCCGCCGCTCGCACAGCAGGAAGACCAGGGGATTGAGCAAAATGGACAAAATCGCCCCGGCCAGCACCAAATCGCGGGCGCGCGGCGGCAACAGATTCAGCCTTATCCCCAGATCGGCCAGGATGAACGAGAACTCGCCGATCTGCCCAACCCCCGCAGCCAACATCCAGGCGGTCGGCGGCGGATGCCCCAGGCGAGAGACCACGGCAAAGGCGGTCAACGCGTTACCGACCATGACAATCGTCAAAACCGCCAGAATCGGCCAGGGATCGCGCAGCAAGGTCATCGGATCGAACAGCATACCGACGGAAACGAAGAACAGCACCGCGAAGGCGTCGCGCAACGGCAGGGTCTCCTCCGCCGCCTGCTGGCTCAGCGCCGATTCGCTCAACACCATGCCGGCAAAGAACGCCCCCAGGGCCAAGGAGACTCCGAACAACATCGCCGCGACGAAGGCGACGGTCAACGCGACCGCCAACACCGCCAGACGAAACAGCTCGCGCGAGCCCATGTGGGCGATGATGTGCAGCAACCAGGGAATCACCCGTCGCCCGACGATCATCATCAGGGCGACGAAGGCCGCGACCTTGCCCAAGGTCACGGCCAGAACGCCCCCCAGGCCAAGATGGAAGTGTTCGGCCAGCCAGTCCCCGGCGGTGGGCGGCGCGATCCCGCCCAGCATCCCGGTCAGGGGGGGCAGCAACACCAGCACCAGCACCATGGCGATATCCTCGACCACCAGCCAACCGACCGCGATGCGTCCGCGTTCGCTGTCAAGAACGTGACGTTCCTGCAAGGCGCGCAGCAGCACCACGGTGCTGGCCACCGAAAGGGCGAGGCCGAACACCAGCCCCTGCCCCAACGGCCAGCCCATCGCCCAGGCCAACGTCGTGCCCAATGCGGTCGCCACCACCATCTGCGCCAACGCGCCGGGAACCGAAACCCCGGCAACGCTTAACAGGTCACGCCACGAAAAATGCAACCCGACACCGAACATCAGCAGAACGACGCCGATTTCCGCCAACTGCGGCACCAGTTCCAGATCGGCGACAAAACCCGGCGTGTGAGGACCGACGACGATTCCGGCCAGCAGGTACCCGACCAGTGGCGACACCTTCAGCCGTACCGCGATGGCGCCAAAGACAAAGGCGAAGCCGATGCCGACGACAATGGTGAAAATCAGGGGAGAGACATGGGGCATCGCGGCGATCCGGCGGCGGGAAACGAGGAGCTCTTATAGAGTTGAGGCATCGCGATGCACTCCGCAAGTCCCTTGCCGCGTTCTCCGAAAAATTCAGGCGGCCCGATGGGTCACCAAAATGCGCGCGCCGATCACCATCAGAGTCAGTCCGCCCAGGACCTGGGCGACGGTTCCGGTGCGCCGCCCGACGCAACAGCCGAACATCACTCCGCCGAAAGAAAACGCGCAGGTAACGACGCCGATCACGGCCGCGGTCAGGGGAGCATTGACCTCGGTCATGCCCAGGCCGATACCGACAATTCCAGCATCGATGCTGGTGCCGACCCCCATCGCCAACAAAGCGGCCCAGGTCGGCTTGACCGGGTGGGGCGGCGGTTCGCACAGGGCGTAGCGAATCATCCGGCCTCCGACCACGGCCAGCAGCACGAAGGCAATCCAATGGTCCCAGACACTGGCCGTCCGCAGCAACGCCACCCCGACCAGAATACCAAACAGGGTGATGCCCATCTGACACAGGCCGAAGGTGACACCGACCATCGCCGCGTCGCGGACGCGCGGGCGGCGCAAAACGAAACCGGTGGCCAGCGCCGCGGCCAACGAATCGACCGACAGCCCCGCCGCCAAGGAGAAGGTGGTCAGCATGGTTTCATCACCCGGAACCGCGCCGTCATCTTCGTTTCCATCGGCGGCGCGCCGTCCCTATACCACCATCGTGGCGGCAATCTCAACCGGAGACGTGCGATCCGGTCAACCGCCGCAGCAGCCGCAACGATGCTTGATGCACCCCATCGCAACATAGGCCAGAACCGTGACCCCCGCCGCGCCCATGCCGAAGATCACGCCGATCAGCAGCCAATCCACCGGTCCACCCGCGTCGGTAAAGGTGACCTTGGCCATCAGCATCAGGGAGGCGACACCACCCAAAAGCCCCACCGCCTCGGCCCACACCAGACGGTGGCTGTCGATGCGGCGTTCGCGCGCCAACACCATGGCCAGACCGGCCAAGCCCGCCACCGCCAAGGCGATCAGCAACCACAACAGAGGGCCCATCATTTCCTGTAACACCGCCAGGAACACCATCGGATCCAAGTTCTTCATGATCGCGTCTCCTTCAGGCCCGACCGCGCAGCATGGCGATGTGGGTGGGTTTAAGGGCGATGGTCTTCACCACCCAGGTGATCCACAGCTCCTCCAGGAGAGCGATGACGCCGGGAAACGACGGCGTCAGATTGTTGCCGTAATCGAACTCCACCAGCATCGCCCGGCCGTACTGGGTGATCAGCGGACACGAGGTATAGCCGTCATAGACCGACACGGACTTGCCCCCCGCGATGTCGGCGACCAAATGGTCAAGAGCCACCGGCACCTGCCACTTGACCGAGGCTGCGGTTTTGCCCTTGGGTACTCCAGCGATGTCGCCCACCGCGAAGACGTTGGGGAAGCGGACGTGCCGCAGCGTCGCCTTGTCAACCTCGACCCAGCCCTCGGACGCCCAGGGACCGGTACGCCAAGGCAGCGGGCTGTTGCGCACGGCCTGGGGCGCACGCATCGGCGGCACCACGTTGACGAAGTCATAGGGGCTTTCCGCCGCGCCGTTCGGAGTGGAGAAGGTGGCGACCTTGCGCCCGATATCGATGGCGGTTAGCACATAGTCATAGGCCACCTTGACGCTGCGGCCCTTAAAACAGCATGCGCACCTTTTCCGACACGATCGGCACGCTGAACAGAGTCTTGTTCTGCGTGGCGAAGGTCAGTTCCGTCTTGCCGCGAGCGCCCTTCTTGCGCAGCGCGTCGTCGGTCAGGAAGGTGTATTTCAAAGGCGCGCCGGCGCACTTCATCTCCGTCGCCGGACGGAAGAACAGACCCTTTCCACCGGTTTCGGCGAAATGCGACATCGCCGTCCAGGTGGCGGCGGCGGCCTCTGGCCCGGCATAGACACTGCCCAGGCCGTCCTTGCCGATAGCCGAAACCTTCCATCCCCGCAATCTCGCCGTACTCCAGGGACAACCCAGCGGCGACAATCAGGAAATCATGGGATACCGCCTTGCCCGACGCGGTGACCACCTTGTTGCCGTCCGGATCGAACTCCGCCACCGCTTCCTCGATCAGGGTCGCCCCCGACGGCAGATAGTCGCGGGTGGCGGTAACCGAATACTCCTTGGGTACCAAACCGGCGGCAATCAGGGTAAAGCCGGGCTGATAAAAATGCGTCTTTCTGCCGTCGATCACGGTGATCGACGCGCCATCCAGCATCCGCGACAGGCGCGACGCGGCGGAAAGCCCGGCGGCCCCGCCCCGACGATGACGATGCGGGCCTTGGTCTTGACCGGAGTGGCGGCATGTGCCTCCCACGGCATCAAAAGGGCGACAGACGCCACGCCGAATTTCAGGAAATCGCGGCGGGGAAGGGACACGACCACCGAACCGGGGAACCTTCGTGCTTGGGTCATGGGGGACGTACTCCTGGGATGGATCAGGCTCAACTTCCCGATATCCCCCGAGGCCCCCGCCCCATCTACCGGATTGATCTGATTTTAAAAGAACATGCCGGTTTTCTCAAGAACAATACCTGCCCACGGCGCGGGAGTCTTTCAACCATCCGGCGACGGCGGCATCCCCGCGCGAACGGGAAGCCGGAGACGTCTTTTCCATCAAAGGCAAGGACCGCAATCAGGGATTACGGGCTTCCCAAAAGGCCTGGATTTCCTCCACCGCCTTGGGAATTAGGGTTTCCGCCTCTGCGGCAAGGCGCAACACATCCTTTTCCTCCAGCCGCAGCAACGGCTGCCCGTCCTCGTCGCAGACCAGCGCCAGAATCGGCACCAGATGCAGCCGTGCCTCGTCGTCCTCGAGGATCGGCAACCAGACTTCCGGCCGCAGATCGACCGCCGCCATGAAACCGTCCGCCCATTCCCCGGCGTCGGCGGCGCCCGCATCGTCTTCCCAGAACAGCGGGTCGATGCCGAAGCCGTCGGCCAGATCGGTGGCGATGCGGTCGTAATGGCTCAGGATCAATTCCCTGGCCCGCGCCTCGGCCTCCGGGTCGGCAAAGCCGTCGCCCCACACCCAGGGCAACCAATCCTCAGGCGCCGTTTGGTCGGGCGAAACCGCAAGACCGGTCAGAAAGCCGTCCAATTCGGACAACTGCATGCAATCTTCCGGGACCGCGTCCGAGGCCAAGGCCGCGTCGAGTGCCGCCACCATCTCGGCATCGTCTTCATAATCGTCGCTCATCATCGGTCCTTTCCTGGTCCCTCAGCATGAGCGATAGAGGACGCCGCCGGGTTTGTCGAGTCTCGCCTCGTCAGGGGACGACGATCTCCGCCACCGCCAGATGATAGAGGCCCTCCAAACCGGCGCCGCCTTGCAGAACCACGCGCAGGGCATGGGCGGTGACGTCGGCGATCAACTCCGCCCCGGTCGGCGCGCCGAACTGATCGGCGACCACCCGCAATTCCTCCCGCTCGGCGGCCAGATTCAGCATGGTCTTCAGAAAGTTCGCGCCGTGCGCGCCATAGACCCAACTGGTGCGAAAGATCAGGTGGCGGCAGCCGGAGGCAAGGATTGCTTCCTCCCCCTGGAGCTTAGTGCGACCATAAACATTGATCGGCGACGCCGCGTCGGTTTCGACATAGGAACCGTCCTTCTCCCCGTCGAAGACATAGTCGGTCGAATAGTGGATCAGCCAGGCCCCGTACGAGCGCGCCGCCTCGGCCAGAGCGGACGGCGCCAGGGCGTTGACGCGATAGGCCAGATCCGGTTCGCTTTCCGCCTTATCAACGGCGGTATAGGCCGCCGCGTTGACAATGGCGGCGGGGCGCAGCCGCGCCACCAGCGCCCGCAGGCCGTCCAGGTCGGACAGATCGGTCTCTTTCCGGCTGCGGGCATGAACCTCGCCCAGAGGACAGAGCGCCCGTTGCAGTTCCCAGCCGACCTGTCCGTCCTTTCCGAGAAGCAGGATGCTCATGCCTCGATCCCCCGGTACTGCCGCGATATCCAATCGCGATAGGCGCCGCTGGTCACCTTGTCCACCCATTCGGCATGACCAAGATACCAGGCAATCGTCTTTTCGATGCCGGTCTCGAAAGTCTCGACCGGGGTCCACCCCAGATCCCGCGCAGCCTTGCGCGCGTCAATGGCGTAACGGCGGTCGTGACCGGCGCGATCGACGACAAAGGCGATCTGTTCGGCATAACCGCGTCCATCGACACGGGGACGGGCCGCGTCCAGGTGCGCGCACACCGTCCGCACCACCTCCAGATTGGTCTTTTCCTGATTGCCGCCTAGGTTATAAATCTCGCCGGGGCGCCCCGCCTCCAGCACCCGGCGCATCCCGGCGCAATGGTCGGAGACATGGATCCAGTCGCGGACGTTGCCGCCGTCGCCATAGATCGGCAGCGGCTTGCCCGCCAGGGCATTGCGGATAATCAGGGGAATCAGCTTTTCCGGGAACTGGAAGGGACCGTAATTGTTCGAGCAGTTGGTGGTCAGCGCCGGCAGACCATAGGTATGGAACCACGCCCGCGCAAAATGATCGCTGGCCGCCTTGCTGGCGGAATAGGGGCTGTTCGGCCGATGCGGATGGGTCTCGGCGAAGGGCGGATCGTCGGGGTCAAGGGAACCGTAGACCTCGTCGGTGGACACATGCAGAAAGCGGAACTCCGCCGCCCGATCCGGCGGCAGCGCGCGCCAATGAGTCAACGCCGCCTCCAACAGGCGGTAGGTGCCGACGACGTTGGTCTGGATGAAGGACTCGGGATCGGCGATCGACCGATCGACGTGGGATTCCGCCGCGAAGTGCACCACCGCGCGCGGCGCGTGGCGGGAAAACAGGGCGCCGACGCAGGCCGCGTCGCCGATGTCGCCCTGCACAAAGGTCAGCTTGTCCAGCACCACCGGTTCGCCCCCGGCGGCCAACCAGTCGATCACGAAGTTAGCGCCGATGAACCCGGCGCCGCCGGTAACCAGAATCGTCATTCCCCATCCCTTCCCGGACCGAACCCTATACGGGTTTTACCGCCCCGTCCCGCTGCGGCGCAACCCGAACCGGAGTCCCCGACGAAAGCGGTGACAGCCCCGCCCCGACACGATATTCCATGACGAAGCGACGAAAGGAAAGGACGATGATGACCAACGAGGAACAACAAATCCCGGACACCCAGATGAAGTTGCAAGCCATCCTGCTGATGGTGCATAACCTGTATGTCTTCGTAAACAAGATGGACGGAATGGGCGGCCGCGTCGCGGACAACCTGCGCGCCTTCCTGGAAGACGACCTGTCCGCGATGACCCTGCCGCTCGAGGTGCCCGGCGAAGTGTTGGAAACAATCAAGACGGCACTGGCCGATCCCATCCGGCTGACCATCGGCGACATTGACGCAGGCGAGGACAATCGCCCGCGAGGACCGAAGCTGACCCTGTTGCGCGGCGGCCTGGATGACGCGAAGGAATAGCCCGACGTCCGCGCCCGTGACACATGCCGCCACCGCCCATTCTTTGACCGACCCTTTCCTCCGCCATCGTGACCGCCAGTAAAAAATGACCGAAACCGCGCCGTCCTATCGCATTGCCCAACCCACCGACGCCCCGGCCATCGTCCGGCTGGTCAACGCCGCCTATCGCGGGGCCTCGGGCTGGACCCGAGAGTCGCACATCCTCACGGGGGAACGGACCCGGGACAGCGCCGTCCTCGAAATGATGCACGCGCCGGATTCCCTGGTTTTCCTGTGCCATCGCGGGGACGACCTGATCGGCTGCGCCCCGAGTTGATGGCCTATTACATCCGGAGCGGCTATGCCCCAACCGGCGAGACCCTGCCCTTCCCATTCGAGGACGGGCTATCGACCGCCCTGATCGACGGCATCGAACTGGTGACGCTGAAGAAGACGCTTCGGGCGCCATGAAAACCCCCCCTTCCCAGGGTCCGCCCGAGAAGGGGGGTGGGATTGTAAAAAACCGCGCAAGCACGGGTTTTCATCCTCGGGCGCCTTGCGTCCTCGCCGAACCGGCGGGTTTTTCGCCTTGCCCATGTCCATTAACGCAAAAGGCCCCCATGTCGGGGGCCTTTTGCGTTAATGGCGGAGGAGGCGGGATTCGAACCCGCGAGGGGATTTCTCCCCCACACACTTTCCAGGCGTGCGCCTTAAACCACTCGGCCACCCCTCCGTCGGCACCTGTTCGGCGCGAAGGCGTCGTTTCTAGCGAACCTCCCCGCCGAATGCAAGCCCTCTGTTTCAGAACGACGCGCATCGTAAAGTTGGCGCCGGATGTCAAGATATATTAAAAAAGTGTTGAATCCTTGCGCGTTTCGCGGCAAATTTACCATGAACAAGCAAAAATAAACTGCATCTCTTGGGGAGATTGGGTTTTTTGATAACTCTCGGACGAGTTTTCGGCTGGGCCCTGGTCGTGATTGCCACTCTGACTGCCTCCGCCGAGGCGGTCGTCGCCCTCGGCACCGGGGAATACGACAGCATCGCCACCGTCGATCTGTGGACGCTTCTGACCGGACGTCTTCCCGAAATCGCCGCCGCGCAATCGCATGCCGCGTGGTCGGACGCGATCGGCGCGATGCTGCTGGCGTGGCCAGCCTGGACGATCATCGGCGTCGTCGGCTGCACTTTGATCTTCGCCTGCCGCCCACGCCGCAAGCGCGCCGAGTATCGCGAATCCTCGATGCGCTTCTCCTCCTCCCTGCGCTGAACCTGTCTCCCCCGCCCCATCGATCGAAACGCCACGTTTCCGATGCGCTATTACTGGCGGGGGACTCGAGCCGAAAACAGAATCAGTCGTCGCCCATCTTAAGGGCGGCGATGAAGGCCGACTGCGGGATGTCCACCTTGCCGAACTGGCGCATCCGCTTCTTGCCCTCCTTTTGCTTATCCAGAAGCTTCTTCTTGCGGCTGATATCCCCGCCATAGCATTTGGCGGTCACGTCCTTGCGCATCGCGCTGATCGTCTCGCGGGCGATCACCCGCCCGCCGATCGCCGCCTGAATCGGAATCTTGAACAGCTGGCGCGGAATCAGATCCTTCAAGCGCTCGCAGATCTGCCGCCCGCGAAATTCCGCCTGGGTGGCATGGGCGATAAAGGACAACGCATCCACCGGCCCGGCATTGACCAGGATCGAGACGCGGACCAAATCGCTGACCGCATAGTCCGACACCTCGTAATCGAACGAGGCGTAGCCGCGGCTAATCGACTTCAACCGGTCATAGAAGTCGAAGACGATTTCGTTCAACGGCAGGCGATAGATCACCATGGCGCGGTTGCCGACATAGGTCAGTTCGTCCTGAATGCCACGGCGTTCGGTGCACAACTGCAACACCGAACCCAGGTATTCGTCAGGGACCATGATGGTCGCCTTGACCCAGGGTTCCTCGATCTCGTCGATCTGCGTCGGCTCCGGCATATCGACCGGATTGTGCAGATGCAGCGACGTGCCGTTGGTCAGGTGCACCTTGTAAACCACGCTGGGCGCGGTGGTGATGAGGTCGAGGTCGAATTCCCGTTCCAACCGCTCCTGGATGATTTCCATGTGCAGCAAGCCAAGATAGCCGCAACGGAAACCGAACCCCAGCGCGGCCGAGGTCTCGGGCTCGTACTGGAAGCTGGCGTCGTTCAAGCGCAGCTTGGCCAGGGAATCGCGCAGGTTCTCGAAATCCCCGGAGTCCACCGGGAACAGCGACGAGAACACCACCGGCACCGACGGTTTGAAGCCGGGCAGCGGCGTCGTCGCGGGCAGACGGTCGTCGGTGATGGTGTCGCCGATCTTGCAGTCGGCCACGGTCTTGATGCCCGCGACCAGGAACCCCATTTCGCCGGGAGACAGTTCGTCCACGTCCACCATCTTCGGGGTGAACGCGCCCACCTTGTCCAGCTGATAGGCGGCGTTGTTCGCCATCATGCGAATGCGCTGGCCCTTCTTCAGCACGCCATCCTTGACCCGCACCAGAATGACGACCCCCAGATAACTGTCGTACCAGCTGTCCACCAGCAGCGCCTTCAGCGGCGCATCGCGTTCGCCGGTCGGCGCGGGCAGGCGATGGACCAGGGCCTCCAATACGTCGCCGATCCCCAGCCCCGTCTTCGCCGAGATCATCACCGCGTCCGAGGCATCCAGACCGATCACTTCCTCGATCTGGGCGCGAATCCGTTCCGGTTCGGCGGCGGGCAGATCGATCTTGTTCAGGACCGGGACGATTTCGTGGTTGGCTTCCATCGCGTGATAGACGTTGGCCAGGGTCTGCGCCTCGACCCCTTGCGAGGCATCGACCACCAACAGCGACCCCTCGCACGCGGCCAGCGACCGGCTGACTTCATAGGCAAAATCCACGTGGCCGGGGGTGTCCATCAGGTTCAACTGATAGGTCCGGCCATCCTTCGCGGTGTAGCCAAGACGCACCGTCTGCGCCTTGATGGTGATGCCGCGCTCGCGCTCGATATCCATGGAATCGAGCACCTGCTCCTTCATCTCGCGCGCCTCCAGGCCGCCGCAAGTCTGAATCAGGCGATCGGCAAGAGTGGATTTGCCGTGGTCGATGTGCGCGATGATCGCGAAATTGCGGATGTGCGACAGATCGGTCATGGGCTGAGCGTGCGTCCTTATGTTGCGCGACGACCGGAGGCGGCGTTTCCACGCCGCCCCGGACGCCGGACGATAGGGCGAAACCAAACGCGGAGCAACCCTTCGCGTCGCCGCCCCCCTACTTCGACGGAGCCTTCACGGCAGGCTTGGCCGCGACCGGTTTGGCGGCAGGACGGGCCTCCGGCGGCGGGATGGGGAAGGCCGGCGCGGGAACCGGGTCAACCACCGGCGGAACCACCACCACCGACGAAGCGGACTTCTTCTCCGCCTTGTCGGACTTCTTGGCGGGCTTTTTCCCCTTTTCCTGCTTTTCCGGCTTCTTCTTGTCCTCGACAGGCTCCGGCCCGGCGTAATCAACCACGCCCTGCGTCAACGCCCAGCAGGCCAGACGCACCGTCTTCGGCACCTTCACCGTCTCGCCGTCGCGCTCGCCCTTTTCGTAATACTGGAAAATCCGGCGCTTCAGGCCCAGCTCCTCCGCCGCCTCCTTCTGAGACAAGTTCAGTAATTTACGCCATGACTTCAGTTGCTTGGCATCCATTTTCGCGGTCTCTCCATGTCGCGCGCCCCGTCACCTCGGGGCGGCTTCTCCCGTTCAAAAAAATATACGCACATTGTGCGCTTTTTTGCACTTGAAAAACGCACAATGTGCGTATATTTCATAGTTCGGGAACAGTGGAAAAGTGTTCGACCCTCGGACCGGACACCACAGGCGCGGAGGATCCGGCCATGGGAACAATGGGACAGTCCTTGATTTACGTTTGCGACGACAAAGCCTACGACAACGAACTGGCGATGTGCCGGTACGAGGGCATCGCCAGCCATCGTCGTGGCGCCGCCGCGCCGGTGTTCGAGGCGCGGCCCCGCTTCGCCTATTGCATCAGCCTGGGCGGCGCGGTGCACTGGTCCACCGACCCGGTGGATGCCTGCCGCACGCGGCGGCAAACCCCCGACGCCAGCATCGACCTGGCCGCGGTGCGGCGGTAGAACTGGACCGGGGACGCTGCCCGGATGTCGCGGGCTCCATCCACACCCGCAAAGAGGTGCGGCCCCTTTGATCCCATGACTTGTTTTTCGCCGCATAGCGGCAATCATTCCTCACGCCGCGCGATGGTTCTCTCGCGCTTCGCGCAAACACCTTAGGAAAAGGGAGGCGCGGAGGATCCACGACCCTCCGCAATGTTTCCGCTTTACGCCCGCAGCGTGCCGCCGGTGGACTGGGTGACGGCGGCGATGATCTTTTGCGCCGTCACCTCGATTTCCTCGTCCTTCAGGGTACGGTCCATCGCCTGCAAGGTAACCGACAAGGCAACCGACTTCTTGCCCGCGCCCAAGGCCTCGCCCGAGAACACGTCGAAGACCGAAACCGCCCGCACCAGTTCCTTATTGGCCCCCGCGATGGCGCGGGTCAGACGCTCGGCCTCGACGGTTTCATCGACGACGAAGGCAAAGTCGCGGTCCACCGCCGGATAGGGCGACACCCTAAACAACGGGCGGGTCTTGCCCTGCTTTTTCTTCAGCGTGGGCAGGGAATCGAGGAACACCTCGAACCCGACGACACGGCCCTTTACCCCCAGCTTCTTGACGGCGCCGGGGTGCAGGGTTCCGAAAGCGGCGATCACCGTCCGCCCCAGGCTGATCGTCCCCGACTGACCGGGATGGTACCAGGACGGCGCGTCACGGCGAATCTGCACGCCGTTGGTCGGCGCGCCCACCGCTTCCAGCGCGGCCAGGGCATCGGCCTTGGCATCGAAGACATCGACGCCGCGCGGCGGCTGCCCCCAATGGCGCGGCCCGGTCTTGCCGGTGCGCACCCCGGCGGCGACCAGACGCTGTTCCCCGAGATTGGGGCCGTCGAACTGCGGCCCGACCTCGAACAGGGCGACATCGGCGATGCCCCGCGCCGCGTTGCGGGCGGAAGCGGTGACCAGATTGGGCAGCACCGAGGGCCGCATCACGTCAAGTTCCGAGGAAATCGGGTTGTCCACCTTCAGTATCGGGTCGGACCAGCCGAAGGCTCCGGCCTGACGGCTGTCCATGAACGAGAAGGTCACCGCCTCGGTCAGACCACGCGCCGCTAGCGCCCGGCGCATCCAGCCACGGCGCCGCTGCGCGTCGGTCAACACCGTTTTGAGCATCGGCAAGCGCGGCATCGGCACCGCCGGAACCGCGTCATAACCGACCACCCGCAAGACTTCCTCGACCAGATCGTGTTCGGCGGCAAGATCGCCGCGCCAGGACGGCGGGGTGACCGACAGGCGTTCGCCGTCCGTCTCCACGGCACAGCCCAAACGGGTCAGCACGCCCACGATCTCGGCCGCCGGAACCTCCAACCCGCCCAGAGTCGCGACTCGTTCCGGGCGGAAGAAAATCGCGGCGCGGGGAGCGGATTCCGCCCCGGCGATCACCGGGTGCGAGGCCTCGCCGCCGCAGAAGTCGAGAATCAAGGCCGTGGCCAGTTCGGCGCCGTCGATGGCGGAAGCCGGATCGACGCCGCGTTCGAAGCGATAACGCGCATCCGAATCGATTTGCAGGGTCCGCGCGGCGTGCGCCACCGCGATCGGATCGAATACCGCCGATTCGACGAAGACATTGACGGTGGTCTCGGTGCAGCCGGTCGCCACGCCCCCCATCACGCCCGCGATGCTTTGCACGCCCGCGCCGTCGCAAATCGCCACGATGTCGGAGGCCAGGACGTGCTCGCGCCCATCCAGTGCGACCAGGGTTTCGCCATCACGGGCAAAACGCGCCGCCACGTCGCCGGTCAATTTGTCGGCGTCGAAGACATGCAACGGCCGGGCGCGGGACAGCGATACATAGTTGGTGATATCGACCAGCGCCGAAATCGGACGCAAGCCGACTGCGGTCAGGCGGTCCTGCAACCACCGCGGACTGGGCCCATTCTTGACGCCCCGGATGAAGCGACCGACGAACAGCGGACAAGCGCCTTCCTTCCCCACGGGGAAGTCCAAACGCACCGCCACCGGGCTGGCGAAGCCGCCCGGCACCTTGGCCACGGCAACATCCTTGAACACCCCCAGCCCCTTCGCCGCGAGATCGCGGGCGATGCCGCGCACCCCCAGGCAATCGGCGCGGTTGGGGGTGATCGACAAGTCGATCACCGGATCGAGGTTCAGAACCTCGGCCACCGGAGTTCCGGCGGGAGCATCGGTATCCAACTCGACGATGCCGTGATGGTCGTCGCCCAGACAGAGCTCGCGGAACGAACACATCATCCCCTGGCTTTCGACGCCACGGATCTTGCCCTTCTTCAGCACCGTGCCATCGATCGGGATGGTGACGCCGGGCCGCGCCAGAATGCCCTTCATTCCCGCACGCGCGTTGGGGGCGCCGCAGACCACCTGAACGGTCTCCGCGCCGGTATCGACCTTCAGAATATGCAAATGGTCGGAATCCGGGTGATCGACGCACGCCACCACGTCGGCGACGACAAAGCCGGACAGCGCGGCGGCGGGGTCCTCGATGCCTTCGACCTCGAGCCCCAGGGCGGTCAGGGCGGAATCGATGACGGACAGAGGGGCATCGGTGTCCAGGTAATCCCGCAACCAGGAAAGCGTGAATTTCATCGGCTGAGTCCTCCGGTCACGGTCGGCAGATCAAGCGGCACGAAGCCGTAATGTTTCAACCAACGCAAATCCGCGTCGAAGAAGGTCCGTAAATCGGGAATGCCGTATTTCAGCATGGCGATGCGTTCGATCCCCATGCCGAAGGCGAAGCCCTGGTATTCGTTGGGGTCCAGACCGCAGGCGGTGAGAACGTTGGGATGCACCATGCCGCAGCCCAGGATTTCCAGCCAGCCGTCGCCCGCGCCGATGGTCAGTTCGCCACCCTTGCGGGAGCAACCGATATCGACCTCCGCCGATGGCTCGGTGAACGGGAAGAACGACGGGCGAAACCGCACCGGCACATCGGAAAGCTCGAAATAGGTTTCGATGAATTCGATCAGGCAGCCCTTCAGGTGGCCGAAGTGGGTCGCCTTGTCGATCACCAGGCCTTCGATCTGGTGAAACATCGGGGTGTGCGTCATGTCCGAGTCGCAGCGATAGGTACGGCCCGGCGCGACGATGCGAATCGGCGGCGTCTGCGTCTGCATGGTGCGAATCTGCACCGGCGAGGTATGGGTGCGCAGAACGAAGCGCGACCCATCCGCCTGCTGCGGCAGATAGAAGGTATCATGCATCTGCCGGGCGGGATGTTCCGGCGGAATGTTCAGGGCGGTGAAGTTATGGAAGTCGTCCTCGATCTCCGGCCCTTCGGCCACCGCGAAGCCCATCTGCGCGAAGATCGCGATGACCTCGTCCATGGTCTGGCTGATCGGATGAATCATGCCGCCCGCGTCGGGACGGGAGGACAGGGTGACGTCGGCGGACTCCTGCGCCAGACGGGCGTTCAGCGCGGCATCCTCCATCGCGGATTTGCGCGCCTCGATCGCCGCCGCGACCTCGTCCTTGACCACGTTCAGGGCTTGGCCGCGCTGCCGTCGGGCTTCGGCGTCCAGGGCGCCCAGTTCCTTCATCAGGCCGGTCAGGCGGCCCTTCTTGCCCAGCGCCGAGACCCGAACCTCGTCCAGATCAGGCAAGGTCCCGGCCACGGCCACGGCCGCCAGCACCTCGTCACGCAAACTCGCCGGATCGTCCATATGTCACCCGCCTCGATATCGTCCCGCCCACACCACACGCAAAAAAGGGCCGTCCTGGGGGACGGCCCTCAGCCAAACCGCTTCCGTGAACCGGTCGCCTGCCTTCAGATGAAGGATCAGGCCGCCCGTTCCAAAGCCGCCTTGGCCTGGCCGACCAAGGCAGCAAACGCTTCCGGCTCGCGCACCGCAAGGTCGGCCAGGACCTTACGATCGAGCGCGATCCCAGCCTTGTTCAGGCCGTCGATGAAGCGCGAATAGACCATGCCGTGCTGCCGCACACCCGCGTTGATCCGCTGGATCCACAGCCCACGGAAATTCCGCTTCTTCGCGCGGCGGTCGCGATAGGCGTATTGCAGCGCCTTTTCGACCTTCTCGATCGCGATGCGGAAGCAATTCTTGTTCCGGCGTTGGTAGCCCTTCGCCAGCTTGATGATCTTCTTGTGGCGGGCGTGGGTGGTTACGCCGCGTTTAACTCGTGCCATTTATTGAATCTCCCGGTCCGGTTCGATCACGCATAAGGCATGAACTTCTTGACGATCACGGCATCCGCGCTCGTCAGGATGAAAGTGCCGCGCGCCTGCCGCTTCATCTGCTGCGGGCGCTTCGCCAGGCCGTGACGCTTGTAGGCCACGTTCGCCCGAACCTTGCCGGTGCCGGTGAGGCGAAACCGCTTCTTCACCGCGCTTTTGGTTTTCAACTTGGGCATTTCAACGTCCTTTTTTGGTTTCGGCCGCACCCGAAAGGCTTGGCCCGGTGTTGGTTCTCAGCGAGCAGGCATGCCCTTTGTCGCTGTCGCGACGCGCCCGTTCCGCCATTGATCCGAAGAACTATACCCCGGAAAGGGGGTTTCCTAACGGAAGTCTGGATAAAAAGCAAGGGGGCGCGTGCACAAACCCGCCGCGTCGCCTGCGCCTTGGCAAGATCGACGGTGCCCGGAACCTTGATGATCGCCTTGGTTTGCAGGTGTTCGAGCAGACGCTCGATCTTGCGCAGCTTCTGCCCGCTGAGATCCTGGAAGGAGCACGCCTCCATGATTCCTTCCAGCTTCAGATAGCCGTCCTTGTCGGCGCGCTCCATCAGAAGCGCGACCAAACCGAGGATGCGGTTGACGCCCTTTTCGGTGTCGGCGATGGCCGCCTCGATCTGCTTGACTGCGGCGATCAAGGCCGCGACGACGCGCGGATCAGACACTTCTGCCATGATTTCCTCTACCCCACGCCGCCCGAAGCCAAACCCCGGGCGGCGGCGGAGACATCCCTAGCAGGGTATTGAAAAATCGGTGGCATGGCTGGTATCGGCATAATTCAATCTCGGTAGTGGCTTGTTGCTGAGGGAATGATGCACGGGACAGACAAGCGATCTGGAGACTTGTTCTCCTGCGTTGACCTGGAGACGCGGGTGCGCATGGACCACCCGCTGCGGACGATCCGGGAGATGACCAATACGGCACTAGCGGCGTTGTCGGGCGACTTTGCAGCGCTCTACTCGGGAATGGGTCGGCCGTCGGTTCCACCGGAGAAGCTGCTGCGGGCCATGCTGTTGCAGGTGTTCTACTCGATCCGTTCGGAACGCCAATTGATGGAGCGCCTGGACTTTGACCTGCTGTTCCGTTGGTTCGTCGGTCTCGGGGTAGATGACCCGGCCTGGGACCATTCCACATTCTCCAAGAACCGCGACCGGCTGCTGGAAGGGGACATCGCCGCAAAATTCCTGGCGGCAGTGTTGGTCCAACCCCGGATCAAACGGCTACTGTCGAGCGAGCATTTCAGCGTCGACGGCACGCTGATCGAAGCGTGGGCCTCAATGAAGAGCTTCAGACCGAAGGCCGCTGAGGGCGATGGCGGTGAAGGCGGTGGTCGCAACCCCTCGGTCGATTTTCGCGGCGAGAAACGATCCAACGATACTCACAAGAGCACCACCGATCCCGATGCCATGCTCTACCGCAAGGGGGCAGGCATGGAGGCTAAGCTGTGCTTTATCGATCATGGGCTGATGGAAAACCGTTCGGGCTTGATCGTGGACACCCGGCTAACCCGCGCATCGGGTCACGCTGAACGGTTGGCGGCACTGGACATGATCGAGCCCCTGGGCGACCGACCGCGCGCAATTACGTTGGGTGCCGACTGCGGCTACGATGCCGCCGATTTTGTCGAGGAACCACGGACGCTCAACGTGCGTCCTCACGTGGCGCAGAACACTAGGCTCAGGACTCATTAAGGTTCGATCCAGAAGAGGAGGAGTACCGCGATGATGACGGCGGCAAAGAAGATATCCGCGCATCGGTCATATCGGGTGTGGATACGCCGCCAATCCTTGAGGCGAGCGAAGAGGTTCTCGATCCTATGACGCTGGCGATAGAAGGTTTTGTCGTAAGCGTACTGGGTTTTGCGATGACGCATTGGCGGGATGCATGTAGCGATCCCTCTCTGTGTCAAAGCCTCTCGAAGGGGATCACCGTCATAGCCCTTGTCGGCGATCAGGACGTTGGCCTTGGGAAATAGGTCGAGCAACAGCATCGCGCCTTTGTAATCGCTCATTTGCCCCTCGCTGAGCAGCAGGATGAGGGGCCTTCCTTGTCCGTCGCAAACCGCATGAAGCTTGGAGTTCAGCCCGCCTTTTGTGCGTCCGATACATCGGGGAAGAGCCCCTTTTTATAGAGGCTCGCGGCGGTCCGATGAGCTTTCAGGTGGGTTGCATCGATCATCAACCGGTCTGGAGGGCCAGCCTCTCCCGTCAAGGCCGCGAAGATCCGGCTGAACACCCCAAGTCGGCTCCAGCGAACGAAACGATTATAGAGGGTTTTGTGGGGGCCATAGACAGGTGGTGCATCTCGCCACCGTAAGCCGTTGCGGATCACATGAACGATGCCGCTGATCACTCGCCGATCATCAACCCGCAGCACGCCATGCGATAGCGGGAAATGCGGCTCGATCTTCGCCAGCTGCCTCTCTGACAACCAAAACAGATCACTCATGGATGGGGTCCTCCCTCCCATGAGTGAATCAGCCGCCGATCTGCCTGACAATAATTTAATGGGTCCTGAGCCTGGTCGCCCACCAAACCACCCAACCGCCCAGAAGTCCGCCGATTCCGGACACCGTCAGCGCGGTGATGCCCAACACCAACAGGATGGCGACGCGCGGGTCCAACAGGGTTCCGGCCTCGCACAGCACGCCCAACATCAGCCCCAGGAACAGGGTCGAGGCATAGGTCACGGTCTTTTCCAGGAACTCCTGGTAGGGCTCGATCTCCACTTCCTTGATCGCGACGCCCAGGAAGAAGGACAGGATCAGGGGAGCCGCCACCGGCAACAACAGGCACAGCAGCGCGGCGATTACGATGGTGAAGATGAACTTCGCTTCCTGCGAGACGTTGGGGAACTCGAACTCGGTCTCGAGGCCACGATATTTCTCCGGCACAAGCCACCTGATCAGGTAGGGATAACCGGCATGGGTCAGCGACAGATACAGGTAGGCGATGATCGAAATCGGAACGAACAGATCCTTCGCCATCACCAGCGAGGCGAACAGCACCATCGGACCGTCGGCGCCGCCGATCGACGCCACCGCCGCCGCCTGACCAGGGTTCAAGCCACAGTAGTGCCCGATCACCAGGGTGACGAAGGTTCCCAACTCGGCGAACAGGGCAACCACGATGCTGGCCCACGGCCGCGCCAGAATGAAGGAAATGTCCGACATCGCGCCGATGCCGAAGAACAGCATGCAGGCGACCAGGGAATTGGTGAACGTGAAGTTATAGATCGGCTGCAGGAAGTCGATCTGCATGATGTTGACGAGAGCCGCCGGATCTTCGATCAGCGGGTCCAGGAACAGGGTACCAATCTTGCCGGCTTCCAGAAACATCTCGCCGCCGTTGACGCACATCATGCCGATGCCCATCGGCACCATGATCAACGGCTCCAGGATGCGCTTGAAGCTCAGGACGGCCAGGAAGAAACCAAGTCCCATCATGCCCAACCGCGAAAACGCGATGATCGGCTCTTGCACGAACATGGTTCCGATGCCGGGGAACATGTAGATCAGTTGTTCGAACATATCTTTTCCCCCGGCTGATTGCGCGTCGGCTTCGTCATGCCCGGACAGGGCACGAGAGAACGCAACAACAATACCGATAACGGCAAATGAAATTGCGACCGTTATCGCGTAACACATCAAAGAGTACGTAACTATGTGCGCTTCATCCTCCGTATTGCTGGTAAAAGACTTAGAATTTCTTTCGCACAGTCAATTGATGCTTAATCATCGCGCTTTCTGGAAAGCGCCGATGTTCCAGCAGATACACACCAACGGCAACCGCCAACAAATCAGCGGCGCCCACGGGCTGATGTTCTTTTCGATGCACGCAGCGTTCAGGCGGGCGACTTCATCCAGACCGTCATCGGTCAGCGCCCCGCCCAGCGCCAGAATGCGCGCCGCCTCGCCCTGCATGAAAACCAGGCCGTCCTGACCGCTGCGCCAAAGGACGGTGGTATGCTCGGCCTTGGCGATCAGGCAGTGCACCAATGAGCGATTGAGGCCGTGACCCTCGGCCAGGGCGGCGCGCAAGGCGGGCAATCCATACCGTGCGACGGTGGGGAAACCGGATTCGACCTCGCCGCGAATACCCAGCACACCGTGATTGCGGAAAAGAATTTCGCCGGCGGTGCGGGCGCCCGACGGCTCGCAGCCGCCCAGTTCGCGGGCGCACAAGCCACGCGTGATCCGCGCCGCCATTTCAAAGATCGGATCGGGAAAAAGCGCCTCGCCGCGCTGGGTATTGACGCCGTGGGTGGCTTCCAACAACCGCGCATCGAAGGCACGACCGATGGAGCGGATGGTCGGAAGAATCGCCTCGGGGGCGCCGTCATGAACCAATCCGGCTTGCGCACAGGCCAACAGGCCGGGGGCGATCGCGGCCGAGGAGAGCATGAAGCTTTGCAGGTCCATGTCACGGTGCGCGCCCATCGCGCAGGGCGCCACCAAGCCCGGCTTCGGATAGGCCGAAACTTCAAGCAAAAGCCCGGACAACACGGCGGAGCCGATGTCCCAAGCGGTCGATCCCGTTTCCTCGGTCCCCACGCCGCGGCGCGAAAACAAGTCCGACGCGAAATCCATATCCGTCGCCCTCTGGACGCAGGCCTCCCTTACGGGGAAGCACGGGCTCCGAACGCATCGCACAGACGGGTACGAATACCCAACACCGGCCAACGACGCCGAAGCTCAGGATTTCACCGACACGAAATCACAAGGTCACTTGGTGATAGGACCCAGCGGCAATCACATTCCCGAACACATCCGGGATGCCGCAAGGCGGGCCATTAACTGCGGTTCCTCCACGCTTTCACACAAGACGTTCGAGCCAAGAACCGCCAGGGTCGAACTTGCATAGTTACCTACCCTAGAGGGCGGCTCCCTCACTTGTCAACGCCTTTCGCGAATGCCCGCGTTTTCCGTGGGGGGAACCACCCCTCGCCCCTCCCCGGCGCACGCACGAAGCGCGAGAATCCGGCCCCGATCGCCCATCGCCTTACCCACGCCATTGCGCCAATCTTAGCCTCGGGCTCCGGCTTCCGCTGGATGAGCCTTGGGGAGCCCCCGCCAGACACCAACATTTCGATCCGGCGATCCGTCGCATCCGCGACAACCCGCCACCGCCAAGACGGAGCCATTCCGCGAATTATCGTTTCATATAAGCGGGTTACCAATCCCCATACCCCCCGGCACGAAGATTGCTTCACGGCGAAGCGCGCGCAGGAATCGCCCGCGACACGACAAGATCGCCGCAACCGTGGGGAAGGTCTCCCGGAAAACGAGGGTCGTCATCATATATCCGTGATATACTTGGCGCGCGGCCACGAGCCAAACCGGTTTTATTCACGCATAATGAAGTTTCTGGAATTTATGCCCCAGCTTCCATTGCGCCACCAAACGGTGCCTTGCCACCCATAACGGAGACATCGGCCAATGCCCCTCCACGCGTTTTCCGGTTCCCATCAATTGGCCTGGATTGGCATTGCGTTATTCCTCCTTGGAAGCTGCATCGCGCTTGCCTCCACCGGGAGGCTGATACGACTGATCGCGGTCTCGACCATCGCCGAGTTTGGCTTCGCGCTCGTCAGCTACGGTCTTGGGGGCATCGCGGGCACGACCGGGGCCTTGACGGCCCTCGTCTATCAGATCGCCACGCACGGTCTCGTGGCGGCCTCCGCCTGGTGGCTCATCCGCGCCACCAGTTCGCGATCCATGGCCGTCCTTGCCGGGTGCGGCCGCCGTCTGCCGGTACCGGCGACGCTGTTCGGCTTCGGCCTGTTCGCGGCGATCGGATACTCGCCCTTCGGTGGCGCGCTTGGCCGTTCCCTCGTGCTCGCCGAAGCGGCGGGGCAAGGGGAATGGCTCCTGGCCGCTTTCGTCGGTCTGGCGGCGGTGGTTTCCGCCGCCTACGCCGTCATCGTCGTTCAGCGGATCGGGTTCGAATCCCCGCGCCACGACCTTAAACCGGCGGGCGCCCCCGCGTTCGCGGTGCCGCTGACCCTTGCGCTGGCCATCGCGGTCGCCGCCATGGGACTCTGGCCCGGACACGTCACGTCATGGACCGCGAGCCTCCTCGGCGCCATTGCACCCGAGGCGGAGCTCGCCCCCACCGCATGGCCGCGCCTCGTCCTTGTGCCCTGGGTCGGCGCGTTCGCGCTCCACGCCCTCAGGCGGTTCACGACGCACGATCGCAACCTGGGCGCCGTGCTCCTGGCGGGGGCGACCGCCGCCCTGGCCTGGACCACGCCGGAAATCGATCCGACCTCCCGCATCTTTGCCTTGATGATCGTCGCGATGGTCTTCGCAATCACGCTCTACTCGCTGGGTTACATGGCCAACAAGGCGCACGACGGCCGATATTGGTTCTTTCTTTTCCTGATGACCGGCTCGCTGCTCGGCCTGACGACGGCACGGGATTTCGGCGCCTTCCTTTCCTTCTGGGAACTGATGACCTGGAGCTCGTACCTCCTTGTCATTCACAAGCAGAGCGAAAAGGCGCTCAAGGCCGGTCTGGTCTACTTCCTGATGTGCGTGACCGGCGCGCAGGCGATGCATTACGGCATCCTGCTGCTGCATGCCGAGTCGGGCGGCCTCGACTTCTCCGCCGTCGCCGCCCATGCCAACCTGATCGCTCCGGCGGCGGGGGCCTTGATCCTCGCCTGTTTCCTCATCGGCTTCGCCGTCAAGTCGGCTTTCGTGCCGGTGCATCAATGGCTGCCGGGCGCCTATGATGCCGCGCCGTCGCCGGTCGCCGCCCTGCTCTCCGGCCTCGTCACCAAGGCCGGGGTGTTCGGCCTGTTCAAGGTGTTCTACGTGGTCTTCGGCGCGGCGGCGGTGGCGCGATTCAGCGTCTCCGGCGTCAGCCTGGAGACCGTCATCGTCGTCCTTGGCTGCGCCACCCTGCTTTACGGCGAGGTGATGGCCTTCCTCGAACCCGAGGCGAAGCGCATGCTCGCCTATTCCTCTCTGGCCCAAATCGGCGAGATCGCCGCGATCCTGGGCCTCGGCACCTCGCTCGCCGCCACCGCCGGGCTGCTGCACGCGACCAATCACGCGGCGATGAAGGGCCTCCTGTTCCTTGCCGTCGGCGCATTGATCCTGCGGAGCGGCAAGACCCGCATCGCCGACTTCGCCGGTCTCGGTCGGGCGATGCCGGTGACCGCCGGCTGCGCCGTACTGGCGGTTCTGGCGCTGATGGGGTTGCCGCCGTTTTCCGGTTTCGTCAGCAAGTTCCTGCTGGTCTATGCCGCCGCCCAGGCCGGGCAGATGGCGGTGGCCGCGGTGATTCTGGTCGGCGGCCTGATCGGCTGCTTCTACTACCTGCGCCTCGCCCGCCTGTTGTTCTTCCGCCCCTATGAAGGCCCCGCCCTGACCGAGGCTCCCGCCTCGATGCTAACGGCGATGCTGATGCTGGCGGCGGCGATCATCGCGGGCGGTATCGCCCCGCAATTCCAGCTTGACCTGATCGCCCCTGCGGTGGCCGAGATGGTCGCCCGAGGCGGCATGGTCGCGACCGAGGTCCCCGCCGTCGTGCTGTCCTGGTCACCCGAGGCGGCGATCGCCACCCTGGGCGCCGTCGCCGTCCTGCTGATCGGGCGAAAGAGCGCCGTCTGGTCCGGACGCCTAGCGGTCGGCGTTCTTCTCGCCACCGCTGGCGTCATCGTGCTGCACGCCACGGCATACGACCACCTGTCCTTCTGGTTCGCCCTTTTGGTGACGGTGGTGGGCGCGGGCAACATGGCCTATTCCACCGGCTACCTTGCCCACGGCCATGCCCGCCCCCGCTTCTATGCCTCCTTCGGCCTGATGATCGCCGGACTGATCGGACTGGCCGGAAGCCGCGATGCCTTCGGCTTCTTCGGCTTCTGGGAACTGATGAGCAGCTGGCCGCTCTATTTCGCGATCATCCACGAGGAAACCGAGGACGCCCGGCGCGAGGGCTTCAAGTACTTCATCTTCAACACCGTCGGCGCTTCCCTGATCTTCCCCGCCCTGGCCATGTTGGGGGTGCGGGCGGGATCGCTCGACATCGCCGCGATCGGCCGCGCCATCCTGGCCGCGCCGATGGCGGCGACCGCCCCCGCCCTCGCCCTAATCCTTCTCGGCTTCGTGATGAAGGCGGCGCAGTTGCCGGTGCGCATCGACTATCAGATGCACCCGGCCACCGCGCCCACCCCGGTCAGCGGCTATATCTCGGCGGTGCTGTTGAAGTGCTCCCTGTTCGCCATTCTCAAGCTTGGCGCGGTGGTGGGCGGCGCAGCCCTGTTCGCCCGCGTGGCCACGGTCGGCGGCACGCCGCTGCCGATGTACGTCGCCGCGGTGATCGGCGGCGCCACCATTCTCTATTCCGGGGCAATGGCCGCGGTGCAGACCGGGCTTAAGCGCCTGCTCATCTACAGCACCGTCTCCCAACTCGGCTACATCCTGCTCGGCATCTCGCTCAGCACCGATCTTGGCATCGCCGGCGGCCTGATGCACTTGGCCAACCACATGATGCTGAAGAACACCCTCTTCCTCGGCGCCGGTTGCATCCTGGCGCAGTGCCATACCGCCAGCCTCGATACTCTTGGCGGCCTGGGACGGCGGATGCCGCTGACTTTCGGCCTGTTCCTGTTCGCCGGGCTGTCGCTGGCGGGCCTGCCGCCGCTCAACGGCTTTTCCTCGAAGTGGGTGATCTTCCAGGCATGCTTCCAATCCGGGCACCCCCTGCTCGGCATTTCGGCCATGGTCGGCAGCTTGCTCACCCTGGCCACGATCCTGAAATTCGTTCACGCCGCCTTCCTTGGCACGCCATCCGAGGCCGCCAGCGAGGCACGCGAAGCGCCATGGGTGATGCTACTGCCGATGGGCGCGATGGTGGCCGCCTCGATAATCGTCGGCATCTTCCCCGGCCTGTTGCTGGTGCCGGTCGCCGCGATCGAGGCGGAGCTTGGCCTCGCGCCGGTGGCGGCCAGCCTGTTCGGCGGCCTGCCCGGCGCCGACGGCTGGCATCCCGCCGTGATCACCCTTTTGTTCCTGGCCCTCGCCGCAGCGGCGAACCTTTACCTGCGACCGCGACACGGCAGACGCACGGTGGTCGCCACCCGCCTGCATACCTGCGGCGTCATCGACATTCCGGTGGCGCACATCGGCGCATCCCACCTGTTCGAGAGCGCGGACAAGGCGATCCGTCTGGTCCTGCAATCCAAGCGCGGCAGCTGAGGAGACACGCCATGCCCGAATCCCTCGCCCTGTTGCTGTCCGTCGCAATCTTCCCGGGAGGCGTCTTCGCCCTCGGCCTCGGCCTCGGCCTCAAGGGCATCGACCGTCGCGTCGCCGCCCGCCTGCAACGTCGGGTGGGGCCGCCCCTGCTGCAGCCCTTCTTCGACTTGATCAAGCTGTCGCGCAAGCAAACCACGGTCCCCGACACGTCCTGCCGTCCGCTGTTCCTCGCCCTGCCGCCGGTCGGCGCGGCGTCGATGCTGCTGGCGGCGGCGCTGGTGCCGATCCCCGGCATCTATGCGCCGGACCCAATGCTCGGCGACATGCTGGTGCTGTTCTATCTGCTGGTGGTGCCCGGCATGGTGCTGATGCTGGCGGGTTCGGCCTCGGGCTCGCCCTTCGGCGCGATCGGCTTCTCCCGCGAGATGATGCTGATGCTGGCCTACGAAACCCCAATCGTCCTTGTCCTCGTCACGGCGGGGATCCGCGCGGGCGGCGGGGATGGCGCGATCACCCTCTCGCTCACCGAGATCATGCACCACCAACAAACGCACGGCGCCTTCCTCTTCGATCCGGTGATGTGGCCCGCCTTGCTGGCCTTCGCCGCCTTCCTGCCCGCCAACCTGGGCACCATCCCCTTCGACACACCCGAGGCGGAAACCGAGGTCCTGGACGGCCCGCTGCTGGAATACTCCGGCGCGGCTCTTGGACTGTTCAAGGCGATGTCGGCGCTGAAGGCGGTGGTCGTCCTCAACCTCGGCGTCTGTCTGTTCTTTCCGACCGCGCCCGCCAACCCCTCGGCGCTGCTCGTCCACCTGGTCAAGCTGTTGCCGATGGCGGCCGGGGTGACCGTGCTGCGCGTCTCGATGGGGCGGATGCGCGTCGATCAGGCATTCCGCTTCTTCTTCAAGTGGCCCCTGGCGCTGGCTGCCGCCAGTGTCACCGCCGCGATCCTGAGCCGGTGAGGGGGAGACCATGAGCCTGATACGCACCCTTTCGAGCCGCTCGCCCTGGCTCTATCGCATCAACGCCGGGTCCTGCAACGGCTGCGACGTAGAATTGGCGACCACCGCCTGCATCCCACGCTACGACGTGGAGCGCCTGGGCTGCCAGTATTGCGGCAGTCCCCGCCACGCCGACATCGTTCTGATCACCGGCCCCCTGACCGCCCGGGTCAAAGACAAGGTGCTGCGCCTGTTCGCGGAAATCCCCGAACCGAAGGTCACCGTCGCGGTCGGCATTTGTCCGATCTCGGGCGGCATCTTCCGCGAAAGCTATGCGGTGTGCGGGCCGATCGACCACTACCTGCCGGTGGACGTCAACGTTCCCGGCTGTCCGCCGCGCCCACAGGCAATCCTGGAAGGGGTGGCCAAGGCGATCGAAATCTGGAAATCGCGGCTGTAGGAGAGCGACATGGGTTTTCTCAGGGTCTTGATCCGCAACCTTCTGGCCGGACCATCGACCGATCCCTTCCCTTTCGGCGAGACCTTCACGCCGAAGGCGCTGCGCGGCCGCGTCGTCTATGACGCGTCACGCTGCACCTCGTGCCGCGCCTGCGAACAGGTCTGCATCGGCGGCGCGATCCGCTTCGACAACACGCCCGAGGGCCGACGCTTCCTTCTCTGGCACAACACCTGTACCTTCTGCGGCCTCTGCGCCTTTTATTGCCCGCAGGATGCGATCACCATGACCACCGACTGGCACCTCTCCCACGCCCAGGAGGATAAATTCAAGATGGTGGAGCACGGGTTGATCCCGGCGGCCAAGTGCGTCGCCTGCGGCGCGGACTACGTCGCCGTCGCCCCCACCGCCAAGGCGTTCGCGGGCTACGCGCCCAGCGCGGAAGAGGTAGAGAGCCTGCGCCAGTGCTGCCCGCGCTGCCGCCGCAAACAGGCGGCCGAAATCGCCGCCGCGAAGACCAAAGGATTGCCATCATGAGCGAACGTCCCGCCGACTTGGAAGCCCGCCTGCGAGCGGTCACCCCCGGCGGCTGCGCCTTCAGACAGGATACCAACGCCAAGGGCGTGGTGACCGCTTGGTGCGAGCTGGCCGACAAGGCCGACCTGGCCACCGCCGCCGCCCTTCTTAAGGAAATGGGCGCGCGGCTATCGACGATCAGCGCGCTGCAACCGCAGCCGCCGGAAGCCGACGAGGACGACGAGGACACCGCCAAGGACACCGCGCCGCCGGTCTCCCTGAACGGGCTGCCGATTGACGGCAAATCCTATCATCTCCTCTATCACTTCGACCTCGACGGCCTCACCCTCAGCCTGAGCATCTTTCTGGCCGCCGATGACGGCGATATCCCCTCCCTCACGCCGCTCTTCCGCAACGCCGACTGGCCGGAGCGGGAGCTGATGGAAATTTACAACCTGCGCATCGCGGGCCACCCCGACCCGCGCCGCCTGTTCCTTGACGAATCCATCGAACCGTCGGTTCTCGAACGCCTGATCCCCTTCTCGACCCTGGTCAACGCCGCCAGCACCAAGTCGCTGTGGGAAAAGATCATCGAGCGGAAGGAGTCCGAAGCATGACCACCTACACCATTCCGGTCGGGCCGCTGCACGTCGCGCTTGAAGAACCGATGTACTTCAAGATCGACGTCGATGGCGAGACTATCCGCTCCGTCGATATCACCGCCGGACACGCCCATCGCGGCGTCGAATACCTGACGACGAAGCGATCGATTTATCAGAACGTCACCCTGACCGAACGCATCTGTTCGCTGTGCTCCAACAGCCACCCGGAAACCTATTGCATGGCGATCGAGGAGATCGCGGGCATCGAGGTACCGGAACGCGCCCAGTACCTGCGGGTGGTGGCCAGCGAAATCAAGCGCGTCGCCTCGCACCTGTTCAACGTTGCGATCACCGCGCACCTGGTGGGGTTCGACTCCCTGTTCATGCATGTCATGGAAACCCGCGAGATCATGCAGGATGTCAAGGAAACCCTGTTCGGCAACCGCATGGAAATCGGCGCCAACGCCATCGGCGGGGTGCGCTTCGATCTCGACGCCGAAGGTCTTTCCTATCTTGAAGCGCAACTGGAAAGGCTGTCGCCGATCCTCGACGACATCATCGTCCACTACCGCACCAACCGCTCATTCGTTGATCGCACCCGCGGCGTCGGTGTGCTGCCGCACGCGGCGGCGATCGACTGCGGCGTGGTGGGGCCGGTCGCCCGCGCCTCCGGCATCGCCTACGACATCCGGGTAAAGGCGCCCTATTCCACCTACGACAAACTCGCCTTCCCCGTCCATTCCGCCGACGACGGCGACGTCTGGTCGCGCGCCACCCTTCGCCTGGAAGAGGCGAAGACCGCGATCGACATCGTCCGCCAGTGCGTCGCCCAACTTCCCGAGGGCGAGACCGGGCCCAGGGAACGGCAGCATGTTCCCGCCGGAGAGGCGATCGCCCGTTGCGAGGCACCACGCGGCGAACTGATCTATTACGTGAAGACCGACGGCTCGCTCAATCCGGAACGGGTGAAGTGGCGAGTCCCCAGCTTCATGAACTGGGGCACCCTGGGAATCATGCTGACCGACGCCAAGGTGGCCGACATCGCGCTGATCGTGAACAGCATGGACCCGTGCATTTCCTGCACGGAACGGTAACGTCGGCGACCGGAGCGGAGAACCGCATGCACGAGGCATCGATCGTCTTCGGCCTGATGAAGATTCTCGACCGGCAGGCGGCGGAACACGGGGTTTCGCGCATCCGCTGGGTGAACTTAAAAATCGGCAGGCTGCGGGCAGTGGAGCCGCAGGCCCTGGTCGCCTGTTTCGAGGTCTTCGCCGAAGGCTCCGCCGCCGAGGGCGCCGAACTGGCGATCGAACCGGTGGCGGCGCACGGACACTGCGAGGATTGCGGCCAAGACTTCGAAGTACAAGGATTCCGCCTGCGGTGTCCGCGCTGCGACGGCCAGCGGATCGCGGTCACCGGTGGACAGGAACTCTCCATCGAAAGTTTCGAGACCTAAGAAAAGGATGTGAATCCATGTGCACTACCTGCGGCTGCGGCGAAACCGGCAAGGAGGACCGCATCACCATCGCGGTACGGCAGAACCTGCTGGAGGAAAACGACCGCGTTGCCGCCCACAACCGGCGGCACTTCGCGGAAAACCGCGTCCTCGTCCTCAACCTGATGTCGTCGCCGGGCAGCGGCAAGACCAGCCTGCTGGAGGCGACGATCCGTGCCCTTGCCGCGCACGACCTGAAGATCACGGTGATCGAGGGCGACCTGGAAACCGAAAACGACGCGGAACGCATCCGCCGCCAGGGGGTTCCGGCGGTGCAGATCACCACCGGCATGGCCTGCCACCTCGACGCCCAGATGGTTCACCACGCCCTCGATACCCTGCCTCTGGCGGACATCGACGTCCTGTTCATCGAGAATGTCGGCAACTTGGTCTGCCCGGCGGAATTCGACCTCGGCCAGCATGCCAACGTGGTGCTGCTGTCGGTTACCGAGGGCGACGACAAGGCGGAGAAATATCCGGTGATGTTCCGAATCGCCGACCATGTGCTGATCACCAAGACGGATCTTTTTCCCTATCTTGGGGAGTTCGACCCCGAACGGGCGCGCCGCGCCATCGGCGAGCTCTCCCCCGACGCGCCGGTCAGCCTCGTCTCCACCAAAACCGGCGAAGGCATGGACGTCTGGCTCGACTGGGTGACCCGCCGCCACGGCGAACTTCCCGCTGCCACGCGGGACGCTCACCACCATCACCACGATCATGATCACGGCCACGATCATCACCATCACGATCATTGAGGGAAAGGACGTCCCCCGTGTGTCTCGCCATCCCGATGCGCCTTGTCGAACTTCTCCCCCAGGGCATGGCCCTGGCCGAGCACGACGGCGTGCGCAAGGAAGTCTCGGTGGTCCTGCTCAAGGAGCCGGCGCTCGACGACTACGTGATCATCCACGTCGGCTTCGCCCTGTCGAAGGTTGACCCACGGGAAGCCCGCGCCACGCTTGACCTTCTGACGGAAATGGCCGCACCGGGAACGAGGCCGGCATGATGCGGTTCGTCGATAAATTCCGCGACCGGGATCTGGCGCGCCGCCTTGCCTACACCATCGCGGCGGAGGCCCGACCGGAACAAACCTACACGCTGATGGAATTCTGCGGCGGCCACACCCATGCCATCGCCCGCTACGCCATCCAAGAGATGCTTCCCCCCGTCCTCCGCATGGCGCACGGTCCGGGCTGCCCGGTTTGCGTACTGCCCGCCGCCCGCGTGGACGCCGCCATCGCCATCGCCATGCAAACGGACGTCACCCTGTGCACCTACGGCGACGTGCTGCGCATCCCCGGTTGCCGTCACGACAGCCTGCTCACCGCCAAGGCGGCGGGCGCCGACGTGCGCATTGTCTATTCCCCCGCCGACGCCCTGGCCCTGGCGCAGGCCCTGCCCGGGCGGCGGGTGGTGTTCTTCGCCGTCGGCTTCGAAACCACCACGCCGCCCACCGCCGTCGTCCTTCTTGATGCGCGGCAACACGGCATCAGCAACTTCGCGGTGTTCTGCAACCATGTGCTCACCCCGCCCGCCATCGCCGCCATTTTCGACACGCCGGAGGATGACCGGAGCCGCCCATGCCTCGACGGCGTCCTCGGCCCGGCGCACGTCTCCACCGTGATCGGCAGCGACGCCTTCGCCCGCTTCCCCCGCGATTACGCCATGCCGGTGGTGGTTTCGGGCTTCGAACCCCTCGACATCCTGCAATCGATCCTGATGCTGGTGCGCCAGATCAACCGGGGCAGCGCCGAGATCGAAAACCAGTTCAGCCGTGGCGTCACCGCCGAGGGCAACCGCATCGCCATCGACCTGATGGCCCAAACATTCGAAACGCGCGAGACTTTCGAATGGCGCGGCCTGGGTTTTCTGCCGCGAAGCGCCCTTCGCCTGCGCCCGGAATTCGCCGCCTGGGATGCCGAAAAGATATCCCCCCCCCCCCCCGCGGCGGCGGAAGAACCGCACACGGCCTGCGCCTGCGCCGAGATTCTGCGCGGCCGCGCCAACCCCGCCGACTGCCGCCTTTTCGGCGCGGCCTGCACCCCCGACACCCCGGTCGGCGCGTGCATGGTTTCCTCCGAAGGGGCCTGCGCCGCCGAATGGGCCTATGGCCGCGCCCGCCGCGCGAACGAGAAGGAACGGGCATGAGCAGATTCTCCGGACCGGCGATCGACTGGGAAAACGGTCGTATCGACCTCTCCCACGGCAGCGGCGGACGCGCCATGGCACAGTTGATCGACGCCCTGTTCGTCGCCACCTTCGACAATGATTTCCTGCGCCAGGGCAACGACCAAGCGGAATTCGCCGTCGAGGCCGGACGTATGGTGATGACCACCGACAGCCACGTCATCTCTCCCCTGTTTTTCCCCGGCGGCGACATCGGCTCGCTGGCGGTGCACGGCACCGTCAACGACATCGCCATGGCGGGCGCGACGCCGGTGGCCCTTTCCTGCGGGTTCATCCTGGAGGAAGGCCTGCCGCTGACCGATTTGCGCCGCATCGTCCTTTCCATGGCGCGGGCCAGCCGCGAAGCGGGGGTGCCGATCGTCACCGGCGACACCAAGGTGGTGGAAAGGGGCAAGGGCGACGGCGTCTTCATCAACACCGCCGGAATCGGACGGGTGCCACCCGACGTCCATGTCGGCGGCGACCGCGCCCGCCCCGGTCACGCGATCCTGGTCAACGGCACTCTCGGCGACCACAGCATCGCGGTGCTGAGCCAGCGCGAGAGCCTGGGCTTCGAAACCAGCCTGCTCTCGGATTCCGCCGCATTGCACGGCTTGGTCGCGCGCATGGTGGCGGCGGTGTCCGAGATCGCCTGCCTACGCGACCCGACGCGCGGCGGCCTTGCCACCACCCTCAACGAACTCGCCACCCAGTCCGGCGTCGGCATGTCGATTTCGGAAGACGCGATTCCGCTGAAGCCCGAGGTCCGCGCCGCCTGCGAACTGCTCGGCCTCGACCCCCTCTATACGGCGAACGAGGGCAAGCTGATCGCCATCTGCCCCAGCGAACGGGCGGACGACCTGCTGGCGGCGATGCGCGGCCACCCCCTCGGGCGCGACGCCGCGATCATCGGTCGTGTCGTCGAGGACCCGACGCATCTGGTGGTGATGGAAACCCAGTTCGGCGGACGGCGCATCCTCGATTGGCTGACCGGAATCCAGTTGCCGCGAATCTGCTGAAGTCAAAACGATGCGAGGGGGCGCGGACCCCTCGTGCTCCCCTTTCGTAAAGTTTTTGCGCGGTGCGCGATAAAACCGTCACGCGGCATGACAGTCGATTGCCGCTAACGCGGCGAAAAAAGGAATGGGGTGCGCGAGGGGATCGAATCCCCTCGCAACGTTTTCAACTTTCCTTTCCCGCAGCCGCCTGCGCGGCGACCCACGCCTGACCGAAGCTGATGCATGGATCGCCCGGCGAGAGTTCCCGGTGCGACAGCGGCGTCAATCCCTTCTCCCGCAGTGCCGCGACCAACCCTTCCCGCAGCACCCGGTTGAGGAAACAGCCGCCGCTCAAGCCGACCGTGCGAAGACCGGTTTCCGCCGCGCCCCAGGCGGCCAGATCGGCCAGCCCGACGATCACCGTTCCGTGGAAGGCATCCGCCCCCTCCGCCGCCGTCATGCCGGACAAACGGCCGAGCAACGGCAAGAAATCCAGCACTCCGTCCTTGAGCGTCCAGCCGCCCGCCAACGCGTGCGGCGTCCGCACCATCGCCTCCAGCGCCATCGGCGCCTCGCCTTCGAAACGGGCCACCGGAATCACCCCCAGCAAACCGCAGGCGGCATCGAACAGTCTTCCGGCGCTGCTGGTCGGCGGGCTGTTGACCCCCCGCGTGAGAATGCGCTCCAGCATCGCCGCGGGCGGCTGCGCGGCGAACCGATCGGAAATCTCGTCGCCGCGCCCGAGCCGATGCAAGGCCGCCGCGCCCATCCGCCATGGCTCGCGGGCGGCGACGTCGCCACCCGGCTGGGCCAGATGCGCCAGATGGCCGATCCGTCGGAAAGAAGCCCCGTTGACCGCCAGCAGTTCGCCCCCCCAACTCTCGCCGCCAGGGCCGAGGCCGAAGCCGTCGAGAGCAAGCCCAAGCAGCGGCGCAAGATGACCGTTCTCGGCCGCTACCGCCGCAACGTGGGCGTGGTGGTGCTGCACCGCCAGAGTGGGAATTCCCAGATCTTGCGCCAACCGGGTCGAGGCGAAATCCGGGTGGAGATCGTGAGCCATCAGCGCCGCATCGGCGCCCAGACTTTCCCGCATGACCGCCGCCGCCGCGCGATAGGCGGCAAGGGTCTGGGGCGTACCAAGATCGCCCAGCACCGTGGAAACGAAAGCCTCCCGCCCACGCATCGCAGTGACCGTGGCCTTAAGGAACGCACCGAAACCAAGCACTGGGGGCACCGCCCGCGCCAAAGAGACCGTTGCATACCTTTCCATCGCGGATTTCCTCTGCCCGCTAGTCCGGTTCAACCGTATTTCGGTAATCCACCGCTTGTGTTGGGTCTTGGTCCGCCTTCTTGAGGAAGCAATTCTCGATCACGAGCCCATCGATCTCGGTTCCCATGAAGCAGCGGAACGCTTCCTCAGGCGTGCCGACGATCGGCTCGCCACGGATGTTGAAGCTGGTATTCACCAGCACCGGGCAGCCGGTACGGCGCTGAAACGCACGGATCAGTGCATGGTAGCGCGGGTTGTCGTCCACGCTCACGGTCTGCACACGGGCCGACCCATCGACATGGGTAGCCGCCGGGATGTCCGGGCGTTTGACCTCGGCAACCAACAGCATATAGGGACTGTCGCGGTCGAGATGGAACCAATCGCCCGCGTCTTCGCACAAGACCGAGGGGGCGAACGGACGGAAAGCCTCGCGATGCTTGACCTTGCGGTTGAGATCGGACCGCAGGACGGGGGACCGCGCATCCCCAAGGATCGAGCGATTGCCCAGCGCGCGCGGGCCGAACTCCGCCCGCCCCTGAAACCAACCCAGCGTCTTTCCCGCCGCGAGTTCCCTCGCGCAGGTTTCGAAAAGGACGCTGTCCTCCAGAACGGAGAACCTCGCCCCGACCGCGGTCAGGCGCTTTTCGACCTCCGCCTGGGAAAACGCGGGTCCAAGGCGGGCGCCGCGCATCCGATCGCGGCCATCGATAACCCGTGGCCGGGCTAAGCCTTGGTGCCAAGCCGCGAACGCCGCGCCAAGCGCTCCGCCAGCCTCGCCCGCTGCTGGCTGGATCCAGATATCATCGAATGCGCCGTCTCGAAGCACCTTGCCGTTGACGACGCCGTTGAGCGCCACCTCGCCCCCCAGACACAGATTGCGCAAGCCGGTTTCCCGCCGCGCCATGCGAACGAGACGGAGGACGATCTCCTCGGCAACCGCCTGAATCGAAGAGGCCAGATCCTTGTGATACTGAGTCATCGGAGCGTCGGGAAGGCGCCGTGGCTGGCCGAACAGAGAGGAAAAGTCTTGTGCGGCGCACTCGGGGCCACAGCCCTCGCGAAAATAGGCCCGGTTCAACCGGAACCACCCGTTCGCATCGACCTCGACTAGGTGATCGAGGATGGTTCCCACGTGCTTCGGCCCCCCATAGGGGGCCAGCCCCATGAGCTTGTATTCTCCCGAATGCGCCTTGAACCCGATGAGGTGCGTAAAAGCGGAATACAGCAACCCGAGAGAATCGGGGGAGTCGATTTCTTGAAGCATATCAAGCGCGTTGTCGCGACCAATGGCGAACGAGGTTGCCACCCGCCCGCCGCCACCGTCAAGCGCCAGCACCGCTGCCTGCCGGAAGGGCGACGGAAAGAACGCGCTTGCGACTTGAGCCTGATGGGACTCGAAAACCATCGGCTTCGACGACCAATCGACACGAGGATCAATCGCCCCGAGCGCTTCGCGAACGCGATCGCTTGGCTCGCCACAAAGCGCGGCGACGTCCACATTCTCGGCCTTGATCCCTGCTTGCGCGAGGCAATAGGCGATGCTCCGCCAGGGAAACCCACCTTCATGCTTCCTGCGGGTGAAGCGCTCTTCCTGAGAGGCCACAACAATTTCCCCATCGCACAACAAGGCGGCGGCACTATCGCGCGAGGAGAAAGAGATGCCGAGGACGATCATCTCCCTGTTATGGCCTGCCTTTGGCATTTCATCCAGGGGTGTTTTGAAGGACCGAAGGAAGCAATGGAACGACGAAAATTTACGCGGGAGTTCAAGGTTAAGGCAGTGCGTCTTGTACGGGAGCGCGGGGTAAGCATCGCACAAGCGGCTCGGGATCTGGACTGCTGTGACCCCCAGGAGACTGGAGCCCAGAGCTGAGATTGGCGCAGCAGCGCCGGCGAAGCAATGGGCGAGCGGCTGATGCGGGGCCAGGCTTTGCGGGCCAGGCCGCGACGCCGAGGCTTGCCGAAAGACGAAGGCCAGAGATACATGATCGCGCCGAACGTCTTGGATCGGCAATTCACGGCGGACCGCCCGAACCAGAAGTGGATCGCCGACTTCACCTATATTTGGACTGCGGAAAGCTGGCTCTACGTGGCGGCGGTGATCGACCTGTTCTCGCGCCGTGTCGTCGGCTGGTCGATGAAGGCGGAGATGACCACACAGTTGGTCACCGATGCTCTCATCATGGCGATCTGGCGGCGCGGCAAGCCGGACGCCCTGCTGCACCACTCCGATCAGGGCAGCCAATATACCAGCAAACAGTTCCAGCGGCTGATGGCCGATAACGGCGTCACCTGTTCGATGAGCAAATCGGGGAACGTCTGGGACAATGCCGCCATGGAGAGCTTCTTCTCATCCCTGAAAACCGAGAGAACGGCACGCAAAGTCTACAGGACGAGGGATCAGGCGAGAGCCGATGTGTTCGATTACGTCGAACGCTTTTACAATGTTATCCGTCGGCATTCGACCCTGGGCTACGTCAGCCCGGTTGCATTCGAAAGGATGGCGGGATTAGCTTAACGGCCTGTCCACATAACCGGCAGCAGCTCAGTTTGTCTTGTTGGCAGCAAGGGTGTCTCTGGTAGATCAGCATGGGAGCTTGTCATGAGAGGCTCCCATATCTTGGATTTAAATCACAGAGATCCTTCGATCTTTTGGTAAAGCCACGAGCGTGGCTCCGAGACGATGTCAGTATTCTGAGAGCTGACGTCGTTCCAATTCTGGGCGTATTGAGCGCCGGACGACTCAAGAACTGGACTCACGTTGATGGTGGTCTTGGTTTTTTCGACCGGGATAATGTAGATGCGATACATGTATCGCGATGATCCGTTTACAAGGCCGACGGTCGTCGTCCCCTCCATGTATCCGGTCTTTATCTGTCCGGATTCGTGCTGGGCTTGTTCGACATGGATGGTGTTGGCTCCAAGAGTGGAAATGACCTTCGTCCATGCGGCTTCAGAGTCGATGTTATACGTAACCTTCGGCGTAAATCCGGCGTCCGCTTTCGGGAAATCCGGGCCGATAGCAGTGCATCCACAAACAATTAGTGCAAAGAAGGTGGAAGCAATAGCTCCAAAGAAGCTGGATTTTGACCCCATCTACGTGCCCCCTTCACTTATCTGAGCTTGGTGATCTTGGATGGGAAAGAGCTTATGGAGCAAGCTGTTATGCTAGCACCTCACTCCTAGGTGACGCAGAGTAATTTAATTTCAAATGTCCTTAAAGGCGAATGTTCATGAATTTTCTACTGACCTGCCCTGGAACTTTCATCCGGATGAAAGTAGAGCCTTTGCCAATGTGACGTGCTCCCCGAATTTGGACCGGGCATCCGGGCTTTTCCGGGGTATTTCTGCTCAGGGCGGGCCGGATGCGTCTGAGCAGTTGAGCAGCGATATCGGGGGCTTGTTACCGATGGACAAAGATTGCGCGTCGACGCTTACCCTGCGCTGACCCAACGTAAGATCTCACGGCGGAACAGAGCGCAGAAAAGCCGCTAGACGATTGATCTGTCGGCTTATATTTGGTTGCGGGGGCCAGATTTGAACTGACGACCTTCAGGTTATGAGCCTGACGAGCTACCGGGCTGCTCCACCCCGCGTCAAGGTATGGTCTGTTGAAGCCAAAACGCCCAAGGGCACGGTGCTTTTGGGCGTTTTTTGGTTTGGCGGTTGTGCGAGAGAGCGTGTGTCTGATTTTGTTTTCGTCTTCGTCATGGGCTTGGAAGGCCTGGCAGCGACTTACTCTCCCACACCTTAAGATGCAGTACCATCAGCGCTAAGCGGTTTCACGGTCGAGTTCGAGATGGGATCGGATGGTGCACGCTTGCCATAACCACCAGGCCATCGAAGCCCATGAAGAAGAGTTTAAGTGTCCGATCGTTTCCCGGTTGGGCTTGTTTCTGCAAGGAATAATGAAGCCAGTCGAGCGATTAGTACCGGTTAGCTGAACGCGTCGCCGCGCTTTCACACCCGGCCTATCAACGTGGTGGTCTTCCACGGCTCTGATAGGGATACCTGGTTTTGAGGGAGGCTTCCCGCTTAGATGCTTTCAGCGGTTATCCCGTCCGTACTTAGCTACCCTGCGGTGCCGCTGGCGCGACAACAGGTACACCAGAGGTACGTCCATCCCGGTCCTCTCGTACTAGGGACAGCTCCTCTCAAGTATCCTACACCCACGGCAGATAGGGACCGAACTGTCTCACGACGTTCTAAACCCAGCTCACGTACCACTTTAATCGGCGAACAGCCGAACCCTTGGGACCTGCTCCAGCCCCAGGATGTGATGAGCCGACATCGAGGTGCCAAACCTCCCCGTCGATGTGGACTCTTGGGGGAGATCAGCCTGTTATCCCCAGCGTACCTTTTATCCGTTGAGCGATGGCCCTTCCACGCGGGACCACCGGATCACTATGACCGACTTTCGTCTCTGCTCCACCCGTCGGTGTCGCAGTCAGGCGAGCTTATGCCATTGCACTCATCAGCTGATTTCCGACCAGCTTGAGCTCACCATCGCGCGCCTCCGTTACTCTTTGGGAGGCGACCGCCCCAGTCAAACTACCCACCACGCAGGGTCCCGAACCCGGGTTCACGGGTCGCGGTTAGATATCAGGAACCAAAAGGGTGGTATTTCAAGGTTGGCTCCGCCAGA
>CAXXPK010000005.1:0-110000 GCA_963678075.2 Rhodospirillaceae bacterium | reverse complement strand
CAGGACGCGACCCGCGACGCCTGCGCCGCCGGATCATCCCGCGACGGCAGACTGGTGCACCACACGATATCCGGCGTCATCGGCTTCCTCACGATCGAACCATTCCACCCCATTGTTGCAGTTTTCTCGTGGGGCGTAATGCTTCTTCGTGGACTCAGGCGACCACCACCACCGGGCGGTTCATCACGACACGCAACCAATCGACCTGCGCCGCCCGCCGCGCCTGTTTGGTCAGGTGCGCGCGGATCGCCGGCTCGGCCACCGCGAAGGCCGTTTCCTCGGACGGCAACACCGCGTCGCAGGCGACCAGGTGCCAACCCAGCGCGGTCCGCGCCGGACCGCCCCAGCCCCCCCCGGCGCCAACGAGAAAGCCAGGGCCTCGACCTCGGGATACAACACGCCGCGCGGCACCGTGCCGACGGCACCGCCCTGCATCGCGGTCGGACATTCGGAATGATGGGCCGCCAGATCGGCGAACGACGCGCCGCCCTTCAAGGCCTCGACCAAGGCACCGGCGCGGGCATGGGCGGCCTCGTCCGTGTTGTCCGGGAAGTCGGGATTGACGGTAATCAGGAGGTGCCGCACGACTCGGCGTTCCGGCAGGTGAAAACGATCGGGATTGGCCGCAAAAAAGGCCAAGACCTCATCTTCGGTAGGAGCCGTCGCGCGCGCCGTCACCGTATCCAGCGCCGCCTGGGTCAGCAGCTCACGTTGCATCGCCTCGAACAACACGGCGTCCGAAATCGGACAGCGTCAGGGCACGCGTCACCTCGTCGTCCAGACGCGCCGCCTGTTCCGGGGAGAGGACGTCCGGCGCCGCGCCAAAACGCAGCGCGGCGATATTCCAAGCATGATAGTCGCGCAAATCGCTCATTGCCCGCCGTCCTCCTTCAATTCGTGCGGTGCGAGGGCGGACTCCGGCACCGCTTCGCCAAAGTCATAGCGCGCATCCACCATCATGCCCGGCCCCCTGTCTTCAGTGACGGAGGTGCAATCGCCGACAGCGGCACGAAGGCCGGCTGATCGGGCGGACACTGGAAAACCCGGAAGATCTTTTCCTTGGTGGGCGTCGATTCGACAAAGGCCTGATGCGCCGCCGCCAGCAATCCGGCGTAAATGGCAAAACGACGCTCCGGCTCCGGGGGCAGGTCGGCCAGCGTCAGGGAATCATGGAATCGTTGCAGGATGTGCAACCGATTGACCCGCACCACCCGCGGATCATGGGCAACGCCGAAGAATTCGAAAAAGTCCTCGGCGGCATGCAAATCGCGCATTTCGTCTTCCCAGGCGTCGTCAATCATCGCGTCCTCCTTATTCGGCGGCATCGGACACGGTTCCGACCGCGCCATAGAACCGCAACAGGTCGGCTTCCTCGGGGGTGGCCTTGGCGCGAATGGCAAAGCTCCGCACCTGAGCCAGAATCGCCTGTGCCTGCAAAGGACTAAGGTCCATGCCCAAACGTTCATAGGCCTCGTGCGCCGCCGCCGCGCCGGAGTGTTTACCCAGCACGAACCGGTGCGTTTGTCCCAATTCGCCGCGACCTCGGCCAGATCGGGCGCCAAGTCCCCTTGATAGCAGGCGGGCAATACCCAGGCACGGCCGCTCAAGGCCTCGGCACGGGCTCCATCGACCCACGGCGCCAGCCGCGCCGAAAGATCGTCGCGGGAATCCCGCAAGGGGTCGTAATGCACCGCCGACGCCCGGAACGACGGCACGGTTTCAAGAACGCCGGGCAAGGCCCCCTCCGCCCGCGCCTGTTCCAACGCGGCGTAAAGAGACATCACGCGGGCATTGACGATGGGGTCGATGACATCGCCGAATTCAATGGAAAGGGCGGCATCGCCCAGGGGGCTCTGTCGCGGCCAACCGGTCATCACGGACTCATCGGTTATCGGAAGGAGGGTGGGAAGACGACGCTCTGGCCGGGTCCCCCGGCGGCCGGACCTAATCGTCCGGCGGCTGGGACAGCCAGAGCCCAACTACCCCGGCAATAACAGGGGGCGTCCGATCTCGCGCAGCCAACGGCGGAAGCCCTCGTCCTCGGGCAAGGCCGACACCCCGATCGACCCCCGCACCTCGGACAGCAGTTCATCCTTGCGGCAGAACATGGTGACCATGCGCGACGGCGCCGCCGTGGGGTCGAGGCGCGGTTCTTCCCCCGCGCACACGTTCTCGACGTGCAGCGCCTTGTCCGCGCCCAGCACCACGATCACCCGGTATTCGGGACGAAAGGCCTGCGCCGGATCGGTGGTCAGGCGCACCCCCCGGATGTAGGTAATGGTGCTTTCCAGTTCATGCGCGACGATCTGGTCCAAAAATCCCTGGCTGGTGACGAAGGGATTGCCATGGACCCGCATCAGCATCGGCCCTTCGGTCGTCGCATACTGCAAATAGCTCATCACGCCCTGCGGCTTGATGTAGACGCTTTGCGTCATCGGCGCGCCATCGCAGGCCGCCGTCAGCGCGGACAACGCGCCGACACCAAGTCCGAGCAACCGTTTGAACATCGCGAAATCGTCCCTTGGCCGTTGCCTCTGGTGTTTATCATGGGACGAACGAAGGGGAAAATCATCCCCCATCGCTATTTTTCACGACCAAAGCCGCCACCACGGCCTCTTGTGCGCCTGTTCGAATTCGCTTTCCGTGGCGTTCAGATTGAAATAGGGCCGCATCAGGTCCTCCATGGTGTAGAGGCCCGGGATTCCGAAGGGCAAATTCTCAAGAGCGAAGATTATGCCGCTGCCAAACGCCTCGCGCGAAATCGATTCGTGCTTGAGCCGAACCGTCTGAAAGGGAAAACCGAACAGAATTTCATGCGTGCCGATGACCCCCCGGCACGCACGGTCTTGATCGAGGACGCATCGACGTCCAGCACCGCAGCGATGATCAGGAAGTTGACGCCCATCGTGATGTTGGGCGAATGCAAAACTGCGGTACGGTCCAACAAGCCGCGCAGGTAACGCAGGCTGTCGTCAGAGTACATGGAAATTGCGCTGACGATGGGGATCCCCCGCTCCGCCGCCACCTCGCCATAGTACAGAACGCCGTCGTCCGCCGAGAAATCGACGATGACATCGACGGGGTGCGCATCGATCAGGGCGGCGGCCGACATTTCCCGTGTCGAATAAATCAGCCCGGGTTCCTCGGTGGCGACCCCCAGGAACTCCGACACCGAACGATGTTCCAATGCGGTTGACTTTCGCATCACCCATTGCAGCTTCGTCTTCTCGGCCCCCAACAGGACCGAGGACACCGCCCGTCCGGTCTTACCAAAACCCATCAACCCGATTCTCATTTTTCGTCTCCCTTGCGTGTCGTCCCCAACGGGCACTCAAGGCGCCGTTTTTCTCGTGTTCCTTGGAAACGCGACAGCTATATCAGATTAGGCAGGGTATCCGCCACACCGCCGCACCGCGCATAACGTCTTGCTCCAGGGTAGAATCCTAATTCTTATTGAGCACCGCTGTTTTCACAACTATTACAGACGCATAATCAGTACACTCAATTAAAACCGAGACGCTTTATTACTGAACATCATCTGATATTTATTGATTTTGCCATACTTATGACATGTTCTGTAAGCATTGTAGTGGCGTGTATTTACAGATAAGACCTCGCACGCCCCCTCCCTCTATTCACCCCCGTTTCCCTGCCTGACCGCCACGTCCGACCGGTGTATACTGGCCGGGTCACTGTCTTCGCGGAGGAGGTGATGATGCCGATGCGTACGTTGCTGTGCCTGCAAGACCGGATGCCGTTCATCGCGCCCCGGGCCGACCCGGACGTACTGAACGTCATCGACGACATCCTGGAAGACCTGGACTCCCCCTGCCTGCCCGGCGACTTCGCGGCCTTTCTGCAAGAAGCCAACGGCTTCGTCTGGAACGGCATCGAGATCTTCGGCAGTGAGCACATCCTGTTGGAACGCGACCGTTCGCTGATCCCCGCCCTGCCGGAAATCAACGAAAGCTATCACGCCGAATTCGACCAGATGCAGGGGCGCCTGGTGATCGGTCGTTCCGAGGACGACCTCTACGTCTATGACGACGGCGAAGGCCTGTGCCTGATTCTCGACCGCCAGGGTTTCGAGGAAATCGCCCGCTTCGCCGCCTTCGCCGAGCTGCTGCGTCACGTCGTCGATGAGCGCAAGTAACCGGCTTTGCGGCAACCCGCTGACGATGCTATGGTTTCAGCGTCCGCGGCGGGCGGACGCAACGCGGGGATGAAACATGCGTACTCTGGTGACCGGCGGCGCCGGATTCTTGGGCTCCCATCTGTGCGAACGGCTGCTGGCCCAGGGACACGAAGTTCTGTGCGTCGATAACTATTATACCGGAACGCGGCACAACATCCGCCACCTGCTGGACCTCCCGGATTTCGAGGCGATGCGCCACGACGTCACCCTTCCCCTGTTCGTCGAGGTCGATCGCATCTTCAACCTCGCCTGCCCCGCCTCGCCGGTGCATTACCAGCACGCCCCGGTGCAGACCACCAAGACCAGCGTGCACGGCGCCATCAATATGCTGGGATTGGCCAAGCGCCTGAACGCCCGCATCTTCCAGGCCTCGACCAGCGAGGTCTACGGCGACCCCCTGGTCCACCCGCAGACCGAGGATTACTGGGGCAACGTCAATCCGATCGGCCCACGCGCCTGTTACGACGAGGGCAAGCGCTGCGCCGAGACCCTGTTCTTCGATTATTGGCGACAGCATCGCCTGCCGATCAAGGTGGGGCGCATCTTCAACACCTACGGACCGCGCATGCATCCCAACGACGGACGCGTGATCTCCAACTTCATCGTGCAGGCGCTGAAGAACCAGCCAATCACAATCTACGGCGACGGCAGCCAGACGCGATCGTTCTGCTATGTCGATGATCTGGTGGAAGCGATCCTGCGGCTGATGGAAACCCCCGACGACGTCACCGGACCGATCAACCTAGGCAACCCCGGCGAATACACCATCCGCGAAACCGCGGAAATCATCGTCGAGGAAATCGGATCGTCCTCGTCCCTGATCTTCCAGCCGCTGCCCACCGACGACCCGAAATGCCGCAAGCCGGACATCGTCCAGGCCGAACGGATTCTCGGCTGGACCCCCGCGGCGCCGCTGCGCGAGGGCCTGCAACGCACCATCGCCTATTTCGAGACGCTGTTGCGCGAGGACGGGGTTTAACCACTCATCCGAGGAGGACGTATCATGCCGATGCATCGTGCATGGACTGCTTTTTCGATCGCCACCACGATGGCCGCAACGATCATGACCTCACCCGCATCCGCGGAACAGAAATCCGCCGCCCGTGATGAATTCTTTTGGTTGGGCGAAATCAACAAGGCTACCGCGGAGATCAACACCGAGGAAGGGCTGCTCGATACCGCCCTCGCCCCGCGCATCGCACAGGGCCTCGCCAAGGTGATCGGCAACGGCAACCAACCGGGCGCGAAACGTCCGCGCATCGTCATCAAGTTCGAGCCCCTATTGATCAAGGCCACCGGACCCGAAGCGACGTTGCTGCACGCCGGACGCTCCAGCCAGGACATGCACGCCACCTACAGCGCCGCGATCCTGCGCGAAAATCTGCTCAATCTGGCCGAACAGCACACCGCCACCATGAAGTCCCTGATCCGGCTGGCCGAGCACAACTCCAAAACCATCGTACCGAACTACACCAACGGCGTCGCCGCGCAGCCCAACAGCTATGCCCACCAACGGCTGGGCCACTTCGCCGGGATGGAGCGCGACGCGCAACGCCTGCGCGAGGCCCATGCCCGCATCGACCGCTGCGCTATGGGAACCACGGTACTGAATGGCACCAGTTGGCCGTTGAACCGCCAACGGATGGCCGATTACCTGGGGTTCGCCGCGATCGTAGACAATGCCTGCGACGCCTCGCAAATCTCGTCGATGGACGAACCGGTCGAGGTCGGCCAGATCATCGTCAGCATGGCCCTGCGCGCCGGAAATTTCATCAAAGACACGATGACCCAGTATGCCCAACCACGCCCCTGGATCCTGCTGAAGGAAGGCGAAGGCACCACACATGTCTCCAGCGCGATGCCGCAGAAAAGCAACCCCGGCCTGCTCAACAATACCCGCCGCGATGCCTCGACCGCGATGAACCTCGGCATGGGGCCGGGCCTGCGCATGCACAACATCACCCCCGGCATGATCGACCCCAAGTCGGCGAAGGACAACACCACGATGGTGGCGGCGGCGATTGGCGTCATGAAGGGCTGGGACAAGATTCTTAACGCGCTGGTGGTCAATCCCGACCGCGCGCTGGAGGAACTCAACAGCGACTGGACCGCCTCGCAGGAACTGGCCGACGTCCTGATACGCAAATACACGCTGCCGTTCCGGGTCGGCCACCACTTCGCCTCCGAGGTGGTCGGCTTCGCCAAACAGCACGACATCAAGCCGCTCGACTTCCCCTATCCCGAAGCCAAACGCATCTATCGCGAAGCGGTGAAGGACTACGACAAGGCGGGCGAACTGCCGATGAGCAAACCGGAATTCCGCGCCACCCTGAACCCGGTGGCGATCGTCGCCAACCGCGCCACGACCGGCGGACCGCAACCCGCTGAACTGGACCGCATGCTGGACGCCGCCAACCGCAAACTCGCCGAACAAGACGCCTGGACCAAGGCGCACCGCGCCCCCTTTTCCTTAAGGTTTTTGCGCGAAGCGCGATCCAACCATCGCGCGGCGTGAGGGCCGATAGCCGCTTACGCGGAAAAAACGAATGGGCGCACAGGGGCCAAGCCCCTGCGCGGGGTTCGGAGCGGCGCCCCGGCCTAGTTCTACGCCCTGGCGCAGCGGGCCTCGACCTCGCAGCAGAGCAGGTGGAAGATCGGCGTATGAATTTCCTGGATGGTGGGGGTTCCCTCCACCGCCGGGGAAATCAGGATATCGCAAACCCGCGCCATCTCGCCGCCCGCACCACCGGTCAGCCCGACCGTCGTCATCCCCATTGCACGGGCCTCGGCGACCGCCTCCATCACGTTGGCGGAATTGCCGCTGGTCGAAATAGCCAACAGCACGCCGCCCGCTTGGCCAAAGGCCTCAACCTCGCGCGCGAAGGCGCTGGAGAATCCGATGTCGTTTCCCCAAGCGGTCAGGGTCGCGACGTTGCTACCCAGGGCGATCACCGGCAGCGCCCGGCGATTCAACAAAAACCGCGCCACCAATTCTCCCGCGATATGCTGCGCATCGGCCATCGAACCGCCGTTGCCGCAGATCAACAGCGGCTTGCCCGCCTTCAGCGCCACGACGATGGCGTCCACCGCGCGGTTGAAGGCGGCCTCCACCTCCTGGGTGACGGCGCGGCGCATCGCGTCGGCGCAGGCGGTCAGATAGTCGCTCAAGCCGGGCGAACCGGCGACGATTCTGGGCATGGTCATTCCCCTTAGGTCTTGTCCGCGGCGCGGCCGTAGGCGTCGTCCAGGCGCACGATGTCGTCTTCCCCCAGATAGGCCCCGGACTGCACCTCGATTAGGCGCAGAGGGATCTTGCCGGGGTTTTCCAGGCAGTGGACGACGCCGATCGGAATGAACACCGACTGATTCTCGTAGACCATCATCCATTCCTCGCCGCGCAGGACGCGGGCGGAGCCTTCGACCACCACCCAATGTTCGGCCCGGTGATGGTGCCGTTGCACCGACAGGCGACGCCCCGGCGCGACGGTAATTTCCTTGACGTGAAAGCGGTCGCCGACATCCACGGTCTTGAACGCGCCCCACGGGCGATGCACCTGCGGCGGCTGCTCCGCCTCCGACCGTCCGGCGGCGGCCAACCGCTTGACCACCGCGCCGACCTCCTGCACCCGATCCTTGGTCGCCACCAGCACCGCGTCGCCGGTCTCGGCGATCACCAGATCCTCGACCCCGACCGCCACCACCAAACGTTCCCCGGCGCGGATATAGCAGCCGCACGCGCCTTCGGCGACGACATCGCCCAGAAACGCATTGCCGTCGCCGTCCTTGGGCGCGCGCTCCCACAGGGCGGAAAAGACGCCGATATCGCTCCACCCGATAGAGGCGGGAATGACCAGGGCGCGATCGGTCTTTTCCATCACAGCGACATCGATGGAAAGCGACGGCGCGGCGGCGAAGGCCGCCTCGTCCAACAGCTCGAAATCCAGATCGCGGCGGCGGGCCACGGCGGCGGCGCGGGCGGCGGCGGCGATCTCGGGGGCATGAATCTCCATCGCCGTCAGAAGCGCATCGGCGCGAAACAGGAACATGCCGCTGTTCCAGGCATAGCCGCCATCGGCCAGATAGGCCCGAGCGGTGGCCAGGTCGGGCTTTTCGACGAAACGATCGACCACGAAGGCCGCGCCTTGCGGCGCACCGGCGCGAATATAGCCGTAACCGGTGGCGGGATGATCGGGGGCGATGCCGAACAGCACGAAGGCGCCGTCGCGCACCAGCGGCAAGGCCTTCGCCACCACCGCGTGAAAGGCGGGCAGATCGTCGATCACATGGTCGGAGGGCAGCACCAGCAACGGCGCATCGGGATCGGTTTCGGCGACCATGGCGGCGGCGGCGGCAATCGCGGCGGCGGTGTTGCGGGCCACCGGCTCCAACAAAATGGCGCGCGACACGACACCCAGGCCGCGCATCTGCTCGGCCAGCAGGAAGCGATGTTCGCGACCGCCAACCAGCAGCGGCGCGGCGAAGCCGTCACCCAGAACCCGCGCCACGGTGTCCTGAATCATCGTGCGGTCGCCCGCCAGGGCCAGAAACTGCTTCGGAAACGCCGCACGGGACAACGGCCACAAACGGGTGCCGCTGCCGCCGGAAAGAATCACCGGCACGATCGCTGGAGCGGAAGTCTCTGTCATCGCAAAAATCCCAAATCCATTCGTACCGGAGCAAAGCGGGCGCGGCGCACAGTGTCAACCCGGATTCGCCGCGCGCCAGCCTCAGCCCGCGAAAACCACGCCGCCCAGAACGAAGAACCCCAAGCCGGCGATCGTCGCCAGCAGTTTCCATTTGCGCCACACCGACAGCAGAAAGGCCACCGCTACCGCCAGAACCGCCCCCGCCGCCGCGTTCAGCATCAGCACGCGATCCTTCCACTGGTTCTCCAGCAGAGTCGCAAAATAGACCGGGATCGCCGCGCCCCCGCCCGCGCCGGAGCGGCCAGGGTCAAGGCGGTCATCGCGCCGGTTTGCATAACGTCCAAGCCGGCCCGGGCGCTCATCTGCCCGACCCCGGTGAACATCACGATGAAGGTGATAATGATCAGATAGGAATCCCGGACCGCGTCAAAAAATACCGCCAGGACCGGCTGGGGAGAGGAGTCGGTTGTCATCGTCCTTGAACCTTATGCCAAGTCTCCATGCCAGCCCGCTCCGAACCGCGCCAACCCCGGCGCGGGTATCTCCCCGCTTCGGGCTATAGCACATCCGGAGAAGAAGTCAGCCCTTCACTTCGCCCAGAACGATCCAATCCGCCGCCTTTTCCAGATCGTCGGCGACGAAATCGGCCAGGGGCGCGGCGACGGCTTCCTCGACCGCGCCGTGGCCGGTCCGCACCAACACGGTGCGCGCGCCGATCGCACGGCCCAGGCCGACGTCGGTGACCTTGTCGCCGATCATCACGCTCCGGGAAAGGTCGAGGCCAAGCTCGGTGGCGGCCCGATACGCCAGACCCGGCAACGGCTTACGGCAATCGCAGGCATCGTCCAGGCCGTGCGGACAAACGTAGATGCCATCCAGGACGATCCCCTCGGCAGCCAGTAAGGCACGCAGGCGCGCATGGATTTCCTCCAACCGCGCGGGCATGAAGTAACCGCGCGCCAGCCCCGACTGGTTGGTCAACACGACCAGGGCATAGCCCGCCACCCGCAAACGGCGCAGCCCGGCGGCGACGCCAGGCAGCAGTTCCACCCCATCGGGGTCGGACAGGTAGTTGCGCTCGACATTGACCGTGCCGTCGCGGTCCAACAACACCGCCGCGCGCGGGGCGGTCATTCGTTGGTCTCTTTCGTCTTGAGAAAGCGGACCCCCGGAAATTCCTCCTCGGCCTTGCCCAGATGCCAGGCATTGCGCGCCAGGAACACCAGATGTCCGTCATGATCGTCTGCCAGCGCCGTGCCGTTGGCATCGATGAACCGCTTCATCAACAGCGGGTCGTCGGCGGCCACCCAGCGCGCGGTGTAAAGCTGCGTGGCTTCGAACGCCACCGGCACGTCGTATTCGGTGCGGATGCGGTCGGCCATCACCTCGAACTGCAACGGCCCGACCACGCCGACGATCCAGTCGGCGCCGATCCGTGGCTTGAACACCGCCGCCGCGCCTTCCTCCGCCAGTTGTTGCAAGGCACGGCCCAGGTGCTTGCCCTTCAGGGGGTCGAGGGCGCGGACCTTTTGCAGCAGTTCCGACGCGAAACTGGGAATGCCGACGAAGCGCAGATCCTCGCCCTCGGAAATCGCATCGCCGATCCGCAGGTTGCCGTGATTGGGGATGCCGATGATATCGCCGGCCCAGGCTTCCTCGGCCAGTTCGCGGTCCTGCGCCAGGAACAGCACCGGATTGTGCAGGTTCAAGGTCTTGCCCGAGCGCACGTGCCTAACCTTCATGCCGCGTTGGAAATGGCCGGAGGCCAAGCGGACGAAGGCGATGCGGTCGCGGTGCTTGGGATCCATGTTCGCCTGAATCTTAAAGACGAACCCCGACAGCTTGTCTTCCGTCGGATCGACGGCGCGCGGGCTGGCTGGTTGCGGGCGCGGACTGGGGGCATAGGAGGACAGCCCCTGAAGAAGCTCGCGCACCCCGAAATTGTTAATGGCGCTACCAAAGAAGACCGGCGTCAAATGGCCGCCGCGATAGGATTCAAGATTGAAATCCGGACACAAACCGCGCGCCATATCCACCTGCTCGCGCAGGGTGGCGACGGCGTAGTCGGGCAGCAACGCATCCAGCTTGGCGTCTTCAAGGCCTTCGCAAACCTCGCCATCCTCGGGCAGATCGCCGCGCCCCTTGCGATGCAACAGCGCCAGACGATCCCGCAACAAGTCATAGCATCCCAGAAAATCGCGCCCCATGCCGATCGGCCACGACGCGGGCGTCACATCCAACGCCAAGGCCTGCTCGATTTCATCCAACAGGTCGAAGGGGTCGCGGGCCTCGCGGTCCATCTTGTTGATGAAGGTGATGATCGGCACATCGCGCAGGCGGCAGACCTCTAACAGCTTGCGGGTCTGTTCCTCGATGCCCTTGGCGGCGTCGATCACCATCACCGCCGAATCGACAGCGGTCAGGGTGCGATAGGTGTCCTCGGAAAAGTCCTCGTGACCCGGGGTGTCCAGCAGGTTGAAGACGCAACCGCCGAAGTCGAAGGTCATCACCGAGGACGCGACCGAGATGCCGCGTTCCTGTTCCACCTTCATCCAGTCGGACCGCGCCCGCCTGGCATCGCCGCGCGCCTTGACCGCCCCGGCGGCCTGGATCGCGCCTCCGAACAGCAACAGCTTTTCGGTCAGCGTCGTCTTGCCCGCGTCGGGGTGGGAAATGATCGCAAAGGTCCGCCGCTTGTTCACGGCATCGATCGCATCGGACATCGGCACGCAAAATCCTGAAAAATCCGGCAGCGCATCGCCCCGGTTCGCTTCGTCTGGCGGAATGTCGGTATTTTCGCGCCCCACGGCAAGGAGAAATCAACGCCAGGCACCCCACACCCATGGCGCCAATCATAAACGGGGGACCAGGACCATGCCGATTTTTATCGTATCCAAGGCCCCTGCGTCCGGTGGACGCAACGGTCGCGCCCGCTCCGCCGATGACATTCTTGATGTCATCTTGTCCGCACCGAAGGAAATCGGCGGGCCGGTCGAATCGGGGGGGGCGACGGGGGAAGCGGCCTGAGCGCCCCGCCCATTCGGGCAAACTTCGATTGCCGTTTCCCACCCTTCCGGCCCAGGATAGGCGCGGGCAAAGACACATCGCGGGGGCGCCGATGTTCCGATACGCCGTGCACAGACCACTGCCATTCGCGGTCGAGGATGTCTTCGACTTGGTCGCCGACGTCGAGCTTTATCCAGAGTTCGTTCCCGGCTGGATCACCGCGCGCGTCGTGGCGCGCGGTGATAACACCTATGGCACTGACCAGACGGTGCGGATGCGATTCTTGCGGCAAAACTTCCGAACCGTAACCACGCTGCAACCATTCGAGGTGATCGACGTCGCCGCCAACTACCCGCCTTTTCGCCGCCTGAGCATCCAGTGGCGTTTCCGCCGACAGGAGACGGGAAGCTTCGTCAGCATGGAATTCCTGTGCGAGATGCGTTCGCGCACGCTTCAGGCATTGCTGAACCGCTTCGGTCCCGACGATGTCGAGGCGATGATCGCGGCCTTCGAACACCGCGCAAGAGAAATCTTGCCTCGACGCGCCTGAACCGCTACTAAAGTGCAGTTTTTTTCGAGCATCGTCGCATGACGTTTTTCAACGTTCGATCGGCGGCTCTGGCTTGCACGGCAAAACACCTGTCCGCATGGGGGGGCATCGCGGCATGGTCGGATCGTGCCGCTTCCATCATGAAAGTCCCCCGACAGGAGGTTCTCCACCATGGACGCCCGTCCACTGTTGTCCGATGTCACGAGTCCGCTGGAAAACGGCACGCCGAATGAAGCCGGGCGCGAATCCCATGCGACGCGCGAACATTGGCGTCTGCCGGTTCCCCGCTACCTGCGCGAAATCTATACCTGGGCTTACGTCGGGCGTCATGTGCGCAAGGTGTTCGATCACCAGTGGGTGGTCACCCTGATCCTGTGGTTCCAGGACCAGCCCCTGATGAAAAGCGTGCTCGACGAAATCAAGCCCGGCGACCGCGTCTACATGCCCGCCAGCGTCTACGGTCATTTTTGCATCGACATGGCGCGCAAGGCGGCCCCCGGACCGGTAACGATCTCCGACATTTCATCGATCCAGCTGTTCGGCGTGCGCAAGAAGCGCCAGGAACACGGCCTGAAGAACCTGTTCGTGCGCCGCGCCAACGCCGCCGATCCGATCAAGGGGCCCTACGACGTGGCGCTGAGCTTCCTGCTGCTGCACGAAGTGCCCGAAGACTACAAGACCGCGATCGTCGGCCGCCTGCTCGACGAAGTCGATCAGGGCGGCAAGGCGATCTTCATCGATTATCACAAGATGGCGTGGTGGCAGCCGTTGTGGCCGATCATGGCCTTCATCGCGTGGACGCTGGAACCCTTCACCTTCGCCCTGTGGAAGCACGAAATCGCCGATTACGCGACGCCGGATCGCCGCGCTCAGTTCACCTGGAGCAAATCCACCAGCTTCGGCGGCCTGTACCAGAAGATCGTCGCGGTGCGCAAAGCGCCCTGACCGCCCCCTTTCGCGGAACGACAAAAAAAGCGGATCGTCATGACGATCCGCTTTTTTCATTTTCATCCGCGGCGGCTTCCCTTTCGGAAAGAATGGCGGGAGTGACGGGGCTCGAACCCGCGACCTCCGGCGTGACAGGCCGGCACTCTAACCAGCTGAGCTACACCCCCGCAAGCGGTGAGGCGCCTATGTACCAACGCCCCAAAACCTATGCAAGTACTTTTTTCCGTTCACGTTCACGGATTTTTCAAGATTGAAATAATTCGTGAAGAGCGGCATCAAAATTGACGGATCGCAATGCGCAATACGGCGAACCCATGCACCTTCGCCGCCAAGGCTGGGCGACCGGCCTTGGCGAATGCGGCGGTTTGTCCGTCCAGATATGGCCGCCGAATTCGTTGTTTCCCTTCGCCCAGGCCGGCTTTTCCCCAAGGTCAGCCCGGTTTTTCATGAGCCGCCCCCGTTCCTATGCTCCAGCCAGCGGTAGCGCGGGTTGCATCTCGGCATCCCAGGGGAACAGCAGCCAGACTCCCTGATCCACCGAAACCACGAAGTCATCCACCACCGCCTGGCCCTGCGGCTTGGCATAAACGGTGGCGAAATAAGCCCTTGGCAAAAGATCGCGCACCGCCTTGCCGGTTCGCCCCGAATCCACCAGATCATCGATCACCAGCAGGCCGGAACCATCGCCGGGCGGCACTTTCAGCACCGAAGCGCCACTGCCCTGAACGCGGTCGTCGTAGCTGGCCATGCAAAGGGTATCGACCAGCCGAAGATTGAGCTCGCGCGCCACCACCGCCGCCGGCACCAAACCTCCGCGCGTGATCGCGACAATGCCCGCAAAGGGGCCGCGTTTCAACAACTTCGCCGCCAGAAAGCGGGCATCGCGGTGAAACATGTCCCAGGAAAGGCTCATGTACCCGCTGCCGGTATAATCCTTGTCCGCCACGCACCCACCCCCGTGGTTGTGTTTCTCGGCCATGGGCGGCCCCCCAAACCGTCACCATAACGAAAACGGCGCCCAAGGGCACCGTTCTCAAACTTGGTCTCCGCGCGGCAAGGCCGCCGGGAAAGGCTCAACGCAGGTAGAGGTGCACTTCGTTGCCACGCACCTGGGCGCTGGTCATCGCCGACAACTCGACGCGATCCGCAGGCAGCCCCATGCCGGCCAGCGAACGCATCACGCTTTCGGCATTGCGGCGAGCCGAGTTGGAGCCCAGCGCGGTCTGTCCCGGCGACACCGCGTTCGGCGACACCGCCACCAGATCGAAACGCGCGTCCGGACGACGGTTCAGAGTCTGGCTGAGCGCCTGATAGAGCGCCTGTTCGTACGAGACGTTGGCTCGGTCGAAGCGGATCACCACCAGGGGGCGGCGATCGCCCAGATCCGCCGTGTTCAGGCGCATCGGCGTCGCATCGGAGGTCGATCGGCCGGACAATCCGGCAGCCCCGTTGCCGTACATCTGGCCGCTCTGCACCGAGGCGGAAAGGACGTTCAGGTTGGAACGTTCGCCGGCGATGTATTGCTGCTGCCGCGAGATGTCGGCGTTGAGCTCCTTCAATAGCCGCTCGATCAGAACCACGGTCTGGTTGGTGTCGTCCTCAAGCACGCGCAGCTGACGATGATCTTCCTCGATCGCGCCGGAAAGCGAATAAGACGCCCGCACCGAATCCAGAAGATAGGCGGCCATCGCCGAGTCCGAGAAAACCTCGGTGGAAAGCTGACTGAGCTTGGCGACGTCGGCATTCATGCCATTCATCAACTCCTGCGCCTTGCGCCGGTTGGCAACCAAAATCGGATTGCCGGGAGTCGAGCCAACCTGCAGCCGCGCGTTGATGGCGCCAACCAGTTCATGGTAGGAGGCCGCCGACCGCGCGGTCTGGGCGCGCAAGGTCTGCAAAGCGGCGTTACGCTGGCTGATGATCGCCTTCAAGGCGGTCAGATCGCCGCGAAAGGCCTGCACCTTATGACCAACGAAGGTGCCGGTCGGCGCCCCCGGAGTGACCGGTCCGGGTTCAAAGCTGGTCGTCCCCAAGGCCGGCCCTCTGGCACCCGAAGGCGCCCCGGCAGCATCCGGAGACGATGAATCCCCTCCTCCCAACGACGGGAACAAGGAATCGGAGGAGAAGGAGCAACCACCCAGAAGCAAGGCGGAGCCCATCAACAAAGCACGGATTTGCGAGAAGGCCATCGTCCCGAACTACCTTTTTTGTATGATCCCCGAGCGTACCGCCCGCTCCGATGTCGGTATCCCTGAAATAACGTAATCGGCAAGTCCCGCATCGACGCAAACCCCCACGCCCCGAGACTCCACTCGCCGCAGTGTATCCAAAGCCTTAACCGGCGACAACCGAGAATGACACGGGACATGCCTTTCCGGCGGTTTTATTTAACCTCGAGATCACGGCTCGTCGATAAAGATATCGACTTCCGCCTGGGACATCCCCTTTTCCGAGCCGTGAATGATGCCGGACGCGACATCGATCAGTTTCTGCAAAACTCTTGAGGCGTTCTCTCCCAACATCGCGGCGCGCGCCGTATCGTCATTCTCGATCGCATGGGCAATCGCGACCACCGCCCGCCGCACCACCTCGTTCTCCTGGGCGGTGGTGTCGTCGAAGGGAACGCGATACCGCGCCGGAGCCATTTCATGGGCGGCGATCGCCACGTCGCGGTCGGAAAAGCTGCTGTCGCGAAAATGCTCGGCATGGGTCTTGGGCGCCCATGCGGCAATGTCCTCGAACATTTCCGGCACGTCGCCCAACATCCCCAGCAGCATTACCACTTCATTGAAATGGTTCAGATAGTCCGTCGCAAGAAAGGTCTGGGGGCTGATGATTGGTGCCCTCCAGACGTTCCGCCAGGGCGGCGACCGGATCGCGTGGAGTCTTCTGGCCCAACGGTTTCCTCACCACGGTAACCGCGGGATCGGCGCATTCGGCGGCGTCCAGCGGCGTCCAGCGGCGGCCCCCTCAACCGAGGGCGGCAACCCCCGGCAACGATTTACCTTCCAACCATTCCAGGAACGCGCCGCCCGCCGTCGAAACATAGGTCAGCGCATCCACCACCCCGGCGGACGACAAGGCTGCGACGGTATCGCCACCCCCCGCCACCGACACCAGAACGCCCTTTTCCGTCAAGTCGGCGGCCCCGCGCGCGACACCATTGGTCCCGGCGTCGAAGGGCCTGATCTCGAAGGCGCCGAACGGCCCGTTCCACAGCAAGGTCCGGCTTTCCGCAAGGCGATTCACCACAGTGCGCACCGAAACCGGCCCGATGTCCAGAATCATCTGATCCGACGGCACCGCATTGACCCCGACGGTGGTGGCGGGCAACCCCTCGGCGAAGGCGGCGGCCACCACCACATCGACCGGCAGCACCACCGCGCACCCCTTGTCGGCGGCGATTTTCAGAACCTCGCGCGCTGTGTCCAGCATATCGTGTTCGCACAACGACTTACCAACCCCATGGCCGTGCGCCGCCAAAAAGGTGTTGGCCATCGCGCCGCCGATCACCAGCACATCCACCTTCTCGACAAGGTTGCCCAGAAGATCGATCTTGGACGAGACCTTGGAGCCGCCAACGATCGCCACCACCGGGCGGCTGGGACGTTCAAGAACCGCGGCCAGAGCGTCCAATTCGGCCAGCATCAAACGGCCCGCCGCGCACGGCAAACGGTGCGCCATCGCCTCGGTCGAGGCATGCGCCCGATGCGCGGTGGAAAACGCATCATTGATGTAGATGTCGGCCAGGCGGCAAAGCGCATCGGCAAAGGCCGGGTCGTTGGCTTCCTCTTCCTCGTGGAAGCGCAGGTTTTCCAGCAGCAGCACGTCGCCGGGACGCAGCGCCGCCGCCATCGCCTCGACCTCGACCCCGACGCAATCGGCGGCGAAGCCTACCGCCCGTCCGCCCAGCGCCGCCGACAACGGCGCCACCACCGGCTTCAAGGACATTTTCGGATCCCGCCCCTTCGGTCGCCCGAAGTGGGACGCGACGATCACCGCCGCCCCGTTATCCAGAAGTTCGGCGATGGTCCGCGCGGACCGTTCGATCCGCGTTTCGTCCGTCACCACGCCGTCCTTCACCGGCACGTTCAAATCGGCACGCACGAACACCCGCTTGCCGCGCACGTCGATGTCATCGAGCGTCTTGAAAGCCATCGCCTTCCCCCTCCGTTCGTCCCCATCGTCACAACCGCGCGGGGCCGCGCCCTTCTTCCGACGCGGCCCCGACCGTTCAAAACCCTTCGCCGTCAGATCAGCTTGGCGATCGCGGCGGCGGTATCCAGCATGCGGTTCGAGAAACCCCACTCGTTGTCGTACCAGGACAGCATGCGCACGAAGGTCCCCTCGATCACCTTGGTCTCGCCGAGATCGAAGGTCGAACTGTTGGCGCAGTGGTTGAAATCGATCGACACCAACGGCAGGTCATTAACGCCAAGAATGCCCTTCAACTTGCCGTCGGCGGCCTTCTGGATCGCGGCGTTGACCTCCTCGGCGGTGGTGGCGCGCTTGACCACGCACTTGAAGTCGATCATCGAAACGTTCGGAGTCGGCACGCGGATCGACGAACCGTCAAGCTTGCCCTTCAACTCCGGCAGCACCAGACCGACCGCCTTGGCCGCGCCGGTAGTGGTCGGAATCATCGACACCGCGGCGGCGCGGGCGCGATGCAGATCCTTGTGCAGGGTATCGGCGACCCGCTGATCGCCGGTATAGGCGTGCACCGTCGTCATGAAACCGTGCTCGATGCCGAATTCCTGATTGAGGACGAAGGCCACCGGCGCCAGGCAGTTGGTGGTGCACGACGCGTTGGAAACCACCAAGTGATCCTTGGTCAGCTTGTCGTGGTTGACGCCATAAACCACGGTCAGGTCGGCACCATTGGACGGCGCGGAAACCAGAACCCGCTTCGCGCCCGCCGCCAAATGCACCTTCGCCTTGTCGCGGTCGGTGAAGATGCCGGTGCATTCCAGGCAAATATCGATGCCCAGGTCTTTCCACGGCAGCCTTGACGGATCGCGCTCGGCCACCACCTTGACCTTGTGCGCGCCGACCGTCATCACGTCGCCCGCGACCGACACATCCTCGGCCAGACGCCCATGCACGGAATCGTACTTGACGAGGTGTGCGTTGGCCTCGGCGGAACCAAGATCGTTGATCGCCACGACCTCAAGATCCTTGCGCCCCGACTCGACAAGAGCGCGAAAAACCAATCGCCCAATCCTGCCAAAGCCGTTAATCGCAACCCGTACCGCCATAGTCCATCCTCCCGTTGCTCGCCGCCCGGACGCTACATGACACGGGCGTCATCCCTGGCGAAAAACCATTGAAATCCGAAACCAAACAGGCGCCGCCGTTTATCTTCCGCTAAACGGGTGGGCAGCCCTGGGGCAATCCCACACGAAAGGCTGGGGAGTGGCCAAACCCGGCGAAAACCGTCGCGACCGCACCCGCAGCTTCCTTGAGTGTTTGTCACACTTACCCCGGCAAATCCAGAGGATCATGACGAAAATTGAAAAATTCACAGCGCGATTTTGACTTCGCCCCAGCTTGCCGCATAATTCCGAAAGCTCCGTGCGAACAACCGCCGGAACGACGCAACCGACCGAGGAACCCCATGTCCGACAAGAAAAAGAGCGGCAAACCCGGGAAGCCCCCAAGCTTGCCGACGTTGACCTTTCGGCCGCGGTAGACACCGTCGAAACCTACACCCGCCACCTGAACACGCTGCAACTGAAGCTGCTGTCGCTGCAACAGCGCTACGTGCACGAGGGGCGGCGCGCCATCATCGTCTTCGAAGGCTGGGACGCGGCGGGCAAGGGCGGCGTCATCCGACGCATCAACGAACGCCTAGGCCCAGGACTCATTAAGGTTCGATCCAGAAGAGGAGGAGTACCGCGATGATGACGGCGGCAAAGAAGATATCCGCGCATCGGTCATATCGGGTGTGGATACGCCGCCAATCCTTGAGGCGAGCGAAGAGGTTCTCGATCCTATGACGCTGGCGATAGAGGGTTTTGTCGTAAGCGTACTGGGTTTTGCGATGACGCATTGGCGGGATGCATGTAGCGATCCCTCGCTGTGTCAAAGCCTCTCGAAGGGGATCACCGTCATAGCCCTTGTCGGCGATCAGGACGTTGGCCTTGGGAAATAGGTCGAGCAACAGCATCGCGCCTTTGTGATCGCTCATTTGCCCCTCGCTGGAGCAGCAGGATGAGGGGCCTTCCTTGTCCGTCGCAAACCGCATGAAGCTTGGAGTTCAGCCCGCCTTTTGTGCGTCCGATACATCGGGGAAGAGCCCCTTTTTATAGAGGCTCGCGGCGGTCCGATGAGCTTTCAGGTGGGTTGCATCGATCATCAACCGGTCTGGAGGGCCAGCCTCTCCCGTCAAGGCCGCGAAGATCCGGCTGAACACCCCAAGTCGGCTCCAGCGAACGAAACGATTATAGAGGGTTTTGTGGGGGCCATAGACAGGTGGTGCATCTCGCCACCGTAAGCCGTTGCGGATCACATGAACGATGCCGCTGATCACTCGCCGATCATCAACCCGCAGCACGCCATGCGATAGCGGGAAATGCGGCTCGATCTTCGCCAACTGCCTCTCTGACAACCAAAACAGATCACTCATGGATGGGGTCCTCCCTCCCATGAGTGAATCAGCCGCCGATCTGCCTGACAATAATTTAATGGGTCCTGAGCCTGGCGGTTCCGTTGTCCAAGAACAACCCCAACGGCGACCGCCCTGTCGCCTGGATCGACCTGACCAGCCTGGGCGCCTTCCTACTGCCGCACGGCTTGGACCGGCTGGACCGCACCTTCCTGCTTTATCCCGGCGACCAGGGGTATCTGTTCCTGGTGATCGCCGGGGTACTCCCGGTCCTGATAGTGATAGGGGCCATCGGATTCGAGAGCTTCCAGGCCAGCCATGCCCGCATGCAGATTGCCCTGGAATCGTCGCGCCACAGGCTGTTGACCATTTCGGACAACCTCGTCGAGGGCATCGTCATGGTGGATAGCGCGGGAACTATCCTGTTCACCAACCGGGCGGCCATGGAAATGCTGGAATGCGGGGATGACATCACCACGGTCAAAGGCCGCGACGTCGAAGAGACGATGCGGATGGAGGACGGCACAGCATTGCCGTGGCGCGACGCCCTCCACGACGGCCGGCGCCAGATATTCGACGATGTCCGCATCAAGGGCCGCGAAGAGGTCCTCGACGTCACCATGACACTGAGCCCGTTGGAGGATTCCGAGGCCGGACGAGGCCTGGTGGTGACCTTCCGCGACATCAAGGCGCTGAAACATGCGCAGTAGCAACTGATGCAAAACGCACGGCTAGCCAGCATCGGTCAATTGGCGGCAGGCATCACCCATGAAATCAACACACCGGCACAGTATGTAGGCTGCAAGCTGGTCTTTCTGAGCGACGAGGTCGGTCGGATGCTCCAGTACCTCCAGACCGGTCGCAAATCGGGCCGGAACGACGCCACGGCGCCGTTGCCCGTGTCCGACGACGATCTCACCTATCTGTGCAAAGAAGTCCCCCCAGCCATCCAGGAAAGCCGTGAAGGCATAGAGCAGATTTCACGCATCGTCCGTTCCATGAAGGAATTTTCGCACCCCGGAAGCACCCACCGAGCCGCCGCCGACCTGAACAAGGCGATCGAGAACACCCTGGCGGTGTTGCGCAACTCGTGGAAACTCGTGGCCGAGGTCGATTGCGACTTGCAGCCAGACCTGCCCCCGGCCTTCTGCCACGAGGCGGAGGTGAACCAGGTCTTCCTGAACCTGATCGTCAACGCGGCGCAGGCGATCGAAACATCGGGCAGGCCACTGCCCGGACGCATCCGGATCACCAGCCGGGCCAAGGCCGATCAGGTGGAAATCCGCATATCCGACGATGGATGCGGCATTCCGGCGTCCATCGTGGACAAGATCTTCGATCCGTTCTTCACCACCAAACCGGTGGGCAAGGGCACGGGGCAGGGACTGGCGATCTGCCGCAACATCGTCGCCATCAAGCACGACGGCAGCCTGAGGGTGGAAAGCACCGAGGGAGAGGGAACCACCTTCATCATCCAGCTTCCGATCGGCGCCGAAGAAGCCGCGGCGGAAACCGCCGACACCGTCACCCCGTGACAAGACACCGCCGACACCCTCGGCATCCCCTTCCCCTCGGATCGGGGACATTGAAGCGGGAAAAGGAAGGGGGGACACGGCTGGGTGCGAGGCCCGGCCTTGCCCCCCTTACTCGCCCGTCACTTCCGCCAGGACCAAACCCAACGCCATTTCCGGGTCGCGGGCGAGGGAGAGGCAACCGCCATTGGACGACAGCAGGTAGAGATTGACGCCCAGGGTCTGGGCCAGCGGTTTGACGCCACAGATATCGTCTTCCGAACAGGTGAAAACGATCATATCCAGCTCGGCGCGCAAGGTGGCGGCCAAGACCTCCACGGCGCGATCATCGCTGGCGGCGACGATTTCCACCGCCTTGACCAGAGTTTGCGGTTCAATCATCGGCATCGACCCAGGCATGCGCCGGGGTCAGGCCCATCGCCTTGGCCAGCCAGGGCGGCGGCGCGGCAAGGGCCGCCTGCAATTCGGCTAGCAGAATCTTAGCTTCGCCACCATCCGGCTTCTTGACCGGATGGATATCGCGGCGCACCACCTTGGCGGCGGCGGGTCCGCCGATCGAAACCACATACAGCAGATCGCAATCGGCGATCCGTTCGGCGCGGAGGTCGTTCTTGTCCTGCTCGACGGTACGGTTGTTCTCGGCGCGGCGAATATCGATAAGGCGGCATTCGTCGGGGGAGACCTGATAAATCAGGAAGCGGGTTCAGGTGCCGAAGTGGCCATCCAACGACTCCCCGGCATTGGAGGCGACCGCGACGCGGATCGAACCGGGAAGGTCGCCCTCGGCATATGGGGCAGGGGTGGGCAGGTCGTCGGCAACCTCGATGATCGCCTTCTCGCCGCGCAGGTGGGCGACGGCTTCCTTCAACTGCTCCGACGACTGGTCGGAGAGGGCGCCGTCCTTCGCCTCTTTCAGACGGCGAACCGTCAAACCTTGCAGATTCAACGGGGTCGGCGCCACCCCCTTCAGGGCGTCCAACAGCACCTCAACCAAGCGCGGCGGGTCCACGTCCGGAAGGGCGCGGGCGGCAAGGCCGATGCGGAGAGCGATCGCCTCGATGATCGGGGGAACGATGTCGGGCATGAGTGACCTCCGCTTGCGAACAAGTTCGGGGGCCGGGCAGCCCCGGTCCCCTTGTCGGGCATTACGCCGTCAGATAGTCGATGCAGCCATCCGGGCAGGTATTCATGCACTGCGGCTCGTCGGCTTCGCATTCGCATTCGGTACAGATGTCGGGGTTGATCTTGTAGACCCCCTTCGCCGGAGAAATCGCCCCGGTCGGACAGACGGCTTCGCACTCGCCACAGGCGGTGCAGCAGTCCTTGTCGATTTTCATGGCCACGACGGATACTCCCTTGCAGATAGGCTTGGTTCACATTCGGCCGCCCGGCACGGCGGCTTCGGATTTAGTCGACTCGCTTGAAGCGCAGAGTGGTGGAAAAAACCGGCGGTGGACGGATCGGTTCGATATAGAACGTCTCGCCATCACCAAGCGTTACCTCGCCACCCCATCCGTCCGCGGTGTCCCGCTCAACGGCGACGATGATCTCTTCCAGGTCCTTTTTCGCGACATAGAACAACAGCTTGCCGGCATCGTTCCGCCGCACCATGACACTGGGCATTGTTGCGCCTCCCAAGGTTTCCGAATGGACCAAAACGCTTCCGCCCGAAAAAACCGGGCGGGCGGCCCGAGCCTGGGTGACCCCCAGGACCGATGCCGCCCCTCGGAAACCTTAGCGAACCAGATCGTAGTTGAAGTCGGTTTTGCCCAGCAAGCCCGTTTTTTGATCCAACTGTTCCAGAACCGCGTTGACCAGGGTGGTCAGCACCTGCATCCCGCCCTCGTGGCCGATGGTGGTGGCCCGGTACAGATGGTGACGACCGAAGATCGGGAAGCCGATGCGGATCAGCGGCACTTCCAAGGCCGGGTCCAGCGCCTTGGTGTCGCGCTGAATGAACTTGCCATAGGAATTGCCGATCATGAAGTCCGGTCGGTCGGTGAAGACCAGGGACCGCATGTGCCACAAATCGCAGCCGGTATGGATTTTTCCCGACGCGCCGAAGGGGGAGGCATCCAGCACCTTTTGGACTTCCTTTTTCCACTTCTTGTTGGCGTGGGCGCACAGGATGTGGGTGGGTTCCGCCCCCAGTTCGAGGAGAAAGCGCACCATTCCGAGGACGAAGTCGGCATCGCCCCACAGCGCAAACTTCTTGCCGTGCAGCCAGGGGTGGCTGTCGGTCATCATATTGACCAGACGACCGCGTTCCTTGGTCAGGCTGTCGGCAATCGGCTTACCGGTCAGTTCCAACACCGCCATCAAAAAGGCATCGGTCCCGGCCAAGCCCAACGGATAGTCCACCGCCGTTCCCGGCTGCTTCCACTGGCCCTTGACCACCTTGCGGGTCTTGGTCAACTGCCAGGGTTGCAGCAGCAGGGTATCGATGGCATTCGGCGCGTCCTTGACCTCGTACTGGGTGGTGCCGCCCGCGTACATCCGGTGTTCGCCGTCGGCGGGGGTGTCCAGCACCTCGCTGGGATCGCAAAGAAGGGTATAGGGAACGCCCATATCCTCCATCATCCGTCTCAGGACGCGATAGTTGCCAAGATAGGCCTTGAACCCCGGCACGATGTTGATCTTGCCGTTGGCGCCCGGTTCCTTGCCCTCCATCGCCTGCGCGGTGAAGGTTTTCAGGATGCCTTCCATCATGTTGTCCCAGCCGGTGACATGGCTGCCGACGAAGCTGGGGGTATGGGCGAACGGTACCGGCAGATCCTGCGGAACGTGGCCTTCCTTCTTGGCGTTGGCGATGAAGGCGTTCAGGTCGGGTTTGATCTTTTTGACGAACTCGTCCAACTCGTACGCCGTGACGTCGTCATAGATCAGGGTGGCGTCGCCCATTTCCTTGACGGTGCGGTCGTGGTCGTCGTTGTGGGCGAATTCGTGCCCGGTGCCGACCACTTTCATGCCCAAATCCTCGTACGCGCCGATGATGTGGCGCGGACGCAAACCGCCGACGTACAGCATCACGGTCTTGCCTTCCAGGCGCGGGCGACACTTGTCCACCACCGCCGGCCACTGCGGCTTGTACTTTTCCAGGGTGCGTTCGACGCCTTCCTTGATCTTGTCGTCGAAGCATTCGGCGATGGCGCATAGGGACTCTTCGATCTTGGTCGGACCGAACAGGTTGTATTCCATCCATGAAATTCCGTACTTTTCTTCCATGTGGCAGGAGACGTGGTTCATCGAGCGATAGCAGTGCAGCAGGTTCATCTTGGCCTTGGTGGACCGCTGCATTTCGACAATGGTGCCATCGCCCGGCACCTGGGCGATGACGCGCAGGCCGATCGGGCACTCCGACTGAATGGTATAGCCCTTGGTCAGCGGGAACAGCTTCTCCAGTTCGTCGATAATCGCCTTCAGCTTCTTGTCGCCGCCGAACACGATGTCGCGTTCCTGGAAGTCGGAGGTGACATTAAGGGTGGTGAAGATATCGACGCCGGTGGTGCCTTTGGCATAGTGACGGCGCCCCATCGTCGAATACATGCCACAACCCACCGGGCCGTGGGAAATGTGGATCACGTCCTTGACCGGACCCCAGCACACGCCGCGCGAACCGGCGTAGGCACAGCTGCGGATGGTCATCACCCCGGGCAACGCCTTACGGTTCGAGGTGATGCACTTTTTCGTGGACTCCAACGATGTATCGTTGACCATCAGGTGCTTGGCGCGGTCCTTCTTCGCCTTTTCGGGATAGACCGCCAGGACCTCGGCGATCAGGTTCTGGGTTTCTTCGCGCTTCAATGCGGCCATATTCGGCACTCCTTCGACGTGTGAGGGAAAAACGGTGACGGAAATTTACGCTTATTCGGCGGGAACCTCGGAGGCGGCCTTGCCGACGATGCTTTCGTCCTCGACGTCCATCAGGCCGAATTCCATCAGCAGGGTTTCCAGCTCTTCCATCTCGATCGGAGTCGGGATCACGAACTTCTTGTTGTTCACGATCTTGTTCGCCAGGGTGCGATATTCCTCCGCCTGCTTGCAGGTCGGGTCGAATTCGATCACCGTCATGCGGCGGATTTCGGCGCGCTGCACGATGTTGTCGCGCGGTACGAAGTGAATCATCTGGGTCCCCAGCTTGGCGGCCAGTTCCATGATCAGTTCGTCTTCGCGGTCGGTATTGCGCGAGTTGTAGATCAGCCGGGTCGAATCCGCCTTCGGATCGCAGCCGATGATCAGCACCTTCTTCTCCATTTCGGCTAAGGCCGAAACCAGGTTCTGGGTGGTGGTCGATTTGCCGATGCCACCCTTGCCGTAAATCGCACACTGATGCAAAGCCATGGTCTTTCTCCCTTTGTGTCCCAAACGGTTCCGAGTGATCTCGGCTGAGGAAAACCACATTCGGGCTTCGTGACCGCATGTTCAAAACTTCAGCGACCCCACATCGGCAATGCCTGTGCCAATCCCGAGACTCTCGACAACACCATGATTCCGCTTTATTTTTATTTCTCCTTAAGCAAAGACGCCACGTCGCGTTCGCAACAACACCCCCAGGTTTTCGTATGGCAAACGACAGCGTCCCGCCCTCCGGTTCCCCCGGTCTGCCGCCGGTGGTGCTGGGCAGCCTGCGCTTTCAGGACCACCGGCGGCAGGACGGGGCCTTCCCCTTCCATGCCGAACTGTTCTCCATGCTCGACTCCCTGCCGGAGAAGACGGCGCGGGCGGAACGCTTCATCGACTACATGACCGTGCACTTCTGCCTGGAAACGCCCGAGGACGCGGGCGGCGAGAGCAAGCGCCACCGCACCAAGGCCGACTACACCCGCATGCTGCGCGGCTGGTTCTTCGACGCCGACGGGCGCGAGGCGGCGGTGATCAAGGGCTGGGTGGAAAGCCGCTTCGGCTTGCTGACCCGTTTTCACAAGGGGCGCCTGCACGCGGGCGATGACGCCGCCGACGCCCGCTTTGTCGAGGAACGTTCGCGCGGGATCTATGCCACGCACGCCCTCGATGCCCAGCTTGACCTTCTCTGCGCCTATGCGCAGCACGAGCTCGCCAAGGTCGGGGCCGATCACCTGACCCTCTATCGCGGGGTCAACGCGATCGACGATTTCGACATCCTGGAACGCACCGACCCACGCGCCGCCACCGTGGTTCTGAACGCCATGAATTCGTTCACCGCCGACCCCGACCGCGACGGCGAGATTCTGGGGGCGCGGGTGGTGCAGCACACCGAAACCCCCGGCCTCGGCGACAAGGTGGATATCCGCAAAACCAGGTGGGTCGAGGCCTTCAAGGGCCGTTCTCTGAGCAATACCGCCGAACCGAAATGGACGGTAAGAAAAGACGGCGGTCAAGGAAGGCCTCTCCCTGTTTTCCGCGCACCGCGCGCGGATGCTGGACGAAGCCAAGGATGCCCGCCCGGAATCCGACGGCAAGCCCACCCAATCCATCCCCCCGGTCGTAAGGCGATGTCATGAGAAAATCCTCCCGCGCCCTCGCCATTCTGAAGGACGGTCTGTGGACCAGCAACATCACCCTGTCGCAGATGCTGGCGCTGTGTCCGCTGCTGGCGCTGACCGGAACACGCCACCAACGGCCTGGGCATGGGGCTGGCCACCACCGCCGTTCTGGTGCTGACCAATCTGGCGATTTCCTCGTTGCGCGGCATGATCACGCCGCAGGTGCGAATCCCCGCCTTCATCCTGGTGATCGCGGGCATCGTGGCCCTGGCCGACCTCGCGATCAACGCCTGGGGACATGAACTCTATAAGGTGTTGGGCCTGTTCATTCCGCTGATCGTCACCAACTGCGTGATCCTTGGCCGCGCCAAGGCCTTCGCGTCGCGCAACGGCCCGTTCTACAGTGCCGTCGATGGGCTTGGCATGGGGTTGGGCTTCACCGCCACCCTGACCGTGATCGGTGCGATCCGCGAGATTCTTGGCAGCGGCACCCTGTTCGCCAACGCCTCGCTGATGCTGGGTCCGGCATTCAAGGGATTGGAAACCACGGTGATCCCCGACCACAAGGGATTCCTGCTGATGATTCTGCCGCCCGGCGGCTTTCTGGTGCTGGGCTTCGTGCTGGCGGCGAAGCGCCCGTTCGACAACCGCGCCCGCGCCGCCGCGCCGACCAAAGCCGCTGCCGCCTGCCACTGACCCGGAGCCCCATCATGGCCCTTCACGTCGGCGTCGCCTACGCCACCTCAACCCGCCAGGTCTGGCTGAAGCTAGATGTCCCCGACGGCAGCACGGTCAGGGATGTGATCGAACGCTTCGGCGTTCTGACGCAGTTTCCGGAAATCGACTTAACGACGCAGAAGGTCGGCATCTTCGGTCGCGTTTTCTCCCTTGACGCCGCCGTCGCCGAGGGCGACCGAGTCGAGATCTACCGCCCGATCACCGCCGACCCCACCGCGATCCTGGGCGGCGACGACGACTGACCCGCGTTCAGGAAACGCCCCCCTCCCCCTCGACGCAGACGCGGTTGCGGCCGGACAGCTTGGCCGCATAGAGGGCTTGGTCGGCGCGCTCGGCCAGATCATCGAAGGACGAGGGAGCCTCCCGCGTCATCGTCGCCACCCCGATGCTGATCGTCATCGCCAAGGCTTCCTTGCCGCCGCCGGTTTCGACCACGATCGGCTCCACCTCCAGCGCGGCGCGCAGTTTCTCCGCCGTCTCGATCGCGCCGGAAGCCGGTGAGTCCGGCAACAGGACCATGAACTCCTCGCCTCCGAAACGCGCGACCAGATTGGTGCGGCGCACGTTCTTCTCCAACACGCGGGCGATCGCCACCAGCACTTTGTCTCCGGCGGGGCGCCCATAGTTGTCGTTGACCCGTTTAAAATGGTCGATGTCCAGCGCCAACAGCGATACCGGCTGCCCCTGACGGCCCAACCGCGCCTGCGCCACGTCGAAACGATCAGGAACTTGCGGCGATTGGCCAGACCGGTCAACGCGTCGTGCAACGCCATTTGTTCCAGCTTGAGTTTGGCCTCGGTCGCCTCGGTCACGTCCATCGAGGCGCCGCGATAACCGACGAACCGCCCATCGGCATCGGTGACCGGACTGCCACTAATCGACACCCACAGGCGACTGCCTGTCCTTGCGACGGCGATGCGCCACCAGATTCTCGAAGGGACGCTGCCGGTCCAGGACATCCTGGAGAGTGTCGCGATTGGGGTCGGCGGAATCGTCGAAACAGGGAGCGACCTCGCGCCCGATCACTTCCTCGGGAGCATACCCCAGAATCTTCTGAGTTCCCTCGGCGAAGGTGTAACGCTTTTTGTCATCCAGTTCCCACAAATAGATCGGCGAAAACCCGATGGCGCTGGCTATCAAATCGTGAACCCGCTTGCTTTCCGCCTCGGCCTTGCGGCGTTCCTGGATTTCCTTCAGCCTTTCCTGGGTCGCGGCATCCGACAGATTGCGTTCCGTTTCAAGGCGCTCGCGCACCTCGATACTGGACAACGCCTGATCGATCAGCGGCGAGAACCGCTTCAGCAGATGCAGATGGGCCGGGGAGAAGAACACCGGGACGGCATGCACGAAGACCATCGCGGCGCGCGTGGCGTCGGAACGGATCGGCACCATCACCGCCGAGCACACCGCCGCCAGAACCGATGGCGGCAGATCGCCCCACTCGGGAACCCGGCGGGTATCGAACAAGGCCACCGTCTCGCCATCGAGAACGCGTTTCAGGACCGCACGCGACGGCCACTTGACCCCCAGGAACCGCCGCGCCGTCGAACGCACCACGCGATAACCGCCACGCCCCCCGGCAGCCAGCAGGAAGGCACTCTCGAACGGCACCAAATCACGCAACACCGCCAACAGATTGTCGAATTCGACGGTCTTCGACATCGCGTTCCCGTCCTCAGGCATCGATGATCAGGAAGGAGATCATCAGGTTCCCATGAACCGCGCGGTCTTCCAACAGGCACCCCTGCTCACCGAGGGTAAACGCCACCAGAAATGGCCGACCCTGCATCGCGACCCGCACGCTGTCCTGCACCGCGCGCATGTCGTCGGCGCCAAGAGCCAGCACCAGCCCCATGCAAAACGTCATCAGCCCCCTCCGTCCGTGCGGGCTTCGGCGCGCCGCATGGCGATCGCCGCCTCAACGGTCCGTTCCGCGCGCGCCACCAGGGTTCGCCGCGAACCGACCATCAGATGCACCTGCTGGCCGGTTTAACATCGGTCAACAGCTCCAATCCGCCGTCGTCGCGCAACGACCAAATGTGCGACAACGTATAGGCGCCGAAGCCACCGACGGCACCGACCTCGCGCCCCAACGGGGTCAGCGCGGTGCGCTGCTGCAGAGTCCGGTCGCGGAACAAGGGGCGGCCCGTCTGTGCCTCGTGCCAAGCGGTGTAGACATCGGCGGTGGGCTGACCATCGATGCGAAGAATCGCCCGCGCGCCGTCGGTTTCCGTCACCACGCCGCCGAAGCGGGACGGTACGCATCCTCCCTGGAAGACGCAATTTATCGTGAAGTCGGCGAACACCACGGCCACCGTCAGAGCATCCCGACCACCATCGTCGCGGGTGAACACGCTCCAACGACCCGCGCTGTCGTTGTCGCCGGTACTGCCACCGAACACCGGCATACTCTCGCCCAGGACATCGACGAGTCCGGACAAGGCCTCTTCCTCGCCGCCCGGCGTGGAGCACAGGATCAGCAGATCGGGAACCTCGCCGGGGCGCCCGGCGTCATCCAGCGCCGCCAAAACCGCGGTGGCGCGCGAATCGCTGGACTTCTTGCACAAGGCCACGCCGAAACGAGCCCCCTCGCTCCGCACCCCCATCATGCCGATCACCGGGACGTCCAGAAACACCCCTTCCTCGGTCATCAGGCTGCGGCTGGTGGACCCACCCAGCATCCGCGACGCGACGGGCAGGCCGGACAGCCCGGCGCGCAAGGCGGCGGGATCATGGTCTTCGGTGTAATAGAGAATCAAAAAATCGGGATCGCCCGACAACCGATCGCGCAGACGACCATAGGCCGCTGCGGAATCCCTGTCGTCGCTCCACGCCGTGGCCACCGACATCGCATCCCCTTTTGTCCGCCTTTCCCCTACATATGGGGGCAAACCGACGGCGTTACAGGGGGTTATTCGGCGGGGGCGGCGGCGGCATCGGCGGCGGCACGGCGTTGTGCGCGACTGCTGATCCGGCGCTCCAGGAAGGCAAGCCCCGTCGCGGAGAGGAACGGCAGCGCCTGAATCGCCAGGGTCGCGGCGAAGATATTGAGCTCGGTGATGCCGGTGAAGTTGGTGGCCACCAGGATGATCGATCCGAACAGCAGCGAGGTCCCCAGGATGGTTTCCCACTTCGCCGGATTTTCGTCGGCCTTGCGTTTCGCAGCACCGCCCTTGTCGGTCCGCAGGAATGGCAGGTTATCGGTCAGGAACCCCGCCGCCATCGCGCTGGCCACGGTGTATTGCAGGCTCATCGCGGCGATCGCGGCGCCGACGATCTGGCTGAACGGCACCTTCACCCGCGTCCCGTACAGCACCATGCAATGCAACAGATTGACGAAGAACGCCGCCAGGATCGGCAGGGTGAACGGCAGCATCGGAATCAACACGCCAACGAACAAAATCACCGGCACCCAGATCAAGTTAAGGATCGCGGCGGCGACGCCAAAGGCATCCGACAACCAGTACGACCAGCCGGTGACGAACTGGAAACGTTGTGCCCCGGTCAGTTGCGAACGACCGGGCAGCATCAGGCGCCAGTGCTTGCGGATGATCTGCACCGCGCCATAGGCCCAGCGGTGGCGCTGCGTCTTGAACGCCTTATAGGTGTCGGGCAGCATCCCCCAACCATAGCGACGATTGGTGTAGTGCGCGTGATAGCCCTTCGCCAACAGACGCAGACCCAGTTCGGTATCCTCGGTGATGGTATCGGTGGCCCAGCCGCCTTCCTCGTCGAAGGTCTTGCGGCGGATCATCAGCATGGTGCCGTGGGTGATGATCGCGTCATCCTCGTTCCGCTGCACCATGCCGATATCGAAGAACCCGGCGTATTCGCTGTTCATCACCTCCTTGAACAGCGAATCGTGGCCGTCTCGGTGATCCTGCGGCGCCTGCACCAACGCCACCATCGGATCGACGAAGGCCGGAACCAAGTCCCGCAGCCAACGCGGATGCACCACATAGTCGGCATCCAGCAGCGCCAGAATCTCGGCCTCCGGCGCCACCTGGGGCATCGCCATGTTGAGAGCGCCCGCCTTGAAGGCCGAAACCTTCGGCAAATTGATGAACTTGAAGCGGGGGCCCAACGCCGCGCAGTGCGCCTCGATCGGCCGCCAAAGGTGTTCCTCGGGCGTGTTGTTGACGATCACCAGGACCTCGAAATTCGGATAGTCGAGGGCGGCGACGCTGTTCAGGGTCTGGGCCAGCATTTCCGGCGGCTCGCGATAGACCGGGATGTGAATCGACACCATCGGCCAGCGAGCCGGTTCCGGCGCATCGGGAAGCGGACGCCACAGCCGCTGCGGCCGACGTCCGAGGGTGATTTCCGCCACCTCGTGCACCTTGACCAGGGTCATCATCGACAACGGAATCATCAGCAGGAAGCCGATCACCCAGGCCAGCGCCGAACCGAAGTTCAGGTAATTCTCGATCGGATACATCGCGGCCAGCGCCATCGCCGCGGCCAGGGCATTGGCGGCGGCGGAAAACGCCAGGGCATGACCGAAGGTAGGGTTGCGTCGGCGCAGACCGAAGATCGTGACCGCCGCCCCCAGAATCAGCGCCACCGCCGCCAGCCGCGCCATGTTGCTGCGTTCGACGGTTCCGGAAAGCGAGAACTTGAAATTGCGGTCGGCGTCGATGATCCCCCAATAGGGGCCGACGCTGCCTTCGTTGACCTTCCACGGTTGGTCAAAGGCCTCGACAATGTTGTATTCGATGCCACGCGCCTTCGCCTCGGCCAGGAACTCGCGCAGGATACGCGCCTGACCGATCGGGTCCGGCTCGGCGGAATGACGGTTGTAGCCACGGCTCGGCCAACCGAACTCGGCGATCACGATCCGCTTGCCGGGAAACGCGTTCCTCAAATCCTGGTAGCGCTGCACCGCGAACTTCACCGCGTCCTTGGGCGGCACCGCCTCCCAATAGGGAAGAACGTGGGCGGCGATGAAATCGACCTCGTTGGCCAGCTTCGGATGCTCGATCCAGGAATACCAGATTTCGCCGGTGGAAACCGGCACACCGACCCTTTTGCGCACCTGGCGAAGATAACTCACCAACTGGTCATAAGTCAGATCGCCGCGCAGCAGGGCTTCGTTGCCGACCACGACGGCGCGGACGTTGGGATTGCGGTTGGCCACCGCGATCGCGGATTCGATTTCCTTGGCGTTGTATTTCAGGTCCTTGTCCAACCATGCGCCGACCGTCACCTTGACGCCGTGCTTGCGGGCCAAGGGGGGGGTTTCCTCGAACCGGCCGGTCGCGGCGTACAGCCGGATGCCACGAGAGACCTTGGCGACAATGGCGAGATCGCGGTCGGTGGCGGCAATTTCCTCGGGGGAGAAGGGGGTGGCGCGATCCTTCGGCGCGGCGTTGTTGAAGGACAGCGAATCGATGGTGTCCTCAAGGTCGGGCGGCGCGATGGTTTCATGCGTCGCGACCCAGACCAGACCATGCAAAAAAGCGGCTACCAGGGCCGCAAGCACAACGCGTTTCATCGTGTCCGAACTTCACCCCGGGGCGGTTTCGCCCCGCCCGCGGTCGAAGAGGGGGAATGCGCCCCCCCGCGCCTTATTGCTTCTTGTCGTAGGGACCGGACGGCAGGGCCAAAGGCTTTGCCTCGGTCGGCTTCTTCGGCGGTTGCGGCGGCGGCGGCGATTGCACCTTGCCCTTATTGGACGGAGCCAGGGTCTTTGCCGGCGCGACCGTGTGCGGCGCCTTGTCGAGGGACGACGCGGCGGGAGACCGCCAGCACAGATCGACGCACTCGGCACGAGCGGCACAGGCATCGGCATCGGCACCGGTGGGGCCTTCGATCGCGCAACCGAATGCGGCGCTCAAATGCGACTCGGAACAACCGAAGGACACATAGAACTGACGGAACTCTCCCGCCGAAACCACGTCGTCACGCGACAGCAACTGGATGATGCGCTTGCCAATCCAGCCGCATTCGGCGGACGCAATGCCTCTATTCGCCCGCGACGTTTGCCCCTCTGCCGCCATCGCGCCAGAGCCGAACATGGCCACGCTCAGTCCCGCCAGGATCACCGAAACCAACCGCACGCTCATCAGGTCCCTCCACCCGCGCTCATCGCGCTTTCGAACGCAAATCGAACCGGCGATATGTAACGCAGCCGCCTTCAGCGCGCAATGGACGTTTCACCGGAACCCCCTGGAAATACACCAACCCCGACGGGAATGCCGGCGGGGGCGCCCTGAACATTGGGAAAGGCCCCTTAGGCTCAGGACTCATTAAGGTTCGATCCAGAAGAGGAGGAGTACCGCGAGGATGACGGCGGCAAAGAAGATATCCGCGCATCGGTCATATCGGGTGTGGATACACCGCCAATCCTTGAGGCGAGCGAAGAGGTTCTCGATCCTATGACGCTGGCGATAGAGGATTTTGTCGTAAGCGTGCTGGGTTTTGCGATGACGCATTGGCGGGATGCATGTAGCGATCCCTCGCTGTGTCAAAGCCTCTCGAAGAGGATCACCGTCATAGCCCTTGTCGGCGATCAGGACGTTGGCCTTGGGAAATGGGTCGAGCAACAGCATCGCGCCTTTGTGATCGCTCATTTGCCCCTCGCTGAGCAGCAGGATGAGGGGCCTTCCTTGTCCGTCGCAAACCGCATGAAGCTTGGAGTTCAGCCCGCCTTTTGTGCGTCCGATACATCGGGGAAGAGCCCCTTTTTATAGAGGCTCGCGGCGGTCCGATGAGCTTTCAGGTGGGTTGCATCGATCATCAACCGGTCTGGAGGGCCAGCCTCTCCCGTCAAGGCCGCGAAGATCCGGCTGAACACCCCAAGTCGGCTCCAGCGAACGAAACGATTATAGAGGGTTTTGTGGGGGCCATAGACGAGTGGTGCATCTCGCCACCGTAAGCCGTTGCGGATCACATGAACGATGCCGCTGATCACTCGCCGATCATCAACCCGCAGCACGCCATGCGATAGCGGGAAATGCGGCTCGATCTTCACCAACTGCCTCTCTGACAACCAAAACAGATCACTCATGGATGGGGTCCTCCCTCCCATGAGTGAATCAGCCGCCGATCTGCCTGACAATAATTTAATGGGGCCTGAGCCTACAGACCTTTCAACGCATTGGACCGCAGACGCAGACGCAGGGCGTTCAACTTGATGAAGCCTTCCGCGTCATGCTGGTCGTAAACAGCGTCTTCCTCGAAGGTCACGGTGGCGGTGTCGTACAGACTGTTGGGGGATTCGCGTCCCATGGTGACCACGTTGCCCTTGTACAGCTTCAACCGCACCACGCCATTGACCGGCTTCTGCGTCGCATCGATCGCCGCCTGCAGTATCTCGCGTTCCGGGCTGAACCAATAGCCGGAATAGATCAGCGTGGCGTAGCGCGGCATCAGTTCGTCCTTCAGGTGCATCGACTCGCGATCAAGCGTGATCGATTCCATGTCGCGATGCGCCTTCCACAGGATGGTGCCGCCGGGGGTCTCGTAGACGCCACGCGACTTCATGCCAACATAACGGTTTTCCACCAGATCCAAGCGCCCGATGCCGTGCTTGCCGCCCAGCTCGTTCAGGCGGGTCAGCAGGGAGGCGGGCGACAGCTTGACGCCATTGACCGCCACCGCGTCGCCGTTCTTGAACTCGACGGAGATCATCTCGGCCTGATCCGGCGCGTTTTCCGGGCTGACGGTGCGGCGGAACATGTCCTCGTCCGGCGGCAGCGCCGGATCTTCCAGCGCCTTACCCTCGTACGAGATGTGCAACAGATTGGCGTCCATCGAGTACGGCGCCTCGCCGTGCTTGTCCTTCGGAATCGGAATCTGGTGCAGACGCGCGTATTCGATCAACTTGGTACGGGAGTGCAGATCCCATTCGCGCCAGGGCGCGATCACCTTGATGTCGGGCTTCAACGCGTAATAGCCCAGCTCGAAGCGGACCTGATCGTTGCCCTTGCCGGTGGCGCCGTGGGACACCGCGTCGGCGTCGGTCTCAATCGCGATTTCGATCTGGCGTTTGGCGATCAACGGCCGCGCGATCGAGGTTCCCAGCAGATACTGGCCTTCGTAAAGCGCGTTGGCGCGGAACATCGGAAAGACGTAATCGCGGATGAATTCCTCGCGCAGATCATCGACATAGATCTGCTTGATGCCCAGCATCTCAGCCTTTCGTCGTGCCGGTTCCAGTTCCTCGCCCTGACCAATGTCCGCCGTGAACGTCACCACTTCGCAGCGATAGACGTCTTGCAGCCACTTCAGAATGATCGAGGTATCCAGGCCACCGGAGTAGGCCAGAACGACCTTTTTGACGTCGTTCGTCATATGAGCATGCCTTTCCTTGAGCATCGCGTCGAACAAGAAACCGCCGCCGCCCCAAGGCCCAGACCCCGGAACGCGCGGACAAGCTGATAAAGACCGGCAGTATAGGACGCCCGCGCGACGCGACAAGCCGAAACCGAGGGCGCGTTTAAGATTTTTCCGGCGCCTCGTGCGGGTCGTCGATCCCCGCCGCCAGCCGCGCCTTCCAGCGGCTCAACCGCTCGCGTTCGCTGGCGGAACGCAACTGACCGCAGGCGGCCAGGATGTCGCGACCGCGCGGCACCCGAATCGGCGCCGCGTAGCCCGCCGCCGTTAGCACCTCGGCAAAGGCCTGCGCCGACTTGACGCTGGGAGTCTCGTAGGGAGCGCCGGGCCAGGGATTGAAGGGAATCAAGTTGAACTTGACGCCGATTCCGGCGGGGTCGAACAGGCGCACCAGTTCGCGGGCATCGGCCAAAGAATCGTTCACACCCTTCAACAGAAGGTATTCGATGGTGATATATTGGCGCTGACCGGCGATCTCCTGATAGTCCTTCATCGCCGCCATCAGGTCCTTGATCGGGTACTTGCGGTTGACCGGCATGATTTCGTTGCGCACCGCGTCGGTCGGCGCGTGCAGCGACACCGCCAGCTTTACCCCCAGTTCCTCGGCGCAGCGCCGCATGTTCGGGATGTAGCCCGAGGTCGATAACGTGACCCGGCGCTTCGACATGGCGATCCCTTCCGGGTCCATCACGATCTTCATCGCCGTCGCCACCGCGTCATAGTTCAACAGCGGCTCGCCCATGCCCATCAGAACGACGTTGGAGAGATGCCGCGTCTCGTCGGCGGGGGTCGGCCACTCGCCATAGGAATCCCGGGCCACCATGAACTGACCGACGATTTCGCTGGCGGTCAGGTTACGCACCAGGGTCTGGGTACCGGTGTGGCAGAAGCGACAGGTCATGGTGCAGCCGACCTGGGTGGAGACGCAGACCGCGCCGCGATCGTCCTCGGGAATGTGAACGGCCTCCACCTGATTGCCATCGGCCATTTCCAGCAGCCACTTACGGGTGCCGTCGGCAGAGTTCTGCTCGGTCACCACGCGCGGGCGGCCAACCTTGAAGTGTGCCGCCAACTTATCGCGCAGGGGCTTGCCCAGGGAGGTCATCCGCGCGAAGTCGGTTTCCCCCTGGTGATAGATCCAATGCCACACTTGCTTGGTACGGAAGGGTTTTTCGCCCAATCCGGCAAGGGCGGCGGTCATCTCGTCGCGGGAAAGCCCGATCAGATCGGTCCGGTCGTCAACCGGCGACGAAGCGGATGAGGTCTCAAAATCACTGTTCATGGTTTCTCATACTCAATCCTCTGCATCGAAAAAACCGCATTTTTTGCAAACAATAATTTATTTTATCCTGAAGTCGCGTTAGGTTTTCGTTCTATGCGTTTCAGGTCCGCCATCACGGCGACGGGGTTGTTCCATTACCTTTCGCGAAGGCCGCCCCAAAGACAAAGAAATCAGAAGGAATTCGTCATGCGCAAATCATTGGCTGTTTTGTCTTGTGCGGGAATGGCGGGCGTGCTCTCCGCCTGTAGCGGCGCCTGGGACGTCGAAGGGCTTAAGGCCTCGAAGGTTTCCGGCGGTGCTTTCGACCAGGCGCTGCGCGACGAGTACGTCGCCCTTGCCGATTACGAGCGCGTCCAGTGCGACTGGCGCGACACCGCCGCCTATGTCAGGCGTGGCAAACAGGCCGCCGCTGGCACCCCGCCCGCCCCGGAAGCGGTCGGCGATCGTGACCTGCCCAAGGACAAGATCGCCGAACTGACCGCCGCGCGTGGCCAAGTCGTGCACTTCCTGAACGCCGAGTACAAGGCCGCCGCGCCGAAGCAGCTGGCCGCCGCGCAGGCCGGTTACGAATGCTGGATGGAACAACAGGAAGAAAACTGGCAGACCGACGACATCGCCGCCTGCCGCAAAAAATTCGACGACGCGATCAAGCACCTGAACGACCTCGAACGCCTGAAGACGCAGCCCTTCGTCGTCTACTTCCCCTTGAATTCGGCGAAGTTGCAGGGCGATGCGATGGCGGTGATCAAGGAAGCCGCGGCCACCTTCAAGAAGGAAAAAGCGGCGCGCGCCGACGTGGCCGGCCATGCCGACCGTTCCGGCAAGGCCAGCTACAACGACCGTCTGTCGTCCCTGCGCGCCGAGGTCATCGGCGACGCCCTGTCCAAGCAAGGCGTGCCGGAATCCGCGATCACGATCAGCGCCTTCGGCGAGTCCGATCTTGCGGTCAAGACCGCCGACGGGCAGAAGGAACCGCGCAACCGTCGCGTCCTGATCCGCATCGTCAAGTAACACGGCGCGAGACAACGAAAAACGGGCGGCCAGATGGCCGCCCGTTTTGCATGGACAGAATCAAAGCCCCAGTTGGAACGCCTTGATCTGCAACAGCGCCAGACCGGCCAGCAAGTTCATCATCACCACGCCGACAGCGGCGCGGGACGAAATTTCCAGGGCATGACGGGCGATGAACCATTCGTAGACGGCGAACGCCAGGGTCGCGAACAGACCAACCATGGCCACCCCCGACAGCGACGCGGCGGGCGACAGCGCGGCGACTTGATACGGCAGCATCAAAATCATCTGCGCCAGGGCGAACCAGTTGTAGGCGGCGACATAGCGGCAATAGAAACGGTCGCGCTGCAGCCAACGGGCAAGGCCGATCATCAGATACGGCCAGATCAGCCACTCGATGACGTAATACAACAGCATCAGCGGCAAAAAACGCATCAGCCCCGGCTGCGGCGTCATCGCGGCCAAGCTGCCCTTCAGCACTATGACGTAGATCGGCAGCCCCACCGCCGCCGCCAGGAACGAGCGCCACACCCCGTCCGGCGTATTGTCGAAGCGTTTCGGCGCCTCCGCGTCGAAACGCAGAACCGCCCACACGTTGTGCAGATTCTTGAAAATCTCGCCGATCCGGTTCATGACGCGAAGAACCGTTCGAGGACACGGCCATAAACCGCCGCCAGGGACCTCACCTCGGCCACCGCGACGCACTCGTCAACGGCGTGCATGGTGCGTCCGGTCAGACCGAACTCCACCACCGGGCAACAGTCCTTGATGAAGCGCGCGTCCGAGGTGCCGCCCGAGGTGCTGAACTCCGGGCTTTCGCCCGTCACCTCGGCGACCGCCACCGCCACCAGATCGCTAAGGGCGGCGGGCGGAGTCAAGAACGGCTCGGCGCCGCGTTCGAAGCGCACCTCCGCCTGATCGGCGTGGCGGGCGACGACGCCGTCGATCCACCGCGCCAGGGCATCGCCGCCCTGCGCGGTGCCGAAGCGAATGTTGACGGTGGCGCGCGCCATCGCCGGAATCAGATTGGTCGCCGGATTGTCGACGTCCACCGTGGTCACCGCCAGGGAACTGGGCGGAAAGTGGGCATCGCCCGCATCCAGCTTTTTCGCGGTCAGTTCATCCAGAATGCGGACCAGTCGGTGCACCGGGTTGTCGACACGCTCGGGATAGGCGACGTGCCCCTGCACCCCGCTGACGGCGATGAACGCGGTCAGGCTGCCACGCCGCCCGATCTTGATCGCCTCGCCGAAATGGTCGGGACAGGTCGGTTCTCCCAACAGGCAGGCATCCGGCACGGCGCCCTCGTCCTTCAGGCTTTGCATGATCTTGACGGTACCGTTGATACCGGGACCTTCCTCGTCGCCGGTAACGATCAGGGAAATCCGGCCCGCGAAGTCCCGCCCGCGCACCGCCAGAAAATCTCCCGCCGCCGCAGTGAACGCCGCCACCGCCGTCTTCATGTCGGCGGCGCCGCGCCCATACAACATGCCGTCGCGGATCTCGGCGGCGAAGGGCGGCACCGACCAACCGTTGCCGGGCGGCACCACGTCCAGATGCCCGGCGAAGCCGAAGTGGCGACCGCCCGCGCCGATACTGGCCACCAGATTATCGACGTCGGGGGTCCCCGCCTCGGAAAAGCGCATCCGGCGACAGGCGAAGCCCATGGGCGTCAAGGCGTCGGCGAGGACCTCGAAGACGCCCGCGCTTTTGGGCGTTACCGAGGGGCAACGGATCAAGGCGCGGGAAAGTTCCACCGGATCGGTCATCGTCAATCCCTAAGCAATTCGTTGATCGAGACCTTGGCGCGAGTGCCGGGATCGACGGTCTTGACGATCACCGCGCACGCCATCGAAGGCCCCGGAGATCCGTCGGGCAACGGCTTTCCGGGCAGCGCGCCGGGAACCACCACCGAATAGGCGGGAACGCGTCCGCGATGAATTTCGCCGGTGGCGCGATCCACCACCTTGGTCGAGGCCCCCAGGAATACTCCCATCGAGATCACCGCCCCTTCCTCGACGACGAAGCCCTCGGCGACCTCCGAACGGGCGCCGATGAAGCAGTTGTCCTCGATCACCACCGGCCCGGCCTGCAGCGGCTCCAACACGCCGCCGATGCCGACCCCGCCCGACAGATGGACGTTCCTGCCGATCTGCGCGCAGGAACCGACGGTGGACCAGGTATCGACCATGGTGCCCTCGCCGACATGGGCCCCCAGATTGATGAAGCACGGCATCAGCACCGCGCCCGGCGCGACGAAGGCCGAACGCCGCACCACGCACCCCGGCACCGCGCGGAACCCGGCGGCGCGAAAGCGGGCGTCGTCCCAGCCTTCGAACTTCGACGGCACCTTGTCGAACCAGCAGGAGGCCTTGCCCGGCGCACCGAGGATCGTCGCCATGTCGTTCAGGCGGAAGGACAGCAGCACCGCTTTCTTCAGCCACTGATGAACGGTCCAGCCCGCCGCGGTCTTTTCGGCGACGCGAACCTGGCCCGCATCCAGAAGATCCAATGCCGCCTCCACCGCGTCGCGGACTTCGCCACGGGTCTGCAAGGTGACGGCGTCCCGATTGTCCCAGGCGGCCTCGACGGCGGCGGCAAGAGCGGCGGTGGTCATGTCATGTCCTCTCGGTCGGAAAACTGTTTCGAAACTTAGACGAGGCCGACGCCCTGTCAACCGTCGCCGCGCGCGGCGACCACCGCCTTCAACCAGGCGGTAAGATCGTCGATCACCGCGTCGCAGGCGGCGGGGTCGAAAAGATCGGCTCCGGCGGTGGGGCGTTGGTTCCTCAGCCACACCGTTTTCATACCGCGCGCCGCCGCTGGCGGCAGGTTCTTCAGGCTGTCCTCCATCAAGACGGCATGACGCGGATCGAAGCTCAGACGCGCGATCAGCTTGTCATAGGAAGCGTCCTGCGGCTTCGGCACATAGTCGGCGGCGCGGATATCGAACACCGCCTCGAACAGGTCGGCGATGCCCAGGCATGCCAGCACCGCCTCCGCATGGCTAGCCGAACCGTTGGTGTAAACGACACGCCGTCCGGGCAGCGCCGCCAGCGCGACGGCCAGCGCTGGATCGGGAACGATCACCGAATGATCGATATCGTGCACGTAGGCCAAGAAGCCCTCGGGCTCCATGCCGTGCTCCGCCATCAGGCCGCTGAGCGAGGTTCCATAGCGACGATAATACGACTTCTGCGCCGCGAAGGCGCTGGCGGCATCGACATCCAGAAAACGCGCGATGTAGCTGGTCATCCGGCGGTCGATCTGGTCGAAAATCGACGAGGTCGGCGGGTAAAGGGTGTTGTCCAGGTCGAACACCCACATCCGCACCTCGTCCATGAAGGCCATGGGAACGGTTTTTTTGCTCCCTTTGCGATGGGGCTCGGCGACAATGGGCATCCGGCTCACAAAACGATCCTTGTTAAGGGCTTGACGAAAAACGGGGCGCTCCCACAATACGTAGGGAATGGCGAGAACCGACACGATAGTCTAAAACCGGTCCGGCGGGAAACCCCACCCGCGCACTCTTGAAGGAGCTGCCCGTGCCTCAGGCACCAGACCCCGCACGCGGCCCATCCAAGCCCGCGAAAGCCATCGACGCCCTGCGCCTGTCGTGGAAACGGCTGGCCGGCGACGAGACCGAGGATCCCTCGGCCGCCGACCAGACCACCCTGGCCGCCCTGATCGCGACGGCACGACGGAATCATGCCGCTGTTTCGGGAACCGTGGCCGCCCCAGACCAGCGCCTGACGCGCGTGTTCGACCTATCGATCCTGTCGGCGACATCGGCGCACGACGAACCGGACGGCCTGCTTCTGGTGGTCGGACGCGACGTCACCCTGACCACCAGCATGCGCCGCTCCCTGATCGAATCGCGGCAACGCTACAAGGACCTGGTCGAGGTTTCCGCCGCCTTCGCCTGGGAAACCAACGCCGACGGCATCCTGGTCTTCGTCAGCCCACAGGGCGTGATGGGCTATGGCATCGACGAACTGATCGGTCGCCGCCCCGAGGAATTTCTGGCCGAGCCCCTGGACAGCGGCAGCGTTCTGCCGTTCGCGGCACGGCAGCCGCTGGCCGATGCCGAGGTCTGGATGCGCCGCGCCGATGGCAGCGCCGTTTGCCTTCTGGTCTCCGCCCTGCCGCTTTACGACGACGCCTCAAACTGGACCGGCGCCCGCGGTGTCTGCCGCGACATCACCGACATCCGCGAACGCGCCATCGCGATCGCGCGGGAGCGCAACCGCGAACGCATTCTGGCGCTTTCGCGCACCGACTCACTGACCGGCCTGTTCAACCGCCGCGCCTTCATCGAGGAACTGGAACGCAGCAGCGCCGCGCTGGTTTACGTCGATCTTGACAACTTTAAGATGGTCAACGACGTTCACGGCCATAAACGTGGCGACGAAGCCCTGATGGAGGTCAAGCGTCTGCTTCTGAACGCAACCCGTCCGACCGATCTGGTGGCACGCCTGGGTGGCGACGAATTCGCGATCTGGATGGATGGCGCCGACGAACCCGTGGCGATTTCGAAGGCCCGCCGCCTGCTGACCCAGGGGGCGACGATGGAAGGATTCTCGGGCAGCCTCGGCCGCCTCTTAAGCATGTCGCTGGGCATCGCCATATATGATCCGAATAGCGGCGAGTCCATCGATCCCCTGCTGTCCCGGGCCGATGCCGCGATGTACCAGGGCAAACACCCCGGCAAAGGGTCCTGCTGTGTCGCGCCTGCCATTTCATAAGCCCCCCCCGATGGGAGGAGCTCCACCCATGGAAATGAACAGCCTGTTGGCGCGCCTTTTTTGGGAGTCGGGAGACTCCGACCCGGCCGGCTTCACCTACGAGGAAGCCAAGCACTTGGCCAACCACCCGGACCCGGAGGTCCGGCGGTCGCTGGCCGCCCGTGACGACCTGGTTCCAGAGGTCCTGTTTTTCCTCAGCAACGACCCCGACCCCACGGTCCGCCGTCACATCGCCGCCAATGCCAAAGCCCCGCGCCAGGCCGATTTCAAGCTGGTGCACGACGCCAACGCCGAGGTCCGCGCCGACCTTGCCCGCAAGATCGCCCGCTTGGCCCCGGGCCTCTCCGCCGCCGAGCATGACACCATCCGGCAAATGACCTACGACACCCTGGCGCTGCTGGCCCGCGACCAACTGCCCACGGTGCGCCACGTTCTGGCCGAGGCTCTGAAGTCCGAAGCCGACGTGCCTCCCGATGTGATCCAGCGTCTCGCCCGCGACATTAAAATCATCGTCGCCGCCCCGGTCTTGGAATTCTCGCCGGTGCTGACCGATGAAGACCTGATGGACATCATTCGCTTCAGCCCGATGGCGGGGGCACTGTCCGCGATCGCGCGGCGCGCCAACCTCTAGCACCGGGCTCTCCGAAACCATCGCCGACAGCGCCGATGTCGAGGCGATCGTCCACCTCCTTGGCAACGACAGCGCGCAGCTGCGCGAGGAAACCCTGGCCGCGGTCAGCCACGTTGTCCACGAACGCCTGGGCGAACCGGCCAACCCAATCCCCGCCGAAAAGTGCGAACTTTCCGAAATCGAGGACGAGATGGAGGCGGCACGCCGCCTGCACGACAACGACCAGCTTTTCGAAGGTCTGGTCAAGGGATCGATCACCGCCAACCGCCTCGACTTCGCCAAGGCGGCGCTTGCCGTGCGCAGCGGTCTTCCGCCGGAGGTGGTGGTCCGCATCCTGGGACCGGCCAGCGCCAAGGCGGTGGTCGCGCTCGACTGGCGGGCCGGACAGTCCATGGACTGCACGGTTCTGATGCAGACCCGGCTGGGCCACATCAACCCCGACATCGTCCTGCACGGTCGCGGCCACCACCACCCCTTGACCGAGGGAGAAATGACCACCCAGATCGCGGTGTTCGCCGAGGCCTGAGGCGGCGGATGCCGCCCGGTGGATCATTCCCGCCGAAGGATCTTATTGACGATGATCCCGGCCAGCCAATGTTCCTTGAACCTGGCATCCAGTGCCTCGCGGTCATAGGCGGTTTCCACCCACGGCACGAAACTTTCACGGCGACCGTCGGTTTCGGCCAGGAAGGTTTCGAAGAAGAAGTCGATGACCCCGGTCTTCGCCTGCCGCACATGGCCATAGGCCAACGACAGGTGCACCCCCATCGCCTCGCGCAGGGCGACGCCTTCGTGCAGGAACAGGTACAGGGTGGACATGAATCCGGCGCGATCCGCCCCCGACTTGCAGTGCAGCAACACCGGCCGTTGGATGTCGTCGAACAGGCGCGCCGCCGCCAGCAGGGTCTCCCGCTCCAACGGGCTGCGCGACCGGATCGGAAAATCGACCAGGGTCAGACCAAGACGGGCACAGGCCTCCCGCTCCAACTGATAGGCACCGCAGGTATCGCGACGGCCCCGCAGGTTCAGGACGGTCTCGACGCCCAAATCCCTGGCGCGGCGCAAATGATGCGGCGCGGGCTGCGCGGCGCGCCAGACATCGTCGCTGACCCGGTGCAGATTCCAATAGATGTCGCGGATGAAACCGTGATCCACCAGCCACATGTCAAGAAAGGCGCGGCGGCGCGGCGGCGGCGTCAGTTCCGGCGCGGACGGCGCGATGGTCGGCAGATCAACCAAGAAACATTCTCCAAAGGGGGCGCCCCCTCGCATAGAGGCTGCGCATTTTCTAGCCACGGTCACGACTGTTGGTGTATCAAACAACTCATCATTCTGGAACAGGTTCCGATGGCCGAGACACCCGCACCCGAAACCAAGATCGCGCTGTCCGACGAACGGTCGTTCGCGCTGATGCGGCGCCTTTTCCGCGAGGCCGCGCTGCCCTACATCTGGCACATCGCGGCGGCAACGGTCTGCATGGCCCTGGTCGCCGGCACCACGGCGGCCACCGCCTGGCTTCTCGACCCGGTTGTCAACAAGGTCTTCGTGGAGCGCGACCGCTCCATGCTGTGGCTGATCGGCGGCGCGGTTCTGGGCGTCTTCGCGGTAAAAAGCCTGGCCAGCTATCTACAGGACGTGTTGCTCTCCCACGTTGGCCAGAACATCATCGCCGACACCCAGTCGCGCCTGTTCGCCCGCGTCATCGATCAAGAGGTGGCCCTGTTCCAGGACCGTTCCTCCGGCACCCTGGTCTCGCACTTCACCTATGACATCAACGCCATGCGAATCGCGGTCTCCAACGCCTTCATCGGCATCGGCCGCGACACCCTGTCGGTGGTCTTCCTGGTCGGCGTGACCTTCTACCAGGATTGGCGTCTCGCCTGCATCAGCCTGATCGCGGCACCAACATCGGTACTGCCGATCCAGCGCCTTTCCAAACGGATGCGTCGCGTCGCGCGGCGCGCGCAGGAGGAAATGGGCGGCCTCAACACCTCGCTGTCGCAGACCTTCCAGGGCATCCGGGTGATCAAGGCCTTCGGGCTGGAGGCCTTCGAACGGTCGCGGGTGAAGGGGCTGGTCGCCTCGCTGCGCGATCTGGCGATCGGCGCCACCCGCATCGAGGCGGCGGCGCAACCGATCATCGACACCTTCGGCGGCGTCGCGGTGACCGCGGTGATCGTCTATGGCGGGGCGCGGGTGATCGACGGAGCGACCACGCCGGGGGCCTTCTTCTCGTTCATCGCGGCGGTGCTGATGGCCTATCAGCCGCTGCGCTCCCTGTCCAAGATGAACGTCTCGATCCAGACCGGGCTGGCCGCCGCCGCCCGCGTCTTCGCGCTGATCGACCGCACCCCGGCGCTGACCGAGGTCGAAACCCCGGTGGCGGTGCCGCGAGTTTCCGGCGCGGTGCGGTTCGAGGACGTGCGCTTTTCCTACAACGGCGAGGACTTCGCCCTGAACGGCGTCTCGTTCGAGGCTCCGGCGGGCGGCATCGCCGCCCTGGTCGGCCCCTCGGGGGCGGGCAAAAGCACGGTGTTCGGGCTGATTCCGCGTTTCTATGACGCCAACCAGGGCCGTGTCCTGGTCAACGGCATCGACGTGCGGCAATCCAGTTTCGCAAGCCTGCGCGACGCGATGGCGATCGTCAGCCAAGAGGTCGTGTTGTTCGACGACACCATCGCCAACAACATCCGCTACGGTCGGCTCGACGCCGACGACGACGCGATCAAGGCCGCCGCCGAGGCCGCCGCCGCAGACTTCATCGCCGAATTGCCGCAGGGGTACGAGACCCGTGTCGGCGAACACGGAATGCGCCTGTCGGGCGGCCAACGCCAGCGCATCGCGATCGCTCGCGCGATTCTCAAGGATGCGCCGATTCTGCTGCTGGACGAAGCGACCAGCGCTTTGGATACCGAATCCGAACGCCTGATCCAGCAGGCCCTGGCGCGGCTGATGAAAGGCCGCACCACCATCGTCATCGCGCACCGCCTGTCCACCATCCGCGACGCCGACGTCATTCACGTCTTCGACAAGGGCCGCGTCGTCGAATCCGGGCCGCACCAAACCCTTCTGGAAGCGGGCGGCCTGTATGCCCGTCTGCACGCCTTGCAGTTTTCCGACCCGACGGAGACCTGACCCGCCCTAGGGCGCCTTGGCGCGACGGGCGGTCACCGTCTCGCCACCGATTCCCCAATTGTCGGTCTCCACCACGTCGATGACGACGACGGTGGTCGCCGGGTTCTTACCCAGGGTGTCGCGCAGCAAAGCGGTAACACCCGCGATCAACTCGGCCTTCTTTTCCGGCGTCGCCCCGTCGGGCGTGATCTTGATGTTCACGAAGGGCATGGTCGGGACCTCCTGATCCACGATGAAGACGGGCAATCGCACCCCAACATCCAGTCCGCCCCCGGCGCGCGACGCGATGCGCACCGCGTCTTACTCGGGCCACAATAATTCCACACGTTCGCCCGCCGAGCGGGAGCAAGCCTGCCCCCCAGAAAGGCGGGAAGCAACCCGAAATTGCGTCCACCCGTTTTGTTGGCGAGAAATAGCCCCTGGGTTGCATCTTGACGGTATGGACATGTTCCAGACAACCTTACAAAGGCCATGAATATCACTATAATAGCCATTGCAAAGAACACATCGGCTGTCTATTTATGCCCCCCGCGAATGGGCGCAAGGGAACGCCGCGCAAACCATTAGGAAGAAAAATGTCCTGGTTCAATAACCTTCGAATCGGCAAGAAACTCCTTGTCGTATTTTCCGCGATCACCGTGCTCGTCATGTCTCTGAGCGGGATATCGATGGTCCAAATATCGGGCCTCGGAAAAGCAAGCAGCAACATTTCCGATCACTGGATGCCAACCGTTACGAACGCCCGGAAACTGCATTTCCTGATGACCGCGCAGCGCACCACCGAGTACATGCACATCGTCGCCGAAGACGCGGACGAATATAAGACGATCGAGGAATTGAACGCCGCATACAAACAAAAGGTCGCGGACACCACCACCACCCTTGAAGGCCTGCTGACCACGCCGGAAGGCAAAAGCACACTTCAAGATTTCAAGACGACGTACACCGCCTACAATGCCGAGCTGGCCGAGATTATCACCCTTTCGCGACAGAACCAGGACGGTGCGGCACGCGTGAAAAGCGGCCAGTCCCGCGCGACGTATTTGAAAATGTCCACGGCGATCGAAAAACTGGTCGCGCTGAGCCAGTCCGGCGCTGAGAAGTCGGCCACGGAAGCCGTTGAGATCAAACGGACCGCAACCTTCGAAACGATTGCCTTGGCGTGCATCGCGGTGGTTCTGGCCCTGGGTTCCGGGTTGGCGATGAAGACCGGCATCGGATCGCCACTGCTGGCGATGACCGACGCCATGCGGCAGTTGGCGGCGGGAAACAAGACCATTGAAATCCCGGCGCACGGACGCAAGGACGAAGTCGGCGCCATGGCCGAAGCCGTGGAAGTGTTCAAGCAGAACGCGATCGAAGCGGAACGCCTGTCCGCCGCGCAAGAAGCCGCTCGCGCCGAACGCGAACGCCGCGCCGCGCCGCGCCGCGCCGCGAAGATCGAGGCCCTGACCCAGGCCTTCGACCAGCCGGTTTCCAACGTCCTGGAAATCGTCAGCGGCGCCTGCACCGAAATGGATGCCACCGCCCAGACCCTTTCGGCCAGCGCCGAACAGACCAGTCGCCAGTCGGGAATCGTGGCCGCCGCCACCGAAGAGGCATCGGCCAGCGTGCAGACCGTGGCGTCAGCCGCCGAACAGTTGTCCGCCTCGGTCACCGAAATCGGGCGCCAGGTGGAACAGGCCAACCAGATCAGCCAGCAAGCCACCGAAGAGGCCCGCAAGACCAACGCCGACCGTCAAGAGCCTGGCGGAAAGTTCCTCTCACATCGGGGCCGTGATCAACATGATCACCGACATCGCCAGCCAGACCAACCTGCTGGCCCTGAACGCCACGATCGAGGCGGCGCGCGCAGGCGACATGGGCAAGGGATTCGCCGTGGTCGCGGGCGAGGTCAAGAACTTGGCCAATCAAACCGCCAAGGCGACCGACGAAATCGGGACCCAGATCGCCGCCGTGCAGTTGTCCACGCAGGACGTGGTGGTCGCCATCGGCGGCATCGTCGATCGGATATCGGAAATCAACCAGGTCTCGGCGGCAATCGCCTCGGCGGTGGAGGAACAGTCCGCCGCGGCCGCGGAAATCGCCCGCAACGTCCAACAAGCCGCCCTTGGAACCCAGGAAATCGCGTCCAACATCGCTGGGGTCAGCAACGCGGCGGGGGAAACCGGTACCGCCTCGCAGCAGGTGCTCTCCGCCTGAGTTACAGAAGATCACCCCCCCCCCCCCGGAAACGTCCTGTTTCCGGGGGGGATTGGATTGGTGGGGGCGCACGGTTTCGAATCCCGGACGAACGGGGGACGTCCCCCTGAAAAAGCGACCTGAGTCCTCTTGCCGGGGCGGCGCTTTGTCGGCACGACCATGGGGCGTCCTGCGGGGCTCCCAGAAATGTCGGCAAGAACGACGGAAAAGACCCCGGTCAAGTTCGGCACCTTCGGCGGAGTGTTCACACCCAACGTGCTGACCATCCTCGGCGTCATCATGTTCGATGAGCAGATCGGGGAACGTCTGGGACAATGCCGCCATGGAGAGCTTCTTCTCATCCCTGAAAACCGAGAGAACGGCACTCAAAGTCTACAGGACAAGGGATCAGGCGAGAGCCGATGTGTTCGATTACGTCGAACACTTTTATAATGTCATCCATCGGCATTCGACCCTGGGCTACGTCAGCCCGGTTGCATTCGAAAAGATGGCGGGATTAGCTTAACTGCCTGTCCACAAAACCGGCAGCAGCTTAAAACGCATTCCCCATCCTTTTCCCCGTGCCGAATTTACGCCTAATTTTGCAGAGATTGCGCACCACGGAATTGCTGTAAGAACCGCAGGGACTGGGCCACTTTTGGGCCGGTTCGGCAGTGCAGAAATCGGGGCATATTTAATGCGCCGGCGTGGCGGGGGGAGACTGCGTTTCTTGGGTGGTGTTTCGCGCGAAAATCGGTTGGCGAGACACTTGAGTTAGATAGGGCTCTATCTAACCTGCGCGGACTTGGATGAGGCGCAGGGCGCGGTAGGGTGGGTGTGCTTGCCACCGCCGTGTGCGGGGGCCGGGCGCGTCAACACCCCGCCCCTGAACGCCCAAGCGTCCGACCGACAAGGACGATCCATACCGAATTAGGAAACCATCGGGTCGGTGAAGCTGACCGAACGCAAGCTCCGACTTCCAGGGGCAGAGTTAATCCGAAGATAGCAAAAGAAACGGCTGCAGTGATTCGGCTGAAAAGGCGAATTTCTCAGACACATGCTTATGTATGCATACTTCGCATTTTTGCTCCTAAAACCATGAAAACAAGCTGATTCTGACGCTATTTTCGCTTTTTTTCGGGAATTTGATAACGTCATGCCATCGGTAGTCTGGTTTTCTCGACTTAGACGTAATCTCTACGCGCGGGCACCTAGCCCGTGTCATCAATGGAGGTTACGAACAATGAGCAAGAAGCTTCTTCCCTTTCTCGATGAGATCAAAGCGCATCACGGACCGAAAATTGAACTCGGTCGATATTGGCTCTGGATCGCCGAATCAGCGCGCCAAATCGGAATATCCTGGCACATAGGGCATTCTTTCGACCGTTTGGTCGAGGTGAACGCTCAAAACCAGGATTCCTGGGCACCCCTCGCACCGATTTATGATCCCGCCTTCTCTGATGTTTCGGAAGACGACTGCATCTATCTCGAAGGTCAGCACAACGGCGAACCCGTGGTAACGATGGCTCTGCGCCGCTTCGGTTGGGCGAACACGAGCCTGCGGGACGAATGGGAATCCGGTCGCCTTGCCTACCGCGACCCCACCAACCAGATACAACCCGGAGAGAAATGGATCGCCGCCGCCCCGATGGCCGCGAAAATCTCGGGTCGGGTGGTGGATTCCGGCGGGCTATAGTGCCACCCCAAATTCCGAAGCCGCCGCATACCGTCCCTCACCATGGCGCTGATGCGGAGCGTGACCCTTGCCGAGTGGAACCCGGACTACCTGACCGGGCAAATCGAGACGGGCGCAAGGGCGCGCGCTGCTCTCGCTCTACGGCCACCCCGCCGCACAACCCGGTATGCGGATCATCGGGAGTTGGCGCTCGTTCTGATTGCGTTCTGGTTTGGGAATCCCGCGACTACATCACTGGGCGGGTTGCCGAACGCGGTGCCTTAGCAGGGGCTGACCAGCCTGATCCTGGGTACGGACGTGATGAAAATGTCCGAGCCGCGCGTGCGCCAGGGGAGTAGCAGTCGCTCATAGCGCCCCCGGTACCTGAAACCGTTTTCGAGCGTAAGAAACGCCTCGACGAGTTCCAGGTACGGGGTTTGCTGATGCGCGGTGCTGAAGTACGAGCGGGTCGTCGGCATCAGATATTCGGAATCCGGGAGATCCCGAATATCCGTTCCGTGATACCGCTCGTATCCGCTTTTATCGAACTGGTCATAGGTCTTGGGCCACGCCTCGATCACGCAGCGTTCTTTATTCGGAAGCCAAGCCAGCGCGCCGCCGCCGAACACCGGGTTGTCGGCGACCTTTTGAATCTCGCTTATCGAAACGTAGCATTGCGCCGCCTTCCAAGCGCAAAGCGCTACCCGCATCCCCGATTGCTTCGCCTGCGAAATCCGGGTAAGCGAAAGCTGCATGATGTTGGGCGCGTGGGTCTCCTCTGGCGTCGCCATCTGAAAAAGCCGGAGACGGGCGAAGGCATCATCGAGATTCAAGATGACTTCGAGCGGGGTGTGAGTCCGCCCGACTTGTTCGAGCACGATCCGGTGAGGCTCACAGCGCAACAGCAGAGCAAGCACGCGCTCGAAGCAGGGCATGGGGAACAGCGACGGCTTGACCAGCCCTCGGGCATACCGGGGGAAGATCGCCAAACCCGCAAAGCCCAAGTTTCGGATCGCATAGGCAGCAAGGTTCACCTCCCGGCCCATATAGCCGAGATAACGAACGAACTCATAACCATAGGGATTCCAGACTCTTCCGTCTGGTCCGACAAGCATATTCAATGCCCAGCCCCCACCCTATGTCGCGATTTCTGTTCTTGCTTCGCGCCCCTGAGCTCGTGACAGGTTAGACAAATTCATCCAAACGCTCAAGTTGAGCATAAAGGTTTACGCTACTTTTGCGCCCAATGCGACATCCGCCTCCGCCAAACGCATCACCCCGAACCGCAAGAACCACCCGACCGAGAAGCCGGTCGAGATGTTGGAAACGGTCATCCAACATAGGGTTCAAATGAATTTGAGCTCCGGCACAGCTGGCACTAACCCAGAAAGCACAGTGAATAGCCCTTAGCTTTCTAGGCCCAGGACTCATTAAGGTTCGATCCAGAAGAGGAGGAGTACCGCGATGATGACGGCGGCAAAGAAGATATCCGCGCATCGGTCATATCGGGTGTGGATACGCCGCCAATCCTTGAGGCGAGCGAAGAGGTTCTCGATCCTATGACGCTGGCGATAGAGGGTTTTGTCGTAAGCGTACTGGGTTTTGCGATGACGCATTGGCGGGATGCATGTAGCGATCCCTCGCTGTGTCAAAGCCTCTCGAAGGGGATCACCGTCATAGCCCTTGTCGGCGATCAGGACGTTGGCCTTGGGAAATAGGTCGAGCAACAGCATCGCGCCTTTGTAATCGCTCATTTGCCCCTCGCTGAGCAGCAGGATGAGGGGCCTTCCTTGTCCGTCGCAAACCGCATGAAGCTTGGAGTTCAGCCCGCCTTTTGTGCGTCCGATACATCGGGGAAGAGCCCCTTTTTATAGAGGCTCGCGGCGGTCCGATGAGCTTTCAGGTGGGTTGCATCGATCATCAACCGGTCTGGAGGGCCAGCCTCTCCCGTCAAGGCCGCGAAGATCCGGCTGAACACCCCAAGTCGGCTCCAGCGAACGAAACGATTATAGAGGGTTTTGTGGGGGCCATAGACAGGTGGTGCATCTCGCCACCGTAAGCCGTTGCGGATCACATGAACGATGCCGCTGATCACTCGCCGATCTGCCTGACAATAATTTAATGGGTCCTGAACCTAGAGGGTGGGGGACCCCCGCGTGATTGTCGGCAAAGGGGCGGAGGTCCGCGACTTCCTGTCCGCCGCGCCGTTCTTCGCGGCGGGGCCAAGGCGATTCAAGGCGGCGCGGGTGGCGACGCCGGGTCCGGTCTTCCTGGAGGATCGGGAACTTTCGACGCAAGCCGGGTTCGGTAAAATTCTCGATGCCCTGGCGGCGGGGGAACCGAGCTGGCGGCGCGTATTCTGACCGCGTCGCCCGATGTCACGGGATCCACCAACCTGGGGCCGTGGGTCAATCGGCGCGGCCTGTTCGATCGCGCCCGCCGCGCCGATAGCTTCCGCGACGAACACGTTCCCTCGATGCAGAAGTGGGGGTTTTCGCCCGAGGGGCAGCACATCGAACTGGGGGGTTCGGAAAACAATCTGTTCCTGCTGCTGGCGGCGGCGGGGCTGTCCCATTCCCTGTTCGGCGCGCGTCTGTTGCCGGTCGGCACCGTCTATGACCCGTTCATTTCACGCGGCCTCGATGCGCTGAATTATGCTTGCTATCAGGATGCCCGGTTCATGGTGGTTGGCACGCCCTCGGGGGTGACGCTGGCGCCCGAGGGCGGGGCGCATCAGTCGATCGGCGAGCCCCTGATCGGCCTCAGCCAGGATCGGTTGGCCGCCTTCGAACCCGTCTTCCTTGACGAATTGTCGGCAATCATGGACTGGGCCTTCGATTACATACAGCGCGGCGGCGCGGCGTGACCGGCGCGCGCGGCCATGTCGAAACCCTGTCGGGCGGGCTGCCGCCCCACTGTTCCCTGGTCACCGCGATCGACGGTCACCCGGCGACTCTCGCCTGGTTGGGGGCGGTGGTGGGGCACCGTACCGTACCCCTGGGGGTCGAGCGCTTCGGCCAGACCGGCCGTATCGGCGACCTCTATCGCCACTATGGGTTGGATGCCAACAGCATCGTGCGCACGGTGACGGGATTGACCGGCGGCCGAGCCATCAACGAATTGCTTCTGTCGCTGCGGGGGATCGCCTGAAGTCTTGGCCCGGCGCGCTTCGTCCAGATGCGGATGCCATCGCGCGAGAACAGGGTGTGCCCATCCTCGGCGAAGGGCTTTTCCACGATCATTTCCGCGTGTCCGCCCGCGCCGGTGAAGGCGTCGAAGAAGCCATGGGCCAGGGCCGGGCTGAAGTAATGGTCGTTTTCGGCATAGACCCACAGCATCGGCGTGCGCGAGGTCTTGCCGAAAGTGGCGAAAGCGTCGATCAGGGCAGACGGACGGCAGACGCTGTCCGGGCCGTCGGAACCGCGACCGCCCGCGAAGCTGATCGCCGCGACCAGGCCGGGGGGTGGGTCGGCGGTCAATGCGACGGTGGCGAAACCACCGGCGGACCGTCCGACGCTGATGATCCGCGCCCCATCGACATAGGGTTTGTCGCGCATCAGGCGGATCGCTTCGCGCACGTCCTCGGCCGAGGAGCGGCCGGGCTCCGTGTGGGTGGCGAAACGGCACTTGCCGGCGTCCTCGGCATGGGCCCCTTCGCTGCGGCCATAGCCGCGTCGGGTGAAGCTGACCGCGACGAAGCCGCGCCGCGCGAATTCCCGCGCCTGTTCGCGCATCCCCTCGGGCAGAGTCTTTTGGCGGTCGATGGCCTGATGTGGCGCACCGTGGTTGATGATCGCCAGCGGGTGAGGGATGCCGTCATCGGGGCGGACGATCAAGGCGTCGAGGCGATGGGTGCTGTCGCCAAACAGGGTGTGGAAGACGGCGGGCAACTCGGTGCGTTCTTCGATCAGACCGGCAACGTGCGCCGACGCGGGCAACGCCAGCGACAGTAGGGCGGCAAGGACAGGGACTTTCATGATGGGGCGTCCGGGGATTGCGATGGGGCGGATCATCCGCCGTTGCCTTGTCGTTGTCGAGGTCTTGCCGGAAAAGACGAAACCCGCCGCTTTAGGCGACGGGTTTCGATTGGTGGAGCTGAGGGGAATCGAACCCCTGACCTCTTGAATGCCATTCAAGCGCTCTCCCAACTGAGCTACAGCCCCAATCCTGGGAAACCGGCGGGTCGGTAACGGCCCGGTCAGTCATGGGTGGCGCAAGTTAGTCTGAGATTCGCGCCTTCGCAACAAAAAAAACGGCGCCGGGCGATCGCGCCGGAAAATCTGAAAGATCGATCGAGGCTCAGTCTTCGTCCGCCGCGCCCAGGTGATCGATGACTTCCGCCATGTCGTCATCCTCGGCTAGATCCGAGGTGTCCTCGATCAGCGCATCGTCGGTCTCGTCGTCGTCGGCCAGCACCGCCGCCGCCTTCGGCTTCGGTTCCGGCGTCGTGTGGGTCGCCGCCTTCTTCATGCTGCGCCGAGCCTTGGACACCGCGTCGGGCGCGTTTTCGCTGCCGCACTTCGGGCAGACGATCGGCGTGCACTGCATGTCATAGAACCGCGTTCCGCAGTTCAGGCAGGTTCGCTTGCTTCCCCATTCCGGTTTCGTCACGGACAGTCCTCCCTCCGGATCTCGGTCTCGACGGAGATTCGCCGAAGGGGACAAGTCCCCATGCGGCGAATCAGGGTCGGGAAAGCGCATTTGCCATGAAGCGAATTCCCTGTCAAAGCGTTTTATTGGGGGCGATGCGATCTTGACGTCTCGCCGTCCCGGAAAATTCCCATAACATGACCGTTCCCCTTTGCAAAAGGGGCCAGGCTCAGGACTCATTAAGGTTCGATCCAGAAGAGGAGGAGTACCGCGATGATGACGGCGGCAAAGAAGATATCCGCGCATCGGTCATATCGGGTGTGGATACGCCGCCAATCCTTGAGGCGAGCGAAGAGGTTCTCGATCCTATGACGCTGGCGATAGAAGGTTTTGTCGTAAGCGTACTGGGTTTTGCGATGACGCATTGGCGGGATGCATGTAGCGATCCCTCTCTGTGTCAAAGCCTCTCGAAGGGGATCACCGTCATAGCCCTTGTCGGCGATCAGGACGTTGGCCTTGGGAAATAGGTCGAGCAACAGCATCGCGCCTTTGTGATCGCTCATTTGCCCCTCGCTGAGCAGCAGGATGAGGGGCCTTCCTTGTCCGTCGCAAACCGCATGAAGCTTGGAGTTCAGTCCGCCTTTTGTGCGTCCGATACATCGGGGAAGAGCCCCTTTTTATAGAGGCTCGCGGCGGTCCGATGAGCTTTCAGGTGGGTTGCATCGATCATCAACCGGTCTGGAGGGCCAGCCTCCCCCGTCAAGGCCGCGAAGATCCGGCTGAACACCCCAAGTCGGCTCCAGCGAACGAAACGATTATAGAGGGTTTTGTGGGGGCCATAGACAGGTGGTGCATCTCGCCACCGTAAGCCGTTGCGGATCACATGAACGATGCCGCTGATCACTCGCCGATCATCAACCCGCGGCACGCCATGCGATAGCGGGAAATGCGGCTCGGTCTTCACCAACTGCCTCTCTGACAACCAAAACAGATCACTCGTGGATGGGGTCCTCCCTCCCATGAGTGAATCAGCCGCCGATCTGCCTGACAATAATTTAATGGGTCCTGAGCCTGGGCGTTCGATTCCGATGGCGATATGGGGCGTCACCACGTCGGAGCCGATGAGTTTGGGGTATCGGGCCAAGATGGCGCGATAGATGTCGAGGGAATGGTCCCTCGGACTGTTGAGCACCAAGCGGCCGATTCGAGGGCGCAGGTGGGGCGGTGGCGGACGGTCCAGCAGGCCACGCAGCACGAAGCGGTCAACCTCGCCGAGTGCTCTCTGTTCCTCCAAGGCGGTGATCCGCGCCTGGGTTAAATTGTCGGCCTTGCGCTCTGGCGGGGTGCCGAACAGCCGGCTATCGGGGAAGAGACCGAGGGGGTCGAGGCCCATGTCGAGTAACACGTCCACCATGGCGGGGCTGTCTAGATGATAGGCCCAGGCCGGCGGATCGCGCAGCATGGCGTCGCGATTCGGATCGAGACCCGCATCACGGCAAACGTGCAAGCCCTCGATCCAATCGTGGCTGACGCACAAGCCGACGGCGCGGCCGCCTGTCGGGCATTCGAGAGTTGGAACGACGGCCGTCTCCCCGACGGCAATTGCTGCCGCAAGACCGCCGAGATCGCGGCGGGCGACTGCGTCCACCAACGCCGAGGTGAGACACTACCTTCGGCCATCGGGATCGTCTCTTGCTGAAGGAGGCTGCGTGCGGGCAAGGGTCACGTCGGTTCACTTTGAGTTTAAGCAGGGATACAAATCGAGGCCCTGCTCCCGGGCCGTCGTATTGCTGGGAACATTCTCCCACCTCGCAAAGCTCCCTCACGGCCCTGCTCAGAATCATGAAGCAGCCGGGCGGCCCGCCGTTCGATGAATAGTTCCAGGCCCACGGAAACTCTTCAGGGGGAGAAACCGCGCTGGCTAGGTCGGCGAACGACATGTGGCGGCCGTTCTTTTCCAGGGCTGGGCGGATGCGGTCAGCGAGCTTCACCGGGTTCACCTCAAATTAAGATTTACGCAGCCGTTGCGTATGAACTATTGCTACACGCAATGAGCATTGGTGCAACCACCTTTGCTACAGTCGACAAACGCGGTAAAGGTGAAGGGGGATTCTAAATGTTTTCCAAAGACCTGGGGCAGCCGATTTCCGAAATGATCTGGCGCGAGAAATACCGCGCAATCTCCCCCACCGGCGATTCGACCGAGGCCAGCCCCGCCGATACCCATGCGCGGGTCTGCGCCGGGGTCTACGCCAACGACCCGAAGGCCACCGACCACGCGCCGCGCGCGATCGCCGCGATGGACGCGATGGAGTGGTGCCCCGCCGGGCGCATTCTCGCGGGCGCGGGCACTGGCCGCCAGGTGACGATGATCAATTGCTTCGTCAACGACACCGTCCCCGATTCGATGGCGGGAATCATGGCCGCCAACACCCGCGCCGCGCTCACCATGCAGCAGGGCGGCGGCATCGGTACCGATTTCTCCACCATCCGCCCGCGCGGCTCGCTGGTTAAAAAAACGGGATCAATTGCCTCCGGGCCGATCTCGTTCATGGAGATCTGGCAAGCGATGTGCGGCACGATCATGTCGGGCGGCACGCGCCGCGGCGCGATGATGGGCACGCTCGCCGACGACCACCCGGACCTCCTCGACTTCGTCGCGGCGAAGCAGACGGCCGGCCGCCTCACCAACTTCAACGTCTCGGTGCTGGTTTCCGACGCGCTGATGCAGGCGATCGAGGCCGACGCCGAGTGGGACCTGGGCTTCCATATTCCGCCCGCCGATCCGTCGCAGCAGGTCGCGGTGACCGAGAAGAACGGCCGCCCGTGGTTCGTCTATCGCCGGATAAAGGCGCGCGACCTGTGGGATGCGATCATCCGCGCCACCTACGACGCCGCCGAGCCGGGCGTGATCTTCATCGACCGGGTCAACGCCGCCAACAACCTCGGCTACTGCGAGACCCTCCACTGCACCAACCCGTGCGGCGAGCAGCCGCTGCCGCCCAACGGCGCGTGCAACCTCGGCTGCGTCAACCTCGCGGTGCTGGTGCGCGCGCCCTTCGGCGAGCATGCGGAATTCGACTTCGCGCGCCTGGCCGAAGTCGCGGCGATCGGCGTCCGCTTCCTCGACAACGTGCTCGACGTCACCAACTATCCCGTCCCGGAGCAGGCCGAGGAAGCCGCCAACAAGCGCCGCACCGGCATCGGCATCATGGGCCTCGGCACCGCGCTCCAGATGCTCGGCCTGCGTTACGGCTCGGCGGAAGCCGAGGACATGACCGCGCGGATCATGGAAGCGCTGCGCGACGCCTGCTACTGCGCCTCGGTGGCGCTCAGCGTCGAGCGCGGCCCGTTCCCGCTGTTCGACAAGAACGTCTTCCTCGCCCGCCCGTTCGTCCAAGGCCTGCCCGACGACATCCGCGAAGGCATCGCGAAGTCGGGGATCCGCAACGGCGTGCTGCTCACCGTCGCGCCGACCGGCACCACCGCGATCTACAACGCCAACGTCTCCTCCGGCCTCGAACCGACCTTCGGCTGGCGCTACTTCCGCAAGGTTCTGCAGGGCGACGGCGGCCAGCGCGAGTTCGCGGTGATCGACGCGGGCTTCATGGCCTATTGCCGCGCCCACGACCTCGATCCGGCGACCGCGCCGCTCACCGGCCTGCCGCCCTACATGGTCACCGCGCTCGAGCTTTCAGTCGACGAACACCTGCGCACCCAGGCGGTCTGCCAGCGCTATGTCGACGCCAGCATCAGCAAGACGATCAACTGCCCGGCGAACATGGAGTTCGAGGCGTTCAAGGCGGTCTACGCGCGGGCCTGCGCCTTGGGCTGCAAGGGCTGCACCACCTATCGTCCGTCGCCGCTGCGCACCTCGGTGCTGACCGCCACCTCGGACGCCGCCGCAACCGCGCCCGCCGACGCCCAGCTCGCACCGCGCCCGGAGGCCCTCTCGGGCACCACCTACAAGCTCAAGTGGCCGGCGACCGACGAGAACTTCTACGTCACCATCAACGATATCGTGAACGGCGGTGGACGCCGCAGGCCGTTCGAGATCTTCATCGCCTCGCGCTCGGCGGACCATGCCGAGCTGCTCTCGGCGCTCACCATCACGCTGTCGGCGATCATGCGTCGCACCGATGACCCGTCATTCCTGATTGAGGACCTCTCGACCGTGCGCGGCGCGCAGGGCGCGTGGGTCAACGGCCGCTACGTCAACGGCATCGTCGCCCTGATCGCCGAAGTGATGCGCCGCCACCTCGCCGGCCTCGGCCTGATCGAGGCGACGCCGGAGCGAGGCAATGCGCACGCCCCGGAAGACGAGTCCGCGATCCCGGCGGGCGATGCCTGCCCACAGTGCCACGCGCCGACCCTGTTCCGCCAGGAAGGCTGCAAAAAATGCATCAACTGCGGTTACTCGACCTGTGGCTGATTGGCGCGGAATACCACCATCTCATAACTTTTGGGGGTTGGACCAAACGTGAGGTTTTGCGTCCCTCTTCGCGCTAGTCATCCCAGCCTTCTCCGCATCGACTACAGATTATGGCCGCCTGGAACGGCGAGGAGGGGGAGGAAGAGGCTCTTCGCGGTCAACGAACACGAGCTGCTTTGCCGCCAAAGAGGCGAGCACCGTCTCTCGAAGAGCGTTCACCATTTTCAACGGCAACACGCCGTACTCGAAACAGCCAGGTTGCCCTGGGATCTGGCGCATATCCGGGGACGGCCATGCGTCGAGGTTGGCTTCGTTGAGAATGATCCAGGACGGCCGATCGTCATCGAGGCCTAAGTGCTCTTTCACGGCAGCGGGGATCTTCATGGCGGGGATATCAGCAGCGGGTGGCTGAGTGGTGATTGGGACGATCAACGCGCGGCGGTTTCCTGTCGCGCCACCGATGGAGAGCACGATGCATGCCGGGCGGTCTTTCTCCCCGACAGACTGCCCCGCCAGTGACTGACGCTTCCATACGTATTCGTAGCGGAACACCAAGCCCGGTACGGCTTCCGGCCGCGCCATGTCACTCGTCCATAAGGTGGTCGAGAGCCGCCTGTTCGGCGTTGTAGTAGGGCTCCTGCAGGGCCGCGATGAACTCTTCCGGAAGCTCTTCCATCGAGATGACCATCTTGTCGCGGCGCTTGAGGCGCTCGAATTCGTCGACCGGCATCATAACCAGGCGATCGCGGCCGTGATAGCTGACAGTGACCGGTTCCCGCATGGCGGCTTCCTGGACGCGAGCGACGTTGCGCTGAAGGTCGAACGAACTGAATCGCAGCATGGGCATGACACATCCTCCATAAACTACAGAAATTATGTATCCTACGCAGAATGCTTGTCAAGCCCCGCGAAGATCAGCACGAAACGGCGGATGGTGCGGCCACTATCATCCGGGGTCATGCGGACCCGCGTCTTTTCGAAGAGAGGGGAGTCCTCAAGAGCGTCAAGGGTGTAGCGCATCGTGGTCGGTCCTCTGTGCGGGCGACCAGCCTTTTCGGCGATCTCATGAGCGAGCATTTCGTGGCCAGGCGGGAGGAGCCCGCGCACTCCGTAAAAGCTCGCGAAGACGCAGCAAAGGACGAGCCCGATCGTGACGGCGCGAGGCATGTTGTTCACCTCGTGCTCGGACCGCGAAACGCGCTAATCAGCGCGATCGCGAGGGCCTCAACCGACATGATGTATCCGGTAATGGTCAGCCCCGTGTGGGCGGATTCCCCTGGCTGGGGGATGGCGAAGCCGCCATAACCTGATACGGGCTCGGGAAACCACGAAGCCGCCCAGAAACACCATATCGCTGCGGCGGCAGCGCCAAGCCCGAGGAAAAAAAGAATCGGCCACTCACATCTGGGTTCACCTACGTGCCGTAGGCCAGTGATTCCAAACGTCCCGCCGCTCCAGGCAGCGCAGCAAGTTCCGACAACGGCAACGAGATGATTTCCATTTCGCCAGGCCGGACAACGTAGGCCGGATCGGACAGGGTCGCGGCAACGCGAGCGCGGCCAGCCTCGGTTGACGTGTCAGGAATGAACGCTGCACCGCGCAGATCCGTCGGGCGATTGTAGACCCGGACTACCACATCTTCGGGCGGTACTATAATAGGGGAGACACCTTTTCGCAGGTAGGTAAGCATGCCGTCAGGGGTAAGACGCATACCGCGAACCGCGCGTTCCGCATTAGCGGCCGAGGTTGCATCCGTGACGGGGATGTCGCAGTGTAGCACTTCGAGCTCGTGCCCCTGCTGCGTGTCAACACACCAACTCGTAGTTAGAAATTTCATGGCGTTCTCCGTAAGTCAACATGTTGCTAAAAGGGCGTGAAGGACCATGTGCGGAATAGTCGGCCTCTATCACTTTGCTACGAGTTGCGATGATGGGGCGCTTCGATCCGCCGTTGGTGCGATGGCCGATACCCTGGCGCACCGGGGTCCGGATGATTGTGGCATGTGGATCGACGCAGGGCTTGGCATCGGTTTTGGACATCGCCGACTTTCTGTTCGTGACCTTTCCCTAACGGGGGGCAGCCGATGGTTTCGTCGTGCGGGCGCTTCGTCATTGTCTATAATGGCGAGGTTTATTCCCACCTCGAAATTGCTCGCCGTCGGGAAGAACGCGGTCGCCGCGTGCGCGGTACCTCGGATACCGAGGTGATCGTCGAGGCCTGTGCCGAGTGGGGGGTTGATCGAGTTCTTCCCGACTTGATCGGTATGTTCGCTTTTGCCCTGTTCGACCGCGAAACGCGGGAAATCGTTCTGGTTCGCGATCGCCTGGGGATCAAGCCACTGTATTGGGGGGTGTTCGACGGCGTCCTATTTTTCGGCTCCGAGCTAAAGGCGTTGCGCGTGTTCGGAGGGTGGAGGCCCGCGCTTGATCGCGACGCCCTGTCGGCGTTCATGCGTCACAATTACATCCCTGCGCCGCATTCGATTTACCGAGGCGTGCAGAAGTTGCAACCTGGTTGCCTGCTGCGGCTTGGTCGTGACGGGGTTCCACGCATCTCGCGCTATTGGGATCTGCGCACCATGGTCGAGGATGGGCTCTCCACCCCGGTGGAGGGCAGCGACAAGAACCTCCTCGCCAAACTCGATGCTCTGCTCGGCGATGCGGTGAAACGGCGCATGGTTTCCGACGTGCCTCTGGGAGCGCTGCTCTCGGGCGGCATCGATTCCTCCCTGATTACCGCCCTAATGACCGAAAACAGCGACCACCCAATCAACACGTTTTCCATCGGCTTCCGGGAGTAGGGTTTCGACGAAGCACCCTTCGCGCGGGAGATAGCTCACCATCTCGGAACCCACCATACCGAACTCTACGTCGAACCCGGCGACGCCCTGAAACTCGTTGATCAATTGCCCTTCTGGTACGACGAACCGTTCGCCGACTCTTCCCAGATTCCGACCGCCCTGGTTTGCGCCCTGACGCGACAGCATGTCAGTGTGGTCCTATCTGGAGACGGCGGCGACGAACTCTTCGCCGGATACGGTCGCTATGCACTGGCGTTGGAACGTTGGGTCAAGACAGAAACCTTGCCCCAACCGGCGAGTCGAGTCGGGGCGCGCCTTCTGCTTGCTCTGCCGGAAGCCCCGCTCGACCTTTTGGGCGCAGCCCTGCAACGACCACGGATCGGCAAGCGCCTGCATGCCGCCGCGCGGGCTATCCTCAACGATGGGCCGGATGCCCTGTATCGCCACATGCTGAGCCACTGGCACGATCCCGACACAATCGTCCTCAGTGGATACGAACACAAGGGCATCTTGTGGAATCCCTCGGTTGCACGCACCATTCCGGACTTCCTGGATCGCATGCAGTTCCTGGATACCGTAACCTATCTGCCCGATGACATCCTGACCAAGGTCGATCGTGCCAGCATGAGTGTTGGGTTGGAAGCACGGGTGCCACTGCTCGACCATCGCGTGGTCGAACTGTCCTGGCGGATGCCGCAACGGCTGAAACGGCGCAACGGCCAAAGCAAGTGGGCGTTGCGGCAACTTCTTGACAAACGGGTTACTCACGCCTTGATCGACCGCCCGAAGATGGGCTTCGGCGTCCCCATCGATGCTTGGTTGCATGGCCCCTTGCGCGACTGGGCGGAAAATTTGCTTGATGCAAAACGCCTCAAAAACCAAGGTGTCTTTGCCGTCGCGCCGATTCGTGAGCGGTGGCGCGCGCATCTAAACGGAGAAAATTGGGGGTATCCGTTGTGGAACGTGCTGATGGTGCAGGCTTGGATCGACGCTAATCCGGAGATAACGCTTTGAAGGCAAAACACCGCCAAAGCCCGCCGGAACAGGTTACAGTCATCGAACCGGTGCTGCGCTTTAGTCTGGGGTTGGCGAGCCTGTGGTGCAGTCGTGAGTTGTTGTCGATCTTTGCATGCCGACAGATATCTGCCCGCTACCGGCAGATGCTGTTAGGGGTTCTTTGGGCTGCCATGGAACCGATAGGGCTTCTGCTGCTGATGACAGCGGTCTTCTGTTTTCTGCTTAAAGTCGATACCAAGGGATACCCCTATCCGGTGTTTGCCTTTTCTGGGATGGCCGCTTGGCTTTTGTTTAGTCGAGCCACGTTGGCCGTGGCGGGTAGCCTTATCGACAACATAGGGCTGGTCTCGAAGGTCTATTTTCCCCGCCTCATCCTGCCCATCGCGTCGGTCGCACGTGAGCTGTTCGACGGGTTGCTGATGGTGGCTATCCTGCTGCTTCTGGCTTTCATTTACGGCTTTCCACCCAGCCCGCGCATGCTGGCTTTGCCACTGATCCTGATTTGTGCCGCTGTTCTGTCCTTGGCAATCGGGCTGTGGTTCGCCGCCTTCCTGGTTAAGTTCCGCGATATCCGTCCCATTCTTACTCTTGCCTTGCAAGCAGGGATGTACGTCACGCCGATCGTTTACAGCGTCAACCTAGTGCCGGAACGCTTCCGCTCCCTTTATGACCTAAATCCGATGTTCTGGATCGTCGAATTCTCGCGTTGGGCCTTGTTGGGCAAGACGATCGTCCTTTCCCCGGCGCTTTTCTGGTCGGGGGGCTTTCGTTGCTGCTGTTGTTTGGCGGGCTGGTGGTGTTTGCGCTGTACGAAAGGATGTCTGTCGATGTCCAGTAAGCAAGGCGCTGCCATCAAGATCGAAGGATTGGGCAAACGCTACCTGATGCCGCGCCACGATGGCAGCCGCAGGAGCGGTCGCCTGTTGGCCCACATGAAGAAATTCCTGCCGTTCGCCGGTCGCGAAGAGGGCGATTATTTTTGGGCGTTAAGGGACCTTGATCTTGAAATCGGACCAGGGGAAATCCTGGGCATCCTGGGCCGCAATGGATCGGGAAAGAGTACATTGCTGAAGATCCCGTCCGGGGTGACGTTGCCGACTACGGGACGCGCCGTGTTGCACGGCAAGGTCGCCTCTCTGCTCGAGGTGGGGGCCGGCTTCCATCCCGACATGACGGGGCGCGAGAATGTCTTCATGTCGGGAGCCTTGCTTGGCATCAGCCAGGTGGAGATACGATCCAAGTTTGACGAGATCGTGGACTTTTCGGGAATAGAGAAGTTCATTGACGTTCCGGCCAAGCGTTATTCCAGCGGTATGTACGTGCGTCTTACCTATGCGGTGGCGTCCTTACTGCGCTCGGATATTCTGATTCTTGACGAGGTGATGGCGGTCGGCGATGCCGCCTTCCGCGAGAAAAGCCAGGAGAACATCGAGAAGCTGGCTAGTGACGGGCAAACCATTCTCTACGTCAGCCACAAGGCCCGTTCGGTTGCCGCGATTTGCTCCACTGGAATGATCCTTGATGCCGGACAATGCGTTTTCCGGGGAGCGGCCAAGGATTCCGTCGCCACCTATCTGCGCCGCATCCACTGCAGTGATGCTTATGTTTCTAGGGATGCCGCCACCCACGATCTGATGGGCGCTCCCCGCATGACAGGCGGAAAGCATGTGCTGCGGCGGGTTTCGACGCATGCGCCGGATGGGACCCTGACTAATCGCTTCCGAACTGGTCAGCCTTTGACGGTGCGCATCGCCTATGACGGAGTCATGGTTCCCGCCCCCTACTTCTCCGTCCTGATACACAACAAATTCGCCGAGCGGGTGGCGACCTTGCATAGCACCCACCAGGAAGATGGGCCGCGTATCCCCGAGACGGGAGTTATTGACTGTCGTGTTGATGACTTGCGTCCAGGCGAAGGAACCTGCCGCCTGATGCTGGATTTCGGAAATTACGCGGGGATGCGTGCGACGATGGTTTCTCTGGATTGCGTGCCCAATGCTGCGTCAATTCACGTTGAGCTCACGGGCTATTTGAAAGGCATCGGCCTGGACGCTTATCAAGGGGCAGCACACCCATCGGCTTGGCGTGTCAAAGGCGCTGACGGAAAGGAAACGGCATGATTGGCCGATTCATGCGCCTTTTAGGGAGGGGGAAGACGTTTCTCGGCATGGCCGAACCCCGGTTTGACTTTACTGCGGTTGGTTATCCGAAGACCGGCAACACCTGGACGCGGGTGATGTTGGGACGCTATGTGCAAAAGGCATACGATTTGAAGGAAATGCCGTTGTTCGATCCGCAAGAAATGGTCGATCTGCGTGCGGGCGGATATAGCAGCGATGAATCAGGCTTCGTCTGCGAGCCACTCTGACTTCTTCAACACCCTGCTAGAATGTTTGGCGATGGTCCGCGCGATGACCCCAGGCTCAGGACTCATTAAGGTTCGATCCAGAAGAGGAGGAGTACCGCGATGATGACGGCGGCAAAGAAGACATCCGCGCATCGGTCATATCGGGTCTGGATACGCCGCCAATCCTTGAGGCGAGCGAAGAGGTTCTCGATCCTATGACGCTGGCGATAGAGGGTTTTGTCGTAAGCGTACTGGGTTTTGCGATGACGCATTGGCGGGATGCATGTAGCGATCCCTCGCTGTGTCAAAGCCTCTCGAAGGGGATCACCGTCATAGCCCTTGTCGGCGATCAGGACGTTGGCCTCGGGAAATGGGTCGAGCAACAGCATCGCGCCTTTGTGATCGCTCATTTGCCCCTCGCTGAGCAGCAGGATGAGGGGCCTTCCTTGTCCGTCGCAAACCGCATGAAGCTTGGAGTTCAGCCCGCCTTTTGTGCGTCCGATACATCGGGGAAGAGCCCCTTTTTATGGAGGCTCGCGGCGGTCCGATGAGCTTTCAGGTGGGTTGCATCGATCATCAACCGGTCTGGAGGGCCAGCCTCTCCCGTCAAGGCCGCGAAGATCCGGCTGAACACCCCAAGTCGGCTCCAGCGAACGAAACGATTATAGAGGGTTTTGTGGGGGCCATAGACGGGTGGTGCATCTCGCCACCGTAAGCCGTTGCGGATCACATGAACGATGCCGCTGATCACTCGCCGATCATCAACCCGCAGCACGCCATGCGATAGCGGGAAATGCGGCTCGATCTTCGCCAACTGCCTCTCTGACAACCAAAACAGATCACTCATGGATGGGGTCCTCCCTCCCATGAGTGAATCAGCCGCCGATCTGCCTGACAATAATTTAATGGGTCCTGAGCCTAACGGTATAGGCCAGGAACACCGTCGGCCGGTCGTGGTCCACCGCATCGAAGGCCTCAATCAGGGAGGCAAGGCAGTGCACGCCCAGATTCTCCATCAACGCCGCCAATTCGGCGTCGGATCGCCGCGCCAGCAGGCGGGTGACGTCGGGGGCGCCGCCGATGTCCTGGGTCAGCCGCGCGCGCCACGCCACGCCGCCTTGGAAGGTCAACACCGAATAGAGCGAATTCGGGCAGGCATCGATCCAGTCGCGCAAGCGCTCGCCGCCCGGTCCTCGGGACGCAGGGCATGGAAGTAAAGCGCGGTGACGACCTACACCATCGAGGCGCACGACGCCTGATGGCCGCCAACCTTGACGTCGCCTTTTTCACGCAAATGGTTGGCGGCGTGAATCATCCAGCAGGCATGCCAGAGAATCTGCCGTTCGATCGACTTCAAGACCCGCAACCGGTCGGATGGCATCGCACCCTCTCCGAAAAATACGGCGAAGCCTGGGACGAGATCAGTCCTTCAACATCGCGAACGCCGCCTGACGTTCACCCGACTTCAGCTTCATGAAAGCGGCGCGGGCCTTTTTCAGGTCGGCCTCGTCCCCGCTGTCGGCGGCACGTTTCAACGCCACTGTGGTCGGATGTTCGGCGCCGCAGATGAAGATCAGCGCCTTGGCCAGCCGCGCCACCGCGTCGCGGTCGATAACGTCCATGGTTTCACCCGATTGTCGTCCAGACGGTAAACAGCCTACGCCCACGCCCCGCATTCCGGCAAGGGGCGGAAGACGGCAACGCACCGACGGCGAACGACAGACTTCGAAGACTCCTTCCATCACAGATTAGACATAATGTTTTCGAGAAAAACGCTCTCCTGTTTTTTTAAAGGCTACCCAAAGGGAAAGGGCGAGCAACATGCAGAAAGCAACCCACAATAGAATATTACTTGGATTTTTCATTGCCGCCATTTCTTCATTGGTCTCTGGATGTGCATCACAGATCGTCGTGGAGTCAGCCAGCACGCTCCCGGACACCGAGGCATCGATCTTCAAGATTGACCAAACCGTCAAGAACGGCCTTTCGCCAAAGCTGAACGGCCTCGTTGACCTTGACAACAAAGTCATCACGATCCGGTCGGAACCATTCATGGACTACTACAGGATCAAGACCGCGCCCGGCCGCTGCTATGTAACGCTGAAGGTCTATTCCGGCAGTACCAACCCGCCTTCCCGTCCGTTGAGCTGACGGCCAAGCCTGGAATGACCTATTTGTTCACAAGTTCCCTTGTTCTGAACGGAAAGGCCTTCTCCGCCTGGCACAAGGAAGTCCCGACGTCATCCGACACAACCCCGAACGAGTAAACGATGATCTCGAAACCAAAAGCGGTCCTCGCCGCCCTGATCCCGTTCCTGTTGTCCGCCTCGCCGGACGTTCCCATCCAGGTTTCTCATGACCTCGATGCCGCCAAGATCCGCTTCATCGACAAGCTCGACCATGGCTGGATCGACCTCTACCCCGAGGACGACTGCAACAACGGCATCAACCTTATCCGCGACCGCACCACCCTTGTGGATGCGCTGAAATCCTTCGCGGAGGAAAAGCCGAAGCGCGTCGACATGATCGACCCTCCCGATGCGACGGATTGGACGGTCGTCGAGAATTCGTTCAAGGCCGGTCAAACCATCAACCTGGGGATGGGCCGCCAACGGTTCCGTCATTGCCTGGGGGGAGTCAGCTTCGTCGCGGCCCCGTCCACGCAGTATGAAGTCACGCTGTTCGAGCAACCGCCCGGCAAATGCACCGCAAACGTCACCATCCTGACCGTCAAGGATGGCGCGGTGCACAGAACGCCCCTGCGCGACCGGCGCCGCGTGATCTGCAAAAGCGCCAACTGACGCGGCTCCGGCGAACCCATAGGCAAAAAAGCGGACGGGAACGGGCCAGGGCGGGCGTTCCCGTCCGCGATCGGGTGATTTTGACGCCGAGGCTGTGGACATCGGCATATCGGAAGCCGAAAATCGTGCGGCCTTCCCCCGGAATGCGGTAAAGCCGATAGTCATCGTCGCGGAAAAGGTGTCCTGACGCCGGTTGCCGCGCTGGGTGACGTGGAGGGGAATGCCGGGAACAACGATGCAGGAAAGCCGAGCCATGCCTTTTGGCCACGAGGTAACGCTGCTGCCAATTCGATATGGTGTCCCCAGAATTTCCCGAGTCAGATTCTAAAGCGTCCTTGCATCCGCCTGTTCTCCGAGCAACAACTTTTTTGCAAGAGCCAACGCCTCGTCCTTGGTGGCAACCATGAGCATGGGATAGCCCCAGAACTTCTCATACATCAAGGTGAACGCATTAGCAGGGTATTGAAAAATCGGTGGCATGGCTGGTATCGGCATAATTCAATCTCGGTAGTGGCTTGTTGCTGAGGGAATGATGCACGGGACAGACAAGCGATCTGGAGACTTGTTCTCCTACGTTGACCTGGAGACGCGGGTGCGCATGGACCACCCGCTGCGGACGATCCGGGAGATGACCAATACGGCACTAGCGGCGTTGTCGGGCGACTTTGCAGCGCTCTACTCAGGAATGGGTCGGCCGTCGGTTCCACCGGAGAAGCTGCTGCGGGCCATGCTGTTGCAGGTGTTCTACTCGATCCGTTCGGAACGCCAATTGATGAAGCGCCTGGACTTTGATCTGCTGTTCCGTTGGTTCGTCGGTCTCGGGGTAGATGACCCGGCCTGGGACCATTCCACATTCTCCAAGAACCGCGACCGGCTGCTGGAAGGGGACATCGCCGCAAAATTCCTGGCGGCAGTGTTGGTCCAACCCCGGATCAAACGGCTACTGTCGAGCGAGCATTTCAGCGTCGACGGCACGCTGATCGAAGCGTGGGCCTCAATGAAAAGCTTCAGACCGAAGGCCGCTGAGGGCGATGGCGGTGAAGGCGGTGGTCGCAACCATTCGCATCCGCAAGCGGATCGAGGAAGCCTTTGGCTGGATCAAGACAGTCGCAGGGATGCGGAAAACCAAACTGCGCGGCCTTGATAAGGTGGATTGGGCCTTCGCTTTCTCGGCAGCCGCCTACAATCTGCTGCGACCACCCAAACTGCTGGCAGGGGAGATGCCCACATGAAGCGCCCGCCCGCCTTTGCCAAAGTCTTCGAAGGCCGCTGGAGCATCGTCGAGATGGACACTTGGCCAGATGATCATCTCGACCTTCTGGAGCCCGCCCACATTACCTTTGGTGGCGCCTCTGATGGCGAACTGGTGTTCGGCGCGGTCAAGAGATGGCTCGACGTGCGTTACGGGAGCCGGGATGGTGCCGTCTGCGCCGAATTCTCGTGGGAAGGCCACAACGACGCCGATATTGCTTGCGGGAGAGGATGGGTCGCCCTCGGCACTGCTGGCCGATTGGTTGGCCACATCTACATCCATAGCAGCGATGAATCAGGCTTCGTCTGCGAGCCACTCTGACTTCTTCAACACCCTGCTAAGGGGGCTCATTCAGGGCGGCGGTCATGAAAAGATTCGAGACTGCGCGCATATGAAGTCCCAGTTCTCCTTAGTGAAGTCCGACTGGACATACGATGTCGACATCGACACCGAGAATCCACAGTTTGTAGGAAGACACGCGATTGCTCCTAACGAGGTGGTCAGCTTCGACGTAATGGTAGGCAGGAAAGAAGGCAGCTATGAACTTTCCATCTACCGATGCTCCCTTCGCTTGGAATTCGACGAGGGGAATCCGCCAGAAACGGATATGTTCTATTTGGGTATCTCTGGCCCCACACAGATTGCGGGGTCCTACACGGCCGTCGGCCCGACAGAGAATGAGTGGGGAAGATGCTGGGCAGACAATATCCGCCGCCTGGACGCGCTAGGCTACGATGCGCGGCCGATGATTCATTCGCAGTCGGTGCACATTATCGAAAAAGTGGCACCCGGGCTGATGAGCATGAAACGCGGCTGACTGGATTCCTCTGGACACGTTATTCGTCCTAGTCAGGAGAACGGCCAACAGGCTCACTAACGATCGCGTCCGTCAGTGCTGGTCTGAGCCGACGCAGTAACCGGATGAGAGGCCGAGATGGGGGCAGTTGTTGCCGAAGCTCGTGCACGGCCCAGCTCCCGCTTAGCCCGTCTCGCGGCATAAAGCGGCCCGTCCGCTTTCGGCCCCAAAACCGTCGTCTCATGGGATCGAAGGGGCCCAGCCCCTTCGCGGGGATGGGCGGAGCCCATGACCTTGCTCTAAAGTCTTTCCCTGAAACGCGCCCTACTTCCGTTCCACCTTCAGCGCTTCGTTATCCAGGCCGGTGACCCGGACCTCCGCGCCCTCGGGCAAGTCTTCCCTTGCGGTGGCGGCATAGGTTTGGCCGTTCGCGGCGACGGCGCCATGGCCGTTCCTGAACGCCTTCGCCACGGTTCCGATGCGCCCGACGATGCCGACCCCCGCGTAGTGGCTCGTCGGCAACGCGCCGGCCAATCGCTACATGCGTCTGCCGCCGAACATCGCCAGTTGGTGCAGCGGCGCGGTTTCGCCCAAACCCCAAAAGGCAAGGCCCGCGATAGTGGCGCCAACCCCCAGGGATCGGCAGAGCCCCCAATTCCGCCACAGGCCAAGGGCCAGCAGCGCACCGCCAAGACCGACCCAGGCGAAGGGGGGGAAGCGGCGTCATCGCGATCGTTGGGGGGGAGCCTCCGGCGGTTTGTGGGCGATTTCCGGGGTGTCGGGGGCGCCCAGTTGCACCGCCTCGATCTTTTCGGCGCGGCTGACGATCTTGCCGATCGAGGTTTCGACCGGGCTGATATCGCCCTGCGCCTGATTGATGTGGGTGAACAGCTTCTTCAGGCGTTCGTCGAGACGGGTAACGTCCTCAAGCAAGGTGCCGACCTCTTTCTGGATGCGGCCCGCCTGCTTGCGCATTTGTACGTCCTTCAAGACCGCGCGCACCGTGTTCAGGGTCGCCATCAGGGTGGTGGGGGAAACGATCCACACCCGGTTGCGATAGGATTCCTCGACCACGCCGCGAAAGCTGGCGTGAAGCTCGGCATAGACCGCCTCGGACGGCAGAAACATCAGCGCGGATTCGGCGGTCTCGCCCGCGATGATGTAGCGGTCGGCGATATCGCGGATGTGTTTCAGCAGATCGTCGGCGAAGCGTTTGGCGGCGACCTTGCGGGTGGCGTCGTCGGCGGCGTCGCGGAACGCCTGGTATCCGTCCAGCGGGAATTTGGAGTCGATGGCGATGGGGCCGGGCGGGTTGGGAAGCAGCAGCAAACAGTCGGCGCGGCGACCGTTGGACAGCACCGCCTGGAAGGCATAGGCCTCGGCCGGAAGGGCGGCGGTGACAATGTCGTGCAACTGCACCTCGCCGAACGCGCCGCGCGCCTGCTTGTTGGACAGAATGTCCTGCAACCCCACCACCTGGGTGGACAGCGCGGTTAGATTCTTTTGCGCGACGTCGATCACCGCCAGCCGTTCGCGCAGATCGTGCAGGGTGGCGACGGTCTTCTCGGCCGAAGTGGTCAGTCCTTCGCCGACACGACGCGTGACCTCGGCCAATTTGTCATCCATCGCCTTGGCCAGGGCGCGTTCCTGCGCCTGCATGCGATCCGCCAGCGTCGCCTGCTGCGCCGCCTGGCTTTCCGCCATTTGCGCCAAACGCCCGGACAACTCGCCCAGAATCGGGTCGGACGCAGGGCCTCGCCACCCCATCAGCCAAACGAGACCGCCCGCCACCGCCGCGATTCCCACCGCCAATGCCAGAACTTCCGCTATGCCAAGCGTCATAGTCATCGGTTCCCCCCATCTTGGCGGCCAGTATAGGCCAGCCGCCGCTTGACGCGAAGGGGCAAAACGCCCTATGTCCGGTTTGACGACATGATAAACGCTTGCAACAAGGACGCGCGCACCCATGGCGATATTGCCGATCCTGGTCGCCCCCGATCCCCGCCTGAAGGCGAAGGCCGTGAAGGTCGAAGCAATCGACGACACGATTCGCACCCTGATGGACGACATGCTGGAAACCATGTACGAGGCGCCGGGCATCGGCTTGGCCGCGCCGCAGGTCGGCGTATCGAAGCGGGTGGTGGTGCTGGACGTGGCGGGAAAGGACGATCCGCTCGCGCCGATGGTCTTCACCAACCCCGAGGTGATCTGGGAATCCGAGGAACGGAACACCTACGAGGAAGGCTGCCTGTCGGTCCCCAAGCAATATGCCGAGGTCGAGCGCCCGGCGACGGTCAAGGTGCGGTTTCTCGACCGCGACGGCGTACAACACGAAATCGAGGCCGATAGTCTGCTGGCCACCTGCATCCAGCACGAGATCGACCACCTGAACGGCACCCTGTTCATCGACCATCTGTCGTCCTTGAAACGCAACATGATCCTGCACAAGCTGAAGAAAGAAAAGCGCCCGGAATGACCGGCGCGAGAGGGGACGGCATGAGGAAATCCACGCGCCTGCGCGTCGCGTTCATGGGAACGCCGGAATTCGCGGCGACCGCCCTGGCCGCCGTCGCCGCCACCCATGACGTGGTCCGCGTCTACAGCCAACCGCCCCGCCCCACCGGTCGCGGCTACAAACTGACGCCGTCGCCGGTGCACGCCCTGGCGGAACGGCTGGGCCTGCCGGTGCGCTGCCCCACCACATTGAAAACCCCCGAGGCCCAGGCCGAGTTCGCGGCCCTGGCCGTCGATGTCGCGGTGGTCGCCGCCTATGGCCTGATCCTGCCCCCGCCGATCCTGACCGCGCCGCGCCTGGGCTGCGTCAACCTGCATGCCTCGCTGTTGCCGCGCTGGCGGGGCGCCGCGCCGATCCAACGGGCGATCATGGAGGGCGACGCGGCGACCGGCATCACCCTGATGCAAATGGACGAAGGCCTGGACACCGGCGCGATGCTGACGCGGGAGGAAATCCCGATCGGCCCCGCCGATACCGCCGAAACCCTGCACGACGCCCTGGCCGCCCTGGGCGCGCGGATGATCGTGCCGCTGCTGGCCGATCTGGCCGCCGGGCGGACGACCGCGACGCCGCAACCCGCCGACGGCGGAGCCTATGCCAAGAAAATCGACAAGGCCGAATCCCGCATCGACTGGACCCGCCCCGCGACCGAGGTCTCGGCCCATATCCGCGGCCTCTCCCCCTTCCCCGGCGCGTGGTGCGAACTGGACGACGAACGGGTCAAGATGCTGAACGCCACCGTCGCAAACGGCACGGGCGAACCCGGAATGGCACTGGACGACAAACTGACCATCGCTTGCGGCATCGGCGCGGTGTGCCCGACCCTGCTGCAACGCGCCGGAGCCAAACCTGCCGACGCGACGGCGTTCTTGAACGGCCATGCGGTTCCCGCCGGAACGCGGTTCGCATAGAGACCAGACCGGGACCAGCCCCGGACCCCGCACAGGGGCTTGGCCCCTGTGGACCCATATAGTTTTTCGCCGCGCAGCGGCAATCACCCATCACGGCGCGCGATGGTCTTATGGCGTTACGCGCAAAAAACCGTTATGGGATCGAGGGGGCCTAGCCCCTTCGCGGGTCCGGGCAGAGCCCGGCCTGGTTTAACTTTCGGATATCCCCCATGCCGTGCATCAAGTTGACCCTGGAATACGATGGCCGCGATTTCGTCGGCTGGCAGAAGCAGGACAACGGTCCCTCGGTACAGGCGGCGTTGGAAACGGCAATCGCCGGATACTGTGGGCAGACCTTGCCGACCTTCGCGGCGGGGCGCACCGACGCCGGGGTGCATGCGTTGGGACAGGTGGCGCATGTCGATTTGCCGCGCGACGACACGCCCCACACCATTCGCGCCACGATCAACGCCCACCTGCACATCGCCCGGCAGCCGGTGGCGGTATTGAACGCCGAAATCGTACCCGATGATTTCCACGCCCGCTTTTCCTGTCTGGGGCGGGCCTATCTGTACCGCATCGTCAACCGGCCAGCGCCCCTGACGCTGGAAGCCGGACGCGCCTGGCTGGTGCAAAAGCCCCTGGATGCCGAAGCGATGCACGACGCCGCGCAAGTTCTGGTCGGACGACACGACTTCACGTCGTTCAGGGCCGTCGCCTGCCAGTCGCAATCGCCGGTCAAGACCCTGGACGCCCTGACCGTGCAACGGGTCGGCGAGGCGATCGAGATCCGCACCCAGGCGCGATCGTTTCTGCATCATCAGGTGCGCAACATGGTCGGCACCTTGAAGCGGGTCGGCGAGGGCAAGTGGACGAAGGACGACGTGGCCACCGCGCTGGCGGCGAAGAACCGCGCCGCGGCGGGGGCCACCGCCCCCAGCGCGGGCTTGTATTTCGTCAGGGCGTGGTACAAATAGCCCCCGAGCGATCAGCTTTTCAACCAAGCCTCGATCTGCGCCGGGGTGGGAACGCCGCCCGCGTGAACGACCTTTCCGTCGATCACCACGCCCGGCGTCGCCATTACGCCATGGGTCATGATCGCCGCCATGTCGGTGATTTTCTCCATCGTGACCTCCACCCCCAATTCCTTCGCCTTGGCGACGATGGCTTCGGCGGTGTTGGTGCAGTTACGGCAGCCAGAACCCAGAACCTTGACCTGTTTCATGGTATCGATCACCCCAATAGGACGTTAAAGAAAAGACCGACGGCGATGAACGCCACGGCCAGAAAACCACCGAACAGCGCCAGACCGCGCGGCTGGATCACCTTGCGCAGAATCACGAACTCGGGCAGCGAGATCGCCACCACGCTCATCATCAGGGCCAGCACGGTGCCGACCGGGACCCCCTTGGACAGCAGCGCCTCGGCCACCGGAATCACGCCGGTGGCGTTGGAATAAAGCGGAATCCCCATCAACCCCGCCAACGGCACCGCCAACGAATTGCCCGGCCCGGCGATATCCGCCACCAGATCGGCGGGAACGTAACCGTGCAACCCGGCGCCGATGGCAATGCCGATCAACACGTACAACCAGACCCGCTTGACGATCACCGCGACCTCGCGCGCCGCGAAGCGCACGCGCACCCGGTGCAGCGACACGACGCTGCGGAACAGCCCCATGACGAAGATCTTCGCCGTGTCCTCAAGGAAGAAATGCACCGCCGCCCCCAGATGGGTGGCGGGATCAAGGCCAAGTCCCCGGAACGCCAGAAGGTCGGCCAGACGGGAGAAGACGTCAAACATCGAAAGCCCCCGCCATCGGCTTGCCAAAGTCCGCCAGACGAACCCGATCGGCGGCATGATCCGGGATTTCCGCCGCCGCCTTCGCCGCCGCCTCCACCGCCGTCAACCGCCAACCCGCCAGTTCCGGCGACAGACGGTAATGCATCCAACGCCCGCTCCGGCGCGGCGCCACCACGCCGGCATCGCGCAACAGGCCCAAGTGGCGCGACACCTTTGGCTGCACTTCGTCCAACGCCGCCGTCAACTGGCAGACGCACAACTCGCCCTCCGCCGCCAACAGGGCGATGGCACGCAAGCGCAGGGGATCGGACAGGGTCAGAAACAGGTCATGGGGATCGGTCATCGCCAACGAATACGCTTATCCATATATACGGCCAAGCGTATGTGTTGTGGCCGGTCAGAATCCGGGCAAATCGATCGGCAACTCCACCGGAAGGCCGCCGGTCAGACCCATGATATAGACGCCATAGGCAACCAGGAAAACGAATCCCAGGACGCGCGGCACCTGCCGCAGCCCGACCACGACGCCGATCAGGGCCAAACTGGCCAGCACCAGCACCCAGGTGTCACGACCCGAGATCTCCGCCGGCACCGTGATCGGCGACACCGCCGCAGTGGTTCCCAGAATGCCCAGAATGTTGAAGATATTGCTGCCGATGATGTTGCCCAGGGCGACATCGCTTTCGCGTTTCAAGGCGGCCATCACGCTGGTCGCCAATTCAGGCAAAGAGGTCCCGATCGCGACCACGGTGACGCCAATCAGGCTTTCCGAGACCCCCCAGCGCAACGCCAGGACCACCGAGGCGTTGACCAGAAGGCGCGCGCCCAGGGTCACCCCGGCCAAGGCGACAAGGGTCAACACGCCGGCCCCGACCACGCCCAGGCGACCGGGGGGAATATCCCCGGCCAGATCGGCTTCCTCCTGCCGCAGGCGGACGGTGGCGTGCTCGCGACGGTCAAGAAAGATCACCCCACCGGTATAGCACAGCAGCGACCCCACCAGGGCGATGCCGACGCCGCGCGGCACCTGCCCCCAGTGCAGCAGGGCGACCGCCGCCAAGGTGGCCAGGAAGAGCACGAAAAGGTCGCGACGGATCCCCGGCGCCTCGCAGGAAACCGGAAACATCAGGGCCGCCACCCCCAGAATCAGCAGAATATTGGAGACGTTGCTGCCGACCACGTTGCCGACCGCGATTCCCGGAGCGCCGATCATCGCCGCCTGCAGACTGGCCAGCAGTTCCGGCAGGGAGGTGCCGAATCCGACCAGGGTCAGCCCGATCACCAGCGGCGACACCCCGGCCCGGCGCGCCAGCACCACCGCGCCACGCACCAGCAGATCGCCGGCCATCAGCAGCAGGACCAAACCGCAGATCAGTTTGAAGACAACCATGACATGCACCCCCGTGCCCGCGTCCGCCGACGACCCGAGAGACTTACGGAAAGATTGACCGCCGTCAACCCTTGGGCGGCGGCGGAGAACCGCGATAGCTTTCGCGGAACCAGCGCACGCAGCGCCGGGCCAGGGCATCGGTGGCATCGATCAGCGACGGATCGTCGCAGGGCAGCGCCGCCGGAATCTCGATGCAGGCCAGCACCACGGCACCGGCGCCACGGACGCGTTTGGCCTCCGCCTGCCGCGAGAAAAGGACCCTGGCCTCGGCGATCCGCCCGGCCTTGACCAGGGCGATGCCGCGACCGACCGCCTCCATATCCTCCGGCGTCGGCGCCAGGATCGGCCAGCGCGCGGCATCCAGGCGCCGACCGTAGACACCGGCGGCGTGGGTCCCCGCAGTCGCCATCACCGCGATCGGCGCCCCCTCGGGCAGCACCAGGGCCAGACGCTCGGCTACCGCATCGACGATATGCAAAATCGGCGGCAGATCGTCGGCGACCAACGCATCGAACCAGTGGTGCGCGGTATTGCACGGCATCGCCACCACCGTCGCCCCGGCGCGCGCCAACTCGCGCAGCCCCAGCCGCAGCGCGGGCAAGGGCGATTCGCCGCCCTTCATGATGCAGGCGGAACGGTCGGGAATTTGCGGCACCGAGCGGATCACCATCGGCATGTGCTGCTGGTCGGTTTCGGCCTCGGTCGCGGCAACCAGCTTCGCCAGAAAATCGACGGTGGCAAGAGGACCCATCCCCCCCAGAACACCCAACATGACGCGTGCTCCCTTACGGACGAGCGTAAAAAACAAAAACGACGAGCAAGAATGTAGGCTGGCGTACCCCCCTGTCCAATGCGAAGTCACGCTCCGGCGATAACTTTTTTCGAACGCGCGCCGCCGGAACGGACCGGACGGGCAAGGATCAGGCTTTTGCATCGCCCCCCATCTCGTGCCACAATCAAACACTATCTTAAAGACAAGGACAGCCCGGCAATTCCCTTTGTGGTGGAGGTTTTGGTGAACGATCCGGCGGACGTCGTGCACGTTGTCGTCGATATCGGCGACTTTGCCGCGATCGATGCCTCCTGTTTCGATTTTGGCGGCCGCGACGCGGCCCTGGCCATTGCTTTCGTTTCTCCGTTTCTCGACTTCGCCGCCGCCGCCCGGCTTAAGGCCCTGGCGGGGGACACCCCCTTGGTCGCGATCTCGGCGGCGGGCGAGCTGTGCGCCACCGCCCTCGCCGATCCGCTCTATCGCCCCGCCGAGGATCGGGTCGCGGCGAGCGCCGCCGATCTGGCCAAGATCACCCTGCCGTTCGCCTTCGTCGATGGCTTGTCGGGAGGCGAGAACCCGCTGATGGAGGCCGTTTACGCCAGCGGAAAGTTCCCCTGCCTGTTCGTCGGCGGCTCGGCGGGCGGACGACTGGACTTTTCCGGCACCTGGCTGTTCGACGGCCAACGGGTGCTGCAGGGCCACGCCGTGGCGATTTTCGTCAAAATGGCGCCCGGCAAACGCTATGGCGTCCTGAAAAGCCAGAACTTCCGCAAGACCAAGAAATCCTTCGTCGTGGTTGACGCCGAGCCCTCGGCCCGCGCCGTCAGCACCCTGCTCGACCCCGCCACCGACACCGTGCGCCCGGCTGCCGAGTATCTGGCCGAGGCACTGGGGACCACCCCCACCGGCCTGACCGAAAAGCTGAACGGACATACCTTCGGCATCGAGCTCGACGGCGAGATTTTTGTCCGTTCGGTCTCCCACATCGAACCCGAAACGGGGCTTCTGTCCTTCTTCTGCAACGTCAACCAGGGCGACGAACTGCTGCTGGCCGCCACCGATTTCGCCCAACAAACCGCCGACGACGTCCACGCCTTTCTGTCCGGAAAGCCGAAGCCGTTGGCGGTGATTCTGAATGACTGCATCCTGAGGCGCCTCAACAACGCTTCGAATCTCGATCGCTTGCATGGGTTGTGGCCCTGCCCCGCGGCCGGATTCTCGACCTTCGGCGAATTGCTGGGCATCAACATCAACCAGACTCTGACCGCGGTCGCTTTTTTCGACTCCGCAGACGGTCCGGTCGCCGACGACTTCGTCGATCGCTTTCCGGTCCATTACGCCCGCTTCCATACCTATTTCACCCGCCGCCGCCTGCATCGGTTGGAAATCGTCAACCGCCTGCGCGCGGACATCACCCGCCGCCTGACCCAGCACCTGGGCGCCAGCCCGGAACTCGCCGCCGAAATCGAGGGCGTGCTGACCCATGTGTCCGACGTGCGCGCCAGCATCGAAAACATCCGCGCCACCATCTCCCGCAAGGTCGATGCCGAACGCCGTGCGCACCGTGCCGAACAACAACTGGGCGACGCCGTCGAGGCGATCAGCGAAGGCTTCGCCCTTTATGATGCCGACAACCGCCTGGTGCTGGCGACTTCGCGCATCCGCGCGATGTTTCCGGGCGCGGAAGAAGCCTTCGTGGTCGGACGCACCTTCACCGAGATCATACACCATGTCGCCGGGAAGGGCGTTCACAACTACGGCGGGGCGGCCCTGGAACGTTTCCTCGACCAGCGGCTGGCCGCGCACCACGCCGCCAACGGCAGTCCGTCCCTGCAACGGATGAGCGACGGCAGCTGGCTGATCAACCGCGAGAACCGCACCCGCGACGGCGGCATCGTCGGCATCCGCACCGACGTCACCACGCTGAAGGCGCGCGAAGCGGACCTGGAAAAGCTGAAGACCCGTTACGAACTGATTCTCGGTTCAGCGGGCGACGGCATCGTCGGCATCGACGCCAGGGGACGCATCCGCTTCGCCAACCCCGCCGCGGCGCGGATGTTGAACGCCGCCCCGGCGGACCTGGAAGGACGGAACTTCGGCGAAGCCCCAGGCGCGCCGACCATGCCCTCTTTCCCCTTACGCTGCGTGCAGACGGCGGCGGACGAGGCCATCTACCTTCGCGTCGACGGCTCGCCCCTTACCGCCGAATACATTCTGACGCCGATCCGCGAGGACCAGCATTTTGTCGGGGCCGTTCTGGTGTTCCGCGATGTTTCGCTGCGCAAGCAGTACGAGGCGAACGTCGCCGACCACCAAAAGATCCTGGAACGGCAGGTCGCCGAGCGCACCCGCGAACTGTCCGAGGAAATCGCCATCCGCACCAAGATCGACCAGGCCCTGCAGGAAAGCCAGAAGCGCCTGCTGGGCATCACGTCGAGCCTGTTCGAAGGAGTGCTGCTGGTCGATGCCTTCGGCATCGTGGTCTTCGCCAACCCCTCGGCGCATCGTTGGCTGGGGGCCGAGGTGCTGCTGGAACGCCTGCTCGACGACGTCCTGACCCTGGAAGTGGGTGATCGTCGCCTGAATTACGCCGAGGGGCCGTTCCGCCACGTCATCGACAGCGGCGAAATGGTGACCGACGACGACGCCCTTTTCATCGTCAGCAACGGTCTCCGCCTGCCCGTCGCCTTCGCCGCCGCGCCACTGGACGAAATCGGGCACAAGCGCGTCGCGGTGATTTCGTTCCGCTGCATCGAGGCGATCAAGGTGGCCCAGCGCGAAGCCTTGCAGGCCTCGCGGCTGGCCAGCGTCGGCCAACTGGCGGCGGGAGTGGCGCACGAAATCAACACCCCGATCCAATACGTCGGCGACAATCTGCATTATATCCAGGACACCTTCGCCGACGTCACCGCCACGCTGGACGATCTGCGCGACGCCCTGCCCAGCGAAACCGCCCGGGACATCATGGCGCGGCGCAATGTCGTCGATTTGTTGTCCGACTACCCCGAGGCCATCAAACAGGCCCTGGAGGGCGTCGAGCACGTCACCCACATCGTGCGGTCGATGAAGGATTTCTCCCACCCCAGCAACACCGCCAAGGTCGACACCGACATCAACGCCGCGATCGACAGCACCGCCACCGTCTGCCGCAACGAGTGGAAGCATGTAGCCCGCCTGATCACCGACCTTGCCCCCGACCTGCCGAAGATCCTGTGTTTTCCTGCCGACATCAACCAAGTGCTTCTAAATCTGTTAGTCAATGCCGCGCACGCCATCTCGGAAAAGTGCGACACCGGCCTCGGCGCCATCCGCGTCAGCACGCGCATCGACGGCGACTGGCTGGAAATCCGCGTCACCGACGACGGCCCCGGCGTGCCCAAGGCCCTGCGCGACCGCATTTTCGACCCCTTCTTCACCACCAAGGGGGTGGGCAAGGGAACCGGCCAGGGCCTGTCGATTTGTCAGGACATCGTGGTCAAGAAGCACGGTGGAAAGTTCTTCCTGGACGAAACCGTCGAAACCGGCGCCACCTTCGTGGTGCGATTGCCGATCTCCCCCCTCTAGGTTCAGGACCCATTAAATTATTGTCAGGCAGATCGGCGGCTGATTCACTCATGGGAGGGAGGACCCCATCCATGAGTGATCTGTTTTGGTTGTCAGAGAGGCAGTTGGCGAAGATCGAGCCGCATTTCCCGCTATCGCATGGCGTGCCGCAGGTTGATGATCGATGCAACCCACCTGAAAGCTCATCGGACCGCCGCGAGCCTCTATAAAAAGGGGCTCTTCCCCGATGTATCGGACGCACAAAAGGCGGGCTGAACTCCAAGCTTCATGCGGTTTGCGACGGACAAGGAAGGCCCCTCATCCTGCTGCTCAGCGAGGGGCAAATGAGCGATTACAAAGGCGCGATGCTGTTGCTCGACCTATTTCCCAAGGCCAACGTCCTGATCGCCGACAAGGGCTATGACGGTGATCCCCTTCGAGAGGCTTTGACACAGAGAGGGATCGCTACATGCATCCCGCCAATGCGTCATCGCAAAACCCAGTACGCTTACGACAAAACCTTCTATCGCCAGCGTCATAGGATCGAGAACCTCTTCGCTCGCCTCAAGGATTGGCGGCGTATCCACACCCGATATGACCGATGCGCGGATATCTTCTTTGCCGCCGTCATCATCGCGGTACTCCTCCTCTTCTGGATCGAACCTTAATGAGTCCTGAGCCTAGAGCCCTTCGATCCCCTTTTATTCTTTGCCGAGCCTTGCACGGAAGCGATAGTTTAATGATGCTTCGCGCAAGCCCAGAACTTATGGGGTGCGCGGGGAGGGGGGGGGTCGATGCCCCCTCGGCAACGTCTTTCCCTACTCCCGCGCCATCGCACGATACTGATGCGCCGCCACCGTCAGCATCGCCAGATCGGGGGGTCCCTTCGCCTCGCGATATTCGGCCAACAGGCGGTCCGCCTGTTCCACCGCGAAGGCATTGGCCGCGATCCAACGGTCCAGGGCGTCGGTGACCGGAGCCTCCGGTGTCGCCGCCAACTCCGCCAGGACGCCCCCCGCGACATCCCGCTGCTGACCGTAGAAATCCTCGATCAGCGCGGCAACCGCCAACTTCTGCCAATGGGATCGCGACGACAGATGGGCCGCCACCTCGCGTACCCAGCGGAAGCCGAAACGATCGCCGGCCGCGTGATAGACCCGCGCCGCCTGCGGCACCGGCATCCGCCGCGCCTCGGCCATGGCGACGATGTCGGGGACCGCCACCAAGGCCTCCAGTGCCGCGACATGGCGGGCCAGATCCTCGGACACCCCCGCCGCGACCCAGGACTCCGCCGATTCGTTGGGCGGTGCGCCGTGGATATCGTTTTCGGTCAACAGAGCATCGACCCCGCCGCGCAGACGGGCCGCCAGGGCGCCGATTTCGATGCGCGCGCCGGCATAACGCAACACCCAGGCCGCGACGGACCGCAGCGCGCGGTTGACGGCGATCAACAGATCCAGCTGCACCTTCGCTGGAGCCCGGTTATCGAGGGCCTCGATCGCCGCCCACAGCTCCGGCAGGCGATAGGCATCGCGCACCACGATAAAGGCACGCGCGATGTCCGCCGGACCCCGCCCGGTATCTTCCATCACCTCGGTCAGGAAGGTGCCGCCGACCCGGTTGACCAGCGCGTTGCTGACGATGGTGGCAACGATTTCACGGCACAGACGATGACCGTGGATCGACGCCGCGAAGCCCTTGTGTAAGGCCGACGGGAAGTACCGAACCAGCTCTTTTTCTAGCAACGGTTCATCCGGCAGATCGCTGTCGATGATCTCGTCGAACAGCCACAGCTTGCAGCATGGCATCACCACCGCCATTTCGCTGCGGGTCAGCATGCCGCGTTTGGCGATGCGTTCGGCGATTTCCTCCTCGTTGGGAAGGAATTCGATGGCGCGATCCAAACGGCCCAACCGTTCCAGGTGACGGATCAGCCGCGCCTGTTCGTCCAGGCGGTCGGGGCCGCAGGCCTCCATCATCGACAACGCCTGACTCTGCAAATAGTTGTCGCGCAGAACCAATTCACCGACATCATCGGTCATCTTGGCCAAAAGGACGTTGCGCTGCTTTTCGGTCATGTCGCCGCGCGCCACCACTTCGTTCAGCAGAATCTTGATGTTGACCTCGTGGTCGGAGCAATTGACCCCCGCCGCGTTGTCGATGGCGTCGGTATTGATTCGTCCTCCCGCCAACGCGTATTCGATGCGGGCGCGTTGCGTCATCCCCAGATTGGCGCCTTCGCCGATCACCTTGGCCCGCACCGCCGTGGCCGGAATCCGTACCGCGTCGTTGGCACGGTCGCCGACCTCGCCATCGGTTTCATGGCTGGACCGCAAATAGGTGCCGATGCCGCCGAAAAACAGCAGATCGACCTCCGCCGCCAGCAACGCGCGGATCAGTTCGTTAGGGGTCACGGTATCGCGGTCGAGCCCCAGACGCGCCCGCGCCTGCGGCGACAGCGTCAGCGACTTGGCCTGACGGCTGAACACCGCACCGCCCTCGGACAGAAGCTTAGGGTCATAGTCCGCCCAGGTGGTGCGCGGCGTATCGAACAGGCGCTTGCGCTCGGCGAAGGACGCCGCAGGATCGGGATTGGGATCGATGAAGACATGCATGTGGTTGAGGGCGCCGATCAACCGGATTTGCGGCGATTGCAACATGCCGTTGCCGAACACATCGCCCGCCATATCGCCGACCCCGACCACCGAGAACGGCGTCGTCTGCACGTCGCGACCGATTTCGCGGAAGTGGCGCTTGACGCATTCCCAGGCGCCACGCGCGGTAATCCCCATCACCTTGTGGTCATAGCCCTGCGACCCACCGGAAGCGAAGGCATCGCCCAGCCAGAACCCGCCGGCCAACGATTCCGCGTTGGCAATGTCCGAGAAAGTGGCGGTTCCCTTGTCGGCGGCAACCACCAGATAGGGATCGTCGCCATCATGGCGCACCACGTCCTTCGGCGGCACCACCTGGCCGTCGGCCAGATTGTCGCTGATCCCCAACAGCGCGCGCATGAACAGCTTGTAGCAGGCGATGCCTTCCTTCTGGAAAGCCTCGCGCCCACCCTCGGGCGGGGGCCGCTTGACGATGAAACCGCCCTTCGCGCCGACCGGCACGATCACCGCGTTTTTCACCATCTGCGCCTTGATCAAGCCCAGGATTTCGGTGCGGAAATCCTCGGGCCGATCGGACCAGCGAATGCCGCCGCGCGCCACCGGACCGCCGCGCAGGTGCACGGCCTCCAACCGTGGCGAATAAACGAAAACCTCGACCCAGGGCCGCGGTTTAGGCAAATCGTCAAGGTCGCGGCTGGACAGCTTGAAGGCCAGGGTCGGCTTCGGCGTGCCATCGGCCTCGGCTTGGTAATAGTTGGTGCGCAGGGTCACGCGCACCAGATTGAGGAAGCGCCGCAAGATCCGATCGGCGTCGGCGCTATCGATGGCATCCAACGCCCGCGCGATTTCGCCATCCAGCCGCCGGATGGCGTCGGCCCGCGCCTCGGCGTCGCCGAAAGGATTGTTACGGGCATGAAACAAATCCACGGTGCGGCGTGTCACGTCCGCGTTGTCGATCAGCGCCTGCGACAGATAATCCTGCGAGAAGGGGAACAACACCTGCCGCAAATAGCGGGCATAGGCGCGCAGCACCGTCACCTCGCGCCAAGTCAGGCCCGCGGCGATGACCAACCGGTTGAAGCCATCGCTTTCCATGTCGCCCGACCAGACGCGGGCCAGGGCTTCCTGGAAGGGGCGGCGAACCGCCGCGATATCGACGGCGCCGCCCTCCGCCGCGCGCATGCCGAAATCGTGAATCCAGACGTTGGCGCCACCCTCCGCCCCCGCGCCGCCACCGACCTTGATGGCGTAGGGAATTTCTTCCATCACCTTAAGACCCATGTGCTCCAGCATCGGCAGGATGTCGGACAACGGCACCGCGCTTCCCCCGCGATAGATTTTCAACCGGATCTCGGTCTCGGGCGATTCCAGCGGTCGGTAAAGATTCATTCCCAGCGCGCCGGAAGCCAACGTTGCCTCAACCCGCTCGATGTCGTAGACAGCCGCCTCGATATCGAAATGTTCCCTGTAATTGCTGGGGAACGCCCGCGCGAAACGATGGTGCAACAGCGCCCCCCGTTCCTCGCCACAGCCACGATGCAGGGCATCCCACAACTGATCGTCCCACGCCCGCGCCACCGCCGCGATGCGGGTTTCGATCGCGCGCGCGTCGAAGACCGGCAAACCGCCCGGGTTGGTGCGCACCAGAACATGCAAGCGGGCCAGGGGCGAATCCGCGATCTGCGTGTAATAGGCCAGAATCGACCCGTCGAAGGCCTTGACCAGGATATCCTGCACCGCCAACCTTAATGCAGTATCGAAACGATCCCTCGGCACATAGACCAAACACGACATAAAACGTTCGAAGGCATCGGCGCGCAGAAATAACGCGACACGGCGACGTTCCTGCAAGTGCAGGATTCCCACCGCGATCTGGCCCAGATGCTCGTCGTCGGACTGAAACAGCTCGTCGCGCGGCAGATTTTCCAGAATGCTCAACAGCCTTTTGCCATCGTGGCTTTTCCGGCTGAGCGCGGCGGCGGCGATCACCCGCCGGATCTTGCTGCGCAACATCGGCACCGCCAGCGGCGAATTCGTGTAGACGTCGGCGGTGAACAGACCGACGAACAACCAAATGCCGGTGACCCGGCCTTCGCCGTCGCGGCGCTTCACCACGACCGCATCCATCGCCACGGGGCGATGCACGGTGGCGCGACGGCTGCTTTTGGTGACCAGCACCGGCAGGCCGAGGTCGCCGAGAATGCGGGTTTCCACTTGTCCGGCGGCATTGGTCTGCAATTCCTCGAAGACCCGGCGATCGGGATCGCGCAGCACGCCCAGGCCGGAATCCGGGTCCCTGCGCAGGGCCGGACCATCGCCGCCCTCGACCGAGTGATAGACACGGAACCCCAGCATCGTGAAGTGATTTTCGCGCAGCCATTCCAGGAAGGCGCGGCATTCCTGCGGATCGTCGTCGCCGACGGGGAATTCGTTCAAGGCCTCCTCGACCCGGCGGCACATCGGCTTCCAATCCTCGACCGCGGCGCGCACGTCGCCCAAGGTCGCGGTCAGCGCGGCGACGATGCGGGCCAGCATGGCGGCATCGGTCTGGCGCGTCACCTCGACATGCATCACCGACTCGGTGGGGATCACGCCATCGTCATCCCGCTCGACCGGCAGCAGGCGACGCGGCGCCCCGGCGGCATCGCGGTCCACCGCGACCACCGGGTGGATCACGACATGAACTTCAAGACCCAACTCGCTCAACGCGCCATTCACCGAATCGACCAGAAACGGCATGTCGTCGTTGACTATCTCGATCACCGTGTGCTCGCACGACCAGCCGTGTTCGGCAAACGATGGATTGAAGGCGCGAATCGCCAGGGTTTTCGGCGCCCGCTGTTGCGCCAGCCCCCACGCCGACCGGGCCGCGCCATACAGATATTCCAAGGGCTTGCCCAGAAGATCGCCGGGCGCCACGGTCCGATAGAATTGGCCGATGAATTCGACGACTGCGGCGGTTTCCTCGGCGCTGGCGTGCGCCGCCTGCATTTTCTGCCGCGCATGAGCGACGATTTCGGCAACCGTGGTTGCGGATCCGATGGAGAGAGCAGAGCCCATTTTTTGGTGTCCCTGGCTTTTATGTGTTGTTCCTCGCCTGTAATAGGCTAAGTCTTATTTCCTTTATTGCAATGGGCTATGCTGAAATTTTACGAGGAAACGAGGGTGCTTGAGCTTTTCGGCCTCAGCGCCGGTTATGGTGCGCCGCAAATTCTGTTCGACCTGAACTTCGCGGTCGGCGGCGGCGAGGCGGTGGCCCTGATCGGTCGCAACGGCGCCGGAAAATCGACCACCCTGAAGACCGCGATCGGGCTGACCCATGTGTTTTCCGATCGCATCGTCTTTTGCGGCAACGACATCACCGCCCGTCCCCCGCACGAAGCGGCGCATGCCGGGCTGGGCTGGGTTCCCGAGGATCGGCGAATTTTCCCCCGGCTTTCGGTGTGGGAAAACCTGGACGTCGGTCGGCAACCGCCGCGCCACGGCACCCCGGTCTGGAACGAAGAACGGGTGCTGGCGGTCTTTCCCCACTTGAAGGCGCTGTTGTCGCGGCAGGCCGGACGCTTGAGCGGCGGCGAACAGCAGATGCTGACGGTGGCGCGCACCTTGATGGGGCAGCCCCGGATGCTGTTGCTGGACGAACCGTCGGAAGGAATCGCCCCGAAAATCGTCGAGGACTTGGGCCTTGCCCTTTCCGACATCAAGGCGGCGGGGGTCGGCATCCTGCTGTCGGAACAGAACTGGGCTTTCGCCGCCGGTCTTGCCGACCGCGCGATTCTGCTGGAACGGGGCCGTATCGTCGGCGAGGGCCGGCTCGCCGATTTGATCGCCGAGGGAACGCGCCTTGCCGCTTGCTTGGGTGTGTAGACAACATCGACCGTGTTGTCCCCCCTTGCCTTTTTCCGCCAAGGAGGCCCATGTTATTGAAATTCATCGGCGAGTCGGGGGATCAGACATGGGTGCGCGGTTTCGAAAGATCGTCCGAATCTTCCCCGGCATACGACTGAATTTCAGCAAAAGCGGCGGCAGCCTATCCCTGGGCAGACGCGGGCTGAGCGTCAACATGGGTCGCGACGGCAGCCGCACCACGGCAGGGGTTCCCGGTTCCGGCCTGTCCTATGCGACGCCGCGCGCGCCGTGGGCGACCCCCTCCAACACGGCCTCGCGGTGGATTTGGCTGGCGGCCCTGGTCGCGCTGGCGGTCCTGGCCATTCTCGCCCTTTCCCCATGACCCCGTCCACGGCACGCCGTTGGACGGTTTTCCATCTGGGCGTTTCGCAGCTCGTTCATTGGGGGGTGTCGTATTATCTGATCGGTGGCTTCGGCAACCGTATCGCGGCGGACCTGGGGTGGAGCCACGCTCGCGTCTATTCCGGTTTTTCCCTGGCGCTGCTGGTGATGGGGATGCTCTCGACACCGATCGGACGGGCGATCGACCGTTTTGGCGGGCGCGGCCCGATGAGCCTGGGCGCGCTGCTGACCGCCGCCGGGTGCCTAGGGCTGTCGGCCTGCCACGACTATGCGACATACCTGCTGTGTTGGACGGCCCTGGGCGCGGCGATGCGCCTGACCCTTTACGACGCCGCCTTCGCCGCCCTGGCCAAGGCTTTCGGCGGCCAGGCGAAGCGCCCGATCGCGCAAATCACCCTGCTGGGGGGATTGGCCTCCTCCGTCTTCTGGCCGTTCGGCGGCTGGCTGGCCGACGGCTGGGGCTGGCGAACCGCGCTGACGGTCTATGCCGTCATCGCCCTGGCCTCGGTTCCGCTGTTCCTGTCCCTGCCCGGGGCGACGCCGCGAATCTCCACCACTCCCGCGGATGCACCGCCGCTGCCGCCACCACCGCCGCCGTCAATGCTGGCCGCCGGATTGTTCGCCCTTACCGTCGGCGCGCTGAATTTCCTAAACGCCGGAATGTCGGCGCACATGATCGGTCTGTTGCAGGGGCTGGGCTTGGCCCTGCCGGCGGCGGTGTGGGTGGCGTCGCTGCGCGGCATCGGCCAATCCTCGGCCCGTCTGGGCGAAGTCCTGTTCGGCGGACGGATTCACCCCCTGACCCTGCACCTTTGGGCCGCCGCCACCCTGCCCTTAAGCTTCATCGCCGGGCTGGCGGGCGGCTGGTTTCTAGCCGCCGCCGTGGCGTTCTGCGGGCTTTACGGCGCGGCCAACGGGCTGATGTCGATCACCCGCGGCACCCTGCCGTTGGTGCTATTCGACCCCGCCCGCTACGGCATTACCGTGGGACGGCTGCTGACCCCGGGATTCGTGCTGGCGGCGGTGGCGCCGTCGGCCTTCGCGGCGGTGATCGACGCCGCCGGACCGACGGCGGGGATGGCAATGGCGCTCATCCTCGCCGTCTTGATCGCTGCGGCGGCTTTCGTGCTCAGGCGGCGGTTCTTCCGCGCGCCGTAAGAGTCTTCACGCGGTTAAGGGCAACCCCGCCGCCACCAAGCGGCGCTTGCGGCGCAGCTGCAGCACGAACACCAGACCGAAGGCCAGCAAGGCCGGGGCCATGAACCACTGCGGCGACGGCCGATCGGTGGGCCGGGCCAGCGCGATCACCCGATCGCCCGGCTGAATGCCGAACTTCGCCGCCTGGCTGCGCAACCGCACCGTACTGACCATCACATCGTCGCCCAAACGTGTCAGGCTCAGGCCCTCGGCCCGCATCCGGCGGTCGCCGGTGGGGCCTTCGCCCAGGCGCAAACGCACCATTTTCTCGACGATGTCGCCAGTCGAGGTTTGGGTCTCGAAGCGAATAAACACCGGATCCCCCGCTTCGGTCTGATCGGCCTCGGCGAAGATTTCGGTCGCCGGAGCGGGGGTGAAGGGGTCCTCGATCATATCCAGCCAGAAACCGGGGCGGAACAGCGTGAAGCAGATCAGAAGAAGCAAGGCGGTCTCGTACACCCGGCTGCGAATGATCAGCCATTGCTGCGTCGCCGCGACGAACGCCACCATCGCCGCCACCGACCCCACCACCATGATGATGAATTCGATCGGGCCATCGATGTCGATCATCAGCAGACGATGGTTGAAGACGAAGATGAACGGCAGCAGGGCGGTGCGGATTTCATAGCGGAATCCCTGCACACCGGTCTTCACCGGATCGGCCCCGGAAATCGCCGCCGCAGCATAGGCCGCCAAACCCACGGGTGGCGTTACGTCGGCCATCAGGCCGAAATAAAACACGAACAGATGAACCGCCACCAACGGCAGAGCAAGGTCGTTCTTGGCTGCCAGATCGACGATCACCGGCGCCATCAGGGTGGCGACCACGACATAACTGGCGGTGGTCGGCATCCCCATACCAAGGATGATGCAGATGATCGCGGTCAGGAACAGCATGATCAGCAGATTGCCGCCCGAGATCAACTCGACCACCTCGGTCATCACCAAGCCGACGCCGGTCAAAAGCACGGTGCCGACGACAATGCCCGCAGTCGCGGTGGCGATGCCAACCGTCGTCATGTTGCGGGCCGAGGCAACCAACCCATCCAACAGATTCTGGAATCCAGCGACGGTCTCCTCGCGAACCCGCCGGGGGCCCTGCTTACGGAACCACGCGGTCAGCGGACGCTGGGTAACGGTCAGGAAAATCAGGACGGCGCTGCCCCAGAAGGCGGACAGCCCGGGCGACAGTTCCTCGACCATTAGACACCAGATCAGCACCACCACCGGCAGGATATAGTGCAGGCCGGTCCGCGCCGTGGTCTTAAAGTCCGGGACCGAGGCCAGGGCCGTGGTCGGATCGTCGATCGGCGGATCCGGGAACTTGGCGCGATAGGAAATCAGCCAGACATACGTCGCCAGCACCCCCGCCGCCGCCATGACCGTGGCCGCCGGGCCGAACACCACCTTGGTCCAACCGATACCGTAATAGACCACCCCGGCCAGAATGATCGCACCGCAGATGTTCATCAGTCCATGCAACGCGGAACCGGCAAAGGAACCCTTGCGCGTCACCGGCAGGCCCTTCAAGCCCATCTTCATCGCCTCGATATCGACGATGTAGAACAGCGAACCATAGGTCAGAAGCGCCGGGAAAAAGGCGTGTTTGACGACATCGGCATACGAAATGCCGACATATTCGGCAATCAGGAAGGCGGCGGCGCCCATCACCGGCGGCATGATCTGGCCGTTGACCGAAGCGGCGCATTCGATGGCGCCGGCCTTGACCGCAGGATAACCGACCCGCTTCATCAGCGGAATGGTGAAGGTGCCGGTGGTGACCACGTTGGCGATCGACGAGCCCGAAATCACCCCGGTCATACCGGAGGCCGCCACCGCGGCCTTGGCCGGGCCACCACGGAACCCGCCCAGCAGAGAAAACGCCAGCTGGATGAAAAAACCGCCCGCGCCCGCTTTTTCCAGAAGCGCGCCGAACAGCACGAACATGAAGACGACGTTGGTCGAAACCCCCAGCGCGACGCCGAAGACGCCTTCCGAGGTCAGCCACATTTGCGACGCGGCGCGCGACAACGACGCGCCCTTGTGCGCGATCAAGCCAGGCAGGTGCGGTCCCGCGAAAATATAGCCCAACATGATGACGGCGATCACGGTGATCGCCGGGCCAACGGCGCGACGCGCCATTTCCAGCAACACCAGAACGCCGACCACGCTGACCGCCACGTCAAGATCGGTGGGCAGGCCTGGGCGCAGCGAAAGCTCGCGATAGAACGCCACCAGATACATCGAGCTAGCGGCGCCCGCGAAGCCGATCAGCCAGTCGTAGAGAGGCACCCGATCACGCGGCGAACGCACCAGGGCGGGATGGCTCATCGAGGCCAGGAACAGGGCGAAGGCCAGATGGATCGACCGCGCGATACCGTCGGTGATGATGCCGAAATTGAAGATGTAGGGTAGAGGCGACGCATACCACAGCTGAAACAGCGACCACGACAGCGCGATCAGCATCATCAGGCGCGCGGTCAATCCGGTCGGCTTGCGTCCGCCCATGTCAACGGCGGTGACAAGTTCCTGCAAGGCCTCGGTATCGACCGTCTCTTCGGTCGTTGTCTTTTTGTCGTCGGTCGTCATGCGGACCCCCTAGTCTCCCTATCCCTCCGACGTCCGCCCCCAGACGCCGAGGCCTTTATAGCAGAGGGGGGCGCAAAAGCGCTCCCCTTTTTGGGTGGTTATTTCAACCAACCTTTTTCCTTATAGAACTTCACGGCGCCGGGATGCAGCGGAGCGGACAGGCCGTTCTTGACCATGTCGGTCGGCTCCAGGTGCGCGAACGCCGGATGTAGCTTCTTGAAATCGTTGAAGTTGTCAAACACCGCCTTGACCAGGTTATAGACGATCTCGTCCGGAACCTTGGCGCTGGTGACCACGGTGGCCAGCGCGCCGTATGTCTTCACCGGGTCCGGGTTTCCCGCGTACAGGCCACCCGGAATGGTGGCGTGGGTGTAGTACGGATGTTCCTTAACCAGCTTGTCAACCGCAGCACCGGTCAGCGGAATCAGCTTGGCGTTGCAAGAGGTGGTCGGGTCCTGGATGGCGGCCGACGGATGGCCGGCCGCATAGGTAAAGCCGTCGATCTTGTTGTCGCAGAGGGCCGGGCCCATTTCGTCGGGCTTCAGCTCGGCGGCCAACGAGAACTTGGCCTTGGTCCAGTTCATTTCCTTCAGCAACTCTTCCATCGAGGCGAGCGTGCCGGAACCGGGATTGCCAACGTTGAAGCGCTTGCCGGCAAAGTCCGCGAACTTGTTGACCTTGGCATCGCGACGCGCCACCACCGTGATCGGTTCCGGGTGCACCGCGAAGACGGCGCGCAGGTCGGAAACCTTGCCATCCTTTTCGAACTGCTTCAAGCCGTTGATCGCGTTGTACTGAACGTCGGACGGGCTCAAACCGAAGTCGAGTTCGCCGGACCTGATGGCATTGACATTGAACACCGAACCGCCGGTGGATTCGGTCGAGCAGCGCACGCCGGTGGTCTTGTAGTCCTTGTTCGTCAGACGGCAGAGCGCGCCGCCGACGGCGTAATACACACCGGTGACGCCACCGGTCCCGATGGCGATGAACCTTTGCGCGGCATCCGCCGCAGGAATGCCTACCAAAGAGGCAAGTACGGTGGCGGATAGAATCGACTTCATTCGCAAACGCATGACGATAATCCCCGTGTTGGCGCGCCCGTCTTGTTTCGGCGGGTCGGCGAGGCCGACCTGGTTTCCGCGCTCCAGGCTTTTCAAGGTATTCGGCTTCGCGGGAAGCCTTTGTATCAGGGCGGGCCCTTAAACCTCCGTCTCCGCGACGGCGGCATCCAGAGCCTCGCCCAGACGCTCGACAATCGTATCGATTGTCGCAGCGGTAGAAATAAAGGGCGGCGCAAGCAACACATGGTCACCGCGCACCCCATCAACCGTACCGCCCGACGGGTATACCATCAAACCGCGTGCCATTGCGGCGCGTTTTACGCGGGCATAGAGTTTTTGTCGCGGATCGAAGGGTTCCTTGGTATCACGATCACGCACCAACTCCAATCCCATGAACAAACCCCGTCCACGAATGTCGCCGACACACGGATGAGTCCCGAATCGAGCCTCCGGTCCTTGCCGTAACTGGTCGCCCCTGGCGCGAACATTGGCCAGCAGGCCGTCGCGACGAATCACCTCCTGCACCGCAAGCGCTGCGGCGCAAGCCATCGAATGTGCCATATAGGTATGCCCGTGCTGGAAAAAACCGCTGCCCTCGGCGACGGCGCGGAAAATTTCAGCGGACAGCAGCACCGCGCCGATCGGCTGATAGCCGCCGCCCAGGCCCTTGGCTATCGTCATCAGGTCGGGGACCACACCTTCCTGCTCGCAAGCGTGCAGGGTGCCGGTGCGGCCCATGCCGCACATCTCCTCGTCCAGAATCAGCAGCACGCCGTATTTGTCGCAAATGGCGCGAATGCGTTTGAAATAGTCGGCGACCGGCGGCACCGCCCCGGCGGTGGCGCCGACCACGGTTTCGGCGATGAAGGCCATCACCGTCTCGGGACCGACCTCCAGCAGCTTTTCCTCCAACGCGGCGGCGGCACGGGCGGCATAGACGGCGTCGGTTTCCCCCGAATGTTGGTGGCGATAGGCATAGCACGGCGGAATGTGGTGAGCCTCCACCAGGATCGGCTGATAAAACGCCCGCCACAGCCGGTTGCCCCCGGCGGACAATGCGCCCACGGTGTTGCCATGATAGCTTTGCTCGCGGGCGATGATGCGGTGGCGTTGCAGCTGGCCGACCTCGACAAAGTATTGCCGCGCCATCTTGATCGCGATTTCCACCGCCTCCGACCCGCCGCTCAGATAATAGACATGGTCCAGTCCCCGCAGCGCGTCGGCGACCAAACGGTCGGCCAGACGTTCGGCGGGTTCCGATGTGAAAAACCCCGAATGCGCAAAGGCCCGCCTGTCGGCCTGAGCGTGAATCGCGGCGATCACGTCGGGGTGCCCATGCCCCAGGCAGGACACCGCCGCCCCACCCGAGGCGTCGATATAGACGCGGCCTTCGGCGTCGAACAGCTCGACGCCCTTGCCGCCAACCGCGACCGGAAGAACGCCCGCGATCTGGCGGTGCAGAATATGGGTCATGATGGTCTCCTCGACTCTGGGTCTATCCAATGGACATGGCTTTCGGACAAGTGCGCCTCGGTGCGGGCAAGGGCCGTCAACCCGGCCTCGCCACGCTTTCCCGCGACCAGCGCGGCCAAAATCTCGGCCACCGCGAAGGCCGGGGTCATCGGCCGGAAAAAAGACGGCGCCTCGACCGCCACCAGCACGGCGTTCCGGGCGATCCGCGCCAGGGGCGACAGGCGACTGTCGGTCACCGCGACGACGGCGACCCCCGGCACGGAGGAACGGCCATGTATCACGACCCCAATGCCTCCGGCGCCGCGCCACTCAACAAAAAGGGGCGGAAAATCTTTTCCGCCCCGGCACGCCCGGTACTCCAGCTTCCCCAGAAAGCGGCCTAACCGGCCGCTTTCGTGTTTTTGGCCAATGTCATGAAATTGCGGGCGGCGACGCCCCGCTCCCCCCGGCGCACCGCGCAGGCCAAGCGCGCCGCCGGTCCCTCGCCGACGAAGGGAACGAAACGCACCCCCGGCACCGTGATCTGAGCCAGGGAGCGCGGCACGATCGACACCCCCCTTTCCGCCGCCACCAGATTGATCGCCGATGCCATCTGCGGCGATTCCTGCGCCAATTCGGGTTCGTGGCCGATCGCCCGGCGCGGTTCGAAGCCGGCGCGGCGGCAATGCGCCACGACCTCTTCATGCAATCCCAAACCGACGGTCTGCGGATAAAGGATGAACGGCTCCGCCGCCAGAGCGGAGAAAGGCAGCGCCGATTCGCCCGCCAGCTCCTCGGGGTCGGCGATCGCGGGGCGGATGAAGGCGGCATCGATCTCGCCCTTGCGCAACAGACCGACCAACTGCTGGGTGTTGGCCTCCATCAACGACAGGTCGATTGCCGGAAAAGCGCGGCGGAAGTTTCGAATCGGCGCCGGAACCGCCGGGTTGAACGCCGCCGAGCCGGAAAAGCCGGCCCGCAGCCGCCCGGTTTCACCGCGCGCCGCGTGCTGCGCCGCCACCTTCGCCTGATCCGCCTGGGTCAGGATGCCGCGCACCTTTTCCAGAAAGGTTTCTCCTCGGCGACCGCCAGAAAATAGCGGACATGGCGCAACTCCATGGACTATCTCCCAAACATATGGAGAACAAAGCTTCCATACTTCGAAAGAATGGTCCGGCCCGCCGTCACGGTCAATCGACGATGAACAGTGTGGCGCCGGTGCGGGTTGCGGAACGATGGGCCGCGTCGCCGAAGTCCGAAACCTGATAGCTCATTCCCGGCGTCAGGGTAAAGCGCCACCCGTCCTTAAGTTCGGTTTCCAGTTCCCCGTCCAGCACATAAAGAATATGTCCGCGATCGCACCAGTGATCGGCCAGATACCCCGGCTCATAGGTGACATGGCGGATGCGGACATCGCCGACGTTGAAGGTCCGCCACAGGGCCGCGCCCGGTTTCCCCCGGATGCTCGGTGACGGGAACCCGCGACCAATCGGTCACGGTGAACGGCAACGGCGGAAGCTTCATGGTCGAAACCCTGTTTTGTTTCCTGTGGAACCACTATTCCCGCTTCCTCCGGAAAAAGCAAAAGGGCCGGATCTGAAAGGTCCGACCCTTTGAAAATGTGAAGCGGGTAAAGACCTCCGACTCGCCGCCGGTCACCGATATTTCGTGTCGAAGCCGGAACGATTCTGGTCAAAGGGCTGCCGAAGCCGTTCGATCCGGTGTTTCAGGCCTTCGATCTCTCTTTCCAGGGTGTTTCTTTCCGCGTTCCGGGACTGAAGGTCAAGAAGCGCCCGGGCCCGGGTGGTTGGATCGTTGGAAGCAAGGATCGTGGATTGGGCCGCCGCCGAACTTTTGCGCGCCTTCTCAAGCTGCCGTTCCTTGTCGCGCAACGCGCGTTCCTGATCGCGAATATCGTCTTCTATCGCGTGAATGCGCATGCCCGCGTCGTGCGCGGCCATGAAACTTTTCTCAAGAGTGGACGGACACCCCCCCCCCATAAGGCCGCCCGGCCAGACCTTCCTGATAGCCCCGCACGGCGCGGCAGTATTCCTTCAGGCCGCTTTTGCGCCCGTCGAGATGGCGATCCGGATTCGGCACCACGCCGTATTCGGCGCAGGCTTGCCGATGCGCGTCGATGCCGTCGGCGGGGTGTCCGGCGGCGCCGTCATGAAAGCCGACCGTCCGCCAATCGGCGGTCAGGCATTCTTCCTTGTTCATACTTGCGCAATCCGACACCACAAGGGCGAGGAGAAGGGGAAGGCCTCTTCGAAGGTGCATGATTTATCTCGTCCTTGGTGAAAGGCGGGCGGGCCGTGCGGAACGGTATTGGCCTGGAAATGGTGGGGCTTGCGGCAAGCCCCGGCGAGAAGGAAGGTCGAAGCATACAACGAAAAAGCCGCCTGAGCGGCGGCTTTTCATAGTGTTCCGATCCCCTGAGGGAAATTTGGAGCGGGCGAAGGGATTCGAACCCTCGACCCTAACCTTGGCAAGGTTATGCTCTACCCCTGAGCTACGCCCGCGCCCCATTGACCGCACCCAAGGGCGCCGCCAAGGCGCGCGAGTATATCGGGGATTAGCCGGATTGCAACAAAAAAGCAACCCTCTGGCGCGCCCCCTTAAGGCTTGCCTGATCGGCTGGAAAGTCCCATTTTGGGTACATTCGGGGCGTCCCGGACGGATTCGGCGAACAACGGCGGGTCGGGGCAATGGATTTGATTATCGGCGGTGCCGCAGCCGCGACAGGCGGCGCGAACGCCTCGGGCTTGGTTAAGGACTCCAACACCCGGGGATTCATGCAGGACGTCATCGACGCCTCGGTGTCGGTGCCGATCGTCGTCGATTTCTGGTCACCGCACAGCCCGTCCTGCAAACAGGTTTCGGCCCTGCTGGACCGTCATGTCCGCGCCGCCGCCGGTCGGGTTCGCCTGGTCCGCATCAACGTCAATGAAAACCCGCAACTGGCGCAACAGATGCAGGTGCGTTCGATTCCCACCGCCTTCGCGGTCAAGGAGGATCGCCCGCCGGACATGTTGACCGGGGCGATGTCCGAACATGAAATTAAGTCCTTCATCGACGCCATCAGCGGCAACGCGCGCCTGAACGCGCAGATCGAAACGATACTGGACACCGCCCGTGCCGCGCTGGCCGACGGCGACCTGTCGCAGGCGATCGGCCTCTACCAGCAAGTTCTTCAGGCGGCGCCCGACAATCCCGGCGCGATCGCCGGCTTCCTGCGCTGCAATCTGGCCTCCGGGCGCGTCGATCAGGCGCGCGCCATTCTGGTTCAGATTCCCGACGACCTGAAAAAGCATCCGGAAATCGCCTCGGTGATCGCCACCCTGGACCTCGCCGCCGAGGACGCCGTCATCGACCCCGAGGCGGCGCGCGCCAAGCTGGCCACCAACCCCGACGACCATCAGGCCCGGTTCGACCTGGCGATGGCCGCCTATTCCGTGGGCGATGCCGCCGCCGCGATTCGTGGGCTGCTGGAAATCGTGCGTCGCGACCGCCTCTGGGACGACGATGGCGCGCGCAAGCGATTGCTGAAGATTCTGGAAGTGCTGGGACCCTCCGACCCGCTTGGAAAATCCGGCAGGCGGCGATTGTAGATGATGCTTGATGGTCTGATCGGGCTTGCCCGACGCCGCGGCGGGAGGACGCATGTCGAACGATCCGTTCTCGACCGAATATGAGGATCTGCCGGCGATCCTGCCGGTGTTTCCGTTGTCGCAAATCATCCTGTTGCCGGGCGGGCGGCTGCCCCTGAACGTCTTCGAACCGCGATACCTGTCCCTGGTTCGCGACGGCCTTGGCCAAGGCCGTCTGTTCGGATTGATTCAACCCTCGGGCGGCGAGGAAACCGTCGGCGAGGCACCCCCCCTTGTATTCGGTGGGCAGCGTCGGGCGCATCGTTCATTTCGCGGAAACCGATGCCCGTCAGTTGTTCGTGGTCGTGCTGGGAATCTGCCGCTTCCACGTTCTGGCCGAGGCCCCCCTGGCGACGGCTATCGCCGCCTGTCGGTCGATTGCGCACCCTACCGCAAAGACATCGCCTCCCCCGGCGGCGGCCCCGTCGCCGTGCCGCGCGCGCGCCTGTCCTCCGGCCTGAAACGCTACGTCGCGGCGCACGCCCTGGACCTTGACCTGCGGGCGCTGGGTGCCCTGTTGCCCCCTTCCCTGGTCGCCCCCCTGTCAATGGCCTTGCCCTTCGAAGCGCCGGAAAAGCAGGCGCTTTTGGAAGCGCAAACCCTGGAACAACGCTTCAACGCCCTTTGCGCCCTGATAGAAATGGACGCGATCGGCGGCGGCGGCGGCGACGCCCCGCAGCAACCCGAACGACAAAGGAAAACCGCCGATGACCGAGGTCGATGCCAAGCTGCTGTCCCTGCTGGTCTGCCCGACGTCGAAAACGCCGCTGCGCTATGACCGCGAAGCGCAAGAACTGATCAATGACGGGCTTGGCATCGCCTATCCCATCCGCGACGGCGTGCCGATCATGCTGGTCGAGGAAGCGCGCCGCTTCTCGCCCGAGGACCGCGCCCGCTGATTCCTATCGCGTACGGATGAGGAAAACATCCGGCGGTGGAGTTCGCATCGTCTCCTCGGGCAGGCGCGGCATCTGTCGCCACCCCAGTTCCGTATAGAACCCCTGTCGGTCGGTGGTGAACAGATAGACCTCGGGGTCCCCCAACCAGCCAGTTCGACGACGGCGTGGGCCAGGATTCGCCCGATGCCGCGTCCGCGATAGGGCGCATCGACATAAAGCGCCGACAGCCAGGGGCTCAGATCGGGGCGGCTGCGCAGGTCGTCGGCACGCAAGCTGACGATCCCCGCCGGGCTTCCCCGCCAACAGGCGATCGGCGCGATCGGCAGCCGATCCAGGTTCATCTGGCCACGCAGCATTTCCCGCCGAGGGGTGAGGGACTCGCCGCGCGGCATGCTCCACTGCGCATGAAGCCAGCCCGCGAACACCTCGAAATGGCGGGAATCGTCGGCCAGAAAGCCGATGTCCGGCACCCCCGAACCGTCGGCAAGTCCTGGCCGCCGGTCCATCCAGTGGACCAACGGCCGGCGCAACCAGCGCAGCGCGGTCGGCAACAGGGATACGGCCATTCTTGCCCTCCTCGGCAAACGCCGCCGATCATCGCATACGCTGATTCCGGCGGCAACCGGACGTATCCGCTTAAATATTAGCCGACCGCGTCGATTCTTGGTCGGTTTTTGGCGCGTTTCCGACACGATACGGGCACAGCCCCGTCGATCGTTTCCGTTCAGGCCGCGTCCTTTCCCCGGCTTTCGGCGAATTTCCGGCTCTGGCACGGGGCATGCATTGTTGCTCTCAGGTGCTGAGGCCACAGGCTTTCAGTGAGGAAACCCTGTCCTGGAGCCCTTGGCCGCTGGATGGATCGTTTCGGCAGGTCCGGAATGATTTGGTTTCCTGAGCATCAGTGTTTGTTCCTCCCGCGGCTTTGGCCCGGCGGCTTTCCACCGGGCCATTTTTCGCGCGCGGCGCCTGGCCTTTTGACAGTCGCCGCAGGCGGAGGTATATGGGCCAAGCCATGTGTCCCTTCCCGAACGCGTGCGAACCGAGACGGAGTTTTCGCCGATGAGCGCCAAGACCGATGACGTCAAACCCGACGCCGCCAAGACCGACGAGCCCCGGACCCCGTTCGAGGACGAAAAAGGCATGTTCGGCACCTCGCCGGCCACCAAGGAGTTGACCGACGACGAGGTCGAATTCCTGACCAGCCGCACCGCGCCACGCGTCACCTTAAGCCGCTCGCGCCGCAAGACCTTCCTTTATTCCAGCCTGTCGGCGATGCTTCTGCTGATTCTGCGCCTGGTTTATCATCGCACCACGTCCGTCACCGGACTGGTGGTGCCGCCGGTCTTCGGCCTGGGCGAAACCGGCCTGACCGCGCTTTGCTGCGGCTTGTCCGCGCTTAACTTCTTTCTGGTGCCGCCACGGGAAGGCAATGTCAAATGGCTGACCCGCTTTTTCGGCGCCGGCGTGCCGCTGATCCTGCTGGGCCTGCTGTACATCCTGCCACCGGAAACCCTTCACCATCTCCTGCGGTTCCTGTTCTGAACCCGCGACCGGCACCGGAGCTGGCCGCGAAGGTGGCCCGAACGGGGTTTTTCGGCTATACTCGACGGGACGATTTTATCGAACGCGGCGGGGGCCGCCCCCGCGAGGAATGCCGATGATCAATCCCGCCCTTGACCGCCTTCCCGGCAGCGCCTTTGTCCGTCTGCGCGCGCTGCTGGACCCGCCTGTCCCGGCGGTCGGGAACACCCTGGCCATGTCGATCGGAGAGCCACAGCTGTCGCCGCCCGCTTGGGTGGCCGAAATCATCGCCGCCAACGCGCCCCCCTGTGGAACCGCTATCCCAGCAACGACGGTACGCCCGCCCTCCGCCCTGGCCGCGCCGGGCATCGACCCCTTCGCCAATGTCGTGGTCTTTCATTCCCTGTCGAAGCGATCCAGCGCGCCGGGCCTGCGTTCCGGCTTCGTCGCGGGCGACGCCGCCATCCTGCAGCTTCGTTCCTATGCCGCGGTCGCCATGCCGCTGCCGATTCAGGCGGCCTCCGCCGTGTTGTGGGGCGACGACGCCCACGCCGGCCTCAACCGCGCCCACTGTGCCCGGCTGGTCGCCATCGCCGCCCGCGTGTTCGCCGATTATCCCGGTTATCTTCGCCCCCACGGCGGCTTTTTTGTGGCTCCGGGTCGGCGATGGCGAAGCGATTCTGGCAAGAAGGCGGCATCCGCGTCGTTCCCGGACGCTATCTGACCGCCGACGATCCTCGCGCCGCCAGCGGCAATTCCGGCCACCCCTATGTCCGCATCGCCCTGGTCCACGACGAGACGACGGTGGAAAGCGCCTTGTCCACCCTGCACCGCATTCTCGATCACCCTGCATGAGGTCAATCGACTGATGGCCCGCCGTTCCTCATCCACCGCATCCCGCCGTTTCATGCCCGAATCCCTGTCGCGCCTGCTGCGGCAAAGCGGCATTCGCGCCTGTGGCCTGATCGTGCTGGCGACGGCCTTCGCCGCCGGAGTCGCGGTCGCCACCCATGTTCCCGGCGACCCCTCCTGGAACACGGTTTCCAACGCTCCGGTACGCAATCTTCTGGGCTGGCCGGGCGCGACCCTTTCCGATTTGCTGCTGCAAGGCTTCGGCATCGCCGGCTGGGCGCTGCTTTTCATCCTGGCCGCCTGGGGAACGCGATGGATGATCCTTCGCCCGCCGGAACGTCTGGGTTCGCGCGCCGCCGCCCTGATCCTGGCCTTGCCGCCGCTGTGTCTGGCCCTGACCTTCCTGCCGTGGACCGCGCATGCCCCCGCCGTCGCCGGCTGGGGCGGCGCCGCCGGCGCCTTGTTGCGCCTGCACCTCGGCCCCTTGTTGCGCGCCCCTCTGCCGCCGTGGGCGGCGCCGGTCGCCGCCTGGGGCGTCGGCGTGCCGTTGGCGGCGTTCCTGCTGGCCTTCGCCTCGGCGATCGACCCCCGCCCGTGGGCGTGGCTGGGTCGCCTGATGCTTCTGGCCATGGCGCTTCCGGCCCGTTGGGCCGCCCGTCGGCCCACGGCCCCGACCGATGAAGCCAAGGCGAAAATGCCGCGCGATCCGTCCTTGGCCCCGACCCGCCCGAAGCGAGGGTCGATCCGCCAGGAGCCCCGTCTTGGCGCGACGAACGACGATGAAGAGGCCGATGACAACGAGGAAAACGAACCTCTCATCATCGACCGCACCGCCGAACCCGCCGCCAACCCCCAGGAAACCCAGCGAGCCCGCCAGGGCCGCCTGGCGCTTGGCCGCCGCAAGGCCGGGCGCTTCGAACTGCCGCCCCTGGACCTGCTGACGGCGCCCAAGATCGGTGCCGGGCCAAAGACCACCGACGAGGGCTTGACCCAGAACGCACGGATTCTGGAATCGGTCCTGGCTGAATTCGGCATCAACGGCGAGATCGTCAAGATTCGTCCCGGTCCGGTGGTCACCCTGTACGAGCTGGAACCCGCGCCGGGAACCAAGACCGCGCGCGTCGTCGGTCTGGTCGACGACATCGCCCGCTCGATGAGCGCGGTGTCGGCGCGCATCGCGGTAATTCCCGGACGCAACGTAATCGGCATCGAGCTGCCCAACGCGCGGCGGGAAACCGTTTTCCTGCGCGAACTGATGACCTCGGACGCCTTCGTCAAGACACCGCAGGCCTTGTGTCTGGCGCTGGGCAAGGACATCGGCGGCAGCGCCGAGTACGTCGATCTGGCGCGGATGCCGCACCTGTTGATCGCGGGAACCACCGGCTCCGGCAAATCGGTGGCGATCAACACCATGATTCTGTCGCTGCTCTACCGCCTGACGCCGGAACAATGCCGCCTGATCATGATTGACCCCAAGATGCTGGAATTGTCGGTCTATGACGGCATTCCCCACCTTTTGGCGCCGGTCGTCACCGATCCCGGTAAGGCGGTGGTCGCCTTGAAATGGGCGGTCCGCGAGATGGAGGACCGCTATCGCGCGATGAGCCAGGTCGGCGTCCGCAATATCCAGGGCTATAACCAGAAACTGGCGCAAGCGCGGGAAAAGGGCGAGGCCATCACCCGCTCGGCGCAGACCGGCTTCGACCCGGAAACCGGCGCGCCGGTTTACGAGGAACAGGAACTGGACCTGAAGGCTCTGCCCAACATCGTCGTCGTCGTCGATGAAATGGCGGATTTGATGCTGGTCGCGGGCAAGGATGTGGAGGGCGCGATCCAGCGCCTCGCCCAAATGGCGCGCGCCGCCGGCATTCATTTGATCATGGCGACGCAACGTCCCTCGGTCGATGTCATCACCGGCACCATCAAGGCCAATTTCCCGACCCGTATTAGCTTCCAGGTCACCTCGAAAATCGACAGCCGCACCATCCTGGGCGAGCAGGGCGCGGAACAGCTGCTGGGCCAGGGCGACATGCTGTACATGGCGGCGGGCGGGCGCATCACCCGCGTGCACGGGCCGTTCGTCTCGGACCAGGAGGTCGAGAACATCGCCGCCTTCCTCCGCGCCCAGGGCGAGCCGGATTACCTGGCGTCGGTAACCGAGGACCCGGATGCCGAACTTGGCGACGAGGACAACGCCAACCCCGAGGTTTCGGATCCCCTGTACGATCAGGCGGTGGCGATCGTCTTGCGCGAACGCAAGGCCTCCACCAGTTTTATCCAACGGCAATTGCAAATCGGCTATAACCGCGCGGCGCGTATCGTCGAGGCGATGGAGCGCGCCGGTCTGGTCAGCCCCGCCAACCATGTCGGCAAGCGGGAAATCTTCGGCGGGGGTTCGGAATGATCACGAAACTTGGCGCGCGTCTGGCGCGCTGCGCGGCGGCGTTGGCGGTGCTGGCGCTTCTGGCGGTGATCGGCTGGACGCCGCCGGCGGAGGCTGGTCGCGATGCCGCGCTCGACCAGCGGCAGATGACCCTGGTCCACAAGGCCGAGGCCGAAATCAACCGCGTCCGCACCATGAAGTCCCGCTTCCTGCAGGCGGCCTCGACCGGCGAGATCTCCGAAGGCATCGTCTACCTGGCGCGACCCGGTCGCTTGCGCGTCGAATACGATCCGCCGACGTCGGTTCTGGTGGTGGCCAACGGCGACTACTTCACCTTCGTCGATACCAAGTTGCAGCAGTTGAGCTATCTTGACCTCGACGCCACCCCCGCCGGGTTACTGCTGCGCAAAAAGGTCGATCTGACCGATGCCGACATCCGCATCAAAAGCGTCGAGGAAACCCCCGGCATCGTCGAGGTCACCGTGCAGTCGCGAAAGGATCCGACGGCAGGGTCCCTGACCCTGGTCTTCACGCAGGCCCCCTTCGCCCTTAGGCAGTGGCGGGTCACCGACGCACAGGGAATTTCCACGGCGGTGACCCTGCAAAGTCCAGAAACCGGCCTTTCCCTACCGGAAAAATTGTTCGAGACACCGACCATACCTTAGTATGTATGCATATAACGCATTGCTGATATGCAATCATCGCGGGTGGTGTAGCGTCGATTGACATCCCACCTGTGGTTTATGGGTGGGCACTGCAATGGTGTCCCTCGGAAGGATAGCGCCCCCCCCCAGCCGCCCCTTCACTCCGATAGGAGACCCCGGCGCCCGGCTTCCCTCTAGGCCCAGGACTCATTAAGATTCGATCCAGAAGAGGAGGAGTACCGCGATGATGACGGCGGCAAAGAAGATATCCGCGCATCGGTCATATCGAGTGTGGATACGCCGCCAATCCTTGAGGCGAGCGAAGAGGTTCTCGATCCTATGACGCTGGCGATAGAGGGTTTTGTCGTAAGCGTACTGGGTTTTGCGATGACGCATTGGCGGGATGCATGTAGCGATCCCTCGCTGTGTCAAAGCCTCTCGAAGGGGATCACCGTCATAGCCCTTGTCGGCGATCAGGACGTTGGCCTTGGGAAATAGGTCGAGCAACAGCATCGCGCCTTTGTGATCGCTCATTTGCCCCTCGCTGGAGCAGCAGGATGAGGGGCCTTCCTTGTCCGTCGCAAACCGCATGAAGCTTGGAGTTCAGCCCGCCTTTTGTGCGTCCGATACATCGGGCAAGAGCCCCTTTTTATAGAGGCTCGCGGCGGTCCGATGAGCTTTCAGGTGGGTTGCATCGATCATCAACCGGTCTGGAGGGCCAGCCTCTCCCGTCAAGGCCGCGAAGATCCGGCTGAACGCCCCAAGTCGGCTCCAGCGAACGAAACGATTATAGAGGGTTTTGTGGGGGCCATAGACAGGTGGTGCATCTCGCCACCGTAAGCCGTTGCGGATCACATGAACGATGCCGCTGATCACTCGCCGATCATCAACCCGCGGCACGCCATGCGATAGCGGGAAATGCGGCTCGGTCTTCGCCAACTGCCTCTCTGACAACCAAAACAGATCACTCATGGATGGGGTCCTCCCTCCCATGAGGGAATCAGCCACCGATCTGCCTGGCAATAATTTAATGGGTCTCGCGCCTAGAAGATACTGGAGAAAGTGGTGACCGGGCCGCCGCGCAACATGTCGGCCAGTCGGTCCAGGCCCTCTTCGACCTTGGCGCGGGTCTTGCCGCCGCCGAGCCCCAGGCGGATCGCGGCGTCGGCGCCCTGGCCGGGGCGCCAAGGCGCGGGCCGAGATCGACGGCCTGCCGCGTCTGATCTTCACCCTGCACTGACCCTCCGAACGGATCAGGGAATCAGGCGATATCCGCCGGAATCGGTGACCAGAAGGCAGGCGTCCGAGGGGTCTTTCTCGATCTTCTGGCGAAGACGGTAAACGTGGGTTTCCAGGGTATGGGTGGTAACCGCAGGATGATAGCCCCAGACTTCGTGCAACAGCACCTCGCGCGTCACCATGACGTTGCCAACCCGGTACAGATATTTCAGGATCGAGGCCTCTTTCTCGGTCAGGCGGATGATTCGCGTCTCGTCCTCGACCAGATGCTTCGACGCCGGCTGAAAGGTATAGGGTCCGATCGTCAGCACCGCATCGTCACTGTTTTCGAAGAGACGGATCAAGGCGCGCAGCCGGGTCAACAGGACCCCCATGCGGAATGGCTTTGTCAGGGCGTCGGCAACGCCGATGCCGGACAAATCGCCCCCGGTCTCCGGCGTCAACAGCAACACCGGCCACATCACGCCCTCGGCGCGCAAGGTCCGCGCCAGGGATAGGCCACCGCCATCCGGGGGCTCGGCGGCGACGATCAGCGCGTCGAACCGTTTGGCCCGCGCCAATGCCGCCGCCGCGACCGCGTCGGACACGGTTTCGACCAGGGCAAAATCCTCCTGCGCCAGAATCTGCTCGCTCAGCGAGCGGCGCAAAACCGCGTCGTTTTCAACGATTAGGACCCGACGGCCAGCCATTCGCGCCTCCGGTGCTTTACATTCCGGTCGCAAGGGAACATATCTTTATCCGAATCCAGATATAGCGATTCCGCCCAAGACGAGCCAGGGCTTTCCGTCCGGTCGGTTTTTGTCTACGGTCTGCCCTCCGTATTTTCAGTTGTTGGCGATGATGTCCCGGCCCGTCATGTCTTCTCTTTCCGGTCTTTTCGCGGCACCCGCCGAGGGTGGCGGCTCCTGGGCTCCTGGCGCCGACTCCCTGCTTTCGGTCAACCGCGTCGTCGATGATATCCGGCGCGGCGCGGTCGGCGGCCTGCGGCATGGCTCCTCCGGCTCCGCCGCCGCGGCTCTGGCCCTGGAAGCGGCGGGACGCGACCCTCTGACGGCCTTCGGCAAAAGCCTTGGCGGAACACCGCGCCTGGTCATGACCGGTCGCCGCGCCATCGTGCTGGGCCTGTGGCCCGACGACGACGGCGAGCCGCCGAAGGTGATCGCCGCCGAGGGCGAGCCGACCGCCATCACCGATCTTTGCATCCGCGCCGTCGATCCCCTGGCCACGATGGAAACCGCCATTCCCGCCGGGGTTTCGGTGCATGTCGCCGCCGCCGACGGATTGGACGCCGCCGCCGTTCTCTTGATGAAACGCGCCCGCCTTATGCCCGCCGCCGCGATCATCGACATCGATCCCGCGCGCGACGGCACGCCGTCGTTGCTGTGGGCCGAGGCCGCCGATGTCCTTCACCACGAACACCTGCTGGCGTTAAGCCTGCAACCGGTCAGCCGCGCTCACGTGCCACTGGCCGATGCCCTGGAAACCACGGTGATCGCCTTCCGTCCCTCCGACGGCGGCATCGAACATCTGGCCCTGGTGATCGGCGATCCCCGTCCCGGCGCCGCGGTTCTGGCCCGCCTGCATTCGGAATGCTTCACCGGCGATCTTCTGGGATCGTTGCGCTGCGATTGCGGCGACCAGTTGCGCGGCGCGATCAAGGAAATCGGCGAAGCCGGAGCGGGCGTTCTGCTGTACATGGCGCAGGAAGGACGAGGCATCGGTCTGGTCAACAAGCTGCGCGCCTATGACCTGCAAGACGCCGGGTTCGACACCATGGAAGCCAACGAGCAACTGGGTTTCGACGACGACGAACGTATCTATCTGCCCGCCGCCGCGATGCTGCGCCAGTTGGGGTTCACGCGGGTCCGGCTGATGACCAACAATCCGGCCAAGGTCGAGGCCTTGTCGCGCCACGGCGTCACCGTGGTGGAACGGGTTCCCCTCGTCTTTCCATCCAACGATCACAACCGCGTCTATCTGGAAGCGAAGCGGATCAAGGGCGGCCATCTTTTCTGAAGGGGCGGCAATTCTTTCCCCCCAGCGGTTCCGCTGTCCGCAACCGTTTAGATTTTATCCTTACATTTCCGTTGATTAGGCTTTGGCCTCCGCCTTGCTTGGGGAATGGCGGAGGCTGCCCATGACGATCGACGCCACACAGACGCAAGGACTGACCCGCGAACTGACGCGGGACACGCTCTCCGCCGGTCCGCGCGGCAAGGTCGAGCTGAAATCCGGCGACAAGGACAAGGAAACCCAGGGCGTCGCCGACCAGAAATCGTTCTCGCTGTTCGGCGATGACGATGTCAGTTTTTGGGACGTGCTGGACGTCTTCAACCCACTGCAACACATTCCGCTGCTCAACAGCGTCTATCGCGAAGCCACCGGCGACCAGATCAAACCTGCCGCCAAGCTGCTGGGCGGCGCCTTGTTCGGCGGCCTTTACGGCCTTGGCACGGCGGTCATCGACGTCGGGATCGAGGGCCTGACCGGCAAGGATCTGGGCGAGCACGCGATCGCTCCCGCCAACGGCGAAACCGGCGAAAAAGGCACCGCCCATGCCCTCGCCGACAATTCCGAGGCCGACGATCCCTGGCGGGCCTTCGCGGAAAACACCGCCGCGGTCGCGACGGTCGCCGCCGCGCCGGAGGCTAAAACCTTTCCGATGCCGCAACGGCGCAATGCCTATGCCGATTCGCCAAAATCGATCGGCGAAATTCGCGCCGGATCCAGCGGCAAGTCCGCCGCGACCACCAAGGGCAACGCGCTGCCCACGGGCCTGTCGGAACAGGCGGTGCGGGCCGCTGGACTGACCCCGACCGCATACAGGACGTGCTGAAGGCACACGGCACCACCGCCTCCGCCGATCCGCTGACCGACGTCGTCGCGCAGTCCGCCGATATCGGCGGCAGAAATTCCACCGGCGGCGCCGAAGGCCTGTGGTTCTATAGCGCGATGAACCAGGCCCTGGACAAGTACCGCGCCGCCGACGCCCTGCACGGCAGCGACGGCGGCCCCGCCATATCCGCCACCACGACCCACTGATCCTGCGGAATCATGGGCTCCGCCCATCCCCGCAAGGGGTCGCCGACCCCTTGACCCCATTCCTGGTTTTCGCGCGCAGCGCCATAAAACCATCGCAGCCTTGTGAAAAACGGGATCGACGGGCCCAAGGCCCTTCGCGGGTCCGGGCGGCGCCCGGCTTGTTTTACCCGCGCACGCCGAAGATCGCCGAGCCGACGCGGACGAAGGTGGCGCCCAGGGCGACGGCGATCGGGTAGTCGTGGCTCATCCCCATGCTGAGCTCGGCCAACCCATGGCGCTCGGCGATGGTCCGCAGCAACGCAAAGTGGGGGGAAGGCTCCTGCTCCGCCGGCGGAATGCACATCAACCCGGCGATCGGAAGTTTCCAGACTCCGGCGCAGCGGGCCAAGAAAGCATCGGCCTCGGCGGGAAGAACCCCTGCCTTCTGCGGCTCGCAACCGGTATTGACCTGAACCAACAGGCGCGGCAGGGACAGCCCCTCGTCACGCAGACGAACCAAGGCCTCGGCTAACTTCGGGCGGTCCAGGGTGTGAATGACATCGAACAGGGCGATCGCCTCGCGCGCCTTGTTGCTTTGCAGCGGCCCGATCAGGTGCAGTTCGATGCCGGGGGTTCCGGCCCGCAGGTCCGGCCACTTCGCCATTACCTCTTGCACGCGGTTTTCGCCGAAACGGCGCTGTCCGGCGTTCGAGGCTTCCTGGATGGTTTCCGGCGAATGGGTCTTGGACACCGCGATCAGGGCAATCTCCGCCGGATCACGTCCGGCGGCGGCGGCCTCGGCCGCGATTCGCGCCTTCACCTGCTCCAGATTTTCCACGATAGTCATCGTCACCGCATCGCACTCCAACTTCGGGCCGCTTCCGTTGCGCACCATACCAATCATCGCCCGCCGCCTCAACGCCCGAAACCCGCGCGGTTCGTTGCCCGCGCTGCTGGCGATGAGCGACCGCCTGCGCCTGCCCGATCCGATCCCCCT
>CAXXPK010000004.1:0-95118 GCA_963678075.2 Rhodospirillaceae bacterium | reverse complement strand
TCCGGCACCACGGCGCGCAAGGCGGTGGCCACCGCCTCGGTCTGGGCGACCGCCAGCGGGCTGCCACGGGTGCCAATCGTCAAAAGAGGTGTATCGGTCATCGGAAACTCGTAACAAACCGGAACGGGACCGCATCTTTTCGCGATCCTTCGGATTTGTAGTGGTTGGCTCCGCGCCTGCAAAGCGGTATTTGATGGGGCCATGATCGTCCTCGGCATTGAAACCAGTTGCGATGAAACCGCCGCCGCCGTCGTCACCGACGACCGCCGCGTGCTGTCCAACGTCGTCGCCTCGCAAATCGCCATTCACCGCCCCTATGGCGGCGTGGTCCCGGAAATCGCGGCGCGGGCGCATTTGGCCCACATCGACGTGGTGCTGCGTCAGGCCCTGGACGACGCCGGGCTGACCATCGACGACATCGACGCGGTGGCCGCCGCCGCCGGGCCGGGGCTGATCGGCGGCGTCCTGGTCGGGGTGGTCGCGGCCAAGGCGATCGCGGCGGCGCGCGGCATCCCGTTCGTCGCCGTCAACCACCTGGAGGGCCACGCCCTCACCGCCCGCCTGTCCGACGACGTGCCGTTCCCCTTTCTGCTGCTGCTGACCTCGGGCGGGCATTGCCAGACCCTGATCGTCAGGGACCGGGCGATTACCGCCGCCTCGGCACCACCATCGACGACGCGGCGGGCGAGGCCTTCGACAAGGGGGCGAAGATGATGGGCCTGCCCTATCCCGGCGGACCGGAAATCGAACGCCGCGCGGCGGGCGGCGACCGGCACGCTTCCCCCTGCCGCGCCCGATGTTGCGGGCGGCGGGCTTCAACTTTTCGTTCTCCGGTCTAAAAACCGCAGTGCGCCAGACCTTGCAACACCTGCCCGCGACGCCCTCGGACCAGGACATCGCCGATCTGTGCGCCGGATTCCAGGCCGCCGTCACCGAGACCCTGTGCGGCCGTCTGAAGCCCGCCATCGCCGCCTTCAAGGCCGAGCACCCGGCGGGCCGCCATCTGGTGGTGGCGGGCGGCGTCGCCGCCAATTCCGCCTTGCGCGCCGCGCTGCAAACCCTGGTGGAAAAATCCGGGCTTGCCTTCGTCGCGCCGCCCACGCGCAGCCGTGTCTCGATCCCGACGATACGCTCCTTCAAGGCGCCGATCCCGGCCCGGGCGTTGCCGCCATCGGGAGAAACCGCGTCGGCGAACTCCTCGACCTCGCCGCGCAGGGTCTTGACCTCGGCCCGCAGCCGTTCCAGCTCGGTCCGATTGGCCGCGACATTGCCTTCCAGACCGCCGATCAGGGCACGGGTTTCGCTTGGCGGCAGATCGGGCAAGTAACTGCGGTAGGGTTCCGGCACATGGCCGCGCCAGTACGGCAGGGCGGCGTACCCGGCCAAGCCGGTGAACGCCAAAAGCACGAACGTCGCCATCCCGAAGCGACCACCGGAGCCAACCGACTCATCACCCCCAGCATCATCGGGTTCGGCGGGATCACCGTCGGCCTCGGTCGTCGCCACGGTCGCGGCAGCGATCTCCGCCTCTTCGCGCTTGGCATCCTTATCGTCCGTGGTCATCGGCTGTTCTCCATCTTGGGGGCGGCATCGGCCCGCTTCTAGCGTTCCCCCGCCACGCGGTCGGCGTCAAGAACCGCGAGCAGAGCCTCCTGTTCCGGACGGTCCGCGACACGCACCGCGCGCCACTCCGCCGCCCGTAATTTCCCGGCGACCGCCGGCGACAGCGCATAGGCGGTCACCGACCGCAACGCCGCCATTATCCCCGCCTTTGCCGCCAGAGTAACGAAAGTCTGAGCGGTGCGGGGCGAAAAAAACAACGCCGCGTCAATGCGCGCGGATTTCAAGCCCTCGACCGCCTTGGCGGAGAGGGCCAAGACAGGCCGCGATTCGTACAATTGCACCTTGCGCACCTCGAATCCGACAGCGGCCAACATCCCCGCCAAATCGCCGGCCTGCGCATTCGCCGCCACCTGCACCAACGCGCCGTCGATCGGGACGAGACTTCGCGTCACCAGATCCGACAGACTTCCGACATCGCCCGACGCCGAACGCACCGCCGCGAAGCCCTGAGCCCGCGCTTCCGCCGCCGAGGCATCGCCGACCGCGAACAACGGCAGATCGCGCTCTCCGGTGGCGGCGGACAGCGCCCGTACGCCGTTGGCGCTGGCCGCCAGAATCGCCTGCGCGCCAGTCAGGTCCAGATCAGTGGCGGACAGCGGCACGATCTCAAGCAGCGGCTCGACCACCGTCTCGACTCCGCAGGCCATCAACGCCTCGACCGTACGAACCGCATCGGCACGCGGGCGGGTGACCAGAACGCGCATGCCGCCCCTCCCTTTCAGGCGCAACCGCCGGAAGCGGCCTTGACCTCGGCCCCGGCGTCGGCGCCCAGCGCCGCCGCGTCGGCCGCGTCCCCGGCCCGCCGCGTCTCGAAAACGCAACCGCCGTCGGTCCGCGCCAACCGCCCGACAAAGGCGATCCGCCCCTCCGCATCCAGGGTAGCCAAGCCACCGATCGGTGTGCGGCAGGACCCGTCCAGCACCGTCAGGAAGGCCCGTTCGCAGGTCACCGCGCTCACCGTCGCGGCATCGTTGATGCGCGCCAGCCAATCCAGGGCGCGGTCGTCGGCGGCGCGACAGGTGATGCCGATGGCGCCCTGCGCCACGGCGGGCAGCATATCCTCCACCGACAGGATCGCGGCGGGCGCGTTCCGCCATCCCCAAACGTTTCAGACCGGCCAGCGCCAGCAGCGTCGCATCAACCACGCCGTCGGCCAGCTTCGCCAGCCGCGACTGCACGTTGCCGCGAAACGACACCACCTTAAGGTCGGGCCGCCGCGCCAGCAGAAAGGCGCCGCGCCGCAGGCTGGCGGTGCCGACCACCGCGCCCGAAGGCAAATCGGCCAGACCGGTCGCCTTGTCCGACAACAGGGCGTCGCGCGGGTCCTCGCGCGGCAGCATGCAAGGCAGCACGATGCCGTCGGGCAGCCAGGTCGGCACGTCCTTCATCGAATGCACCGCGATGTCGATGCGGCGATCCAGCATCGCCTCGTCGATTTCCTTGGTGAACAGCCCCTTGCCACCCGCCTCGGCCAGCGGACGGTCGAGGATACGGTCACCGGTGGTCTTGATGATCTCGACCGCGATGGCGCCCCTTGCCACCAGTTCCGGCACCACGGCGCGCAAGGCGGTGGCCACCGCCTCGGTCTGGGCGACCGCCAGCGGGCTGCCACGGGTGCCAATCGTCAAAAGAGGTGTATCGGTCATCGGAAACTCGTAACAAACCGGAACGGGACCGCATCTTTTCGCGATCCTTCGGATTTGTAGTGGTTGGCTCCGCGCCTGCAAAGCGGTATTTGATGGGGCCATGATCGTCCTCGGCATTGAAACCAGTTGCGATGAAACCGCCGCCGCCGTCGTCACCGACGACCGCCGCGTGCTGTCCAACGTCGTCGCCTCGCAAATCGCCATTCACCGCCCCTATGGCGGCGTGGTCCCGGAAATCGCGGCGCGGGCGCATTTGGCCCACATCGACGTGGTGCTGCGTCAGGCCCTGGACGACGCCGGGCTGACCATCGACGACATCGACGCGGTGGCCGCCGCCGCCGGGCCGGGGCTGATCGGCGGCGTCCTGGTCGGGGTGGTCGCGGCCAAGGCGATCGCGGCGGCGCGCGGCATCCCGTTCGTCGCCGTCAACCACCTGGAGGGCCACGCCCTCACCGCCCGCCTGTCCGACGACGTGCCGTTCCCCTTTCTGCTGCTGCTGACCTCGGGCGGGCATTGCCAGACCCTGATCGTCAAGGGACCGGGCGATTACCGCCGCCTCGGCACCACCATCGACGACGCGGCGGGCGAGGCCTTCGACAAGGGGGCGAAGATGATGGGCCTGCCCTATCCCGGCGGACCGGAAATCGAACGCCGCGCGGCGGGCGGCGACCCGGCACGCTTCCCCCTGCCGCGCCCGATGTTGCGGGCGGCGGGCTTCAACTTTTCGTTCTCCGGTCTAAAAACCGCAGTGCGCCAGACCTTGCAACACCTGCCCGCGACGCCCTCGGACCAGGACATCGCCGATCTGTGCGCCGGATTCCAGGCCGCCGTCACCGAGACCCTGTGCGGCCGTCTGAAGCCCGCCATCGCCGCCTTCAAGGCCGAGCACCCGGCGGGCCGCCATCTGGTGGTGGCGGGCGGCGTCGCCGCCAATTCCGCCTTGCGCGCCGCGCTGCAAACCCTGGTGGAAAAATCCGGGCTTGCCTTCGTCGCGCCGCCCCTGCAACTCTGCACCGACAACGGCGCGATAATCGCCTGGGCGGGGGTCGAACGGCTGCGCGTGGGCGGCGGCGATGCCCTGAACTTCAAACCGCGTCCACGCTGGCCGCTGGACGACACCGCGCCGAAAGCGCGCGGCGCCGGTGTCAAGGCCTGACCAACCACAACGGGGGACATGACGCATGGAACGGATCGGCATCGTCGGGGCGGGCGCCTGGGGTACCGCGCTCGCCATCACTGCGGCCAAGGCCGGGCGCCCGGTCACCCTGTGGGCGCATGAAACCGACGTGGTCGAGGGCATCAACGCCGTCCATGAAAACGGCGTCTTCCTGCCCGGCGTGCGCCTGGACGACACCATCGTCGCCACCACCGACCTGAAGGACATCGCCGCCGCCGACATCGTCCTGTGGGTGACCCCGGCGCAATTCGTGCGCCCGGTGCTGCGACCCTTTGGCCGCCACTATCGCAACGAGGTGCCGGTGCTGATGTGCTCGAAGGGAATCGAGGAAGGCTCCTTCGCCCTGATGAGCGATATTCTCGCCCAGGAACTGCCGCGCGCGCCCTGGGGGGTGCTGTCCGGCCCCACCTTCGCCTCCGAAGTGGCGAAGGGCATGCCCACCGCGATCACCCTGGCCTGCCGCGACGAGGCCCTGGCCCGTCGTCTGGCGCACGCCGTCGGCACCCCCACCTTCCGCCCCTATTGGTCGCAGGACGTGATCGCGGCCGAGGTCGGCGGCGCCGTCAAGAACGTGCTGGCGATCGCCTGCGGCATCGTGTCCGGGCGCAGCCTCGGCCACAACGCGCAGGCCGGGCTGATCACCCGCGGCATGGCCGAAATCACCCGTCTGGCGGTGGCCAAGGGCGCCAATCCGGTTTCCCTGATGGGACTGGCCGGACTGGGCGATTTGATCCTCACCGCGACCTCGATGCTGTCGCGCAACTTCTCGCTGGGCGCCGCCCTGGGGCAGGGCCGACCCCTCGCCGAGATCCTGGGCGAACGCCGCGCCGTCACCGAAGGCGTCGCCACCGCCCGCGCGGCCCGCGACCTGGCCGCCAAGACCGGCATCGACATGCCGATCGCCGCCGCCATCGCCGCGGTGCTGTTCGACGGCGCCGACATCGACGCCACGATCACCGATTTGCTGTCCCGGCCCCTAAGGGCGGAACGCGACTGACCCCGGAGACGAAGGAGCCTTCCGCCATGCTGTTCGCCGTCACCTGCCTCGACAAGCCCGGCGCCCTCGATCTGCGCCTTGCCAACCGCACCGACCATCTGGCCTTCGCCAAGACCCAACCGATCGTGATCGGCGGGCCGCTGCTATCCGACGATGGGACCCAGATGATCGGCTCGCTGCTGGTGGTCGAGGCCGCCGACCCCTATGCCAAGGCCGGACTGTTCGCCAACGTCACGGTCCATCCGTTCAAGCACGTTCTGTCGCTGACGGAGTAAGAGCCAGAGCAGGGGCTTCGCGCAGAAACCATCAAATGGGATCAAAGGGCCCAAGGCCCTTTGCGGGTGTGGGCGGAGCCCGGCCTGGTTTTCCCTAGACGCCCCAGACCACGACCAGAACGGCGACGGCGGCGAGGCCGCCGATCGCGCAGGCCCTGACCACCGCCATAGGATCGCTGCGTTGAAAACTCCCGGTTTCATCCTTGCCGCGCCCGCCTCCGGCTCGGGAAAGACCCTCGCCACCCTGGGCATCCTGCGCGCCCTGGCGCGGCGTGGGGTCAAGGTCGCATCGGCCAAGGTCGGGCCGGACTACATCGACCCCGCTTTTCACGCGGCGGCGACCGGGCGACCGTGCCTCAACCTCGACACCTGGGCGATGCGCCCCGCCACCATCGCCGGACTGATCGGCGACGTACAGCGCGGGGCCGAACTGGTTGTCGCCGAGGGCGTGATCTTCAACAACGTCGGCATGGGTCGCCACCTGGAGATCCTGACCGCCGCGACCCACGCCGCCCTCGCCACCCCCTGCCCGCTGCCGCCCCTGGGGCAACGCATCGCGGTGGCGAAGGACGTCGCCTTCGCCTTCTGCTATCCGGCGGTCTTGAACGGCTGGCGCACGGCGGGGGCGTCCTCGGCTCCTTCATGCATCTGATCGACCGCGACGAACCATGAGTACAAACCGCTTTTGGGAAGACAAACCCCTGAACCGGATGTCCCACGACGAATGGGAATCCCTGTGCGACGGCTGCGGCAAATGCTGCCTGCACAAGCTTCAGGACGAAGACAGCGGCGACATCGCCTTCACCAACGTCGCCTGCGTGCTGCTGGACCTGTCCACCGCCCGCTGCACCGACTATCCGCAACGGCGCCTCAAGGTGCCGGACTGCGTACGCCTGACCGCGACGGGCGCGCACACCTTTTCGTGGCTGCCACGAACCTGCGCCCACCGCCTGCTGGCCGAAGGCAAGCCCCTGCCCGCATGGCATCCCCTGGTCAGCGGCGACCCGGAAACGGTGCACCGCGCCCACGTTTCGGTGTGCGGCCGCTGCGTGCGCGAGGATCAGGTGATCGACCTTGAGGACTATGTGGTGGCGTGGGAGGACCTGTGATTTTTTCCCTGCCGCGCCGCCCGCGCGCCGCCGACCTTCCCGACCGTTGGCCGGTCAACGGCGACGACTGGCCGCTGATCGTCGCCCGCCGCATCGGCAGCCGCCGCATCAGCCTGCGCCTGTGCGCGGTCAGCGACAGCCTGCGAGTCGGCGCCCCGGCGCGCTGTTCGGCGGCAACCATCCATGCCTTCCTGGAAGAACACGCGGCTCGCCTGAACACCCAGGCCGCCCATTTGCCGCCGCGCCGCGCCTTCGCCGAGGGAACGACCATCCCCTTTCTCGGCCAGACCCTGACCATCGTCCGAGGAACCGGCACCCGCACCGAACTGGACGAAACCCAGGGCCTGCTGCGCGTCGGCGGCCGCCCCGAACACCTGCCCCGCCAGGTGCGCGACGCCCTGATCCGCGCCGCCGAGGCCGCCTTGAAAGACGCGGTAACCAACGCCGTCGCCCGCGCCGCCGCCTTCCCCCCCCGCCCGCTGAAGGGCATCCGTGTCGCCGACCCACGGGGCCGCTGGGGCAGCTGCGCCGCCGATGGGACCTTGCGCTTTTCCTGGCGGCTGATCCTTGCCCCCCCGGCGGCGCTGACCTATGTCGCCGCGCACGAGGTGGCGCACCTGGCGGAAATGTCCCACGGCCCGAAATTCTGGGCCGTCGTCGCGGCCCTCGACCCCAATGCCGCCAAGGCCCGCGCCTGGCTGAAACGCCACGCCGCCGAACTCCACCGTGTCGGACCGCCAAAACGGACATAAAGGAAAACACGTGCGAAGGGACTTGGTCCCTCCGCGCCTCCCCTTTGGTTCTCGCCGCGAAGCGGCAATCAACCGTCACGCCGCACGACGATTCTCTGGCGCTTCGCGCAAGGAACCAGAAATGGGATCAAAGGGTCCTCGGCCCTTTGCGGGTGGGGGCGGAGCCCGCAAAGCTTCCCTCACCCGGCCCCGTGCAAGCGATTGACGATATCCCGCCAGATGCGGGCGGGGAGGGTGCCGCCGCCGACCCCTTTCATCGGGGAGTTGTCGTCATTGCCCAGCCAGATCCCGACCACGTAGCGGTCGGTGAAGCCGACGAACCAGGCATCGCGGCTATTCTGGGTGGTGCCGGTCTTGCCCGCCGCCGGGACCGCCGGACGGGCTTGGCGCCCGGTGCCTTCGGTCAACACTGCGGACAAAATCTCCACCACCTGGGCCGTGGCGGCGGCATCGGCGACACGACCGGGACCGCCGCCGCCGGGACGATCGAGAATACGGCCCTGCGCGTCACGCACCGTGTCCAGGCCGCGCGGCCACACCCCAATGCCGCCGTTGGCCAGCGCGGCATAGGCGGCGGTCAGGTCAAGCAAGGTGGTCGATCCGCTGCCCAACACGACGCTGGGTCCGGCATCGTCGGCCTGCGGCAGGCCGACGCGGGCCAGGGTGTCGAGGATCGGCGCCGCGCCCAGGCTTTGCCACAGGCGCACCGGCACGGTGTTGAAGGAATGGACCAGCGCCGTGCGCAGGCTGACCGTGCCGTGATAACGGCCATCGACGTTATGCGGCGACCACGCGCCGATCCTGACCGGCGCGTCGTCGACCATCGTGTCGGGGGAAAGCCCGCGCGCGAACGCGGTCAGATAGACGAACGGCTTGACCGTCGAGCCGGGCTGCCGCACCGCTTGGGTGGCACGGTTGAAGCCGCCCGACACATAGGCGCGACCGCCGACCAGGGCGCGCACCGCGCCGGCGCGATCCATCACCACCACCGCGCCTTCGCCGACTTTGTGTTTCTCTCCCTCGCGATTCAGGGTGGAGTCCAAGGCCTCCTCGGCGATTTTCTGGGCGCACGGGTCAAGGGTAGAGCGCACCCACAGGTCGCGATCGGGCGCCCCCAAGCGGTCGCCCACCGTATTCAGCACCCAGTCGGCGAAAAAGCGGGCGCGGGTTCCTTCCCCTGCGCCGATCGCGGCGCGGTGCGGCACGCGGACGGCCTGATCATCGGTCAGATACCCGGCGACCACCATGTTGCGAATCACCTGCCGGGCGCGACGGTCCGAGGCCTCGGGCGAGGACAGCGGATTATAGCGCGACGGCGCCTTCAGCGCGCCAACCAGGACGGCGGCCTGATAGACATCCACGTCCTTGGCCGACCGGCCATAGAACCGCCGCGCCGCCGCCTCGATGCCGTGGGTGCCGCCGCCGAAATAGACGCAGTTGAAATAGAGGGCGAGAATCTGGTTCTTGTCGAATTTCGCCTCCAGCCAGAAGGCCAGCAGCAACTCCTGCACCTTGCGATGGATGGTGCGGTCGCGCGACAGGAACAGATATTTCGCCAGTTGCTGGGTAATCGTGCTGGCGCCCTGGCGCACCCCGCCGGAACGCAGGTTGACCCACATCGCCCGCGCCACCGACAACGGCGCGATGCCGAAATGGGAATAGAAGGACCGGTCCTCGGTCGCCAGCAACGCCTGAACCAGCCGGGGCGAAATATCGGCGAAGCGGACATAGCCGCCGTGCAGGTCGCCATAGGTGGCGAGCAGGCGACCGTCGGCGGCCTCCACCACCATGGCGGGGCGGCGGAGTTCGCGCGCCGCCTCGTCGATGTCGGGCAGACCATAGGCGCAAAAGATCAGATACCCGGCCAGCACAATACCGCACCAGACCAGAACCGCCAGCCCCCAGCGCACGACGGCGGCGCGCCAACCCTGGCGACGGGACGGCGCGACCTTGGGCGCGGTCTTGGTTTTGGCTTTTGGCTTGGCGCGGCGGGCCATGGAGGGATAGGCTCTCCGGTCGGGGCGGTGGAGACTACGGCGAATCTTATACCAAAACGCCGCGACCGGGGGAAACCCGGACGCGGCGCTGAACGTGGAGCGGAGGCGCCAAGGACGCCCCCTGAATCCGCAGCTTAGAGCAGCTGCAGATCGACGGCGGAGGACTTGCCCTTTTTCGGGTCGCGCTGGAGCTCGAAGCTCACCTTCTGACCGTCGTTCAGGGTGGACAGACCGGCGCGTTCAACAGCGCTGATGTGCACGAACACGTCCGCACCACCGTCTTCCGGCTGAATGAAGCCATAACCCTTCTGGGTATTGAACCACTTCACGGTACCGTTAGCCATTTTATTCGATTCCTTGTTTAGAGATGTTGTCTGCCACCGGAGTCCACGCTTTCCTGAAACCCCGGTATTGGTTCTACGCCGCATTAGGAAGCGTTCGCGGTGAAGTCTTGCGACGGCGGCGCCTCGCCGTTGCGGGTTTGCGTTGATCCGGCTGCGCGGGCCGGTTTTTCGGAGCGGCGGCGGATGACCCGCCGTCGTTCAACAAAGTTCGGGCGATCAACTTTTCGATGTCACGCAGAAGACCACGCTCCGCCGGATCGCACAAGGTGATCGCGATGCCCGCCGCGCCCGCTCGCGCGGTTCGCCCGATGCGGTGGACATAGACTTCGGGAACGTTGGGCAATTCGAAGTTGACGACGTGGGACACCCCATCGATATCGATGCCGCGTGCCGCGATATCGGTTGCCACCAGGATTCGCGTCTCGCCGCTTTTAAAGGTGGCCAGCGTGCGGGTTCTCTGGTTTTGGCTTTTATTGCCGTGGATCGCTGCGGCGGGCAAACCCGCCTGCAACAGCTGCTTGACGACGCGATCGGCGCCATGCTTGGTGCGGGTAAAGACGATGGTGCGACCCTTCGCCTCCGCCGTCAGCAGATCGACCAGGACGGCGCGCTTGTCGGCGGAAGCCACCGCGATCACCCGCTGTTCGATCAGCTCCACCGGACGCGACACCGGAGTCGCCTGCACTTCCTTCGGATTCTTCAGGAAGTCGGCGGCCAACTGCCGAATCGGCGGCGGCATGGTGGCGGAAAACAGCGCCGTCCGACGCCCCGCCGGGGTCTTCGCCAGAATGCGACGAATCGCGGGCATGAAGCCCAGGTCCAGCATCTGATCGGCTTCGTCCAGGACCACCGTGGTAACGGCGTCCAGGCGCACCGCGCCGCCGCCCATGTGGTCGAGCAGACGGCCCGGCGTCGCCACCAGGATATCGACACCACGGGCCAAGGCCGCGATCTGCGGACCGGGCTTGACGCCGCCAACGACGATCGTCGAGGTCAGCTTCAAGAAACGGCCATAGGAGCGAATGCAGTCGGCGATCTGCGCCGCCAGTTCACGGGTGGGAGCCAAAATCAAGGCCCGGCAGGTACGGGGCTGCGGGCGGACCGCCTCGGTGGAAAGACGCTGCAGAATCGGCAGAACAAAGGCAGCGGTCTTGCCGGTGCCGGTCTGCGCGATGCCGACCACGTCATGGCCGGCCAAACCCAAGGGAATTGCCGCAATCTGGATGGCGGTGGGGGTTTCATAGCCCTCCGCCGCGACTGCGCGCAACAATGACTCGGCGAGGCCGAGTTCACCAAAATTCGTCAAATCGTCACCATTCACATCTCCGCCGTGCCGGCCCAAACGGACCACCGGCGGCGTATTCAGGAGAGGAAGCTGGCGTAGATCCGCTGCCCAGTGGCGCCCCGTTTCCAGGGCAACTCGATGGCGGCAATCCACACGAAGCGCAGCGCATCCAGAGAAAGTGTCGCCAGGGATCGATTACACGGACCCGTCTACGCGCGGCACTTGGTACGGTCAGATGCTCATACTTTCCATGAAAGCACAAGGGGTTTCGGAAAACCGCCAACGCCTGTCGTTCATCGGCGACTGGGGCGGCCGATTCGTCACCGCCGTGCCGGAGTTGCGGGTGACCGAGGCGCAGGGGTAAGGAAAAGCCGCGCGGGCTCCGCCCACACCTGCAAAGGGCCTCTGGCTCTTTGATCCCATAACTCGTCTTTCGCCGCGAAGCGGCAATCAGCCTTTACGCCGCGCGATGGTTTGATCGCACTTCGCGCAAAAACCAGAACACATGGGATTCGGGGCCCAAGGCCCCGATGGGGTCCAGGGGCAGCACCCTGGCTTGGTTTTTCGATCACGCGTCCAGGTTCACCACGTTCATCGCGTTTTCGACGATGAATTTATAGCGCGGCAGGACCACGTCGCCCATCAGGGTCGAGAAGATATCCTCCGCCTCGTCGGCCTGGCGCACCGTTACCTGCAACAGGGTCCGGACGTTAGGGTCCAGCGTGGTTTCCCACAGCTGGTCGGGGTTCATCTCGCCCAGCCCCTTATAGCGCTGGATAGTGATGCCCTTGCGTCCCGCCTCCATCACCGCGTCGGCCAGGGCCACCGGCCCATCGATGCGGGTTTCCTTGTCCTTGCTTTTCAAGATCGCGGGACGGGCGAAGTATTCGGCCAGCTCGGCCGCCAGGCCGCGCAAACGCCGCGCCTCGGGGCTTTCTAGCATGGTGGCCTCCAGGGCGATCACCTGCGGCACGCCGCGCAGGACGCGCTTGAAGACATAGCCGCCCTCGGAGGAACGTTCGCCGCTCCAGCCCCTGGCGTATTCCGGCTCCAGGGAATCCAGAACGGTGGCCACCCGCGCGGCGGTGGCGATGGTGCTCTCCGCATTGTCGAGGATTTCGGCCGCGAAGGCCCCGGCGATCGCCGCCTGTTCGACGATGTGGATCGGCACGCTGCGCGACAACGGCAGCAACAGGTGCTTGGCGGCGCGGCAGCGTTCGGTCAGGTGCTTCAGGTCGTTGGCGGCGATCTGCTGGCCGTCGTGCAGCACCAGCACCGCGTCCTTGACGCCGCTGTCGGTGAGATAGTCCTCCAGCGAACGGTCGTCCTTCAGGTAGTGGCCCTTGGACTCGCCCCGCTTGACGCGATAGAGCGGCGGCTGCGCGATGTAAAGATAGCCCCGTTCGATCAGTTCCGGCATCTGACGGAAGAAGAACGTCAACAGCAGGGTGCGGATGTGCGAGCCATCGACGTCAGCGTCGGTCATGATGATGATCTTGTGGTAGCGCGCCTTGTTGATGTCGAAATCGTCGCGGTCGATGCCCGCGCCGATGCCGGTGCCGATGGCGGTGATCAGGGTGCCGATTTCAGCCGAGGACAGCATCTTGTCGCGGCGGGCGCGTTCGACGTTCAGGATCTTGCCCTTCAGCGGCAGAATCGCCTGATTGGCGCGATCACGGCCTTGCTTCGCCGAACCACCGGCGGAATCGCCCTCGACCAGGAAGATTTCGGACAGCGCCGGGTCGCGTTCCTGGCAGTCGGCCAACTTGCCGGGCAGGGTCGCGATGTCGAGCGCGGTCTTGCGCCGGGTCAGATCGCGGGCCTTGCGCGCCGCCTCGCGCGCCGCAGCGGCCTCGATCACCTTGCCGATGATCTTCCTGGCCTCGCCGGGGTGTTCCTCGAACCACTGGGTCAGTTTGTCGCCGACGATCGCCTCGACCACCGGGCGAACCTCGGAAGAGACCAGCTTGTCCTTGGTCTGGGACGAGAACTTCGGGTCCGGTACCTTGACCGAAAGAATGCAGCTCAAACCTTCGCGCATGTCCTCGCCGGTCAGCGCCACCTTCTCCCGCTTCGCCATGCCGGAATCGTTGGCATGGGCGTTGACGGTGCGGGTCAGCGCGGCGCGGAATCCGGCCAGGTGAGTCCCGCCGTCGCGCTGCGGGATGTTGTTGGTGAAGCACAGCGTCGAGTCGTGATAGGAGTCCGTCCACTCCATGGAAACTTCCAGCAAGGTGCCGTCCTTCTCGCCGGACATGGTGATCGGCGGGGTATGCAGCGCCACCTTGGTGCGGTCGAGATAACGGACAAAGGCCTCGATCCCGCCCTCGTAGTGGAAGTCAACGGTACGCTTTTCCGGCGTGCGCGCGTCGGTCAGCGACAGGTAGACGCCGGCGTTGAGGAAGGCGAGCTCGCGCAGCCGGTGTTCCAGCGTCGCGAAATCGTAGGTGGTCATGGTGAAGGTCTCGCTGGAGGCGAGGAAGGTGATCTCGGTTCCGGTAAAGGATTTGCCGTCGGCGCGTTTTGGCGCATCGCCGGCCACGGCCAGCGGCGTTTCGGCGTCGCCGTGGCGGAAACGCATGTAGTATTCGTGGCCATCGCGCCAAATCCGCAGGTCCAGCCATTCCGACAGGGCATTGACGACGGAAACGCCGACCCCGTGCAGACCGCCCGACACCTTATAGGAATTTTGGTCGAACTTTCCGCCCGCGTGCAGCTGGGTCATGATGACCTCGGCCGCCGAGACGCCTTCTTCCTTGTGGATATCCACCGGAATGCCGCGCCCATTGTCGCGCACGGTGACCGAACCGTTGGCGTTCAGGGTCACGTCGCAACGATCGCAGTAACCGGCCAGGGCCTCGTCGATGGCGTTGTCCACCACCTCGTAGGCCATGTGGTGCAGGCCCGAGCCGTCATCGGTATCGCCGATGTACATGCCGGGCCGCTTGCGCACCGCCTCCAGGCCCTTCAACACCTTGATCGACTGGGAGTCATACACCGCATCGGTGGAAGGCGTGGTGTTCTCGTTCACAACTCAATCCTCGTTTATCGGGGACGTCTCGTCCCCCATCACGGCGGCACTGTCAACCGCCAGAAAACGCGCGCGACCCCGCATCGGCGCGAACAACGCCTCGTCGGTGCCGGTCAACCAGGACTGGCCGGGAAAAGCGGCCAGCAAATCGAACAACGCGGCGCGGCGTTCACCATCCAAATGCGCCGCCACCTCGTCCAACAACAACACCGGCGGCGCCGCATCGCCCCGCGTCAACACCCGCGCTTGCGCCAGCACCAAGCCGATCAGCAAGGCCTTCTGCTCGCCGGTCGAGGCCAAATGCGCGGGCATCGCCTTGCCCAGGTGGGTCACCGTCAGATCGCTTCTGTGCGGCCCCTCGGTGGTGGTCCCCACGGCGGCGTCAAACCCGCGATTCGCCTTCAACCGGTCGCGAAAACCATCCTCGACCGCCAGAGCCGAGGCGCCCGCCGCCAGTTCCGTCTCCAACCCGCCCGCCAGCGCCAAGCCGCTGCCGGGAAACGGGCCGTGTCCTTTTGCCGCGACCGGCGCCAACCGGTGCGACCAGTCGCCACGCGCAGCCGCCACCGCCACGCCCTGCGCCGCCATCACCGACTCCAGCGCCGCCAGCCAGGCATCGTCGCGGCGCCCGTCCTTCAACAAGGTCAGACGCTGGCGCATCGCCCGCACATAGGCGGCGGACCGCTCCGCATGGCCGGAGTCCAGGGCATTGACCATGCGGTCCAGAAACCGCCGCCGGTGCGACGCCCCCTCGACGAACAGGCGGTCCATCGCCGGGGTCAGCCACAAAACCGGCAGCACCCGCCCCAGATCGGCCAGGGTCCGCAGCGGCTGGCCATCCATCCGCACCATGCGCTTGATCTCGCCGTCGCCACCCGCCCAACCGGTGCCGATCGCCACCGTCTGACCGGCGCTTTGCACCGAGGCGGCCACCGCCCAGCCCTCGCCCGACCCCTGGCGCGCCACTTCGGCCAACCGCGCCCGGCGCAGACCGCGCCCCGGCGTCAGAAACGACACCGCCTCCAACAGGTTGGTCTTGCCCGCGCCATTCGGCCCGGTCAGCACCACCGGCTCCGCCCCAAGGTCGAGACGCAACCGCCCATAGCAGCGAAAACCGGTGAGCGTCAGCCGCCGCACTGCGGTCCGCGCGGGATCGTCGTTCCGCAAAGACACGCGCGCCACCCGTTCCATGATGCCGGGGTCAGACGCGCATCGGCATCAGCACATAGACCGCACTGGCATCGGAAACGTCGCGCACCACGGTCGGCGAAGCGGCATCCAGCATCCCGAAGCGGGCGGCATCGCCTTCCACTTGCTGCAAGATGTCCAAGAGGTAGCGAGCGTTGAAGCCGATCTCCAGCGGGGCGCCATCATAGGCGGCTTCCAGCTCTTCCTCGGCGCTGCCGCTTTCCGGGCTGGAGGCGGACAGCCGCACCAGACCGTTGCTGACCTGCATCTTGACGGCGCGCGACTTTTCCGAGGACACCGCAGCCACCCGGCCCACCGCCTGACCGAACGCGGTGCGGGAAACCTCCAGCATCTTGTCGTTGTCGGTGGGGATCACCCGTTCATAATCGGGGAAGGTGCCATCGATCAGCTTCGAGGTCATCACCGCGTCGTCGAAGGCGAAGCGCACCCGCGAATCCGACAGCGACACCGCAACATCGGACGACGTGTCCTCGATCAACTTCCGCAGCTCCGCCACCGTCTTGCGCGGCAGGATGACGCCGGGCATCCCCTGCGCGCCATCGGGCAGCGGCAGTTCGACGCGAGCCAGGCGATGGCCATCTGTGGCCACCGCGCGCAGGACCGGAACCCCCTCGCAAACCGACTGGTGCAAATAGATGCCGTTCAGGTAATACCGGGTTTCCTCGACCGCGATGGCGAAACGGGTGCGGTCGAGGAAACCGCGCAGGTCGGCGGCGGCGACGCGGAAGGAATGGGACAGCGCGGCACCCGACATTTCCGGGAACTCGCCGACCGGCAGCGCGGACAGCGCGAATCGCGACCGACCGGAGGCCAGCATCACCTGTCCATCCTCGGCGGAGGAGGAGATTTCGACCACCGCGCCCTCGGGCAGTTTTCGCACGATGTCGAACAGAATATGTGCCGGTGCCGTGGTCGCGCCGGGTTCCGTGACCTCGGCGGGAACGGTTTCGGTGATGTCGAGGTCTAAATCCGTGGCGTTCAGGCTCAACCCCGCGTCACCCGCCACCAACTTGACGTTGGAAAGGATCGGAATGGTGTTGCGCCGCTCGACCACGCTTTGCACGTGTTGCAGCGATTTAAAGAGTTGCGCGCGTTCGATCGAGAGCTTCATGTCGGTGCGATCCACCCGTGATGTCGGGACCATCCAGGCTGCGGCCGCGACCCCCGCGACCGTTCCGCCCATTGGGATAATCCCTTGAGAACGTAAGAAACACCCCCCTACCGGAGAGGGCCGGTCAGTATACCACAGGGGCCTGCGCGCCAAAGCAAAAACGGCAAGGCGGGGCGGCGCGGAAACACCAGGAAAAAAGCAAAATCCCGCGAGGGGTCTTGAACCCCTCGCGCACCTCATTCATTAGAATTTTTGCGCGGAGCGCGATCAAATCTTCGCGCGGCGTGACGGAGAATTCCAGAGTCCCTTCGGCCCCTGGCGGGTCCGAACAGCGGCCCGGCCCACTCTTCAGCTTTCCAGCATCCGGCGCAACAGATCGACTTCCTCGGCGAAGTCGGTGTCCTGGTGGATCAGTTCCTCGACCTTTTTCACCGCGTGCATCACCGTGGTGTGGTCGCGGCCGCCGAACTTGCGCCCGATCTCGGGCAGGGAACGCGCGGTCAACTGCTTCGACAGATACATCGCGATCTGGCGCGGACGGGCGACGGCACGGGCACGGCGCGGCGACGACATGTCGGCGATCTTGATGTTGAAATGCTGCGCGACTTCCTTCTGGATGGCGTCGATGGTGAGGTGACGTTCGCGCGGACGCAGCAGGTCGTGCAGGACCTCTTGCGTGCCTTCCAGGGTAATGTCGCGGCCGATCAGCTGCGCGTGGGCAACCACCCGGCGCAACGCGCCTTCCAGTTCGCGGACGTTGGTGGTGATCTTGTGGGCCAGGAACTCCAGAACCTTGGGCGGCACAACGATCTCGGCGGATTCGGGACGGGCCTGTTCGGCCTTGATCTGTTCGACCTTGGATTCCAGGATACCCAGACGAAGCTCGTAGCTGGTCGGATGAATGTCGGCGACCAGGCCGCAGCCCAGGCGGGACTTCAGCCGTTCCTCGATCCCCTGCAAATCGGTCGGCGACTTATCGGCGGAGATGATGATCTGCTTGCCCTGATCTATCAAGGCATTGAAGGTATGGAAGAATTCTTCCTGGGTCAAATCCTTGTCGCTGATGAACTGAACGTCGTCGATCATCAGCACGTCGAGGGAGCGCAGTTGCTCCTTGAAGTTCATCATGTCGTGATAGCGCAGCGCCCGGATGAAGCGATACATGAACTTTTCCGCCGACAGATAGCCGACGGTGCGTCCGGGATCGCGCTGGCGGATGTACCACGCGATGGCGTGCATCAGATGGGTCTTGCCCAGGCCGACGCCGGAATACAGAAACAGCGGATTAAACGGCGGAATATCGGATTCCGCGACGCGACGAGCCGCCGCCCAAGCGAATTCATTGGGCTTGCCGACCACGAAGGAGTCGAAGGTGAAGCGCTTGTCCAGGGGCGCGCTCATCGATTCGCGGTCTTCCGGCGGCGGCGATTCGACCGCGACCGCCACCACCTCCGGCGGCAGGCCGGGATCGGGTTCGGCCAAGCCGGACGCGGCGCGGCGGACCGGCTGCACGACAAAACTGACGGCGACGATCAGGCCGCTCATCTCCGACCACAGCTCGCGGATGCGGTCGGCATAGTGGGTCACCACCCAATCCCGGATGAAGCGGGTCGGAACGCTTAAGCAGACGGCATTCTTCCGCGCCTCGACGACACGAATCGACTGCAGCCAATTGCGATAGGCCGCATCGCCGATCTCGCCGCGCAAAAGACCCTGAACGCGCTCCCAATGCTCTTCCATTTGCCCCACAGACACCGCGATTCCCGCCAGCCACCTTGCCCGACGCCCCCCCCCGGCGAGCCTCGCGCCGCTTCCCCGCGACACGACCCGATATCGATTTTGTTGTTCCGGCCCCAAATCTGGAAGCGGACATCGTAGGCGTGCCGCGCGCCCGGCGCAACGCCGACGCGGGCATATCGAAAAAAACCTTGGATGCCGCACTCTTGCCATGCGGAAGCGGGGCCGGAAAGGATGGAACGGACGACCCGGGGGGGGCGAATCCGCCAAACCTTCGACAGGCGCCGGACATGAAAAGGGCGGCCCGAAGCCGCCCCTCGACATGACGCCATTCAACCGGAAGAACGGATTACAGCGCCTTGATCTTCGCCGCCAGACGCGAAGTCTTGCGAGACACCGTGTTGCGGTGCATGACGCCGCAGGACGCGCCGCGATGCATCTCCGGCATCGCCGCATCGAAAGCCGCCTTGGCCTGTTCCTTGTCGCCCGCCTCGATCGCCGCCTCGACCTTCTTGACGAAGGTGCGGATACGGCTGACGCGGTTCTTGTTGATCACGGCACGCCGATCGTTGCGACGAATCCGTTTCTTGGAAGAAGAATGGTTGGCCATGACCTGATAAAGCCTGTTCGTTTCACCTGAGTTCGCACAGGGGCGAGAGGGGCGCTTATACGCGCCCATGGAAGATTGGTCAACCGCTTTTCTGCCCGGGATCGCGGCTTCCCCGGGCTTTTTTCAATCGGCGGTCAGAAGAACGCGCAGCACCGTCGGCGGTCCCTTGGCGACCGCTTCAAAGACCAGGGTCTCGCCATCGCGCACGAATCTTCCCTCGGCCTTCTTCGTCCAGCCCATCTGGGGCAATGCCTCGGCATAGGCGGCGAGAACGCGGACGGCGGGCTCCGATGTCTGGGCAAAGGTCTCGACAACGCGCCCCTGCGGGGTGTCGAACACCATCACCGATTCGGGGTCCTGGGTCAGCCCGGCCAACAACGGCAGGTCCTCGTGCCCGCTGAAATACCCCTGCGCGAAGGCGGGCGTCGCCTGAAACAGGATCAAGGCGCTCCACACCACCCACAGGCTTGCCGTTCCGCGCATCCGCTTTTCCCCATTCACCGCTGATAACCGGGACAATAATACGTGGAACGTCCGGCTTGCACGATTCGTTTGATGCCATGCCCGGCTTTTCCCGCGCACCCCGGGCTCGGACAAGCCTCCCCGGCGCGATCGTAGACCGCGAACCGCATTTGGAATTGTCCCTCCGTGCCATCGGGAAGGCGATGATCCCTCAAGGTCGAACCACCCACCGCCACCGCTTCGGCCAGTACCGCCTTGATCGCCGCGACCAGCCGGGCCAGACGGCGCGGCCCGATTCCGACGGCGGACCGCAATGGCGAGATCCCCGCCCGGAACAGCACCTCGCAGACATAGATGCTGCCCAAGCCCGCCACCACCGTCTGGTCCAGCAGCACCGTCTTGACCGGCCCCGTCCGCCCGGCCAGCCGCGCCACCAGAACCGCCGGCGTGAACCCATCGGCCAGGGGTTCCGGCCCCAGGCGGGACAGCGGGGGATCGGCTTCCAGGATCCCCGGCGCGCGGTAATCGACGAAACCGAAACGGCGCGGATTGTGAAAGATCACCGCTTCGCCGGAATCGAGGACGAAGCGCACATGTATCGTGGGGGCGCGGCGGCGCGGCGGCATCGACGCGGCACCGCCCCGACATCCCCAGATGAATCAAAAGGGTCCCCCGCCGGATAACCGCCACAGCAGCACCTTACCACGCCGATCCAGCGTCTCGACCCGGCGACCGGTCAGCCGCGCCGCCAGATCCGGCGGCAACGGGCGGCGCAAGGCAAAGCCGGAACACCACACCGCCTCGATCCGACGGCCCGAAAGAACCGGCAGCAGGCCCCGGCGAACGGTTTCGACTTCCGGCAACTCGGGCATCGGCAACCTCTGAAAAGACGAGGGAAAGGTGATTTTCAACATGGTGCGGCGACCCATCATCCGCTATGGTGCGGACATGTCAGCGCGCCAGAAAAACACCGGTCCCGCGATCAGCCCGACCACCCACTTCGGGTTCACGGCCGTGCCCACCGCCGCCAAGGCCGGGCTGGTTCGCGGCGTCTTCGACGCCGTCGCCGACCGCTACGACCTGATGAACGACCTGATGAGCCTGGGCGTCCACCGCCTGTGGAAGACGGCGATGATCGACGCGCTTAAGCCGCGCCCCGGCCTTACCTACCTTGACGTGGCGGGCGGCACCGGCGACATCGCGTTCCGCATCCACAAGCGCGTCGCCGAAAAGGGCGGCTCCGCCCGCATCGTGATCGCCGACATCAACACCGAAATGCTGCGCGTCGGGCGCGACCGCGCCACCGACCGGGGCATCGCCGCCGACCTGGAATGGATGTGCCTGGACGCGCAGGATCTGCCGCTACCCGACCGCTCGGTGGACGCCTATACCATCGCCTTCGGCCTGCGCAACGTTACCGACACCGCCAAGGCCCTGGCCGAGGCCCACCGCGTGCTGAAACCGGGCGGACGCTTCCTGTGCCTGGAATTCAGCCGCGTCGTGCTGCCTCTACTGGACAAGGCCTACGACACCTATTCCTTCTCGGTGCTGCCGGCGCTGGGCCGCACCGTCGCGGGCAACCCGGACGCCTATCGCTATCTGGCGGAAAGCATCCGCAAGTTCCCACCGCAAGAAGACCTGCTGGAGATGGTGCGCGACGCCGGGTTCGCCAACGTCGGCTTCACCAACCATTCCGGCGGGATCGCGGCGCTGCACTCCGGCTGGCGGATCTGATGGAATGATCCGCAGCATTCGCAACACCTTCCGGCTATTGACCATCGCGCGGGTTCTGGCGCGTCACGACGCGTTATTCCTGCTGTCCACCCTGTCGTTCACCCGTCGCGTCGCCGGCCTGGCGCGCCTGGTCAGCAACGGAAAGGCCGAGGGCCGCTCCGGCGAACGTCTGGCGCGCGCCCTGGTCGAACTTGGCCCCAGCTTCATCAAGTTCGGTCAGGCCCTGTCCACCCGCGCCGATTTGGTCGGCGACGAGGTGGCGGCCGATTTATCGATGTTGCAGGACCGGCTGGCCCCCTTCCCCTTCGCTTCGGTCGAGGCGATCGTCGCCGAGGAATTGAGCGCCCCGATCTCCGAGCTGTTCACCGAATTCGACGCCGTCCCGGTGGCCGCCGCCTCGGTGGCCCAGGTGCACCACGCCGTCGATCGCGAGGGCCGCTCCGTCGCGGTCAAGGTGATCCGCCCCGGCGTCGAGGAAGCCTTCGAACGCGACCTCGACCTTCTCTATTGGTTGGCCGAGGTCGCCGAACGCACGCAGCCGTCGGTGCGCCGCCTGCGCCCGGTGGAAAGCGTCGAGACCTTCGCCTATACCGTCGCCATGGAAATGGATTTGCGGTTCGAGGCCGCCGCCGCCTCGGAACTGGCCGAGAACTTCGCCGACGACGACACCTTCCGGGTCCCCGAGGTCTTGTGGCCCCTGACCGGCAAGCGGGTGCTGACCACCTCGTGGATCGAAGGCATTCCGATCGACGAACGCGCCGCCATCGTCGCCGCCGGATTCGACCCGACGACGGTCGCCGAACGCGCCGCCCGCGCCTTCTTCAAGATGGTGTTTTCCGACGGCTTCTTTCACGGTGACATGCACCCCGGTAACCTGTTCGTCGGCAAGAACGGCGAAATCATCGCCGTCGATTTCGGAATCATGGGCCGGGTCGAACCGGCCACCCGGCGCTATCTGGGGGAAATGCTGCTCGCCTTCCTGAACGGCGACTACCGGCGCGCCGCCGAGATTCATTTCGAGGCGGGCTACGTCCCCAGCGACCGTTCGGGCGATTTGTTCGCCCAGGCCTGCCGCTCGATCGCCGAACCGATCCTCGGCAAATCCTCCGCCGAGGTTTCGGTGGCGCGCCTGCTGGCCCAGCTGTTCCGGGTGACAGAGACCTTCGGCATGGAAACCCAACCGCAGTTGCTGGTGCTGCAAAAGACCGTGCTCACCGCCGAAGGGGTCGGTCGCGGCCTCTGCCCCGAGGTCAACTTCTGGGAACTCGCCCGCCCCCTGGTCGAGGAATGGATGGCGATGAACGTCTCGCCCCCGGCACGGCTGCGCCGCTCGATCGAGGACACCATCGCCGCCGCCGCCCGCCTGCCGCGCTTGATCGAACGGGCGGAAAAAATCTCGGCGCAGTTCACCGACGACGGCCTGAAACTTCACCCCGATACCTTGCAAAGCCTGTTGTCGCGGCACAAATCGCCGATGATCCAGACTTGGCTGCCGTGGGTTCTGATCGTCGTCCTGTTCGCCCTGTTGATCGGGCGTCGCTGACCTTCCCGGAACTTTTTGACTTTCTGTTCTTTGCCCCCTATCTACATCCATGGTCGGTTGATTTATCGGGATTAAACACATGCTGAGCGGCAAAAAGATCCTCCTGATCGTTTCCGGCGGCATCGCCGCCTACAAAAGCCTGGACCTGATCCGCCGTCTGCGCGATCTGGGGGCATCGGTGCGCTGTTGCCTGACCGAGAACGCGCAAGAATTTGTCACCCCGCTGTCGGTATCCGCCCTGTCGCAGAACCCGGTCCATACCGATCAATTCTCGCTCACCGGCGACACCGGCATCGGCCACATCGAACTCTCCCGCTCCTCCGACATTCTGGTGGTGGCGCCCGCCACCGCCGACCTGATGGCAAAGATGGCGGCCGGACTCGCCGACCAACTGGCGACCTCGCTGTTGCTGGCCACCGACAAGCCGGTGCTGATCGCCCCCGCGATGAACGTGCGGATGTGGCGACACGCCGCGACGGCGGCCAATCTGGCCACCCTGACCGCGCGCGGCATCCATGTCGTCGGCCCCAACGAGGGCCCGATGGCCTGCAACGAGTTCGGCCCCGGGCGCATGGCCGAGGTGCCGGAAATTATCGACGCAATCGCCGCCGTCCTGACCCCGGAACGGCCTTTGGCCGGACGCCACGCCCTGGTCACCAGCGGCCCCACCATCGAACCGATCGACCCGGTGCGCTTCATCGCCAACCGCTCGTCCTGCAAGCAGGGCCATGCCATCGCCGCCGCCCTCGCCGCCCTGGGGGCGCGGATCACCCTGGTCAGCGGCCCCACCGCCCTGGCCGACCCGGCGGGAGTGACGGTGGTGCGCGTCGAGACCGCGCACGACATGTTGGCCGCTTGCCGCGCCACGCTGCCCGCCGACATCGCGGTGTGCGCCGCCGCGGTCGCCGATTGGGGGGTGCAAGCCCCCGCCGCGCAGAAGCTGAAAAAGACAGCGGGTGGCGCGCCGCCGACCATCGCGCTGCGCCCCAACCCCGACATCCTGGCCACGCTGTCCGCCACCGGGCCATCGCGTCCGCGACTGGTGGTCGGCTTCGCCGCCGAAACCGAGAACCTGATCGCCCGCGCCCAAGACAAACGCGCCCGCAAGGGCTGCGACTGGATCGTCGCCAACGACGTGTCGCCCGGCAGCGGCACCTTCGGCGGCGACGCCAACCAGGTCCATCTGATCTCCGCCGACGCCTGCGACTCCTGGCCCGCCCTCGACAAGCGGCAGGTCGCGGCGCGTCTGGCCACACGCATCGCCGAGGCCCTGTCATGACCCTTGCCGTTCCGATTGCGGTTCCGGTACAACGCCTGCCGCACGCCGCCGACCTGCCGCTGCCGAAATACCAGACGCTGGGATCGGCGGGACTGGACCTGCTGGCCGCCCTGGCCGCGCCGGTGACCCTGGCCCCCGGCGCCCGCGCCCTGATCCCCACCGGCATCACGATCGCTTTGCCGTCGGGGTACGAGGCGCAGGTGCGTCCGCGCTCCGGCCTTGCGCTGAAGCAAGGGGTGACGGTGCTGAACGCGCCGGGAACCATCGATTCCGACTATCGCGGCGAGGTCGGGGCGGTCCTGATCAATCTGGGCGACGCGCCGGTGACCATCGCCCACGGCGACCGCGTCGCGCAGATGGTGGTGGCGCCGCTGTCGCGCATCGTCTGGCAGTCCATGGGGGCCGCGCTGTCGGAAACCGAACGCGGCGCCGGCGGCTTCGGTTCCACCGGCAGGACATAGGTGCGGCGATGCTGACCCCGTCGAAGAAGACCCTGTTCGCCATCGAGGCGGTTCTCGACATCGCCTATAACGCAGGCGGCGAGCCCGTGCAAAGCAGCGAGATCACCTCCCGTCAGGGCATCCCGCGCCGTTATCTGGAGCAGACCCTGCAAGCCCTGGTCCGCGCCAACATCCTGGTCGGCGTGCGCGGACCGCGCGGCGGCTATCGCCTGGCGCGGGAACGGCGGCGGATTTCGGTCGGCGACATCGTCCGCGTCGTGCAATTCACCGAAACCGGTCCCGCCCCCAACGACGACATGCCGCACTCCGACATCGGGATACAGGTCATCCAGCCGATGTGGGGCGACCTGCAAACCGCCTTGATCCTCCGGCTCGACGACCTGAGCATCGATACCCTGTGCCAGCGCGCCACCGAACGGGGTGTCCCCTGCAAGGCGCGCGAGCGCCTGATCTACGATATTTAAGACCGCCTGCCTTCCCCTCCAGCCGAAGGAGCCGCCATGACCCAAGCCCCCTCCGTTCCCAACTTTCGCGGGCGAATCTACGACAACGTGCTGGCCACCGTCGGCGCGACGCCGATCGTGCGCTTGAAGCGCTTGGCCGCCGACGCCGGAGTCCTGGCGGAAATCCTCGCCAAGCTGGAATTCTTCAACCCGCTCGCCTCGGTCAAGGACCGCATCGGCCTCGCCATGGTCGAGGATGCCGAGGCACGCGGCCTGATCGACGCCGAAACCACGCTGATCGAATCGACCTCCGGCAACACCGGCATCGCGCTCGCCTTCGTCTGCGCCGCCAAGGGATACAAGCTGATCCTGACCATGCCGGAAAGCATGTCGGTGGAACGCCGCAAGATGCTGGCCCTGCTGGGCGCGAAGATTGAGCTTACCCCGGCAGCGAAGGGCATGAAGGGCACCATCGCGCGCGCCGAGGAACTCGCCCGAGAATTGCCCAAGGCGCTGATTCTGCAACAGTTCTCAAACCCCGCCAACCCGGCGGCGCACCGCGCCTCCACCGCTCTGGAAATCTGGGAGGACACGGCGGGCCAGATCGACATCCTGATCAGCGGCGTCGGCACCGGCGGCACCCTGACCGGCTGCGGCGAAGCGCTGAAGGAAAAAAACCCGGCGATCCAGGTGATCGCGGTGGAGCCCGAGGACAGCCCGGTGTTGTCCGGCGGCGCCGCCGGCCCCCACGGCATCCAGGGGGTCGGCGCGGGCTTCGTTCCCGACGTGCTGAATCGCGGCATCATCGACGAAATCGTGCAAATCGCCACCGGCACCGCCCTGTCCACCGCCCGCGCCGTCGCGCGGAGGGACGGCGTGCCGGTGGGAATTTCCTCGGGCGCCGCGCTGGCCGCCGCGATCGAGGTCGGCAAACGCCCGGAAAACGCGGGCAAGAAGATCGTCGTGATCATCCCGTCGTTCGCCGAACGCTATCTTTCCACCGCCCTCTTCGTCGGGGTGTAGGGGAAAAAGACATCGCGGAGGGACTCGCCCCCTCCGCGCTCCCTATTCGTTTGGTTCTTGTGCGAAGCAGTGGCGTCGAATTTTTTAACCGGACGGAGAGGCGAAAATGGGACGATTTTTAGCAAGCATGTTTCTTGTCGGCCTTGTGTTCGGGGCGATTAAAGTCTTTTTCTTGCAGGGTTTTCTGGTGAGCGCTGCCACGGCTGCCGGACTCGCAGGGTACAGAGTAGGCGCTACCCTTATTTCCGGATTAATCGTTATAATTCTGATGTTAATCCAGAGAAGTAAGCGCAATCCGCCATATAAGGCTGTAGGAATCGTCGTTTCACTGCTGTTGTTGGCGTCTTTCTTTAATACCATGCCTAAATAGGACAGGCGGTGTCTTCGTCTCAATATTTGCAAGCTTATGGCGCTTCGCACAAAAACCTTAAGTAATGGGTACACAGGGTCTAAGACCCTGTGCGGGGACCGGGGCAGAGCCCCGGCCTAGTTTTGGGACACAGAACATGGCGCTTTCGTCTGAGCAGAACGTCCGTTACGCGCGCCAAATCCTGCTGCCGGAAGTCGGCGGCGCGGGGCAGGCGCGACTGTTGGCGGCGAAAGTTCTGGTGATCGGCGCGGGCGGACTGGGCTCGCCGCTGCTGCTGTATCTGGCGGCGGCGGGGGTTGGCACGATCACCGTGGTCGATGACGACGCGGTGGCCCTGTCGAACCTGCAACGGCAAATTCTGTACGCCACGACGGACGTCGGCGCCCCCAAGGCCGTTTGCGCCGCCGTGCGGCTGGCAAGTCTGAACCCAGACCCCCAGGTGACGCCGCTGGTCGCCCGCGTCACCGCCGAGAATGCCGCCGGTCTGGTCGCCGCCCACGACGTGGTGGCCGACTGTTGCGACAACTTCGGCAGCCGTTTTCTCATCAACGATGCCTGCGCCGCCGTCGACAAACCCCTGGTCTTCGCAGCGGTGCAGGGTTTCGCCGGACAGGTCGCGGTGTTCGACCCGGCGCGCGGCGGGCCATGCCTGCGCTGCTTCAACCCGGCGCCGCGCGGTGCCGGACCGCGCGGCGGCGAGGAAATCGGCATCCTGGGCGCGATGGCGGGGATGGCCGGCGCGGCACAGGCGTTGGCGGTCGTGAAAACCATTCTGGACCTGGGCGACGATCGAACCGGATCCGTACAGATCCTCGACGGCTTGGCGGGAACCACCCGCCGCGTCCGGCTGACCCGCGACCCCGCCTGCCCGGTCTGCGGCAACGGTTAAGTCCTCATCGGAAGGAGACGACGACATGCCCAATACGGTCTTCATCACCGGCGCCTCCGCCGGATGGAATTTTGTGCTGAGCGGTCGCCGCAAGGATCGCCTGGACGCGGTGGCCGCCAAACTGCCCGGCGATTTCGCCCGCGTCCATACCCTGGGGACTGGCGCAGGGGCTGTCCCCCACCCAATCCAGCGACCTGAACGACTGGGACCGGATGATCGACACCAACGTCAAGGGATTGGCCTATTGCACCCGCGCCCTGCTGCCCGCGCTGATCGCGGAAGGTACGGAAACGATCATCAACATCAGTTCGGTGGCGGCGCGCTGGCCGTATCCGGGCGGCAACGTCTATGGCGCGACCAAGGCCTTCGTGCGGCAATTCAGCTATAACCTGCGCTGCGATCTGGTCGGCACCGGGGTGCGGGTGACCTCGATCGAACCCGGCCTTGCGGAAAGCGAATTCTCGCTGGTGCATTTCCACGGCGACGCGGAGCGCGCCGCCTCGATCTACAAGGGGGCGCACCCCCTGAAACCCGAGGATATCGCCGAATCCGTATTCTGGGTCGCCACCCTGCCAAAACACGTCAACATCAACAGCCTGGAAGTGATGCCGACCAGCCAGTGCTGGCAGGCCCTGGGCATCACCCGCGACCCGGCGTAAGCGGCGAAGAAAAAACATTGCGAGGAGGCGCGGCACGACAGGGCGTTGACCGCCAGCCCCGCCTGGACACGGGCAAGGTCGGCGGCGGTCAGGGTCCACTCGGCGATCAGCCCGGCCTCGATCAAGCGAATACGGGAGATACCGGGCAGGGCGCCGTCGGCCACCGGCGGCGTCACCCAGGCCCCGTCGAGGAACAGGATCAGATTGGCGACGGTGGTTTCGGCGACGTTGCCCACGGTGTTGAGCAAGACCGCGTCGTCCGCCCCCGCCGCCATGGCCTCCCGACGCGCCAAAATGGAATCGAGATAGTTCAGCGTCTTCAGCCGCGATAATGGCGAGAACGGATTGCGCCGGGTGATCCGCGCGACGACCAGGGAAAGCGGCGTCGCGGGCGGCGTCGCGGCAACGGCGGAAATCAGCACGGTGGGCGTGGGAAGACCGGGGGGCGGCACGCCGCGCGGTCCCGGTCCCCGGCTGACGGTCAGGCGCACCGCGCCTTCGGAGACGCGGTTGGCGACGATAGTCTCGGCGATGGCGGCGGCCAGATCCGGCAGTGGCGGAAAGCCCAGAAACGCAAGCCCCTCGGCCAACCGGGCGAGATGGCGGTGCACCGCGACCGCCCGCCCATCGCGCACCCGCAGAGTCTCGAACAGGCCGTCGCCGAGAAGGAAGCCGCGATCGGTGGCGGCGATCCGGGTCTCCGACGCGGGCATCAGGCGACCGTTCAAATGGATCATGTCCGGCATCGCTATAGTCCCTCCGCACGCAGGATGTGGGGGTCGGGGGCCAGCGCGCGCAGCAGCGCCGCCGCCTTGACCAGGGTTTCCCGATATTCCTCCGCCGGGTCGGAATCGACGACGGTGCGGATGGCAATGGCGGTATCCATCGCGCCGTCGTCGGAAATCCAACCGATGGCGCCGCAACAGGGACCGCGCCGCGCGTCTTCCAGTTCGTGAATGATCTCCATGGCGCGAATCTTCGGCGCGCCGGTGATCGAACCGCCGGGAAACGCCCGGCGCAGGATATCCAGCGCGGTGACGCCGGGGCGGGGCTCCGCCGTCACCTCCGACACCAGGTGATGCACCCCAGCGTGGGAGTCCAGGCGCCAAAGTTCCGGCACCCGCACGCTGCCCGCGACCGAGGTCCGCGCCAGATCGTTGCGCAGCAGATCGACGATCATCAGGTTCTCGGCGCGATCCTTGGCGCTGGCGAGGAGTTCGGCGGCCAGAGCGGCGTCTTCATCCGGAGTGCGGCCACGCGGGCGGGTCCCCTTGATCGGTCGCGTCTCGACATGGCGCGCCCCCGGCGCTACCCGCAGGAACCGTTTCGGCGAGGCGGAAACCACGGCACGGTCCCGAGCCACCGACAGAAAGGCGGCGAACGGCGCGGGATTGATTCGGCAAAGACGGCGGAACAGGCCGAAGGGGGTCATTCCCGCCGGGCGCGGCGCGGTGAAGCGTTGCGCCAGATTGGCCTGAAAGATGTCCCCGGCGCGGATATAGTCCGGGGTCCAATCGGCGGCGGCCCAGGTTTTCTCCGCCGGAAGGTCCGGCGCGGCGGCGATCTCGGCGGAGAGGGCGGCATAAGGCGCGAACGCCGCATGCGGATCGCGCCAGGCGATGGGGAGGACGATCGGACGGAACGGCGAAGTCAACGCGCCACTATGCAAGGTTGGCTGGTGCTCACAGGTTCGGCAGCACACGATCCGGCGGACGGTGACCATCGACAAAGGTCTTGATGTTGATCAGAACCTTCTGTCCCATTTCGTTCCGCGCCTCGACGGTGGCGGAGCCCAGATGCGGCATCAGCACGACGTTATCGAGCTTCAGAAACTTCGGGTTGACCGCCGGTTCGTTCTGGAAGACATCCAGCGCCGCGCGGTATTGACCAGATAGGCGTTCGGGCGCAGCAGGGCCAAGCGCGCCGCCGACATCAGATGATGGGTGGCGGGGGTATGCGGACAGTGCATGGAAACCACGTCCATGCGCGGCAGCATCTGATCCAGGCTGTCCCAATAGGTGGCTTCCAGCGCATCCTCGACCGAGGGATGCAACCGGCGGCGATTGTGGTAATGGATCGACATGCCGAAGCAGCGGGCGCGCTCCGCCACCGCTTGGCCAATCCGCCCCATGCCGATGATGCCCAGGCGCTTGCCGGACACCCGCGTTCCCATCATCGTGGTCGGCCCCCAGCCTTCCCACTTTCCGGCACGGACCAGACGCTCGCCCTCGATCAGACGACGCGGCACCGCCAACAGCAGGGCCATGGTCATCTCGGCAGTGTCCACGGTCAGGGCACCGGGGGTATTGGTGACGGTGATCCCCTTGGCCTGCGCCGCCGCCACGTCGATGTGGTCGGTGCCGGCACCGAAATTGGCGATCAGCTTCAACCGTGGTCCGGCGGCGGCAATCACGTCCGCGTTCACGATGTCGGTGACGGTGGGAACCAGAACCTCGGCGGCGGCGGCGGCAGCGGCCAGTTCGGCGACCGCCATCCGGTGATCGTCGATATTCAACCGCACGTCGAACAGTTCCTTCATCCGGGTCTCCACGGACTCAGGTAAACGGCGGGTGACGACGACGATGGGTTTTTTCATGTTTTTCCTCCCGCAGGGGCGGAATCACCGACCCCGGGCGAGACTTAGCAAGCCCGGCGCGCATTGTCCAGCGGCAGAGAGAAGGGTTGAGCCGGGCGACCGGATGACGCTATGGTGGCTGCGCGTTCAACCCCTTGACCTTTCAGGAGCCCGATGCCGCATCCGCCGACCGTTTTCCGCGCCACGTTCCTCCGCTCCATCGTCGCGGCAATCCTGTGGTGCGCGCTCGGCACGGGGGCGGAGGCCGCCGATCCCGCCACCGAAAGCGGCCAGCGCCTGCCCCGCTTCGTGACCTTGCGGGCGACGCAAGTGAACCTGCGGTCGGGTCCGGGGGTGCGTTACCCCATCGAGTGGGTCTATCTGCAACGCGATCTGCCGGTCGAGATCATCCAGGAATTCGACCACTGGCGGAAAATCCGCGACTGGGAAGGCACCGAAGGCTGGGTCCACCGCAGCATGCTGTCGGGGACCCGCGCCATCCGCATCATCGGGCCGCTGACGCCACTCCGCGCCAGCGCCGCCGCCGAAAGCCCGGTGGTCGCGCAGCTGGAGGGCGGCGTCATCGGGCGCCTGCTGTCCTGCCCCGAGGGCTCCGCCTTCTGCCGCGTCGAAACCGGCGGCCACAACGGGTGGCTGCCGCGCGCCGCGTTCTGGGGCGCCTATCGCGGAGAAACCGTCAAATAGGATCAGCCGTCCAGGCGGACCACCACATCAATGCGTCTGATAGTCGTCCCCTCCGGCACTTCCGGCATTCCCACCACCTGCAGATGTGGCGTGGGAACATCCTCCAGACGACCACTGTCCTCGTAATAAAAGTGGTGGTGTTCGCTGGTATTGGTGTCGAAATACGAACACCCGGTGCCGACCACGATTTCCCGCAACAGCCCTGTTTCGGTAAACTGGTGCAAGGTATTGTAGACGGTGGCCAGCGACACCCGCGCCCCTTCCGACGCCGCCTCCTTGTGCAGGGCTTCGGCCGTGATGTGACGATCCGGCTTTTCGAACAGAAGCTTCGCAAGGGCGAGGCGTTGCCGTGTCGGCCTTAGATTGACCGAGCGAAGCTGTTCCAGAACATGCGAAAACGGTCGCGTACGATTGAACATATTCCCCCCGCCGATGATCAACCGGCGCCCCCCCCGTTAGGTATTACACCCGATTATTGTTTTATATTCCTTTCTATCTATTTCAAATGACGCATGGAAAGCAGTGCAAAGAAGCCGACAAAACCCAGGTTTTGTCGGCTTCTTTCGCGGCCTTCAGAAAAATCGTTCGGAAAACAACGTATTGATGTGGCTTCAGCCGCCCTTCAACAGATGCTCGATCAGTTCCTTAACGGTCGGGACGAACCCATCGCGATAGAACGGATCGCTTTTAAAGCGGTGCACGTTGTGCCCGGCGAACATCAGTTGATGATCGACGTCACCGGCATGCGCGATGCTCTGCAGCGTCTTCTGAATGCAGAAGGACTTCGGATCGGCGCGACGACCGGTGGTTCCCGCCTCGTTCTGCGACCAGTTCGAGAAGTTGCACGCCGACAGGCAACCCATGCACTCGACCTGATCCTTCAGGATGTGACGCGCCGAGGCCGGGGTGACGAAGACCAGGGTCTCGTCGGGGGTCTTCAACGCCTCGGTATGGCCTTCCGCCAACCAGGCATCGATCCTGGGCTTGTCCTCGGGCTTGACGAAAACGGCACGGCCACGGCGACCGAAGGCGATCTCGGCGGTCGTCTCGCCTGCCGCCTCGGCGGTGAACGGCACCTGCCGCTCGGACCGCGACACCAGATCGTCGATGAAGGCGTTGCGCACCGCCGAGGAATAGAACCCGGTCGGGCTGAAGCGGTGCAACAGCACATCGCCAGGGTCCAGGGTCAGCAGACGCTGCTTCCATTCCGGCGAAATCGGGCTTTCCTTGGTCAACAGCGGCCGGGTCCCAAGCTGGAAGGCCAAGGGCCCGATCTCGGGATTGCCGATCCAGTCTTCCCAGTCGGAAAGCGACCACACACCACCCGCCATCACCACCGGAACCGTCTCCAGTCCCACCGAATTCATCTCGCGGCGCAGATCGGCGACACGCGGGAACGGCGGCTCGGGATGAGTCGGGCTTTCGCTGTTGGACAGGCCATTATGGCCGCCCGCCAGCCACGGGTCCTCGTAAACGACGCCGCCCAGCCATTCCTTGCTTTTGTAATAGGCGCGCTTCCACAACGCGCGGAAGGCACGCGCGGAAGAGACGATGGGATAGTAATAGACGCCATACTTCGCCGCGATTTCGGCCAAGCGATAGGGCATGCCCGCGCCGCAGGTGACGCCATGCACCAGGCCCTTGGCCTGTTCCAGGATTCCTTCCAGAATGCTCTCGCAGCCGCCCATTTCCCACAGAACGTTCATGTGGATGCGGCCTTCGCCCCCCGACACGTCGTGGGCGATGCGTGCCTGCGCGACGCCGCCCTGAATCGCGAAGGCGATCAATTCCTCGTGACGTTCGCCACGGGTCTTGCCAACGTAATCGACCTCGACCAGGCGACCGTTCTCGTCATAAAAATCCGCGTTGACGCCGGAAAAAGTGCCGACCCCGCCGACCGCGGCCCATGCCCCGGCGCTGGCGCCGGTGGAAACGCCAATTCCCTTGCCACCCTCGACCAAGGGCAGCACGTCCTTCCCGGATATCCAAAGTTTTTCGAGGGCCTTCACGTCACCAGTCTCCACCCGCATCGGCGAAAGAAACCGGCATAAAACCGGTCGTCGCTGTTGTCACGTCGCACCGCGTGCGTTTCCCTCTGGGTCCCTGGGTGCCCTTCAATGTCGCAAACCTGTACCGCAGCCGCCACAAAAATGCAACGGCGCGGCACGGTCGGCGACAACGCGCCACCCCCGCGCCTCGCGAGGGTGGCGCGCTGATCTTTAGTTGGCCTTCGGCGCCGGCGGGATTTCCTCGCCGGTTTCCTGATTGACCACCTTCATCGACAGCTTGACCTTGCCGCGATCGTCCAAACCCAACAGCTTGACCTTCACGACATCGCCGACCTTGACCACGTCATCGGGGTGATTGACGCGAGTCTGCGCCATTTCCGAAACGTGGACCAGACCGTCGCGGCTGCCCATGAAATTGACGAAGGCGCCGAACTCCAGGACCTTCACCACCTTGCCGGTGTAGATCGCGCCGACTTCCGGTTCGGCGACGATGCCCTTGATCCAACGAATCGCTTCTTCCTGCGCCTTGACATCGACGGCGGCGACGCGGATGGTGCCGTCGTCCTCGATGTCGATCTTGGCGCCGGTGGTTTCGCAAATCTCGCGAATCACCTTGCCGCCGGTACCGATCACTTCACGAATCTTGTCCTTCGGAATGCTGAAGGTGGTGATCCGGGGCGCGTTGCCGGAAACCTCGGAGCGCGCGTTGGTCAGGGCCTTGGCCATTTCGCCCAGGATATGCAGGCGGCCGTCACGCGCCTGACGGAGCGCGATCGCCATGATTTCCTTGGTGATCGAGGTGATCTTGATGTCCATCTGCAGCGCGGTGATACCGGATTCGGTCCCCGCCACCTTGAAGTCCATGTCACCCAAATGATCCTCGTCGCCCATGATGTCGGAGAGCACCGCGAAGCGGTCACCTTCCTTGATCAGGCCCATGGCGATACCCGCCACCGGCGCCTTCAAGGGCACGCCCGCGTCCATCAGCGACAACGACGAACCGCACACCGTGGCCATCGACGACGAGCCATTGGATTCGGTGATCTCGGAAACGATGCGGATGGTATAGGGAAAGTCCTCGGCCTTCGGCAGCAGCGGCTTCACGGCGCGCCAAGCCAGCTTGCCATGACCGATTTCACGACGCCCCGGAGACCCCATGCGCTTCGCCTCGCCCACTGAATAGGGGGGGAAATTGTAGTGCAGCATGAAGGCCGAACGATGTTCGCCTTCCAGGGCATCGACGATCTGCTCGTCCTGGCCGGTGCCGAGGGTGGCGACCGCCAGGGCCTGGGTTTCGCCACGGGTGAACAGGGCTGAGCCATGGGCACGCGGCAGAACGCCGACTTCGGCCTCGATCGGACGGATCTGGGCGACGTTACGGCCGTCGATGCGGATTCCGGTATCCAGAATCGCGGACCGCACCACGTCGGCTTCCATCGTCTCAAAGATTTCCTTGGCCTCGGTCGCGTCCACCGTGGTCTCGTCCAGCAGGGCGGCCGCTTCGGCGCGCACCGCCTTGACCGCGTCCTGACGCTCCAGCTTCGCCTTGATGCCGTAGGCGACGGCGAACTTGTCGCGGATGCCGCATTCCGAGAACTTGGCCTGGGTAACCTCGACCGCGGGGGCCGGCGGCGGCACGTCGCGCGGATTCTTGGCACAGCTTTCGGCCATATCGATGATCGCGTCGATCACCGCCTGGAACGCATCGTGACCGAAGGTCACGGCGCCCAGCATCACGTCCTCGGACAGCTCGCACGCCTGGCTTTCGACCATCAGCACGCCTTCACGGGTGCCGGCGACCACCAGGTCAAGATCGGATTCCGCGATCTCGGCGATGGTCGGGTTCAGGAGGTACTGACCGTCCTTGTAACCGACGCGGGCACCCGCGATCGGACCCAGGAACGGCAGACCGGAAATCACCAGCGCAGCGGACGCGCCAATCAGCGCGACGATGTCCGGCGAGTTGTCCATGTCGTGGGACAGCACGGTGCAGACGATCTGGGTTTCGTTCTTATAGCCATCGACGAACAACGGCCGGATCGGACGGTCGATCAGTCGGCTGATCAGGGTTTCGGCTTCCGAGGGACGACCCTCGCGCTTAAAGAAACCGCCGGGGATCTTGCCCGCAGCGAAGGCCTTTTCCTGATAGTTCACGGTCAGCGGAAAGAAATCCTGGCCCGGCTTGGCCGACTTCGCGCCGACAACCGTGCACAGAACCGTGGTTTCGCCATAGGTCGCCATCACGGCACCATCGGCCTGACGCGCCACCTTGCCGGTTTCCAGAACCAGCTTGCGACCGCCCCAGAGCAGTTCCTTACGAGTCACGTTAAAAAGAGACATGCATTGCATCCTTCGGGTTTTGTTCGGCCCGTCCCACGAAGAGGCACCTTCTCGCGGCGCATCCTCTTAAACACTTCGCGGGATCGGGCGATAATCCATCGCCGACGGCCTTGACCCCTGGAACCCAACCGGGAAAAGGCGAACCGGCGGGACGTCCATGACATCCCACCGGTTTTGCATCGGCTTAACGGCGGAGCCCAAGCCGCTGGATCAAGGCCTCGTAGCGCTTGACTTCCTTGCTCTTGACATAGTCAAGAAGACGGCGACGCTGACCCACCATGATCAGAAGGCCACGACGAGAGTGGAAATCCTTCTTATGTTCCTTCAGGTGTTCGGTCAGATTCTTGATCCGTTCCGACAGAACCGCCACCTGCACTTCCGGCGACCCGGTGTCGCCTTCGTTGATGGCGAATTCCTTAATCAGTTCCTGCTTGCGTTCCTGCGTGATCGACACCGGAATCTCCATGTTCGGTTGAATAAATGATACGCACCGGTTTCAGCATCATCGCTTCCACCCGTGCGATCGCAACCACCCGCTCGCCGCACATCGCTCGCAAAACAGGGGCTTCGGCGGCTCCAGGACACGGACGGCGCCGCAACAGCGGAAACACGCCCAAAGCCTGCCCATTGGCTAGGTGGCGGGCCTCGTCTTCCGTCAGGGCCAGCGCCGGGATGTCGTCCAGCGCGGTCGAAACGGAACGCAAAAGGCCCAAGAACGGCGCACTATGCCCGAGGGACAATAGTTTATCCAGAGAAATCGAGTCCGCCTCGGAAAACGGGCCGCACCGCGTGCGGCGCAATGCCGCGACGTGTCCGACCGTTCCCAAGGCGACCGCCAAGTCCCGCGCCAAGGACCGGATATAGGTTCCCTTGCCGCATTCCGCGACGAAAATCGCGTGGTCGGCATCGGACATTTCAACGAAGCGCAGGTCATAAACTTCCGCCTCGCGCGGCTGCATTTCGACCTCTTGGCCATCGCGCGCCAGATCATAGGCGCGTTCGCCATTCACCTTGATCGCCGAAAAGCGGGGCGGAATTTGCCGAATAACCCCGGTGAAACGCGGCAGGACGGCGCGGATTTCCTCCGCCGTCGGTCGTGCGTCGGAGGTTGCGATCACCGCGCCCTCGGCATCCTCGGACTCGGTGGCCTGCCCGAAACGCACCGTGAAGCGATAAGCCTTTCGTCCATCCATGACGAAGGACACCGTCTTCGTCGCCTCGCCGAAGGCGATCGGCAGAATCCCCGAGGCCAGCGGGTCAAGCGTGCCGCCATGCCCGGCCTTGGCCGCGTCGAACAGACGGCGGACCTGCCCCAGGGCGGTGGTCGAACCGATCCCCACCGGCTTGTCGAGCACCAGCCAGCCGTCGATCGGCCGACCCTTGCGCTTACGCGCCATGCCCATCGTCCTCGTCGTCGGCGGCGTCCGGCTTCACCAAGTCCCGCGCCACCTCGGGACGGCGCAACACCGCATCGATGTGCGACGCCTCGTCGAAACTGTCGTCGGCGATGAATTTCACCGTCGGGGTATGACGCAGGGTCAAGCTACGGGCGATTATCTTGTTGAAGGCCCAGGCATTCTTATTCAACGCGGCCAGCACCTCATCCAGACGCAATCCCCCCAGGGACATCACGAAGGTGGTGGCATGCCGCATGTCGGGACTGACCCGCACCTCGGAAATCGTCACCGGCACGGTATCCAGCACGGCATCGTGCAAATCGCCGCGTTCCAGCGCGCACGCCAACAGACGGCGGATCTCTTCACCGACGCGAAGCTGCCGTTGCAAGGGGGCTTGGGTCATGATCTCGGACTCCAGAAAAAGGCCACGGGCTCCGCCCACTCCCGCCGGGGCCTTCGGGCTCCGAACCCCGTCCGTCGGCACCATCGAACCGCCACGCACCATGAAGGCCGATCGCCGCCTCGCGGCGAAAAACAAACGGAGTCTGGGGCCTCCACGGCCCCAGTGGGGTCCAGGGGCGTTGCCCCTGGACCTCCCTTACAGGGTAACGGCAATTTCCTCGATTTCGTAGCACTCGATGACGTCGCCGACCTGGATGTCGTTGTAGTTCTCGAACGACATGCCGCATTCATAGCCTTCGCGGACTTCCTTCATGTCGTCCTTGAAGCGCTTCAACTGGCCAAGCGCGCCTTCGTGGATCACCACGTTGTCACGCAGCAAACGCGCCTTGGCGCCACGGCGCACCACGCCTTCGGTGATCATACAACCGGCGACGCGTCCGACCTTGGTGATGTTGAAGACCTGACGGATTTCGGCGTAACCGATGAAGTTTTCCTTCAGTTCCGGCGCCAACATACCCGAAAGGGCAAGCTTCATCTCTTCCGCCACGTCATAGATGATCGAGTAATAGCGGATTTCGATGCCGTCGCGGCGCGCCAAGTCGCGGGCCTGGGCGTTGGCCCGAACGTTGAAGCCAATCACCAGGGCGTTGGTGGCCTTGGCCAAGGTCACGTCGGACTCGCTGATCGCGCCGACCGCAGCGTGCAACACGCGCACTCGCACGTCGTCGTTGCCGATCTTTTCCAGGGTTCCGACCAGGGCTTCCACCGAACCCTGCACGTCGGCCTTGATCACCACCGGGAATTCCTGAGCCTCGCCGGCCTGGATCTTGGCGAACATTTCCTCCATCGAGGAGCGCGCGCTCTTGACGTGCTGCGCCTCGCGCTCCTTGCGGTGACGATAGTCGGCGACTTCGCGGGCGCGCTGTTCGTTGTTGGTCACCAGGAAGTCGTCGCCGGCACCCGGCGTTCCCTGGAAACCGACCACTTCCACCGGCACGCCCGGCCCCGCTTCGTCCAACTTCTGGCCGCGATGATCGGTCATCGCGCGGACCCGGCCCCATTCCTTACCGCCGATGAAGATATCGCCGACCTTCAGGGTGCCGCGCTGCACCAGAACCGTGGCCACCGAGCCCCGCCCGATTTCCATCCGCGCCTCGACCACCACACCCTGCGCCTCGCGGTTCGGATTGGCCTTAAGGTCGAGCATTTCGGCCTGCATCAGAATCGCTTCTTCCAACAGGTCGAGGTTGATGTGTTTCTTGGCCGAGACCTTGACCACCTGAACATCGCCGCCCAGGCTTTCGACCACGACTTCGTGCTGCAAAAGCTCGGTGCGGACGCGTTCGGGGTTGGCGCCCGGCTTGTCCATCTTGTTGATGGCGACGATCATCGGTACCTGCGCGGCGCGGGCGTGGCGAATCGCCTCGACCGTCTGCGGCATGATGCCATCGTCGGCGGCAACCACCAGGACGACGATATCGGTGACCTGCGCGCCACGGGCACGCATGGCGGTGAACGCCTCGTGACCGGGGGTATCGATGAAGGTGATCCGCTGACCGGAGGTCATCTCCACCTGATAGGCGCCGATATGCTGGGTGATGCCCCCGGCTTCGCCCGCCGCCACGTCGGTGGCGCGCAGCGCATCCAGAAGCGAGGTTTTGCCGTGATCGACGTGGCCCATCACGGTGACCACCGGGGCACGCGGCAGGAGCAGGTCGTCGGCATCCACCACGCCCTTCAGGCCATCCTCGACGTCGGAGTCGGCGACCCGCTTCGCGGAGTGACCGAATTCCTCGACCACCAACTGCGCGGTGTCGGCGTCGATAACCTGATTGATGTTGGCCATCACGCCCAACTTCATCAGCGCCTTGATGACGTTGGCGCCGCGCTCGGCCATGCGGTTGGCGAGATCCTGGACGCTGATCGTCTCGGGGATCACCACCTCGCGCACCACCTTTTCCTGCGCCCTGGCCATCGCCAGCTGCTTCAGGCGTTCCTTTTCGCGGGCACGGCGCACCGCGGACAGGCTGCGGCCCCGTTCCTCGCGGTCCACGTCGGACAGCGCGGCGGAGATCGTCAGCTTACCCATGCGGCGGCGCGGCTCGACCTTCTTGACCGCAGGCACTTTGGCCGGGGCGGGAGCGCCGGGACGCGCCACGGCCTTACGGCGGGCACGACCTTCCTCGTCCAGACCCTCCGCAGCGGCGTCCTTCTTGACCGGCTTCCTGACCTCGGCCAGCTTGACGGAATCGACCTCCTTGGCCGGACGCGGCAGGTCGGCGATGACGCTGGCCACTTCCTGGTCGCGCTTCACCGCGTCTTCCGCGGCGGCGCGAGTCGCCTCTTCCGCAGCCTTGAGGCGGGCTTCCTCGGCCTCGGCCTTGAGGCGAGCCTCCTCGGCGGCGAGGCGATTTTCTTCCTCGACGCGTCGCGCCTCCTGCAGGACGCGCAGACGCTGCGCCTTTTCCTGGTTGATGAGGACACCGTCATCCATGCCATGGGCCGACTGAGAGGCCCCCGTCGCAATAGTACGCTTGCGACGAACCTCGACCTTCACCTCTTTGGTGCGGCCATGGGAAAAGCTTTGGCGAACACGGCCCTTTTCCACCGTCTTCTTCAACTCCAGAGTCCCCGTACGCAGGGTCAAGGGAGCCTTTCGATCGTTGTCCGTGGTATCGTCCGCCATCACTATCCTGATTTTTACCAATCACCGCGCCATCAGGCGCCCCGATCCTCAATGAACCCACGATAAGACGCAAGCCGCGCCATATCCCGGGCGATCCGGTCCGCCAAGGGACCGGCCGTTACCCATACATGCACCGCACGATCGCGGGCAAACGGGGAACCCAACTCTTCGGCGGTCAATGCCGCCGCGACCCGGCGCACCCTGGCGCCACAGCGCCGCTCCGCCTGTGCGATCTTGCGGCTGCCGTCCGGGCTGCCGTCGCTGGCCGCGATCAAGCTGCCGGAACCTTCCGTCAGCGCCGACGCCACCTTGTCGAAGCCACACACCGCGCGCGCCGACCGCCGCGCCAAACCCAGCGAATCCTGGCAGCGCCGCAGTAAAAGACGCTCGACCAGATCGGCCAGATCGTCCGGCACCACCACCGCGTGGCGCGCCGCACGGTGAAAGGCCTTACGCTTGACCGCCGTTTCTACCACATCCCGGCGCGCACTCAACCAAAAACCCCGCCCCGGCAACCGCTCGTCGATATCGGGGACCACCGCGTCCTCGGGCCCCAGAACGAATCGCAACAACAACTCGGTCGTCCGCGACCCGCCCGTGACCAGACAGCGACGGTGCGGACCGTCGCCGTCATCGGTCGCGATATCAGGGGTTTCCGTCATCCGTCGCTTCCGCCGCGTCGCCCGTTTTCGTTGCCGCCGCGTCCTCATCGCTGAACCAGTGGGCGCGCGCCGCCATGATCTCGGCGTTGGCCTCGTCCTCGGTCATTTCGCCGGCGCCGACGATATCGATCAGCTCGTCGCTCGCCAGATCGGCCAAATCGTCCAGGGTCTTCACCCCGGCCTCGCCCAGCTTCACCAGCATCACCGGGGACAGGGCCTCCAGGGCGGCCAGATCCTCGGCAACGCCCAGTTCGACCCGGCGATCGGTGGCGGAACGGTCGCGGTCATCGAGGAAGGCCACGGCGCGGCTTTGCAGTTCGACCGCGATTTCGTCGTCGAAGCCCTCGATGTCGCCCAGATCCTGCGCTGGAACGTAGGCCACTTCCTCGACCGAGGAGAACCCTTCGTTGACCAGTAGATGCGCGATCACGTCATCGACGTCCAATGCCTCGATGAACATCTTGGAGCGCAACTTGATCTCTTCCTGGCGCCGTTCGGATTCCTCCTGCTCGGTCAGGATGTCGATGTCCCAGCCGGTCAGTTGCGAAGCCAGGCGCACATTTTGGCCGCGACGGCCGATCGCCAGCGACAGCTGATCGTCGGGAACCACCACTTCGATGCGGTTGGTTTCCTCGTCCAGCACCACCTTGGTGACTTCCGCCGGGGCAAGGCCGTTGACGATGAACGTCGCCGGGTCCTGCGACCACTGGATGATGTCGATCTTCTCGCCCTGCAACTCGCCGACCACCGCCTGCACGCGAGACCCGCGCATACCAACGCAGGCACCGACCGGATCGATCGAGGAATCATTGGACAGCACCGCTATTTTGGCGCGAGAACCGGGATCGCGCGCCACCGACTTGATCTCGATGATGCCGTCATAGATTTCCGGCACTTCCTGCGCAAACAGCTTGGCCATGAACTGCGGATGGGTGCGAGACAGGAAAATCTGCGGACCGCGCGGCTCCTGGCGCACCGCCATGATGTAGGCGCGGACCCGGTTGCCGACGCGGAAGGTCTCGCGCTGGATCAGTTCGTCGCGGCGCAACAGCGCCTCGGCGCGACCCAGATCGACATAGACGTTGCCGAATTCGACACGCTTGACCAGACCGTTGACGATTTCGCTGGTACGGTTCTGGAATTCCTGGAACTGACGCATCCGTTCGGCGTCGCGCACCCGCTGCACGATCACCTGCTTGGCGGTCTGCGCGGCAATGCGGCCGAAGTCGATGGGTGGCAGCGGATCGACGATGAAGTCGCCAAGGCCGAGCTCCGGATCACGGGACTGCGCGTCGGCCAGGGCGATTTGGATGTTGTCGTCCTCGACCTCTTCCACCACCTCGATATAGCGGGCGAGTTTGATCTCGCCGGTTTTGCGGTCGATGGTGGCGCGAATGTCGTAGTCATGCCCATACTTCGAACGCCCGGCCTTTTGAATGGCCGATTCCATCGCCTGGATCACCTCGTCGCGATCGATCCCCTTGTCGCGGGCAACCGCTTCCGCAACCTGAAGCAATTCGGGCCGTGGCAATGCCGCTGTACGTTCCATTGCGTCCTTCCGATTAACCTTGTTCTTCTTCCGCTGCCTTGATCAAATCGTCGGTCAGCACCAGCTTCGCGCGGGCAAAATTGGAAAACGGCACCGCGATCTCGACACCTTCGTCAGAAACCATCGTAATCACGCCGTCATCGCTCAAGCCCAGCAACTTCCCCGAGAAGCGCTTGCGGCCATCCACCGGCATCGTGGTTTCAAGCTTCACCACGAAACCCGCGAACCGCACGAAATCTTCCCTGCGGGTGAGCGGCCGATCCAAACCGGGGGAGCTCACCTCCAACAGATATTGTCCTTCGATCGGATCTTCCACGTCCAGCAGGGCGGAAACCGCGCGACTGATCCCGGCGCAGTCGTCCACCGTCATCGCCGTGCGATCGGCGCGTTCCGCCATGATCTGCAAGGTCCGGCGGATGGTGCCGGTGAACTGCACCCGCACCAGCTCGAACCCCATGTCGGCGAGCGGGGGCAGAATCAAATCCGCCACATGCCTGGCAACATCCATCCGCGTTCGTATCCCGTTTCATTCCGGCGTTGCAGGCTGCACAAACAAAAAAAGTGGGCCACCGGCCCACCCTCATCGGCGCCCGCTGGCCGCTCCAATAAGAATGTCGAGCTCAATCTAGACGATCGGACGAGGGTGTAAAGAAGAATCTGGAAGCGCCGCCGGAGCGCCCTCAGCCGTGCGGCTTGCGGACGAAACGCAGCACCACCGGCGCACGGCCCTGGCGCAGAGCCTTTTGCTCGTAACGGGTGGGAACCCAGTCGGCGGGGCGGCCCAGCCAATCGTCGGGGCCCTCGGCTGTCCAGACGAAATCCGGGTGGTTCATCAGGTGCATCAGCGACCAGCGGATATAGGACATGTCATCGGAGGCGACACGCAATTCGGCGCCATCCTTCATCAGACGGGAAAGCTGGGGCAGGTTGTCGGGGCCGATGAAGCGGCGCTTGGCGTGGCGGGTCTTCGGCCAGGGGTCGGGGAACAGAACGAACACCCGGTCCAGCGCGGCCTCCGGCAGACGCGGCATCAGGGCGCGGACGTCGCCGTGACAGACCCGCACGGTCTCTTCTGCCGGGGTGCCGTCGATCAGGGAGAGCAACCGCGCGACGCCGTTCAGGAACACCTCGCAACCGATGATACCAATGTCCGGATGGGTCGCCGCCTGACCCGCCAGGTGCTCGCCGCCGCCGAAACCGATTTCCAGCCAGACGGCGGAGACCGGCTTGGCGAACAATGCCGCCGGATCGAGGGGAGCATCGCCGTCCGGCACCGCGACGTCGGGCAGCAGATCGTCCATTAGGCGAACGCGACCAGACCGTAAGGGCTTCCCCTTGCGGCGACCGAAGAAATGAGGCTCCCGCGCCTCGGGCGGAAGGTCGGAAGCAGTCATCGCAATTCCGTTACGGCAGCAGCTTTTTCAGATCGCCGACCAGATCACAGGCTTCCCACGAGAAGCCTCCATCGGCCTCTGCCGCGCGACCGAAGTGGCCATAGGCGGCGGTCCGCGCATAGATCGGACGATTGAGCTTCAGGTGTTCGCGGATGCCGCGCGGGGAAAGATTCATCAGGTCCTGCAAGGCGGCGCTGATCGCGGCCTCCGGCAACTTGCCGGTGCCGTAGGTCTCGACATAAACCGAAAGGGGCTTCGAAACGCCGATCGCATAGGACAACTGAATCAGGCAGCGCGACGCCAAACCCGCCGCGACCACGTTCTTCGCCAGATAACGGGAGGCATAGGCCGCCGAACGATCGACCTTGGTCGGGTCCTTGCCCGAGAACGCCCCGCCGCCATGCGGCGCGGCGCCGCCATAGGTATCGACGATGATCTTGCGCCCGGTCAGGCCGCAATCGCCGTCCGGGCCGCCGATCACGAAGCGACCGGTGGGGTTGACGTAGAATTCGCTTTCCTCGGGCATCCACCCTTCCGGCAGCGCGGCCTCGACGAAGGGACGGACCAAACGGCGAATGTCGTCCTGCGGCGCCGATTCCGCATGCTGGGTGGACACCACCACCGAGGTGGCGCCGACCGGACGACCGTTTTCGTAATGCAGCGTCACCTGGCTTTTGGCGTCGGGGCCGAATTCGGGGCGGGAGCCATCATGCCGCGCGACGGTCATATCCTTCAGAATGCGGTGCGCGAAAACGATCGGGGCGGGCATCAGCTCCGGGGTTTCATCGACCGCATAGCCGAACATGATGCCCTGATCGCCGGCGCCTTCGTCCTTGTTGCCGGAAGCATCGACGCCCATGGCGATGTCGCTGGACTGACTGTGCAACAACACGTCCACTTGGCAGGTGGCGTGGTGGAAACCGTCCTGCTCGTAGCCGATGCTTTTTACGGCGTCGCGCGCCACCTGTTCCAGAACCTCGGAGGTGATCGAGGACGGACCGCGAACCTCGCCCGCCAGCACGATGCGATTGGTGGTGGCCAGCGTTTCGCACGCCACGCGCGCGCGCGGTTCCGCCGCCAGGAAGGTATCGACGACGGCGTCGGAGATGCGATCGCAAACCTTATCGGGGTGTCCTTCGGCGACCGATTCACTGGTAAACAGGTAGTTCGACTGGAACACCGATTGCCCCCCTTGGCTTAGGAACTCCCACGCGGCGACGCTGGAAACCGGCGCCCCACCCAACCGGACGAAGACCGCCCGGCGCGAACGCCTTTCCTGGTATCCGAGCTGTCCGCAGAATGCAAGGGGACGCTCCGGCAAATCACCGTCGCGAGGGGAAGGAGAAACGGCCCCGCCGTCAGAGCGGGTCGGCGGAAGGGACCGCCAGGACTTCGGCGCTGGCGGCCAACGCCTTGGCCAGATCGAACACCCGTTTGCGAACCGTCGGGTCCTGAATGCGGTAATAGGCCCGCACCAATTCCAGGGTTTCGCGCTTGCTCAAGGGATCGGCCTCCAGCGCCTCGGGCTCGCCCTCAAGGCCGGCGATCAGGCGCGGGCTTTTGTCGGCGACGTCGTCGGACATATCCTCGTAGAAGAAACTGATCGGGACCTCGAGAACCCGGCTCAGGTCCCACAACCGGCTGGCGCCGACACGATTGGTGCCGCGTTCATACTTTTGGACTTGTTGGAAAGTCAGCCCCAGCGCGTCGCCCAGACGTTCCTGGCTCATCCCCAGGAGAGTCCGGCGCAGACGGATCCGCGCGCCGACATGAACATCGACGGGATTCGGATTGCCCTGCGGCGTGCGCCCCCGCGAAGATCCACGGGTGCGGCCGGTTTCCTGATGTCTCGCGGAAATAACTGGCATTTTCCTCTCCTCGTGGAACCTGCCACCCTCCTGCCCGGATTTTTATCAACCTATGCGCACTCTATACATGCGGTTGTATGATCGTCAACCTGGAAAGCCCCTCTTCGCGGCGCGCCGCCACGAATAAGCTCACCCTTCATGTGGGTATGCGGCGGGGCCGGGACAAACCGCGACTCGCCCAGAAATTGATCAGCGCGCCAATCGCCAAAACCAAGAGGACCGGCAAGGCGTTGCCGCATCGCGCAAAGGGCGTCGGCGGCAGGGGCCGCGGCAAAACCGCATCGACGATACCACCCTGGCCCAGTTCCAGGCTGGCGACGACACGACCATAGGGATCGACCACCGCGCTGATTCCGGTATTGGCGACGCGCGCCAGGGGCAGCCCCTCCTCGACCGCGCGCAAAATGGCGGCGGCAAGGTGTTGGTGTGGCCCGGCGCTGATGCCGAACCAGGCGTCGTTGGTGACGTTCAGAATCCAATCCGGACGATCGGCCGCATCGACCACCGCGCCGGGGAAGATTACCTCGTAGCAGACCAGGGGGCTGTAGGGCGGGGTGCCGGGCAGTCGCACCGTGCGCAGGCCCGGCCCTGGGGAATAATCGACCCGCCCGGCGGCCAGCTTGCCCACCGGCAGCCAACGCCCGCCCGGCACGTATTCCCCGAAGGGAACCAGATGCGCCTTGTCGTGGATGTCGCCGACACCGCCCTCGGCATCGATCGCGATGACGCTGTTCCACAACTTGAACGGCTCGCCCGGCGGGGTGCGACGAGGGGCGCCCGCGATCAACCAGCCGCCCGGCGGCGGCGCCTGCGCCACCAAGTGGCAGGCAAAGGCATCCTCTGGTCGGTCGAGCGGAAAGGTGGACGCGGTCTCCGCCCAGATCACATGGGTGCGGCTTTCCCATCCCGGCATCCGGCTGAGCATGACCTGACGCAGCAGATTGTCGCGCCGCTGCTCGCGCCACCATTTTTCAGTCTGCGGAATGTTCGGCTGCACCAGGCGCAGGGCCACCCCCGGCTGCACGGGAACCGGGCCGTCCGGCAACCGCAACCACCCGCCAAGGCCCTGCGCCGCGACAATGGCGACGGCGACGGCGCACCCCTTCGCCACGCCGCGCCCGGAACCGAAGGCGCCCGCCGCGCCCGCCGCCGGTGCGGTGGCGGCCAACACGGTCAGCCAGGACAGGCCCAGCATGCCGATCGCGGCGGCGGCCTGGGCGAACGCCGGACACATCGCCCACACCGAGCCCAAAGCATTCCACGGAAATCCGGTCAACACCCAGCCGCGCAGCCACTCCACGACCACCCAGACGGCGGCGAAGCCGACCCACCGCGCCAGCGGACGAGCCACGGAGAACCCCGCCGCCCAGGCGGCGGTCCCTGTGAACAGACCCAACCCCGCCCCCAAACCGGCCAGAGCGAAGGGAATCATCCAACCGAAGGTGGCGGCATCGACCAGAAAGGCGTAACCGACCCAGTACAGTCCGGCGGAGAAGTAGCCGAGGCCGAAGCCCCAGCCGAGAAGAAAACGGCGGCGTCCGGGGCGCGGAGCCCCATCGGCAGCATCCCAAAGAACATACAGCGCCGACAGGCACGGCGGCAGCAACGGCAGCCAGGACAGCGGCGGCAACGCCGCCGCCGACGCCGCGCCCGCCAGGACGGCGACCGCCGGACCGCGACGACCGGCGATCAACGCCGCGAACGATTTCATGGGGCTTCGCCATTGGCGGAACGCGGCGACAGATTGCGCACCCGCAACCGCTTGATGCGGCGCGGATCGGCATCGACGATCTGAAACTCAATGCCAGAGCCGTGCGGCACCAGTTCGCCACGCGCCGGAATATGTCCGGCGAGCGAGAACACCAGACCGCCCAGGGTGTCGGCGTCCTCGCGTTCGGCGGGGCTCAAGATCGACCCGACGGCCCGCTCGAAGTCCTCGACCGAGACGCGGGCGTCGGCTTCCAGCACCGTATCGGAGCAAAAGACCAGCTCCGGCTCGGCCTCGTCGTCGTGTTCGTCCTCGATTTCACCGACGATCTGTTCGACCAGATCCTCGATCGTCACTAGCCCGTCAACGCCGCCATATTCGTCGATCACCAGAGCCATGTGGGTGCGTTTGACCCGCATATCCAGCAACAGATCCATCACCCGCATCGACGGCGCGACGAACAGGATCGGGCGCAACATCTTGCTTAGGGCTACCCCCTCCTCGGCGACCAGATGGCGCACCGCGTCCTTGATGTGGATCAGCCCCAGCGCGTCATCCAGGGTCTCGCGATAAACCGGCATCCGCGACACCCCTTCCTCGACCATCAGGCGGACGAGATCGGGCAACGACGACTCCAGCGACACCGCCACGATATCGGCGCGCGGCATCATCACGTCCTCGGCCTTGACATCGCGCAGGTGCAGAATATTGCCCAACAGCAGGCGCTCGTGGGCGTCAATCGGGGCATCGGACTCGCCGCTTTCCTCGATCAACTCGGCCAGGGCCTCGCGCACCGTCGGTTCCCCGCCGGAAGCGGAAATCCAGGGCAGGCGTTCCTTGAACCCCTGCCACCACGAACGCTCGTTTCTAGGTTGAGGCTCCTCCGCCGTGGCGGAGGGATCGGAACTCGGGTCAATCATGGTCGCAGTCTCCGCGAAGCCCAGCCTCGCCATAGGGATCGTCCACCCCGATCTCCGCCAACAGACGGATTTCCAGAGTCTCCATGTCCAGGGCGTCGGCGGCGTCCCGATGGTCGTGGCCAAAAAGGTGCAAAACACCATGCAGCGTCAAATGCGCGAAATGGTCGGCGACGGTCTTGCCTTCGGCCGCCGCCTCGGCGATCAGGGTCTGCAACGCCAGCGCCAAATCGCCCAGAAGCAGGGGCGCGCCCGGCGCCGGCGGCGGCGGACAATCGTCGTCCCACCAAGAGGCGAACGACAAGACGTTGGTCGGCGCGTCCTTGCCCCGCCAATCGCGGTTCAGGTCGCGCACCGCCGCATCGTCGGCCAGCAACACCGCGATTTCGGCGGGAGCCAGGGTTCCCTCGGCGGTCAGGGTGGCGGCCAGAACCGGCGCCGCCGCCAGCCCAACCCGCGCCAGAACCTCGCGCCACGCGGGAACCGCCGCATCCCAACCCGGCATGGCCGAGACCGCGAAGGCCCAGACGCCGTCGGCGGCGGCGATGCGGTCCTCGATCTCCTCAGACGCCATGGTGTCCCCCTTGCGACACCGCATAGGGCGTTGCCAGCGTATGTGTCTCGTAGGCGGAGACGATACGCGCCACCAGACCGTGACGAACCACGTCGCGGTCACCGAATTCGACCGCCCCGACGCCTTCGACCCCGTCCAGAATCTCCAGGGCGTCGCGCAGGCCGGAACGCACGCCCTTCGGCAGATCGACCTGAGTCAGATCGCCGTTGACCACCATCATCGAACCCTCGCCCAAGCGGGTCAGCAGCATCTTCATCTGCACCGCCGTGGCGTTCTGCGCCTCATCGACGATGACGAAGGCATCGGACAAGGTGCGCCCACGCATGAAGGCCAGAGGTGCGATCTCGATCTCGCCGGACTCGATGCGTTTGGTCACCTGGTCGGCGGGCATCATGTCGTTCAGCGCGTCATAAAGGGGCCGCAGGTAGGGATCGACCTTTTCCCGCATATCGCCGGGCAGAAAGCCCAGATTCTCCCCCGCCTCCACCGCCGGACGCGACAGGATGATGCGCGAGACCTCGCCCTTCAGGTATTTCGAAACCGCCATCGCCACCGCCAGATAGGTCTTGCCGGTCCCCGCCGGACCCAGACCGAACACCAGATCGAAGCGCCGCATGGCGCGGATATAGGCGGCTTGGTTGGGGGTGCGCGGCAGAATCGTCTTCTTGCGGGTCTTCAGCGCGACATCCGCGTCGTCCGCCGCCGAGGATGGAGCACCATCGCCATGCGACATCCGCACCGCCGCGTCGATATCGGCGGCTTCGACGCCATGCCCGGCCCGCGCCCGTTCGGCCAGCCGGAAGATCGCCTGCCCCGCCACCGCCAGAGCGGGGGCCACGCCGGAAATCGTCAGGGTATTGCCGCGCGGCGCGCAACTGATTCCCAGCAGCGCCTCCAACCGGTCCAGGTGGACGTTGTGCGGCCCATAGACCTCCGCCGCCTCCGCGTTGCCGCCAAGCTCAAGAACCCGCGACCCCACCACCGGATGCGGCGGCCTGTTCCTGCCCAAAACGCTCATTCCGCCGCTTCCCTTTCCTTGGCGTCATCCAGGACGCCGCGCAAGCTGTTGGAGCCGACCGCGACGATGCGCACTGCGCGAATCGTCCCCATCGCATCGGCCGGGGCCTTGGCATACACCGCCTGCATGGTGGGGGTGCGGCCGATCAATTGCCCGGCGTGCCGTCCGGGACGATCGAACAGCACCGGCATCGTCCGCCCGACGCAGGCCGCGTTGAAGTCCGCTTGAATCGTCGCCGGTTCCGCCTGCAGGCGGGCCAGACGCGAGACCTTAACCGCCTCGGCCACCTGATCCGGCATCGCCGCCGCCGGGGTGCCGGGGCGGGGACTGTATTTGAACGAAAACGCCTGAATGAAGCCGACCGCACGGATCAGATCCAGGGTTTCCTCGAACTCCGCCTCGGTCTCGCCGGGAAAACCGACGATGAAGTCCGAGGACAACATCAAATCGGGGCAGGCGATTTTCAGCGCCGCGATGGTGCGCCGATAATCAGCAACGGTGTGGGCGCGGTTCATCGCCTTGAGCACGCGGTCCGATCCCGACTGTACCGGCAGATGCAGAAAAGGAACCAGAATCGCGACCTCGCGATGCGCCGCGATCAGGTCCGGGGTCACGCTTTTCGGGTGCGAGGTGGTATAGCGCAAGCGTCCCAGGCCCGGAATCTCGGCCATTTCGCGCAGCAGCCGCCCGAAGCTCCAGGTGCCGTCGCCGGGGGCATCGCCCGCCCACGCATTGACGTTCTGGCCCAGCAGCGTGATTTCCCGCGCGCCGGTCTCGACCAGTCGCCGCGCCTCGGCCAACACGGCGGCGGCGGGCCGGGCATATTCGGCGCCGCGGGTGTAGGGGACCACGCAATAGGTGCAAAAGCGATCGCAACCTTCCTGAATCGCCAGGAAGGCGCTGGCGCCCTCGGCATGGGACGGCGGCAGATGGTCGAACTTCGGCTCGACCGGAAATTCGGTGTCGAACACCGCGACGCCCTCGGCGCGCAGAACACGCGCCACCATCTCGGGCAGGCGGTGATAGGTCTGCGGCCCCAGCACGATATCGACGATCGGCGCACGGACGCGCAGGCGCTCGCCCTCGGCCTGGGCGACGCAGCCCGCCACCGCGATCAACATCCGCCCCCCGGCCTTCGCCTTGGCCTGACGATGAGGTCGCAACCGACCCAGGTCGGAATAGACCTTTTCCGCCGCCTTTTCGCGGATGTGACAGGTGTTGAGAACGACCAGATCGGCATCCGCCGGGGTGTCGGTCGCGACGTATCCCAGGGGCGCCAGAACATCCCGGATTCGCGCCGAATCGTAGACGTTCATCTGACAGCCGTAGGTCTTGATAAAAAGTTTCTTCAGTCCGCTCACCTGGGGTCTTCGATCCTTGACGGGTCCGTTCCTAAGGCCTGAACCGTAACACCCGACCTTGCAAAGTCAAGACATCGGGTCCGGCCTCGCGCCCACTGAGCGAGCGCGAAACCGCGGCGCGCACCGCGGCACGGCAAACTTCGGCGGCGTTCTTGCGCGAACCCAGGGCGGACAGGGTATAGGGTTCCAGAAAGGTCACCTCGACGGTCAGGCGCCCCATGTGCAGCACCTCCCACAAGTGGGGGGCCAGATCCATGTCGCCGTACCACGCGAAGAAGTGCCGCCACAGATAGCCGATCGGCACTCCGAAGCAACGGGTATAAGCGACCGCCACCGGCTGCACCATCACCGGCTGACCGTTGATTTCTTCCTCGGCGATGGAAAACAGCGTGCTTTTGAAAGGCCGCACGCGGTTGCCGTCGTCGCTGGTGCCTTCGGGGAACAAAATCAGCGGCGTGCCTTGCTCCAGCCGGTCACCCAGAACGCGTTTTTGACGCGCCGCCTCGGTCCGCTTGCGCTCGATGAAGACGGCCCGTCCCAACCGCGCCACAAATCCAATGCCCGGCCATCCCGCAACTTCGGACTTGGCGACGAAGACGCCGGGGATCAGACTCCCCAGCACCGGGATATCAAGATACGACACATGGTTGCTGACCAGCAGCAGGGGGCGCAGCGCGGCGGGCCGCCCATGCACCCGAACCCGAATATTGGCCAACAGCAGAACGCCCCGCCAGAACAGGCGGTTGCAAACGGTCTGCGCGCCTTCCGACAGCATCGACAGCAAATAGATGGGGAGCAGCAGGAAAAACCACGCCACGATCGCCGCCAACCGCGTCCCCGCGATCAGGGAGTCGAGGCGACCGTGCTCGCCAAAGCGCGACGGCGTGGATTCAGTGTCGCGTCGCATGCCAATCAGCCGCCACGCGCGGTGCGGTCATAGTGGCGGAAATACTTGTCCGTCATCAAGTCGGTTTTGACCATGACGCACACATCGGTGGTGTTGAACTGGCGGTCCACCACCGCGCCATCGCCGACGAATCCGCCCAGGCGCAGGTACCCCTTGACCAGGGGCGGCAGCGCGTTCAGGGCCTGTTTCATCGACACCGCGTCCTTCGGCATCAGATCCATCGCGGCATAAAGGTGCGGCAGGGCGCGCGGACAGAAGTCGTCGGGCGCGCGATGATAGTGGTGCAGGTAACTGAGCTCGAGGGCCAGGGCGGCGGGATCGACGCCGCTCAACGACGCGCAACCGAACATCATCGTGATGTCATGGCTGAAGACGTAGCTGGCGATTCCCTGCCACAGCATCTGCATCGTCGAGCGATTGCGATAGGCGGGGTCGGTGCACGACCGGCCAAGTTCCAGTATCGCGCCGGGCAACGCCAGAATCCGCGAGATATCGTATTCCGCCGCGGTATAGAACCGCCCGATCTTCTCGGCGTGTTCACGCCGCATCAGGCGATAGGTGCCGACGATGCAGTCGGCGGGAGCCTCGCCACGCGCCCGGTCGATCACCAGCAGATGATCGCAGACCGCGTCGAAATCATCGCAATCGCGCGAGGCCGCAGCGGTCTTGGCGGAAGCCTGGGCGCCGCCCTCGGTGTAGAACACGCGAAAGCGCAGGGACTGAGCCGCGTCGATTTCGGCCGGGGTCGCCGCTAAACGAACCTCCATATTGCCGCCGGACGATCCTTCGATGGGTTCCATGTTGCTCCGTATCAAAACAGCGGCGGATGACACCCCCCGGCGGCCGATCTTCCGGCGCGGACGCGAGAAGGGCTGGCTTCGCGCCGGGGGTTGGCTCAGCCTTCGGTGACGTCGTCCGCCGGAGCGGTCTTCTTCGCGCCATCCAGCGGCTTGCAATAGAGTTCCAGGCGGCGACCGACCAGACGATAGCCGTGCTCGCGCGCGATCCTGCGCTGCAAGTCCTCAATTTCCTTGCAGTGGAACTCGATGACATGGCCGCTGGCGATATCGATCAGATGGTCGTGGTGATCGTCGGACATTTCCTCGTAGCGCGCCCGCCCGTCGCCGAAGTCCAAACGATCGAGGATCTTTTCTTCCTCGAACAAACGAACCGTGCGGTACACTGTGGCGATGCTGATGCGCGGATCGATCGTGGAAGCGCGACGGTACACACCCTCGACATCGGGATGATCATCGGAGTCAGAGAGGACCTGCGCGATGACCCGACGTTGGCCGGTCATCTTCAGCCCAAGCTCCAGGCAACGCTGCTCAATCCGGGATGTCATGTCCTGCCATCAAATCCTGTTTGCCCCCGCCCGCGACAGTAGTCCCAATTCACGAAAATGAAAAGCCATGCGGGCGACACGCCGCCAGGGCGCGCCGGACATTCTGCAAGGCCGCGCCAAAATGCGCAACGGCGGACTGCAGGGACAGCCCGCCGTCGGAAACAATGAAGCTTTGGTGAAAGCCCGCCGAGACGCCTATTCCGCCGCGCCCCGGCCCCGCCGCGCGCGGGTTCCCAAGCCAATCTTCTTGGCAAGGGTGGAACGGTGGCGCGCATAGTTCGGCGCGACCATCGGATAATCGGCCGACAGGCCCCATTTCTCGCGATACTCTCCGGGGGTCATGTTGTAGGCGGCCTTAAGATGCCGCTTCAACATCTTCAGCTTCTTGCCGTCTTCCAAACAAATAATATAGTCCGGCGTGACCGACCTCTTGACCGCGATAGCAGGCAACGGACGGTCCACGGAAGTCGTCGCCCCCCCCAGATTTGACAGCGCCGAGAAGACGTTCCTGATCAAACCCGAAAGATCCGCCACGGACACTTCGTTATTGCCAGCATGAGCCGCAACGATTTGTGCCGTAAGACGAAGCAGGTTTTCCTTGCACTCTTGCCCAGACATGTACAGAACCCCTTTAATCATCGGATCGGTGCTAATATAAAATGTCCATCAAGCATTATCAATACTAAAATCGCAGACAATAAAAGACCCGCCGTTTAAGCGGTCAACCCTGTGGGTTGATTTGAAAACCTCAAAGAATTCCATCCGGTGCAATAAAATTGATCCTTATGACGGTGTCGTCACCCCATCGACCGTGGTCCAAGAGGATACTTTTGCGCAACAAACGCTGCTCTGGTCAGGCCAGAATCGATCAAGGTCTTCCCCGACGGCAAAAGACCGGGCCTTGGACTCGTTCAGGGCGAACATGAAAAAGTATCGTCCCGTCACCGTTCCTTTGGGAAGTTCACGGCTACTCCCAACAACCTCGCCATGATGAACGCATCAACACGCACTTCTTTCTGGCTTATAACCTCCAGGCAGTATTTCTTGCGTATTCCCACGCGGGCAAACTCATGCGCCCGATAGAGGCCCAGGGCTTCCCGGTTGTTCATCGAAACTTCCAGGAACATCCGCGTCACGCCCAATTCTTCGGCTTCGGCAATCGTCTGCATCAGAAGAAGGCGGGCGACGCCCCGTCCGCGCCGATCCGGGCGCACCCCGATCGTCAGAATCTCCGCCTCATCGGCGGCATGGCGGCACAATACGAACCCCGCCGCGTCGCCGGGATCGTCATCCGCCGTCGCGATCGCGCCGAATCCCCCCGGCAGTGACAGAAGCTCACGAAAGGATTCCTCCCCCCAGGGACGGGGAAAGCAGTCGGCATGCAGCGCGGCCAGCACCGGCGCGAAAACCGGCGCGAGCGGGATCAGGCGCATCGCGGCGCCCCCGCCTGCGGCACCGCATCGGCGGGACGCAAATACAAGGGTTGCGGCGGCAGGCGATGATCCGGCGGCAACGCCGCCGCGAAGACATCGGCCAACGACGGCGCGACGTCGTTGCCGACCAGATCGCCGCCGATCGCAACCCCCGCGACAACCGCCACCGCCTCGGCCAGGGGCAGAATCGTCGGCGGCCCGAGGGCCCGACCGTCGGCCGCGAAGTCCTGCACGAAGGCATCGCCACGACGGCTGTCAAGGACGACGCGCACCGCGCCACCGGGATGCGCGCGCCGCAGGGCGTTCGCCCACGCCGCCAGCGACGACGCCCCAAGCACCGGGCAGCCGACCGCAAGACCCAAGCCATGGGCGGCGGCCAGCCCCACCCGCAGGCCGGTGAACGACCCCGGCCCCACCGTCGCCACCACCGCCGTCAGCGCCTCGAAACCGACTCCGGCCTCGGCCAGGACGGCCTGCAGCATCGGCACCAGTTCCTCTGCCTGACCGTGAACCATGTCGGCGCGGCGCAGGGCGCGCGGCGCGCCGTCCACGAAGACCCCGGCCTGACAGGCGGTCCCGGCGGTATCCAAGACCGCGACGGTGCCGCACGAAAGTTCGACTTGTCCCATCATGCCCGCCAATCCTATGCTGGCCCGCTCATCGCGAGAGGGAACCGATGCTGATCGAAATCACGCCGGAGGCCCACGGCGTCCTCCTGGACTTGGCCTATGCGACCGCGAACAACTTCACCGGCGCCCCAGTCTATGGACAGGCGGCATGTTATCTGCACCCGGAAGCCTTTGCCAAGCTGGAACGTGCCCGCGACCTTGCCGCCGCGCAACGGTTGCGGCTGCGAATCTTCGACGCCTTCCGGCCGGCGGAAGCGCAGTGGATCCTGTGGACCCGTTCCTGGTTTTTCGCGCGTAGCGCCACCGCGTCATCGCTTCTAGACGATGGTCGATAGCCACTTACGTGGCAAGAACGGTATGGGGTCCAGGGGACCGAGTCCCCTGGACCGTTTTCCCTGGTTTTCCTCACACCACCTGGCGGACTTCCTCGGGCGCGAAGCGCGGATTGCGCGGGTGCAGGTAAACGGCACCGCCGTACCCCAGACTGCACAGAAAATTGGCGCGGATCTTGGTTCCGGCGAAGAACGCGGCGGTCACGCCATCGGCGTCGAACCCGCTCATCGGCCCGCAGTCGAGGCCCATCGCCCGCGCCGCCAGGATGAAATAGCCGCCCTGCAGAGTGGAATTGCGAAAGGCGGTGTCGTCGATCAGAACGTCGTTGCCGACATACCAACTTTTCGCGTCGGTCCGCGGACACATCCGGGGCAGCGCCTCGAAAAACGCGTGATCGTCCGCGCCGATCACGGTGACCGGCGCGGCCATCGTCTTTTCGACATTGCCGGGGGCAAGGAAGGGCTTCAGCCGCGCCTTGCCCACCGGGGTCGCCACCAGGACATAGCGCGCCGGCTGGCTGTTGGCGGCGGTCGGGGCCCATCCGGCATAGACAATGGCGCGGCGCACCAAATCCAGATCGACCGGTTTATCCAGCCAGTGGGAATGGGTCCGCGCGTCGTCGAGAGCATTCATCGTATTCTCCCGCTCCGGGTTCAAGAAATCCTGGACCGCGCATTTCGATGCGGTAATGATCGCTCACGCAATATGGGGGACGGCACGATGATCGACAAGACCGCGCAGACGGCGCGCCGCGCTTGGTGTGCCTTGGTTTTCGCCCTGATTCTGTTGGGCGCGGGCGTGCCCGCGCTGGCCGAAGCCCCGGCGGCGGATGCCACGGCGGCGGTGGCGCTGATGTACCATCGCTTCGGCGAAAACGGCATCCCATCCACCAACATCCGCGTCGATCAGTTCGAGCGCCATTTGCAAATCCTGGCCGACGGCGGTTTCCATGTGGTGCCGCTGGCCGACATCGTCGCCGCGATCAAGGCCGGAACCCCGGCGCCGCCGAAGACGGTGGCGATCACCGTCGATGACGCCTATGCCTCGGTCCTGACCGTCGCCTGGCCGCGCCTGAAGGCTCGGAGCTGGACGATGACCCTGTTCGTCGCCACCGACCCGGTGGACCGCGGCACCCACGGCTATCTCACCTGGGACCAGATCCGCTCACTGCGGGACGAGGGCGTGGCGATCGGCGCCCATTCCAAGTCCCATCCCCATATGGCCAAGCTATCGCCGGATGCCGCCACCGCCGAGATCGCCGCCTCCAACGCCCGCTTCCAGACGGAGCTGGGGGCGGTGCCGAAGCTCTTCGCCCATCCCTATGGCGAGGCCAACGCCACCACCCTCGAGATCGCCGCAAAAACCTATGACGCCGCCTTCGGCCAGCATTCCGGCGTACTGACCGCCGCCGACCACCGCTTTTTCCTGCCGCGCTACGCGCTGAACGAGACCTACGGCGCGGAAGACCGTTTTCGCCTGCTGATCAACAGCCTGCCGATCCCGGTCACCGATCTGACCCCCGCCGACCCGACGCTGACCGCGAATCCGCCCTATTTCGGTTTCACCGTCGCCGACACGGGCATCTCCCTGCGCGGCATGAGCTGCTATGCCTCCAGCGACGGCGAAACCAAGACCGAGGTCCTCGGCCGCCGCGTCGAGGTCCGCCAGACCAAGCCCTTCAAGGGAACCCGCGGCCGCCTCAACTGTACCCTGCCGGGGCCGGATGGCCGCTGGCGCTGGTTCGGCCGGATGTTCTACATCCCCGCCACCTTGCGTCTCGACAACGCGCGGGACGACTGAGGAACAAAAAACATTGCGAGGGAACACGGCCCCCTCGCGCACCCCCTTCCTAAAAGTTTTTGCGCGCAGCGCGATAAAACCGTCACGCGGCGTAGTGGTCGATAGCCGCTGACGCGGCGAAAAACAAATGGGGGTGTGGGGGCTAGGCTCAGGACCCATTAAATTATTGCCGGACAGATCGGCAGCTGATTCACTCATGGAAGGGAGGACCCCATCCATGAGTGATCTGTTTTGGTTGTCAGAGAGGCAGTTGGCGAAGATCGAGCCGCATTTCCCGCTATCGCATGGCGTGCCGCGGGTTGATGATCGGCGAGTGATCAGCGGCATCGTTCATGTGATCCGCAACGGCTTACGGTGGCGAGATGCACCACCCGTCTATGGCCCCCACAAAACCCTCTATAATCGTTTCGTTTGCTGGAGCCGACTTGGGGTGTTCAGCCGGATCTTCGCGGCCTTGACGGGAGAGGCTGGCCCTCCAGACCGGTTGATGATCGATGCAACCCACCTGAAAGCTCATCGGACCGCCGCGAGCCTCTATAAAAAGGGGCTCTTCCCCGATGTATCGGACGCACAAAAGGCGGGCTGAACTCCAAGCTTCATGCGATTTGCGACGAACAAGGAAGGCCCCTCATCCTGCTGCTCAGCGAGGGGTAAATGAGCGATTACAAAGGCGCGATGCTGTTGCTCGACCTATTTCCCAAGGCCAACGTCCTGATCGCCGACAAGGGCTATGACGGTGATCCCCTTCGAGAGGCTTTGACACAGCGAGGGATCGCTACATGCATCCCGCCAATGCGTCATCGCAAAACCCAGTACGCTTACGACAAAACCCTCTATCGCCAGCGTCATAGGATCGAGAACCTCTTCGCTCGCCTCAAGGATTGGCGGCGTATCCACACCCGATATGACCAATGCGCGGATATCTTCTTTGCCGCCGTCATCATCGCGGTACTCCTCCTTTTCTGGATCGAACCTTAATGAGTCCTGAGCCTGGGCCCCCGCCTTGACAACCGGCCATGCGCGGGGAAGACTTTCCTTTTATTCCCATCAGCCCGAAAGGCCCTCCATGTCCGAAACGTCGAGCTTCGGGGGGCTTCCCTACGACCGACTGCTGCGACTGTTCTCCAGCGATGTCGGGTCGGTCCCGGCGCTGGTCTGGCGTGCCGATCTGGTGAAGAACGAGATCACCTTCCTGACCGACCACGCAATTCCGGGACTGGAAGACAGCATCCCCCGTCTGCTGCAGGACGCCACCTCCGCCGAGGCAATTCTGGCCGCCCAGGACCGCGCCGTGTTCGCGCGTTTTTACGAACGCCTGCGCCAGCGTCAGCCGGTGTCCGAGGTCTTTCGCGCGCACGGCCGCGACGGCCTGATGCGCTGGCTTTACATCCTCGGCACCCCCGACCCGGAGATGACCTTCTGCTATCTTGGGCTTTTGGCCGATTGCACCGGACTGGCCAACGGCATCCTGCAACGCGGCACCCAGACCGGGCTGGCCGAACATATCGATCTGTTCGACAACCCGGTGTTCATGGTGGACACCGCCAGCCGCCGGGTCTGCGCCGCCAACGCCGCGGCGCGCGGCGCCTTCGGTACAAAAACAGAGGATGGTGGGGATGCCCTGGAAACCCTGTTTTCCGGCAACTCCGACGCCTATCTTCGCGATATCTACGAACGCCTGCTGTTCACCCGAATCTGGAACGGCCTGTTGACCATCCACGACGCCGAGAATCGCCCGGTGGTCTGCATGAGCCGGGTGCGCGCCTATGACCGCGACGGTCACAGCCTGCTGTGGTTCTCAATGAACCCGCGCCAACCCGCCAAGGACGCCGACCGCACGCGGGTAGCCTCTCCCGCGCCAGAGGTGGCCGCCGCACTGTCACGGGCGCGGGACGTTCGTGGCCTTCTGCGGGTCCTGCTGGACAATCCGCCGCCAAACGGCCGCGTTGACGCGGTGATGCTGTCCCAGATCTTCATTGGCGAGGGTCGAGTCGCGGTCACCGGCATCGGCGCCCCCTTCGAATCGGTCCACGACAACGACACCCACCCCTATACGGGATCGATCGCCGAAAACATGGTGCTGTTCGATCTGGACCACATCATCGTCGAGGATACCGCGAAAAGCATCAAGCCGATCGACTGGGCGTTGTTCATCCCGAAGGGCATCCGCTCCTACCTGGCGCTACCGTTCTTCATCGATGGCATCCTGCGTGAGGTCGTGATCTTTTGTTCGACCTCGCCGCATGCCTTTTCCGAGGACGCCATCACCCCCTACGCGGGACTGGCCGCCAGCCTGTGGGCCGAACTGCCGCGGGTATTGACCGGCCTTCCAAGAACATCCCTGGACGGCACGTCTTAACTGGCCCAACCAAGGCGAATTTCCTACACTTTCCGACCCCCTTCCCACGCACCCGATCCACTCCGCCCAAGCTACAACCAGCACGTGAAGGTCTGGATAAACGGGGGAATGTCTCAAAACACGACGCTGGACCAACCAGTGTCGAATTCCGCTTGTTACCCTCCCTTCGAGGGGGCTAACCTATGGGTGTTTTGAAAGCGGGGGTCCTCGACCCCAGGGATATCTGGCTGGACCAAGAAGCCATGGCCACCGCGTGCACCGACCGCATTCTGGACCTCATCGCCACCCTTCGCCTGGGCGAGGGCGACCGCCTGCCCGGCGAACGTGAACTCGCCGCGCAACTGGGCTTCAGCCGCAACACGGTGCGCGAATCCCTGGTGACCCTGGCCGCCCTTAACCGCGTCGATATCCGCAAGCGCAGCGGCTGCTACCTTTTGTCCGCCATGCCGCCGACGCCCTGGCAACATCTGCACGCCAAGGCCGACCCCGCCGCCGCCATCGACGCCCTGCGGGCCATCGGCCCTTACCTGGCGGCGCATGCCGCCAAACGCTGCGTACCCGAACAGGCGCGCCGCCTGGAAACCGTCACCGCGCGAATGGGGCGCTATCTGGTCAACCGCGACGCCGCCCAAACCGCGCGGGAGTACGTCACCTTCTTCGTCGTCCTGTCTGCATTGGCGGGGAATCCGTATCTCGATCTTCTGATGAAGGAGATCGCCGCCGCCCGTGGCCTGCTGGATCACGCCGTCGGCATGGACAAAGCCGGGGTGGAGGCCTTCTTCGCCCTGCACGTCAGCCTGTTGCAGGCGATCCAGAACCGCGATGCGCGGCGCGCGCAGCCGCTGGCCGCGCACGGCCTGGATGCCTTCACCGCGATGCTGGGCCACCACGGCGAACGCACCGAACCGCGGGAGAACGAGGCATGAACCGCCGAGAATTCTTTACCCGGATCAATCCTTTTCAGGGCGATGCGCCAACCGGGAATGACGCCACCATAACGGAACGGAAAGCAGCCGTGCAGAACGACCTTTTCCGTCTTGCTATGGCACGGGGCATCGATCCCGCCACCGTGGACCCCGAGCGGCTGCCCGAGCTGCTCGGCCTGAAGGCAGGAAAAACATAACCCACAAAAGGACGCGGCAACGACGCGGGGGAAAGGACCGGCAAGTCATCCCCCCCCCGCGCCGGACCGTCCACATCAAGGAGGTTGTCTCATGGAAGCGGACAATCGGGGGGCAAGCTATCTTGAAAGCCGCAAGCTCGTCAAACGCTGGAACGGGCCGTGGTCTGCAGTAGCCAACATCCTCATGATCTTCGCGATCTTCTATGTCACCTGGTGGATTTTCCAGGACCCGCGCGGCATATTTCGGATGTATACGCCGTACCTCGGGTACATGGTCTGCCGTTGGCTTTTGATCATGTTTATCTGGCTGGCCTATATTCTCGATTTTTGGCCATTCAAGCGCAGTTGGCTGGACAAGACCCACCCCGTCATCAAGGGTGCGATCCTGACCGCCGCCTGCATACTGGTGATGGAAATCCTGATCGAGGGATTCTTCAAGGGCATCCTGGGTCAGTACGGCATCGCCTATTTCAGCTCCAGCCGCCTGCATGCGATGGGACTGACCGAGTTCTATGCCGAGGAATACGCGGCCGAGGCGATCATGATGTTCGCCGCGATCGCCTCGTGGCTGGCCCCCAGTTGGGTGGTCGCCTGCGAAAACGCACCCTGGCAGAAACTGACCCAACCGGCGCGCGGCATCACCATTATCGTCGTCACCTTCTTCATCGGCACCATCATCTACTTCGTCACCATGCACTCGCACATGGCGATTCTGTTCTACCCCTGGCAACAGTACACGGCGATCACCCCGCCCTATTGGGAAGGATTCGCCAACACCGTGTCCGGCAACTTCCACATCGCGTGGATCATGTGCTGCACGGTGATCGTCTGGGTCTATGAAAGCATTTGGCAACGCTATCCCTTCAACCTGATCAAGACCGACTGGCAGCGCCGCACCTCCGCCTTCTTCGGCATCATCGCGGTGGCGTTCTGCCTGTGCTTCTTCCTATTCTACGCGCAGGATCTGGCCTGGGGCCTGAACATCCGCGGCACCCGCCGCGACATGGCTCCCGATTGGCGTTGGTTGCACGTCGGGGAAAGCGCGATCTTCTGGTTGGTCGGCGTCCTCTCCTTGAGCTTCTTCGGCGACAATTGGCCAACCAAGTTCAGCCGTCCGGTCAATGTCTTCCTGCGCACCATGATCAGCATGGCGATCGGCGCGACGGTCTACTTCTTCTACTACCGTTACGCCCACCTGCTCCTCGGCACCCAGAAGGGCCTGTCGCATCCGCAACAGTTCCCGATGATCCCGATGATCTGGCTGATCAATATCTTCCTGGTCAACATCTGGTTCATGGATGGATGGCCGGGCTGGAGGGCCGTACCCAAGACCACCGCAGAACTGGACGAGGTCGAGGAAACAATCGTCGCCCACGACGTCGCCTGGACGCCCAGCCTTGCCAAGGGCCTGGCGGCCGGCACCGTCGCCGGCGTAGCCGTCTACTTCGGGGTGATCAACATCCTGCCGTGGATCGGCCATATCCAGATGATCCGCTAGGGAAGGAGGCATGAAAATGACAGACGACACCACCACTTCCCGGCGCGACTTCGTCAAGGGCGTCGCCACCGGTGCGATCGGCGGCGCTCTGGCCGGGATGGGCCTGTATTCCTATACCGGCTCCGCCTACGACCGACTGGCCAAGGTGACCCGTCAGCAACAGGACTTCGGCGCCGTTCGCAGCGTCAAGGTCACCGCGATCTCAGAAACCAGTTGGTTCAACAACGCCCACCTGATGCAGGACATCCGCGCCGCCGGGGGACTTCTGGTCGATCAATACACGATCGGCTGGGGCCCCTTCGGCAACGGCAAGGGCGTCGGCAAGGGAAGCTACGAAGAGGGCATCGCCAGCATCAAGAAGATGCTGCCGAACGACCTGGAAGCCGCCTGGACCATCCAGACCAAACAGTCCCTGCACCCCGACAATCCGGGTGGCTTCGCCACCCTGCTCGAGGTCGAGGACTTGGACGGTAGCAAGCACAAATACCTGCTCGATACCGGCTGGTCCTACAGCTGGATGGATCAGAGCTTCAAGCGCGAAGGCATCGATCAGATGCTGAAATCGGGCGAGATCGAAGCCCTGATCATCAGTCACGAGCACTTCGACCACTACTGGGGTCTGCCCGCGACGATGAAGTACAACAACCACCTGCCGATGTACCTGCACAAGGGCTTCTACAAGGAAGGCCTGCAATACGCAAAGGACTCCGGCTACAAGGGCGATCCGATCATCGTCGATAAGGAGATGACCGTCGTCCGTCCCGGCATGATGCTGGTCAAGTTCGACGTGCCGATCATCTGCCGCGTTTTTGGCGAAACCTCGCTCGCCTTCAACGTCAAGGACAAGGGCCTGGTGCTGATTTCGGGATGCAACCATCAAGGCATCCTGCAAATGACCAGTACCGCGCACCAGAAGCTGAAGTACGACAACGACCGCTTCTACGGCATCTACGGCGGCCTACACATTTCGCCGTTCGAGGACTGGGATCCGAAGTACGACGATCTCGTCATCTCGCTTGGCAAATGGAACTTCGAGAGGGTCGGCTGTAACCACTGCACCGGCCACCTGACCGCCAAGAAGTTCGTGGAACGGGGCTATCCGGTGGTGCGTGGAACCGCGCGCTTCCGGACTTCGTCGCCGGACTACTTGGGCAACGGCGACACCATTACCTTCTAACAACCAGTCCTGGGCCGCGCCTCGGCGCGGCCCTTTTTCTTCCCCCCTTCCCCGACGAGGCCCCCTTCATGTCCACCGCGATTTTTGGGCCCGACGCCGGCCGCAGACTTGTGGAATCCGACTTGCTGTCCCTGCCCATCACCTGGATGACCGCCGCCTGCATGGACACCCGTTTCCGGCGGCTCTCCGGCTGGCTGGGGTTCGCGCCATGCGAATCGATGCCGCGCGCCTGGACCTGTCGCATCAAGGCGCGGCCCGGCGTCTTCGGCGTCCTGCCCTTGGCCGCAGAGAGCGGCGATAACGCCGCCGCCGACTTTCGCCTGTTTTATTTTCCCACCGCCGACGACCCGATGATTGAACAAGTCGCTCTCGCCGCCGCGATCGAGGCGGCGCGCCCCAGCGCCAACGCTTGGATCCGCGACTTCCCGGCGCACCCCGAACGGGCCGCCGCCTTCGCCATCGCCGAGTTGCGCCTCGCCCTGACCCACCCGGCGCGCCACCTGGGCCTGTCGGTCACCGCCGACAAACGGCGGCGCATCGTCGTCCCCGCCGGAATCGCGGCCCCCGACGGCGGCTGGCTGGTACCTAAGGGCGGGTTGGAGGAAGACCTGCCCGCCTTTGCAATCGCACGCGATCTGTTCCGCGTGCTGGCCGCCGGGATCGCGTCGGCGACGGAGGCGGCCCCCGACAGCCCGCTCGCCGCCGTAACCCCGGCGATCCTTTGGATGCGAGCGGCGGACGGCGGACTCTCCGCCACCGACGACGGTATTCGCCGCACCGACCTTCTGACCTGGGGAACCGACGCCCGCGCCGCCTGGGCCGGCGACTTCACCGCCACCGACCCCGCGCCCTATCGTCTGGCGCGCGCGGCGGCGGGCGCGGAGCCGGCAGACGCCCCCGACATCGTCGCCGCCGCCCGCCCGCAATTGGTGGTCTTGAGCGGCTTTCTGGGGTCCGGCAAGACCTCGTTCCTGAACCAGTTCATCGAATTCCACACCGCCCACGACCGGCTGGTCGCGGTGATCCAGAACGAAATCGGTGAGACCGGCGTCGATACCATGATGCTGGAAGGCGATGAATCCGTTCTGGCGCTGGATGCCGGTTGCGTCTGTTGCACCCTGGCGGGCAGCCTGACGCGGGGGTTGCGACAACTGGCCGACAGCATCGCCCCGGAAATCGTCGTCCTGGAAACCACCGGACTCGCCAATCCGATGAACATGCGTGCCGAATTTCAGGACCTGAACGATCTGGCGGAATTGTCCGCCGTGGTCGCGGTGGTTGACGCCGCGCGTTTTTGGGAATCCCTGGCGGCCTCCGACGTCGCGGCCGAGCAGATCGCCGCCGCCGATACCGTGATCCTGAACAAGTGCGACTTGGTGACCACCGACGTCCGCGAAGCGATCAGCCATGAAATTCATCACCGCAATCCGGCGGCGCGAATCGTCCCGGCGATCCACGGGCGGGTCAACCCCGCCATTCTGGGCGAGACCCTGTCCCGTCACGCCGCCCCCCCTCCCACAACCGAGGCCGCCTGTCCCTGCGGCTGCGACCACCACGACCACAAACACCATGACCATGACCACGGCCACGATCACGGACACGATCATGGACACCACCACCATCGTCACGACCATCACCACGATCACGGCGGCGTCACTCACCTAGACGAGGGCTTCACCGCGCTGCGATTCGCGCTGGCGCCGACGACCGACCGCGACCTTTTGATGTGGACCCTGGCGGCCAGTCCGCCCAAGGTCCTGCGGATCAAGGGAATCGCCCACCTGACCGACACCGACGCGCCGCAAGTCATCCAATACGTGCCGGGACAAAGCGGCTGCGAGCCGACGGAAAAAGACGCGACCGAACCGCCTTTCCTGCTGATCATCGGCCGCGACCTCGACGCCGCCCAACTGCGCCGCCTGTGGCTCCCCCTGCTCAAGGACGAAACCTGATGGTTTTGATCGAACAAGGCGGCATCCTGATGTGACCGCTGCTGGCGCTGTCGGTGGCAACCCTGGCGATCCTGATCGACCGCGGCATCGCGTTTTCCACCTTTCGCCTGATCGATGCCGTGACCGAACGGACCCTGCTGGCCGCCGCCCGGAATGGCGATGTCGCCGCCGCCCGCGCCGCGGTCGCCGCCACCGCCTGCCTGCCCCTGGCCGAGGCACTGCTATCGCCGGACCCCCTGGAAACCCGGGAACGCGACGCCGCCATCGCCATTGAGGAAGCCGGGCGCGGCCTGGACAACCGCCTGGGCCTGCTGGCGGTGGCGGTGATGGGGTATATCCTGTGGCTGTCGCCCCTGGCCTTCGGACTGGTCGCCGTCGTGGTGGCGATCGGCGGCGGCATCGTCAAGATGGCCACCGCGGTGATGTTTATGATCGGACCGATCGGCGCGTTGATCCAATCCCCGGGCATCCTGGCGGCATCCAACGCGGCGGCGGAACGGATGCTGCGCCTGGACGCCGATCTGGCGGCGATCGAGGATGTGACGGAAACCGTCTCGCCCTGCGCGCTGCCGCTGCCTTTCTCGGAAATCCGGTTGTCCAAGATCGTTTATACCTACCGCGAGACCGACGGGCCGGGCTTCGCCGTCGGCCCCATCGACATCGCCGTAAGACAGGGCGAGGTGATCTTCGTCACCGGCGGCAACGGATCCGGTAAATCGACCCTGATGAAGGTGCTGACCGGACTCTACCGCCCCGACCGGGGAAGCCTGACCGTGGCTTCGGCGACATCCACCGTGCTGTTGTTGGCCATCGTCAACATGGCGGCGGGGGTCGCCCGTTCCGGCTTCACCGATCTGCGCCTCGCCTTCCTGTTCCTGATCGGCATCGCGCTGTTCGCCACGATGCAACGGCAGGCGACCTTCGTCTCCGCCGCCGCGGTCGAGGGATTGGTCGATCGCCTGCGCGCCACGGTGGTCGAGGACATCCGCAAGTCCGACCTGCAAAGCCTGGACGAGATCGGCCACGCCGCCGCGTTCTCGGCGCTGACCCGCGACTGCCAAACGATTTCGCACGCGGTGCCGCTGTTGGCGGTCGGCGGACAGCAGGCGGTGATGCTGGGCTGCGTCGCGCTGTACCTCGCCTGGCTGTCCCTGGCGGCCTTCGCCGCGATCGCGATCTTTCTGGCGGTGGCGACGGCGATCCGCTGGCGGCGAATGGCCGATCTGCAGGGCGCCAACGAACGCGCCTTGACCGAGGAAATGGACCTGTTCGCGGGACTGGGCGGTTTGCTGAACGGCCCGAAGGAAATCCGCCTGAACGACCCGCGCGCGGAACAGGCGGTCGAGGATCTGGCCGAAGTCTCGCGCCGCACACGGGCCGCGAAAAGCCGCATTAAGACCCGCTGGGCGCGGGAATTCGCGGCGATTCAGCTGGTCTTCTATGTCCTGGTCGGCCTGATGGTGTTCGTGGTGCCGATGTTCACCACCGATTTTCATAACGCGGAGGTGCAAGTCACCACCGCCGCCCTGTTCATGATCGGGCCGATCGGCACCGTGGTGCAGGCGGTTCCCGCGATCGGCGATGCGAACCGCTCCCTGGCCGCGCTGTACGCCCTGAAAGACCGGCTGTGCCAGGGCAATGGCGCCGTGCCGCAAAACGCCGCCCCCTTGCCCGCGCCGAAGGAAATCGCTGGTCGGTCCCGACCACCCCGAGATTCTGGTCTATCCGGAAATCGGTTCCCACGCGCGGGAACTGATCGCCCGCTACACACCGGAACAGCTGTATTCCGATGCCCGCGCCTTCATCCAGGCCAAACTACTGGAACAGATGGTGCGCGAGTTGGGGTCATCCCTGGTCAACCAAAGCTTCCGTGGCAAGTTAGTAACGGTGGAGGACGTGCTGATCCGCTTGGTGACGCTGCCCGAGCGGGTGGCCAAGGCCATCGAACGCAAGGCGGAGCAGTACCAAGCCATGCTGGAATACGACTTCCGAATCGCACGGGAGGAAAAGGAACGCGACCGCAAAAAATCGAGGCGGAGGGCATCCGCGTCTTCCAGGACATCGTGGCGCGGACCATCACCCCGGAACACCTGAAGCTGCGCGGCATCGAGGCGACGATGGCGCTGTCCACCTCGAAGAACAGCAAGATCATCATCATCGGCGGTAAGGACGGTCTGCCGGTGATCCTGAACACCGGGGACCCGGCCTCCACCGGTCCGGCGCGCGCCAGCGATGCGGCGCCCCCCCCCCGGCCAACGAGGCCCCGGCCGACAGAAACCCGGCCCACAACGCGCGCTCCGACGATGTCCCCTCGACCAACGCGGTGACGCCGCGAACCAAGGCCAATTCTCAAAGCGTCACACCCGCGTCGTCGTCGGCACGGTGATCCGCCCGCGACGGCCTCGGCCGTGACGAACATGGTCCTTCCGGTTCTGGAAAAGACGAAACCCGTCGCTTTAGGCGACGGGTTTCGATTGGTGGAGCCGAGGGGAATCGAACCCCTGACCTCCGCAGTGCGATTGCGGCGCTCTCCCATCTGAGCTACGGCCCCGTAACGAGGCCGGGATAATGCTAAGATGTCGTCGCCCTGTCAAGGATTGTCGTGCACCCCTTGCACGCATCCGACGCAGAGGCTACCTTCTGCCTCGACATCACAAAACAGCGAGCCCGGAATTCCATGGATATCATCCTCGGTCCCTTGATCTCGGTCGTTCAGATGGCTTTGAGCCTTTATGTCTGGATGATCATCGTGCAGGCGATAATGAGCTGGCTGATCGCATTCGGCATCATCAACACCAGCAACCGCTTCGTTTACATGGTCGGGGACTTCCTGTACCGCATCACCGAGCCGCTGCTGCGCCCGATCCGGCAGTTTCTGCCCGACCTGGGCGGCATCGATTTGAGCCCGGTCGCCCTGCTGCTGGTCATCGTCTTCATTCAGAACGTGCTTGGCCGTATCGCCTTCCGCTACATCGGCATGTGACGGCCGTCGCGATGGTCGAACTGGCGGCGGCGATCAAAACCGGCGAGGGAACCCTGCGCATCGCCATACGACTGACCCCAAAGGGGCGGCGCGACGCCATCGAGGGCCTGGCCGAAACCGCCGACGGCGGCGCCGAGATCCGCGCCAGCGTCACCGCGGTGCCGGAAGACGGCAAGGCCAATCGCGCCCTCGTCAAACTTCTGGCGAAATCCTGGGGCGTGCCGAAGTCGGCGATTTCCATCGTCGCCGGAGAAACCGACCGCCACAAGATTCTATCGATCTTGGGCGAACCTGAGCGTATTCTGCCGCGCATCGCCCAATCCATTCCTACCCGCTGAGGTCCGAACACCATGACGGAGCCCGTCACCGCCCGCATTATCGACGGCAAGGCCGTCGCCGCCGCGATCCGCGCCAAGCTGGCCGAGCATATCGCGACCGCCCGGCGCGAACGCGCCACCCAGCCGGGACTCGCGGTGATTCTGATCGGCGACGACCCGGCCAGTCAGGTCTATGTCCGCAGCAAGGAAAAACTGGCCACCGAGGTCGGGTTCAAGTCGGTGGCCTATCGCCGCCCCGCCGAGACCCCGGAAGAATCGCTGCTGACCCTGATCGAGGGCCTGAACGAGGACCCCGACATTCACGGCATCCTGGTGCAGTTGCCGGTTCCGCCGCAAATCGACGAGATCAAGATCATCAACGCGATCTCGCCGGAAAAGGACGTGGACGGCTTCCACCCCACCAACGTCGGGCGCTTGGTCACCGGCGAACCGTCGCTGATTCCCTGCACGCCGCTGGGATGCCTGACCCTGCTGAAACAGGAACTGGGCGACCTGTCGGGTAAGCACGCGGTGGTAATCGGACGCTCCAACATCGTCGGAAAGCCAATGCTGAGCCTGCTGCTCAGGGAAAACTGCACCGTCACGTGCGCCCATTCCCGCACCCGCGATCTGCCCGCGATCTGCCATCAGGCCGACATTCTGGTCCCCGCCATCGGCAAACCCAACTTCGTCCAGGGCGACTGGATCAAACCCGGCGCGGCGGTGATCGACGTCGGCATCAACCGCATCGACGCGGGACGGGGCGATGGCTCCACCCGGCTGGTCGGCGACGTCGATTTCGAATCGGCGAAGCTGGTGGCCGGGGTGATCACGCCGGTTCCCGGCGGGGTCGGACCGATGACCATCGCGATGTTGCTGCGCAATACCTTTGAAGCCTATTGCCGGATCAACCGCATCCCCTTTCCCAAGGCATAGGGCCGGGCTGTTCGCGCCCAAGAAAGCGTCCATGACCAACCCAACCCCACGGGACCCACCTCCGCCGACCGGCACTCCGGTGGCTCGCCCCCACATCGTTCTGGCGGGTGCCCTGTTGTCGATGGTGCTGGCGGCGCTGGACCAAAACATCGTCAACACCGCGCTGCCCCGCATCGTCGGCGATCTGGGCGGATTGGCCCATATGTCATGGCTGATCACCGCCTTCATGCTGACCGCCACCAGCACCCTATACGGGCGCCTGTCCGACATTCATGGCCGCCGCCCCCTGTTCTTCTGCGCGATCGGCCTGTTCGTCTCCGGCTCACTGTTGTGCGGCCTGGCGCAAAGCATGACCCAGCTGATCGCCCTGCGCGCCCTGCAAGGCTTGGGCGCGGGCGGACTGCTGGTGCTGGCGCAATCGGCCTGAAGGAGCAGAAACGGGGCGAACCCAAGCCCATCGACTATGCCGGGGTGATCCTGCTGGGCGCCACCACCACCGCGCTGCTGCTGTGGCTGGCCTGGGGCGGTGGGGAATTCCCCTGGACCTCGGGAACTAGCGCCGGATTCGTCGCCGCCATCGTCGTTTTGTTCCTGCTCTTCGTGCGGCACGAACGCCGTGCCCCCGAGCCCCTGGTGCGCCTGGGGCTTTTGTCCAACGTCACCTATACGCGCGGGCTGGCGGTCGGCGGCATGATGACCTTCGCGATGATGGGCTCGACGGTGTTCCTGCCCCTCTATTTCCAATTGGTTCTGGGGATGGACCCGGCTGTGGCTGGCGCCATGCTGCTGCCGCAGGTGGGCGGCATGATGCTGACCTCGGTGATCGGCACGGGGGCGGCCACCTTCTTGCTGTCCGCCCCCGCCCTGGGACTGGGACTGGGCTTGGGCATGCCCAACCTGACGGTGACGGTGCAAAACGCGGCACCCTACCGCGAACTGGGCGCCGCCACCGGCATGATGACCTTCATCCGGTCGCTGGGCGGCGCGCTGGGGGTGGCGGCTTCGGGAACGATCATGATGCAACACCTGGCAGCGGCGATGTCAACCGGCCACTGGAACGCCGGCGCCATCGACGCCTTGTCGCAGCTGTCCACGAGCCAGCAGGAGATCATCGTCGAGGTCTATCATCAGGCGCTGATGTGGTGCTTCGGCTTAAGCGGCGCGGTGATGACGGTGGCATTCGTCCTGCTGTTCGGAATGCCCAACCGCGCCTTGCGCGAACGCATCGACGACCCCGCCGTCTAAGTTCCGGCTACTCCGGGCATCCCGTGGCGATCAAGGTCCGGGCGATCCGCGCCGTCAGGGTACGCGTCGCTTCCGCCAGGGCTGCGGCGCGCGGGACACGGCACGGCAGACGGCGCAGCGTCCACGAGGCTTCCACCGTCGCGGCATCGCCGGGAACCGCGTCGAAACGTTCGAAACGCACCGCCAACCGGTATTGCGGCACCCCCCCGGCGGCACGCGGAAACGGCGCCGCGTAAACGTCGGCGGCACGCGCGGTCCGCCACAAGGCATCGGTCAGGACGGCACGAACTTCATCAGCCAACGGCGCCACCCAGCGATCGTCCTCGCGCACGTCGGGGTGCCCGGCGGCATCGGTCAAGACCAAGGCGGCGCGGTTGGCACGGCCGGGCAACACCACCGGCAAAAGCTCGACCAAGCGTTCCGCGGCGCCGCCATCGACGGCGGCGGGCAGGGCGGCACGCGCGTCCTGTTGCGCGGGGGCGTCGGCGGCCAGGGTTTGGGCGATCGCCTGCAAGGAATCGCGCAATTCGGGCAGCACCTCGCGCTCCGCCGTCGCCGACAGTTTGTCCAACCGTTGCAGCACACGGTTGAGGTTCTGGCCTATCGCGTCGAAGGGAACCGCATCCAGCTTCTTCAGGATGGAGCTGACCTGCTGTTGCAATTCTTCCATGTCGCCGGGGATGGTGGGCAGTTCCGGCAGGCCGTCGGCCCCCATGCGCAAGGACGCGACCTTGACCCCGGGAAAGAAATCCAACGCCACGTACAACTGACCGGTCAGCAGACTGCCGGTGCGCAATTGGGCCCGCAGGCCACAACTGACCAGACGTTTGGTGCGGACCACCGGATCGATCCCCGGGGGCAGGGTCCCGACCCCCAAACGGTCGGGATAGACCACCGCCGTGACCAGGGCCGAGAACGTTATCGGTGTCGGCCTCGTGGACGATGCGCACGGTGCGCACGCGCCCGATCGGCACCCCCCACCCGGAAGTCCACCGGCGCGCCCACGCCAAGACCGCGCACCGATCCCTAGAATCGCAAGGTGACCTCTTGCGATTCGCCGTCCGGGGCCTTGATCGCCTCCTCCCGGTCGGAGGCAAGGTCGAACGCGGCGCCCTCGGTGGCGGGTTGGTCGCCGCCCAGAGGCTCGAAGGCGATACCGCCCAGCAGAATGGTGGCCAGGGACTGGGTTTGCAGCTTCACGCCGTCTGCGCTTAAGCGCAGATTGACGCCGCTGGCGTGCCAAAAACGAGTATCGGCGGTGACGAAGCGGTCATAGGGCGACTTGACGAAGATGCCCAAACCGATGCGACTGCCGTCCGGCTCCAGCGCGAAACTTTCGACATGACCGACCTGGATGCGACGGGAATAGACCGGCGCCCCGGCGTCCAGCGAACCGATGTCCTCGGCCCGCAGGGTGAAGCGCCGTCCCGGCACGTCCGAGGCGATCACCGGCGGCTCGTCCAGCCCATCGAACTCCAAACGGCGGGTCGAGGACCGACCGCCATCAACGCCGATATAGGCCCCCGACATCAGGGTGCCAAGACCGGAAATGCCGGTGCCGCCCAAACGCGGCCGCACCACCAGCGACAGACCGATCAGCGCCGCCACCAGCGGCACGATCCAGATCAGAGACGGTGCCCAGCGCGGCGGTGTGGAAACGGTCGGTTCGGAAAGCTCAGGCGCGGTCATCGTCGTCTTCGGAAGCATCCCAAATCAGGCGGAGATCGAAACTCTGGGCGGCCAGGATGGTCAGCACCACCACCGCGCCGAAGGCGGCGGGACCGGCCTCGATCACCGCGAGGCCCCGGAAACGTACCATGCCGACCATCAGGGTCACGACGAAAATGTCCAGCATCGACCAACGCCCGACGAACTCGACCACGCGGAAAAGCTGGGCGCTTTGCTTCAGGCCGCGCCGCCGCCCGCGCCGCCAGGGACCCCAACTTGGCCAATGACACGAAAATGCTGACGAAGAAGATTAGCGCCGCCAAATCTGGCGATCCCGACGTCCAGAAATAGACGATGCCGCTCATGATGGTGTCGGATTCGCGACCAAACAACGAGGACATTTCCATCATCGGCAACAGATTGGCGGGCACATACAGGATCGCCGCTGCGGTCAACAGCGCCCAGGTTCGGGCTAGGCTGTCAACCTTGCGGTGATGCAACGGCGCACCGCAGCGCGGGCAACGGGAATGGGGCGGCGCGTCGCCGCAAACCAGACCGCAGGCATGGCAACGCGTCACCACGCGGGAGGACGCCTCCTCCGCCGCTCCGCCCACCTCGCGGGCGGACCACAGGGAGCGCAGATCGAAGCTTAGGATCACCGCCAACAGAACCGTCAACGCGGCAAAGATCCACAACGCGATGCCGGGCAGAACCCGCGCCAGATGCTACAATTTGACCAGGGCGACCAGCACCCCCAGCATGAACACCTCGATCATTCCCCAGGGACGCACCGTCTGCACGCAACGCAACAGCAGCGCCGCCAGCTCCAGCACCGTAAACCCCTGGGTGGTGACGAAAGCCAGTGCCGCCACCCCCACAAGACGGCGATGCTGCCGAGCAGCGTGGCCTAGTTGCTCTGCCCCTGCACCGTCAGTTCGACGATCGGCGTCAGGTTGGCGATCAACAGCAGGATCAAGGCGGTCAGCACCAACGCCAGCATCTGGTCGATCGACAGTCGCGACGCGCGATACAGCACCGCGCCGCAGCGGCTGCAACGCGCCCTTTCCCCCGGACGAAGGGGGCGGCGGCGATACAAGGCATCGCAGTCGGGGCAGGCGATCAGATGCGGCGGCGGTTCGGACATCAGCGTCCCGTCCACACCGGCTGCCGTTTTTCCAGGAAGGCGGAAATCCCCTCCCGCGCATCGACGGCTTCCAGATTATCGGCCATCACCTCGCGGGTAAAGGCATAGGCCGCATCCAACGGCAACTCCGCCTGACACTGGAAGGCGGCCTTGCCCATGGCCAGGGTCAACGGCGACTTCTCCACCAGCTTCCCGGCCAGGGACGCTACGCGGGCGACCAATTCGGCCTCCGGTACGATCTCGTTGATCAGGCCGATGCGCAGGGCGGTCGCGGCATCGACCATCTCGCCGGTCAGCAGCAGTTGCATCGCGTGCTTCGGCGTCACGGCACGGGACAGCGCCACCATCGGCGTCGAACAGAACAGGCCGATGTTCACCCCCGGCGTCGCGAAGCGCGATCCCTCGGCGGTGACCGCCAGATCGCAACTGGCCACCAGTTGACATCCGGCGGCGGTGGCGATGCCGTGAACCCGCGCTATCACCGGCTTTTTCATGCGCACGATCACCTGCATCACGTCGCCGCACAGGCCGAACAGTTCCCGCGCATAGGGCCGAGCGAAGTCCTCGGCCCGCATTTCCCGCAAATCGTGCCCGGCGCAGAACGCCGGCCCCGCCCCCGCGATCACCACCACCCGCACCGCCGCGTCCTCCGCGACGCCGGTCAGCGCCTGCATCAGCGCCTTCAACATCGGTAAGGACAGGCTGTTGCGCGACTGCGAGCGATTCATGGTCAGCGTCGCGACACCCCGCGCGACATCGCACAGGACGAATGGTTCCTCGGTCATGGTGGCTCCCCCAAATGATGCATGGTTCGCCGATCAGGCTAGGACTCGCCGCCGCCCCTGTCGAGGCACTTCGCGATGACGGCGTTGCGTCATCCGACGCGGGGCGGTATAGGGGGCAAGAACGGCGATCGATAAGGACGAACCGGCATGAACGATGAAGGCGCACTGGTGCTGCTGTCCGGCGGGCAGGATTCCGCCGCCTGTTTGGCCTGGGCGCTGACGCTATTTTCCCGGGTGGAAACGGTGGGGATCGATTACCGCCAACGGCACCGCGTCGAATTGCGGGTGCGGCAGGAGTTCCTGGCCGCGCTGCGTGCGAAATTCCCATCCTGGGCGGCGCGTTTGGGCGAGGACCGGGTCCTGGATGCGGGCGCTCTGGCCGCCATCAGCCACACCGCGATGATCGAGGACGTGGCGATCGAAATGGGGGAAAACGGCCTGCCCAACACCTTCGTCCCTGGGCGCAACATCCTGTTCTTGACCCTGGCGGCGGCGGTGGCCTATCGGCGTGGCCTGCGCCACATCGTCACCGGCGTGTGCGAGACCGACTATTCCGGCTATCCCGACTGCCGCGACGACACCATCAAGGCGGTGCAGGTGGCGCTCAACCTTGGCATGGAAAGCCGCTTCGTCCTGCACACGCCATTGATGTGGATCGACAAGGCGGGAACCTGGCAACTGGCCTTCGACCTGGGCGGGCGCCCCCTGGTGGAGATGATCGTCGAGCACACCCACAGCTGTTACCTCGGCGAACACACGACGCACCATGACTGGGGGTACGGCTGCGGCACGTGTCCGGCCTGCGTCTTGCGGGCCACCGGATGGAGCCGCTGGGCGGGCGGGACCGCGGCATGAGCTATCGCGTCAAGGAAATCTTTCATTCCCTGCAAGGCGAAGGCGCGATGAGCGGTCGCGCTGCGGTGTTCTGCCGGTTCTCCGGCTGCAATCTGTGGAGCGGACGGGAGGCCGACCGCGCCGCCGCCGTCTGTCGCTTCTGCGACACCGACTTCATCGGAACCGACGGCCTTGGAGGCGGCGTTTTCGCTGACGCCGATGCGCTGGCCGACGCGGTGGCGGCCTGCTGGCGCGACGCGACGACCGATGACGGCGGCGTCCCCTATGTCGTCTGCACCGGTGGCGAACCGTTCCTGCAACTGGACGAGGCCTTGATCGCCGCGCTGCATGCCCGGGGCTTCGCGGTGGCGGCGGAAACCAACGGCACCCGCGTCGCGCCGCCGGGGCTCGATTGGATTTGCGTCAGCCCGAAGGCGGGAAGTGACCTGGCACAGCGCCGCGGCGACGAATTGAAAGTCGTCTGGCCGCAGCCGGACCTGGATTTGGCAGCGCTGTCCAACCTTGACTTCACCCACGTCTTCCTGCAACCAATGGACGGATCGGACACCGCCGACGCCCTGAGCGCCTGCGTCGCTTACTGCCGTGCCCATCCACGCTGGCGATTGTCTCTTCAAGCTCACAAACTGGCCGGAATTCCATGAGCAGCTTTCGCGTCATCCGCCGTATAGGCATCGATGCCGGTCACCGCATCATGAGCCACGGCTCGAAATGTCGGTACATTCACGGCCACCGCTATGAGGTGGAGGCCACCTGCGCCGCCCCCCGCCCCCACGACGACGGCGAACAGCGGGGCATGGTGCTGGACTTCGGTTTTCTGAAAGAAGAAATGCTGAAGATCATCGACCTGCCGTGCGACCATGGCTTCATCGCCCAGATCGACGACGTCGCCCTGCTGGCGATGTTCGCGCCGGAAGAACGGGATTTCGAACCCTGGCGCGCCGAATTGGCATCCCGCGTCGCGGCGAACGGTTTCGCGTTGACTCAAGACACCCGCCTGGGCGGCAAACTCTACATCATCGCCGCCTCCCCCACCGCCGAGGAACTGGTCGCCCACTGGTTCGAGCGTCTGGCCCCGTGTGTCGCGGCCCGCAGCGATGGCATGGCGACGCTGGTCAACCTGAGAGTCTGGGAAACCCCCAACTGCGCCGCCGACTACTCGGCCTGACGGGAAAAGGAGGACAGGATGACCTCGGCACTGTCGTTCGCCCTGTTGTGGCTGGTCGCGGTGATGACGCCGGGACCGAACGTGATCTTGATCAGCGGCTCGGCGCTCGATTCCTCGCGGCGGGTGACGGTCTTGACCCTTGCGGGCATTCTGTGCGGCACCGTGGCTGTACATCAGCCTGAAACTGGCGAGTGGCGCCTATATCGTCTATCTCGGCGCGAAGCTGCTGTTGAAGGGACCTTCGCACGAGGCGCCACCGCCGTCGATCGGGCGCGGCGCCGGACGGCGGGCGTTCCGCCGGGGCTTGATGACGCAGTTGTCCAACCCGAAAAGCGGCGCCTTCGTCGCCACCATCTTCGCCGCCACCATACCGCAGGATGCGCCGCCATTGGCGGGGATCACCGCGACCCTGTTGATGCTGACGATTTCCGCCACGTGGTACGGCCTGCTCGGTTGGGGGCTGGGACTGGCCCGCATCAAAGCCGCATACGTCAAGTCGCGGCGGGTCATCGAACGCGCGGCGGGCGTACTGTTCGTCGCCTTCGGGCTGGAAATCGCCTTTAAACGCTAACGTCTTCGTATCTCTGGGGGAAAACATGCAGAACGACAAGAACGCGGCAGAGGCAAAAGCGGCTGCCCGGACGAACCTTTGGAAGGCCGTGGGGCCCGGCATCCTGATGGCCTGCGCCGCGGTCGGCGGCTCCCATCTGGTCTGGTCAACACGGGCCGGGGCCGAATTCGGGTGGAGCCTGCTGGGCCTTGTCCTTCTGGCCAACCTTCTGAAATTCCCATTCTTCCTGTATGGCCAGCGCTACACCTCGGCGACCGGGGAAAGCCTGCTGGACGGGTATTGCCGCCAGGGCATGGGATACGTCTATGTCTTTCTGGGCATCAATATCCTGACCGGCATCATCAATACCGCCGGAGTCGCGATGCTGAGCGGCGCGCTATTCGCCGCCTATGGCATCTTCGCATTACCGGTCCATCAGTCCGCCGTGCTTTTGATGGCGGTCTGCGCCCTGATCATCCTGCTGGGACATTACGCGCTTCTGGACGGCATTTCGAAGATCATCATCGTGGTCCTGACCCTCTGCACAGTGGTCGCCGTCGGCTTCGCGCTGGTCAACCACACCGCGGCGCCGCCCGCCTTCGTGGCCCCCAGCCCGTGGACCTGGGCGACCCTGCCCTTCCTGGTCATGCTGCTGGGGTGGATGCCCGCCCCGGTCGATCTGTCCGCATGGTCCTCGCTGTGGATGTTCAGCCGCGAAAAACAGACCAGCCACTTCGCCAGCGTGCGGGAATCCAACATCGACTTCTACATCGGGTACGTTTCATGCATGGTGCTGGCCGTGCTTTTCGTCGCCCTGGGCGCCCTGGTGATGTACGGCTCGGGCGCGACCTTCTCGGGTGGCGGCATCGCCTTTTCCAAGCAGTTCGTTTCCCTGTACAGCGCAACCATCGGCGAATGGTCGCGGCCGTTGATCCTGACCGCCGCCTTCATCACCATGTTCAGCACCACCCTGACCGTGGTCGATGGCTATCCACGGTCCCTGGCCTCCTGCTGCATGTTGATCGGCGGCCTGAAACAGCCCCGCTTTCGCCTGATCCACCAGATGTGGATCGTCCTCTCCGTCATCGTCGCCGCGATCGTCATCATGTTCTTCGTCTCGAGCCTGATTCAGTTGCTGTCCTTCGCCGCGATCGTGTCCTTCCTGACTTCGCCGATCCTGGCCTACATCAACCTTAAGGTGATGAATGGAGCGAACGTACCGCCGGAACAACGCCCCGGCCCGGTGCTGACCGCGATCAGCTGGAGCGGCCTCGCCTTCTTCGTCGCGATGAGCATCGGCTACGTCTATGTGACGTTCTTCCGCGGCGCATAGCCAAGGAATCGCCCAAGAAACGCGGGCTCTGGCCGCCAATTTACGCCGCCGCCGCGGTCGCCACGCGGCAGCGCTCAATCAACCCCAGACGGGTGCGGGTGCGCCAGCGCCCCACCACCAGAGCCGCGACGCAGGTCAGACCGACGGCGAAGCCGATCCACATACCCAAGCCGCCAAGGCCGCCCCAGAAGGCCAGAGCGACGCCCGTCGGCAAGGCCAGAACCATGTGACCGGTAAGGATGAAGACCATGTGCATGCGCGCATCCTTCAACCCACGCAGAGCCCCCGCGCCGACCACCTGCGTGCCGTCGGCGAGCTGAAGCAACGCCGCCACCACCAAAAAACGCGCGGCCAACGCCATCACCCCCGGCGCGCCCGGATCGTTCGCGTCCAGAAACAGCGCCAGAACGACCTCGGGGAACACCAGCATCACCGTCGCCGTCAGCAGGGAGAACCCCACCGCCAAGGCCAGCGAGGCGCCGCCCGCGACGCCGACGCCCACGGAATCGCCGCGCCCGGACCACAGACCGACCCGAATCGTCGCGGCTTCGCTCAGCCCCATCGGAATCATGAAGGCAAAACCGCCCAACTGCATGACCAGGGCATGCGCCGCCAGGGACTCGGCGCCAAAACGACCGACGACAAAGGCCGACCCGAAGAACAAGACGCCCTCCATCGCCGACGTCACCCCGATCGGCAGACCAAGCCGCCACAGCGCGACGAACCGGAGCCAGTCGGCGCGCCAGAACCGCCCCAACACGGCATAGCGCTTGAGGCGGCGATCAACCGAACAAAACACCGCCAGCGCCACGAACATGAACCAGGACGCGATCAGCGAGGACATGCCGGAGCCCAGGACCCCAAGCTCCGGCAGACCGAAATGGCCGAACACCAGGACATGGTTGCCCAGCGCGTTGACGCCGATGCCCAGCGCCGTCACCGTCAGGGTGGCGCGCGGCCGGTTCAGGGTCAGAGCGAAGAAACGCAGCACCCAGAACCCCAACAACGGAAACATCGTCCATTGCAGGATGTGCAGGTAAGACCCCGCCTGGGCGGCAAGATCCGGCGCCTGACCGAACAGCCGGAAAATCCGTTTGCCCTGCCACAGCACCACCATCATCAGGGCCGCATAGCCCCAACACACCCAGATCGCCTGCCGCACCGTGCGCCGCACGTCGCGCACCGCGTGCAGGCCATGCCCCAGGGCATTGGCGATCATCGGCGCGGACGCCATGCTGAGGCCGAGGCCCGCCATCATCACCATCTGCAGCAGGTTGGTGGCCAACGCCGACACCGCCAGGGCCTGCGGCGCGTAATGACCGATGAAGGCGACATCGGTGGCGAAGACCGCCATGTGGGTAAGATTGCCCAGGATGATCGGCCAGGCCAGCGAGAACACCGCGCGCGCCTCCTTCCGCCAGCGAAAACCCGGAAGAAAGGAAAAAACGGCGGCAAGCATGGAAAGCTCCACGAAAAGCAAAGAACCCGGCAACGAGAGCGTGCCGGGCGGGTATGGACGGATACGAAAGAAAAATGGTGCGCCCGGCGGGATTCGAACCCACGACCTTCGGCTTCGGAGGCCGACACTCTATCCATCTGAGCTACGGGCGCACGGTCCTTTGCAGGGCGGGGACTGTATCAACCCCGCCCCGCCGCGACAACTCTTAAATCGGGGCGGTCGCCGGTTCCTCGCGGGTGAGAAGCAAGAAGACCTCCTCCAGGTCGGGTTCGGCGGTCGAAATATCGGCGATCGCCAACCCGCAACCGGGCAACGCGTTCAACAGAGCCGGAATGCCGCCGTCATCGCGCCGCACTCGGAAAGACAGGATGCGCGGCCCCGTCGGCTCGGGCGCGAAGGGATGCAAGGCCTCTGGGGTCGTCGCGATGTCGGCGGCGAAGCGCACCGCCACCACCTTGTCCTGCAAACGGGACAGCAGCCCATCCCGCGATTCGCAGGCGACCACTTCGCCGTGGTGCAGGATCGCGACGGTTTCGCAGTTGTCCTGCGCTTCCTCTAGATAATGAGTGGTCAACAGGATGGTATGGCCCAGGGAGTTCATCTCGCGAATGGTTTCCCATAACTGCTGGCGCAGCTCCACATCGACCCCGGCGGTGGGTTCGTCCAGCACCAGAATCTGCGGATTGTGCACCATCGCCTTGGCGATCAGCAGGCGGCGACGCATTCCGCCCGACAGGGTCCGCGCATAGGCGGTCGCCTTGTCGGCGAGGCCGACGGTCTCGAGAATCTGGTCGGTGCGGCGCTCGGCCTTTGGGATGCCGTAGTATCCGGCCTGCACCTCAAGGGTTTCGCGCGGCGTAAAAAAAGGATCGAGATTGAGTTCCTGCGGCACGATGCCGATGGCGCGCCGCGCCTGTCGGTCATCGACGTCGATATCGTGACCCCAGATCGTGACCCGGCCCGAGGTCTTCACCACCAGACCGGCCATCACGTTGATCAGGGACGACTTTCCCGCGCCATTCGGCCCCAGCAGCGCGAACATCGCGCCACGCGGCACCGACAACGACACCCGATTCAACGCCGGACGGCGGGTCTGGCCATCGCGGGCGCGATAGGTCTTGCACAAATCCTCGATGACGATGGCGAAATCCGGCGGAGCGGGCATGGGGGAACCAATCTGAACGGAGGTGTCCCTTTAGAAAGGCGCACGCGCCCCTTCTGTCAAGCCCGGGGAAGTTGGTATAAGATCGGGACCGTCCCAAACCCCAAGGATATGCCATGCAGAACGCCCCCGTTTCCGCCGAAACCCCCGCTTATGCCCATGCCGCGATCTGCGACGGCGGCAACGGCGCGCTCGGTCATCCCAATGTTTGCCTGGCATTTCAGCTCGGTCGGGCCACCTGCCCCTACTGCGGACGACAGTTCGTCGCCCCCAACATCGTCGCCGAGGTCGGCGCGTGAACCGCCGTACCCTGCATCTGGTCGATGGTTCGGGATACATTTTCCGCGCCTACCACGCCCTGCCGCCGATGACCCGCCCCGACGGCACCCCGGTCAACGCGGTCTATGGCTTCACCGCGATGCTGTTGAAGCTGATCGCCGATCTGGACGCCCGTCACCTGGCGGTGATCTTCGATTCGGCCAGAAAGACCTTCCGCAACGACATCTACCCCGATTACAAGGCGCACCGGCCACCACCGCCCGAGGATCTGGTGCCGCAGTTCCCCCTGATCCGCGAAGCCGCCACCGCCGGTCAGGTGGCCCGCCTGGAAATGGAGGGGTTCGAGGCCGACGATATCATCGCCACCCTGGCCGACCGGGGCGTCGCGGCAGGCTATGACGTGGTGGTGGTTTCCGCCGACAAGGACCTGATGCAATTGGTGCGCGACGGCGTCGCCCTGTTCGACCCGATGAAGAACCGCTACATCGACGAGGCGGCGGTGCGCGAAAAATTCGGGGTCGCCCCGGACAAGGTGATCGACGTGCAGGCGCTGGCCGGGGATTCCAGCGACAACGTTCCCGGCGTGCCGGGGATCGGCGTCAAGACCGCGGCGCAATTGATCGACCAGTACGGCGGCCTGGATTCGCTGCTGGCCCGCGCCCACGAAATCCCGCAACCGAAGCGTCGCCAGTCGCTGATCGACCACGCCGATCTGGCGCGGATTTCACGGCGTCTGGTCACCCTGGACCACGCGGTGCCGATCACCGTCGATCTGGACGACCTGACGGTGCGCGACATCGACACGGACATCCTGAAGGCGTTCTTGGAGCAGCAGGGCTTCCGCAGCCTGATCGCCCGCACCGCCGGACTGACCCGCAACGGCACGCCGCGCACCGCCACGGCTTCGGCGGGAACGCCCACGACGGATCCCCCCGCCGCCAGGGGCATCCCACTGCCCGACCTGCCGCCGGTCGATCGGGCGGCCTATGAACTGGTCACCGACGAGGCGCCGCTGACCCGCTGGATCGCCCGCGCCCGCGACCTGGGCGCGGTGGCGGTGGACACCGAAACCACCGGCCTCGACCCGATGACCGCGCAACTGGTCGGCGTCTCGTTGGCGCTGGGGCCCAATGACGCCTGTTACATTCCGCTGCGCCACGGCCTAGTCGAGGCCGCTGCCCAGCCCGGCACCCTGGATTTCGGTTCCGCCCACATCGACGCGCCGCGACAGATCGCGGTCAATCGCGCCGTCGCCTTGCTGCAACCGTTACTGGCCTCCCCCGCCGTCCTGAAGATCGGCCACAACATCAAGTTCGACATGCACGTGCTGGCAGGCGAAGGCCTGACCGTCGCGCCCATCGACGACACCATGGTGATGTCCTGCGCGCTGGACGGCGGCGCCCACGGCCACGGCATGGACGAACTGGCGCGGCTGCACCTCGACCACCAGACCATCCCCTTCGCCGAGGTCTGCGGCAAGGGCAAGGGACGGATCACCTTCGACAAGGTGCCGTTGGAGCAGGCCCGCGCCTATGCCGCCGAGGACGCCGACATCACCTGGCGGCTACACGCCTTCCTGCGGGCGCGGCTGTTGCAGGAGCGCCGGATCGGCATCTACGAACGCTTCGACCGACCGATGGTGCCGATTCTGTTCGCGATGGAGGACGCCGGGGTGGCGATCTATGCCGCCGCCCTGGCCACGATGAGCCGCGATTTCGAGGGCCGCATGGCGGTACTGGAAACGCAGGTTCACGCCCTGGCGGGGGAGGCGTTCAACCTTGCCTCGCCGAAGCAGCTGGGCGAGATCCTGTTCGAAAGGATGTCGCTTCCGGGCGGCAAGAAAAGCGGCAAGACCGGCGCCTACTCCACCGACGCCAAAGTGTTGGACGATCTGGCGGCGCAAGGCCACGACCTGCCCGCGCGGGTTCTGGACTGGCGGCAGCTGCAAAAGCTCAAATCCACCTACGCCGACGCCCTGGTCGGCCAGATCAACAAGAAAACCGGACGGGTCCACACCACCTTCGCCCTGACCATTACCTCGACTGGACGGTTGTCGTCCACCGACCCCAACCTCCAGAACATCCCAATCCGCTCCGAGGAGGGCCGCCGCATCCGTCAGGCGTTCATCGCCGCGCCGGGCAATGTTCTGGTCTCCGCCGACTATTCGCAGATCGAACTGCGCCTGATGGCCCACGTCGGCGAGGTCGCGGCCCTGAAGCGGGCCTTCGCCGAGGGCGCCGACATTCACGCCGCCACCGCCGCCCAGGTCTTCGGCGTGCCGATCGAGGGCATGGACCCGATGCTGCGGCGACGCGCCAAGGCGATCAACTTCGGCATCATCTATGGCATCTCGCCGTTCGGTCTGGCGCGCCAACTGAACATCCCGCAGGGCGAGGCGAAGACCTATATCGAAGCCTATTTCGCCCGCTACCCGGAAATCCGCGCCTATATGGAAACCACCAAGGACTTCGCCCGCGCCCATGGTCATGTACGCACCCTGTTCGGACGGGTCTGCGCCACCCCGGGGATTGCCGCCAAGAACCCGGCGCAACGGACCTTCGCCGAACGCGCCGCGATTAACGCGCCGATTCAGGGCGGCGCGGCGGACATCATGAAGCGGGCGATGATCGCGGTGGATCGCGCGCTGACGGACTCCGAACTGACGGCCAAGGCGGTCTTGCAGGTCCACGACGAACTGGTGTTCGAGGTCGCGGCCGATCAGGTCGAGGCCCTGATCGCCCTGATCAAGCCGGTGATGGAAGGGGCGACGGAGCTGTCGGTGCCGCTGGTGGTGGATGCCGGCCAGGGCGCGACCTGGGCATCGGCGCACTGACCGGAGGGGACGGGCATGAACTGGAGGGCGGCACGGCGACGGACGCGGAATCTTCTGGCCACGCGCGGAGAATCCTCGGCTCACGGCAGTCGCGTGATATCGGATATCTTGTTGCTGCTGATTCTGTTCAATACCGCCGCTGCGGTATTGGACACCGTACCCGCCATTCATGCCGTGGCTGGCGACACCCTGAACGTCTGCGAAGTGATTTCGGTCGTGATCTTCACCGTTGAATACCTTGCTCGCGTGTGGTCTTGCGTCGAAACCGAGACCCCGCCACCAACGACGGCGAGGGCACGTCTGGCGATGCGGGCGCGATACGTGGTCTCGCCACTGGCCCTGGTCGATCTGATCGCGATCTTTCCGTTCTACCTGCCGTTCACGCCCGTCGTGGATCTGAAAGTGCTGCGCCTGTTGCAGCTTTTCAAACTGGCGCGACATTTTCCGGCGTTCTCCCTATTGTTGCAGGTGTTGCGGCAGGAAGCGCGAATCATCGCGGCGCTGGTATCGATTCTGGGACTGCTGGTGGTGGTGGCGGCCAGCCTCGTGTTCCTGGCCGAGAACGCGGTGCAGCCCACCGTTTTCCCCACGTTCCAGCCGCCATGTACTGGGCAGTGGTCACTCTGACCACGCTGGGCTATGGCGACATGGTGCCGGTGACCGTCTGGAGGCCGTCTGCTGGGGGGGCGTCGTTGCGATGACCGGGGTTGGCATGGTGGCGTTGCCCGCCGGCATCCTGGCTTCTGCCTTCAGCGAACGGCTTCGCGTCGGACAGCGCCGCTATGAGACGGCGGTAACCGAGGCTCTTGCCGACGACGTGATAACCCGAGAGGAAAAGATTGCGCTCGACCGATTGTGCAACGAGCTGGGGCTCAGCCCCGACGATGCCGAGAGCATCCTGCGCAGGGAAGCGGCACGCCGAAGCCTGCTGACTTCCGAATAAAACGAAGACGCCCCGGAAAAATTCCGGGGCGTCTTCGTTTTACCCAGTCAAGGGCTATGCCTTGACGCGGATCGCGACCTTCCTCACCGCATCCGAGACATGCTCCTCGTACTGCTTGAAGTTAACCTCGAACATCGCCGACAGCTTGGCCGCGGTGATGTCATGGGCGGTCTTGTCCGCCCAGGTGGCACGCGGTTGCAAGACCTCGGACGGAACGCCGGGACACGCATCGGGGACCAACACGCCGAACACCGGATCGGGCGAAAAATTGGCCTTTTCCAGGTGTCCATCCAGGGCGCCGTGCACCATGGCGCGGGTATGGGCGATCTTCATCCGCTTGCCGACGCCGTAGGGACCGCCCGACCAGCCGGTGTTGACCAGCCAGCAATTGGTCTTGTGCTCGCGCATCAGGTTGGCCAGAAGCTCGCCGTATTCCCATGGGCGCCGCAGCATGAACGGCCCACCGAAACAGGTCGAGAAGGTGGCGGAGGGTTCGGAAACGCCCTTTTCGGTTCCGGCGACGCGCGCCGTGTAGCCGGACAGGAAGTGATACATCGCCTGTTCCGGCGACAGCTTGGACACCGGCGGCAACACGCCGAAGGCGTCTGCGGTCAGCATGATGATGTTGCGCGGATGACCGCCCCGACCGTTTTCCGAAGCATTGGGAATGAACCACAACGGATACGAACCGCGGGTATTCTCGGTATAGCGGTCGTCGGTCAGGTCGAGCCGCCGGGTATTGGGGTTCATCACTACGTTTTCCAGAATGGTGCCGAAACGGCGCGTGGTGTCGTAGATCTCGGGTTCGGCCTCGGCGGAAAGATTGATCACCTTGGCATAACAACCGGCTTCGAAGTTGAAGACGCCATTGGGCCCCCAGCCGTGTTCGTCGTCGCCGATCAAGGTCCGCGAGGAATCGGCGGACAGCGTGGTCTTCCCCGTCCCCGACAGGCCGAAGAACACCGCCGCATCGCCGTCCGGTCCAATATTGGCCGAACAGTGCATCGGCAGAATGCCCTTGGGCGGCAACAGGAAGTTCAAGACCGAGAAGATCGACTTCTTGATTTCCCCGGCATACGAGGTACCGCCGATGATCACCAAACGGCGGGTGAAGTTGACGATCACGAAAATCCCGGATCGGGTGCCGTCGCGGGTCGGATCGGCGCGGAAGGACGGCACCTGCAGCACCGTGAACTCCGGCACGAAGTCCTCGGCCTCTTCCTGGCTCGGCTGCAAGAACATGTTGCGGGAGAACTGAGCGTGCCAAGCCTGCTCGGTAATGATCCGTACCGCCAGACGATGGTCCGGGTCGGCCCCGGCGAAGCGATCCTGTACAAAAATGTCGCGGCCGATCAAATAGTCGTACATCCGCCCCACCATCGCGTCGAAGCGATCGCGGTCGAAGGCGATGTTGACCTTGCCCCAATCGGTGGTGGCCTCGGTGATCGAGTCCTTGACGGTGAATTTGTCGTTGGGCAAACGCCCGGTATGTTCGCCGGTCAGCGCGACGAACGCGCCATAGCGCGACAGATGCCCTTCGTTGCGCTTGACCGCCATTTCGGTCAGTTGCGCGGTGGAGAGATTCCAATAGGCGCGGCGAACGCCGCCCAAACCCTGCTTGTCGATGCCGTTCTTGCTGATGACTGGACCAAGATTTTCCAAAATAGAGGTCTCCCCAAATCGTGTTGCGGCGCTAGCGACCTTACGTTCCCTTGCGGACCGGTCATCCCGGTCGTCCGTCCTTGCCCAAGGCACTGTGCTTCGGCGCCGACCGAAACCGAACACATACCGAAAGACGACGAATTGCTGTGGACGATTATCGCCTAGCTCGTAAGATATGTTCCGTGATCGAGTGGTTACCAGGGGGGAGGCGATGACTCTTCGGCTTTTTCGCACACGCATTGCCGTTCCCTGGCTTCCGACCGCGTCGGCCGCTCCGGCGGCGATATCCGATATCGCGATCGATAATGTCCGGGCGCGGGCGGGCGCGCGACTTTTGACACAATCGCCTTGTACCGACGAAGTCCTCAACGCTGCGCAGGGAGAATAAGACCGTGTCCTATTTAATTACCCTGATCGATGACGATCGGAACATTCTGACGTCGGTTTCGATCGCGCTGGAGGCCGAGGGCTTCCAGGTCGCCATGTGCCACGACGGTGCCGAGGGGCTGGCCGGGATAGCCGCGCAACCACCGGATCTTGTCGTCCTCGACATCAAGATGCCGCGCATGGACGGCATGGAAATGCTGTTGCAATTGCGCAAGAATTCGGCGGTTCCGGTGATCCTTCTGACCTCGAAGGACGAGGAAGTGGACGAGGTCCTGGGCCTTCGAATGGGCGCCGACGACTATATCAAGAAGCCCTTCTCGCAACGCCTGCTGGTGGAGCGCATTCGCAGCCTGCTGCGCCGCGGCGAGGTTAATCGCCAGCGGCGGCTGTCCGGATCCGATCCCGACACCATGTCCGGCGAGGCCCTGATGCGCGGCGACTTGGTGCTCGACCCATCGCGCCACATGTGCGCGTGGAAGGGCCGTCCGGTTGACCTGACGGTGACCGAATTCCTGATCGTGCAGGCCCTGGCGGTGCGCCCCGGCCACGTCAAAAGCCGCGATCAGTTGATTGACGTCGCCTATGGCGAGCACATCTACGTCGATGACCGCACCATAGACAGCCACATCAAACGCATCCGCAAGAAATTCCGCGACGAGGACGACACCTTCGCCAACATCGAAACCCTCTACGGCGTCGGTTATCGCTATCGCGAGAAGATTGAGTAGACGGATGCGACGAACCCCCCCCCCCGCGCCGGAGCCGACACCATGGCGTTGATCCCGCCGCGCGGGAGCGAGCCCCGGCGCATCGACCCCGCCGCGCTAGCGCGGCGGCTGCGGGGGATATCGCCGCTGACCCGCAAGATTCTGGCGGTCAACCTGCTGGCGCCGGTCTTTCTGGTGATGGGGGCGCTTTACCCCGACACCTACGAGCAGGGATTTTTGCGTTCGGAACTGGAATCCCTGCGCGAACAAGGCGAGATGATCGCCTCGGCGGTGGCGGAAAGCTCGGTCACCGCCGATCAGCCGATCCGTGATTTAAGTGACAACATCCCGGCCGCCCTGTTCGGCGGCGGACACGGCTACCGCCTGCTGCCGGAACAGGCCCGCCACATGGTGCGCCGTCTTTCAGTGCACAGCGGACGGCGGGTCCGGCTGTTCGATGCCTCCGGCGTGCTTTTGGCCGACAGCCGATACCTGTTCGTCTCCGGCGGACTGGTCGAAATCTCCGGCCTGCCGCCGCCCCGGCTTTATCCCGCCGCCGACCGCCTGCTCCGCATGTTCAACGACCGCGTGGTGCGCCTGCTGGGAAGACTGTCGTCAGGCGGCGCCGCGCCCCCTTATGCTGAAGCGCCGGCGGACCCGGTCTCCGCCTATGAAGAGCTGGAGGCCGCCCTGCGCTACGGCGAAACCGCCGAGGCCATGCGTCGCGGCGACCCCACCAACGTGCTCAGCGTCGCGGTTCCGGTGCAATACTACAAGCAGGTGGTCGGCGCGGTCCTGGTCAACGCCACCACCGATGCCGTCGATGCCAGCGTCTTCCAGGTCAGAAAAGCGATACTAAGGCTGTTTCTGTTCACCCTGGGGGTCACCATCCTGCTGTCGTTGTACCAGGCGGGAACCATCGTGCATCCGGTGCGCCGTCTGGCCCGCGCCGCGACGCTGGTGCAAAGCGGCCTTGGCGGGCGCGGCGCCATCCCCGACCTGTCGCGCCGCGACGATGAAATCGGCGATTTGTCCTTGGCCCTGGGCCAGATGACCGAGGCTCTGTGGAACCGTATCGAGGCGACCGAGCGCTTCGCCGCCGACATCGCGCACGAGGTCAAGAATCCATTGAGCTCGATGCGCAGCGCGGTCGAAACCGTCAGCCGCATCGACGACCCGCAAGCGCGGCGCCGTTTGCTGGCGATCCTGGCCGAGGACGTGCAACGCATCGACCGCCTGATCAGCGACATCGCCGATCTGTCGCGAGTCGATGCCGAACTGCTGAAGGTGACCGCCGTCCCCTTGAATCTGCGCGCCATGATGGGCGCCCTGGTCGAAGTCGAAAGCCTGCAACACGACGACAACGCGCCCAACATCGTGCTGGATCTACCGGACCCCGAGGAACTGTGGGTTCTGGGATCGGAAGGCCGCTTGGTGCAGGTGTTCCGCAACCTGATCCGCAACGCGGTGACTTTCAGCCCGCCCCGGGGGACCATCACCCTGCGCGCCCATGCCGGGACCGGCGCCTTCGCCGGAATGGCGGTGATCGAGATCGACGACGAAGGACCGGGCATCCCCGAGGGCAAGGAAGCGACGATCTTCGAACGCTTCTATTCCGAACGTCCGCCGGGGGAAAAATTCGGTACCCACTCGGGCCTGGGGCTGGCGATCTCGAAACAGATCGTCGAGGGCGTGGGCGGCCGGATTTCCGCGATCAACCGCCGCGATGTCGACGGCCCCGGTTGTTCGGGCGCCCGCTTCATCATGGCCTTCCCACGACTTCCGAACGGCCTCGGGCATTGACAGGCGGCGCGGGCCGCGCGACGGTGACGACATGGACCAGATTCGACCCGACATCGAAGCCAACCACCATGCCTCCGCCGTCGCCATCGACGATCACGCGGTGCTGCTTTCCGGCGCGCCGGGCTGCGGCAAATCCGATTTGGCGCTGCGGCTGATCGCGGCGGGCGGGCGGCTGATCGTCGACGACCAGACCCGCGTCATCGCCCGCGATGGGCGCCTGTGGGCGGCCTGTCCACCCAGCATCTCGGGTTTCATGGAGGTGCGGGGCCTGGGGCTGGTCACGGTTCCCGGCGCGGCGACGGCGGCGGATCTTTTTCCGGTCGCCTTGGCGGTCGATCTGGTCGCCGACCCGACGCAGGTCGAACGCATGCCGGACTCGCTCGTCCGCGACATCCTGGGGATCGAGGTTCCGGCCATCCGCGTCTTTTCCTTCGCCGCCTCGGCGCCGCAGGTGGTGACGGTGGCGCTGGACACGGTGCTTGGCCGCCGCGACAGGGTGAACTGATGGCCAATCCACCCACTTCATCCGCTTCCCGCGAGGTGGTGCTGATCACCGGCCTGTCCGGGGCGGGCAAAAGCACCACCTTGAAGACCTTCGAGGACCTGGGGTACGAGGCGGTGGACAACGTGCCGCTGTTCCTGTTGCGCCACATGGTCGGCGACGAGGCGACCACCTGGGCCGAATACCAGGGGGTGCGGCGTCCGCTGGCGATCGGGGTGGATATCCGCACCCGCGACTTCGACATCGAGTCGATCAAACGCCTGCTGCGCGACCTGGAACAGGTGGGGGGCTTGCGCCCGCGCATCGTGTTCCTGGATTGCGACGACGACGTGTTGCAACGCCGCTATACCGAGACCCGGCGCCGCCATCCCCTGGCGGTGGACCGCCCTCTGGTCGATGGAATCGCTCTGGAGCGGCAACTCCTGGCCCCGATCAAGGATGGCGCCGACGACGTCATCGACACCTCGGACCTGCCGCCCGGATCGTTGAAGACCATGCTGTTTTCCCGCTACGGCCTGGCCGCCACCGGTCTGCATGTGTTCGTCACCTCGTTTTCGTTCCGTCGCGGCCTGCCGCGCGAGGCGGATCTGGTTTTCGACGTGCGCTTCCTACGCAATCCGCACTATGATCCGGTTCTGCGCGAGCAGACCGGACGCGATGCTCCGGTACAGGCCTATGTCGCGGCGGATCCGGATTTTCCCGAGTTCATGGCGCGACTGACCGGCCTGTTGGAGCCGCTGTTGCCGCGTTACGTGACCGAAGGCAAAAGCTATCTGACGCTGGCGGTGGGATGCACCGGGGGGCGTCACCGTTCGGTGTTCGTCGCCGAGCGTCTGGGGCAGTGGCTGACCGAGGCGGGGTACGGCACCTCGGTCCGCCATCGGGAGCTACAATCGCCCGAGACCTGACACCGAAAGCCGCCTGGACGATTTGGAACCAGGCGGGGGGACGGCTTCCGAAGAAGCCCGCGATCGGTTGGCTCGGCGCAAAGGGGAAGGAACGAAGCGCGCATGATCGGCATGGTACTTGTCACCCACGGTCGTCTGGCCGAGGAACTGATCGCCGCCCTGGAACACGTGGTCGGCCCTCAGGAACGCATCAAGGCGGTATGCATCGGCCCCGATGACGACATGGAGCGCCGACGCCAGGACATCATGGACAGCGTCGCCGCAGTCAGCGAAGGCGACGGCGCCATGGTATTGACCGATATGTTCGGCGGCACGCCGTCGAATCTGGCGATTTCGATCATGGACAAGACCCGGATCGAGGTGATCGCCGGGGTCAACCTGCCGATGCTGATCAAACTGGCCTCGGTGCGAAACACCGAGCCCTTGAACGACGCGGTGATGAGCGCGCAGGAAGCCGGACGAAAGTACATCAACGTCGCCTCCAAGCTGCTGTCCCAGTCGTAACCCGTGTTCGAAGACCGACGGAGTGAAGCGTTGAGCACCACAAATCCCGCCAGCCGCGAGGTGAAAATTCGCAACATACGCGGTCTGCACGCCCGTGCCGCCGCCAAGTTCGTCAAGCTGGCCGGCGGGTTCGACGCATGGGTCCAGGTTTCGAAGAACGGCCAGACGGTATCCGGCGAATCGATCATGGGACTGATGATGCTGGCGGCGGGAATCGGTTGTACGATAGGCCTGTCGGCGGAAGGCAACGATGCGGCGGCGGCGCTTGACGCCCTGTGCGCCCTGGTGGAAGCCAAGTTCCATGAAGATTGACGATCACCCAATCCCGGAATTGCCGACCCGCATCATGCATGGTGTCGGGGTCAGGCCCGGCGTTGCCTTGGGCATCGCCTACGTGCACGAAACCGGCGGCCTGTCGGTGGTCGAATACAGCATCCCTGCGAATCGCATAGAGGATGAAATCGGTCGCTTCCGGACCGCCGTCAGCCACGTCACCGACGACCTTCGCAAAATCCGCGAGGACGCGCGCCGCCTGCCGGACCAACGTTCCGGTTTCGGTCTGCGGCGAAGTGGCGGGCGACCCGCGCTATACCGGGTTGCTGCTGGGCATGGGCATCGCCGAATTGTCGATGGCGCCATCCAACCTGCTTCTGGTCAAGGAACAGGTCCGCAGCATCGAGGCGGACGCGGCGGACGCCCTGGTCCGGGCGGTGCTACGGCAATCCGACGGCGCCGAAATCCGCCGCCTGGTCGCCGAATTCAATGATCGTTGCAGGGACTAAACAACGCTCAGGGCGCGATCTTGTTGCCACCCAGCACATACAGGACCAGGGGCAAGGTGACCGCCGAAGCCAAGGTGGTGACGAACACCGTCATCGCCGCGCACCGCACATAGATGCCGTAGCGTTGCGCCAGGATAAAGGCGTTCTTCGGCAATGACAGTGCCGCGACGAAGACCAGGGAGGTCAGCGCCGACGCGTCCAGCCCAAAGACGAACCGCCCCAGCGCGAACGCCAAAAGCGGAATCAGCGCCAGCTTGACGGCGCTGGCCGCCGCGATTTCGCGGATGTCTCCGCCCACCGCCCCGACGTCCTTTTCCGCCAAGGTCAGACCCAGGGCGAACACCGCCACCGGAATCGCGCCGCGCCCCAGCAGATTGCAGGTCCGTTCCGCCCATTGCGGCAAGACGACCCCGGTCGCCACCGCCGCCACCCCCAGGAAGGTCGCCATCAACAGCGGGTTCTTCAGCACCACCAGGAAAATCTGGCCGATCTTCGCCGCCGGCGAGGTGATCGGCGCGCCCAACCGACGGGCAAGGTCCAGTTCGATCCAGGTCAGCAGCCCCGGATAGACACAGATCATGTGAACGACGGTGGCCAGAATGGCGGGCAACGGCGAACCGAAGGCATACAGACAGATCGGAATCCCCAGATATCCGGCATTGCCGTTGATCGACGCGAAAATGCCCAGCGCCAGCTTGGCGCCGCTTTCCTTGAAGACGGCGCAGCCCAACGCCAGAAAGACCAGACCGCCCGTCAGAATCGCCAGGAAATAGGACGCCAGGTATCCCCAGTGGGCGACCTCCGTCGAGGCGGCGAGTGGCCAAGGTCACGAAAATCAGGGGCGGCATCGCCACGAAAAAACGAAGCGCGACAGCACGGTCGGCCCGGCGGGACCCAGCAGCCTCAAACGCCCGCACAGAAAGCCCAACAGGGCGATTCCGAAAACCGGCGCGAAGACACCGACGACCTGCTCCATGGCGAGATCCTTTGCAAAGAGATGCTTGGTATATATCACCCGGCGTCGCCCGCGCACCCCCCGCCAGGGCCGAACCGGATAATGGGTTGAGGCGGGGAAAGACTGTGCTATATGATCCCGCGATTCAGTTCCGCGGCAAACAACGGCGGCGGGCAGACGTTCACGGAGAGGACGAGATGACGGAATTCACCGATTACAAAGTCGCGGACATCGGTCTGGCGGATTGGGGCCGCAGGGAAATCGTCCTTGCCGAGGTCGAAATGCCGGGCCTGATGGCGGTGCGCGCCGAATACGGGCCGAAGCAGCCGCTAAAGGGCGCGCGCGTCGCGGGCTGCCTGCACATGACGATTCAGACCACCGTCCTCATCGAGACCCTGATCGCGTTGGGCGCGGACGTGCGCTGGAGCTCGTGCAACATCTATTCGACCCAGGACCATGCCGCCGCCGCCATCGCCAAGGCGGGCGTCCCGGTGTTCGCCTGGAAGGGCGAAACCCTTGAGGAAGCCGACTGGTGCATCGAACAGACGATCCTGGGGCCGAACGGCTGGCACCCCAACATGATCCTGGACGACGGCGGCGACCTCACCAAGATGATGCACGAAAAGTTCCCGGACCTGATGGCCGACGTGCGCGGCATTTCCGAGGAAACCACCACCGGCGTGCACCGTCTGCATGAAATGGCGCGCGAGGGCACGCTGTTGGTTCCGGCGTTCAACGTCAACGACAGCGTCACCAAGTCGAAATTCGACAACAAATACGGCTGCCGCGAATCGCTGGTCGATGGCATCCGCCGCGGCACCGACGTGATGATGGCGGGCAAGGTCGCGGTAGTCGCGGGCTTCGGCGACGTCGGCAAGGGATCGGCGGATTCGCTCAGCCGCGTCGGCTGCCGCGTCATCGTCACCGAAGTCGATCCGATCTGCGCCCTGCAGGCGGCGATGGAAGGCTTCGAAGTCACGACCATGGAGGAAGCGGCGCCCCGTGGCGACATCTTCGTCACCGCCACCGGCAACATCGACGTGATCACCGTCGATCACATGCGGGCGATGAAGGATCGCGCCATCGTCTGCAACATCGGCCACTTCGACAGCGAAATCCAGATCGCGGGCCTGCGCAACTTCAAGTGGCTGCCGGTCAAGCCGCAGGTGGACGAGGTGGAATTCCCCGACGGCAAGCGGATCATCATCCTGGCCGAAGGCCGCCTGGTCAACCTGGGTTGCGCCACCGGCCACCCCAGCTTCGTGATGAGCGCCTCGTTCAGCAATCAGGTGCTGGCGCAGATCGAACTGTGGAACAACCCGCAGGCCTATGAAAAGAAGGTCTACGTCCTGCCGAAGACCCTGGACGAAAAGGTCGCGGCGCTGCACCTCGGCAAGCTGGGCGTGAAGCTCCAGAAGATGAGCCCGGAGCAGGCGACCTATATTGGGGTGTCGGTTGACGGCCCCTTCAAGCCGGAGGAATATCGCTACTGACAGATCTTCCGGCGGTCCCGCCGGAGAATGCGCAATTGGGAGAGAGGGCTCGGCGATGACGTTTCCGGCGCTGACCCGACTTTTCTCCCTGGCTTGACGCGGCGGCTGGATTTCTGGCCGTCGTCGTCGTGTTTGGCGGACTGTTCGCCCACCACCGGCGGCGGTGGCGCCGCCGCGCCGCCGCCCGCGCGGTGGAAATCACCCGCCTGTCCGGCATCCTGGCGCAAGCCGGGGACGGCGCGCTGATTCTGGTGCATGGTCCCGATATCGA